>DJGJ01000073.1:88363-95764 GCA_002432715.1 Sphaerochaeta sp. UBA5849 | reverse complement strand
AAGGGTCTCTTCCACTCCCTTGGGATTCAGTCTGGCATTCCATTGTGTTACAGCTTGCAGCAATCCATCGAAATCGGTAGTCCTGCAGCTGATAAGGCTGCCCACCTTCAGCGATGCAAGATTTGGCGCTGCAAAGCGTATCATACGTTCGTCTGACACGGCTTAAGTAGTACACAAACAGAGGAATTTGGTCAATACCTATGATAGTAGTAGGAATTATTGGTTTACCCCGTCGATGACCCCGACGAGTTTTTTCATTTTCTGGGCCAAGGAAGAGGCGGGCCCGAAGAGTTTGTCAGCCTGCTTGTGAGCCCAGTGATAGAGAACCACCGCATCATCAAAATTCCCCAGTTTGCGGTAACAGCGCCCGATATGCACCAAAAGCCCGATTTTTTCAGCCTCGGTGGCAAACTGTTCATCACTGTCCAAGTATGAGCGAACAACCTGATAGTGATCGAGTGCTTGCTTGTACCGTTTCATTTTCTCCAAACAGAAGGCGAGGGCGCACCGCGCCATGATCGCCTGGCTGGAGACCGATCCCGACAACTCCTCAAGCAGGGAGAAGACATGTTTTCTGATAACTAATTCCTGGGGATACAGTTCCTTGTTGTGCTGGATGTCAGCCTGGAAACAGAGTACATCGATATACAGGTCATAAGCGGGCCCGTTCTCCTCGGACCAGTTCAACGAAAGCAGGGATGTAGCGATGCCCTGCGCCATCTCGCTCTGCCCATCGTCAAGGTAGGAGAGTCCCAAGGCAATCAAGGCCTCCAAGGTTCGTTCGTCTTCATCACCATAGAGGTTTTGGCTGGTCTGATAAATCTGCTGGGCGATCTCCAACTCGCTGGAGGTGTCCCGAGCTTGCAGATACGCCATATTCAATTCACTCATCAGTACGACATACTCGGCATTCATCGGCCCATGGACATTGAAATGGGCGATGCGTTGCTTCTCAAGATCAGCAATCTGCTGATGGATCTTGGCAAAGTAGATCGGATCATCAAGCTCGCTGGTCAATAATAGTCGTGCGAAATAGTTTTCCATATAACCAGTATACACAGCTTGACGGCCAAGCAACAAGCTTTTCTCAGGTTTTCCGTGCTCTGATGGCAATGTAGCAGTCATGGATGAAGCTATCCATCATCATGCACCCTGCGGTATCGGTATAGAGGTCGGTGATACAGAAACCGCAATCGGTCACTCCGCCCAAAAGATCCTCCAGGGTATGACTGAACTCCACCGTATCGTGTTGTTTCATTCGTTTTTGCAGCTCTTTGCTGCCGAGGCTGGTCAAATCGGAGTAGGGAAGGGTGTATTTGACGCGAAGCTTGTTCTTCATGGCGCGTTTCTCGTCAAACATATACAGAACAGGATTGGTTATCGAGGTGAGAAAACTGCCCCCCTTTTTCAGAATCCGGTAGCAGTGTCTGTACATGGCCTTTACATCATCGATGAAACAGGATGAGGTTGGATTGAAAATCATGTCGAATGCTGCATCCTCGAAACATGAAAGGTCCCTCATGTCTCCACGTACCAACGTAAGTGACAGGCCGAGTTTTTCTGCAAAGGAGGCATCCTGGGCAAGCTGCTTCCTGGATATATCGAATACGGTCACCTCTGCTCCGGCAAGGCTCAGCAACACAGCCTGCTGCCCGCCTCCCGATGCCAATGCCAAGACGCGTTTTCCTTTGATGTCGGCGACCCAGGATGAGGGCACTTTCTTGAATGGGGAGAGGACCATATCGAGTTCTCCTTTGCGTGCCTTCTCGATCTGCTCTTGTGTGCAACCATCGGTCCAGATATTGCGGCGACCGACCTCCCAATCCCAGGCTTGTGCATTCTGCTCTACATAGGTATCCATGGCCTGACCATAGCATACAAACAAAATCGATGCAATGAAGCCAAATCCAACTAGTTTTCTGATAAAAAGTTAGAAGCCAGAGGCGTATAGGTGAGAACTGAATGGACCTGATGGGAGTGCATCAGGTGCAATGCCTGTGCGTTGCCGCGGAAGGCCGACAAAAAAGGAAGTTCTGCAATGCGGGCATTGCGAAACAGGGTCACATGGGCGTTAAACGGAGTATCGGAGAAACTGATGCCGTTGCGCCTGAGGTCCTTGACCAACATCTCCTGGATTGCCTGAATGTCGGTATTGTGTTTCATTCCCAGCCAAAGGATGCTTCCTCCAGCCTTGTCAAAGTGTCCGAGATGCGTAAACTGCAGGCAAATCGGGTTGCCGGGAAGCCTATCCAATACCTCTTTGAAAAGAGGCAGCAAGAGAGGATCCTGCTCGCCCAAAAAACTCAGTGTAAGGTGCAGATTGGGCCGGGCGGTTCTTCGACCCTTGTCAAGCAGCACTTCGATGCTGTCCTGGATGGCACAAATTGTGTCCAGCGTCTTCTCATCAAAGGTAAGCGCATAGAAGATTCTCATGGCAGCAGTATAGGCTTTCGTGATCGGGAAAACCATACTATAGTACTACAAGAGGAGATTGAACAGAATGCAAATTGTACTCATTGGAGCTGGAAGCGCTCAGTGCGTATGTTAGGGCGTCTGTTTTTATCAAGGAACACCGGCTACCCTTCACCGTAGAAGCTACCACCGACCGCAGGCAAGCGTTGCAGGGCTGTGTCCTGCTTGAGGCACACTACCGTGATTTCGGAAAGGACGCCTATCCCGATATTCTTGCGTATGGTTTGGAGCATCAAACCGAATTCAATACAGAAGGCTCCACCTCGCCCGCTCTGCCTCCACAGGACTCTGTTCGTCCACATCCTGCAACTGCAAATCACTGTGGAAGTTCACGCATGTCCGATGGTGCATTCAGTCAGGAATCTGGCTTGAGAAAGAGAAGGCCTCCTTGGAATTCCAAGGAGGCCTTCTGATTAGCGGCAAAGGGACTTGGACCCCTGACCGAACGGATATGAGCCGTTTGCTCTACCAACTGAGCTATGCCGCCGTAACAACTCTTGCACTATAGCCAATGGTGTTTGGTTTAGTCAAGAGGGTTTTTACCCTCTTTTTATCTGCGGCTTTTTCATGGTAAAGTAGAGTCCATGGAAAAACAACAGTATGTGTGTCCCAAATGCGGTTGCACCCACTATGAAAGCGACCGCTTCCAGGCTACCGGAGGCAATTTTGCCAAGATTTTCGATGTGCAGAACAAACGGTTTGTTACCATCACCTGCAAACAGTGCGGGTATACCGAACTGTACAAGCAGAGTGAACAGCCTGGCTGGGACATCCTCGATTTCTTGACCAATTGAATAGCGAAGCTCTTCTCCAAACCCTCTTGCTTTCAAGCCCGTGTATGAGTACTCTTGTAGCATGACTGGATTCTTTCTGAAAAAAGCGTTTTTCGACGGCTGGGACAACCTCATTTCGATGGTTGTGATCAACTTGGGTTTTCTCTTGATTCTGCTTGCCTTCATGGGCGGCATGTCGCTCTTTGGCACCAATGGAGCTCTCGGTTTGCTCACTCTTTTGGCCAGTGCAGGGTTGTTCGCCTTCTACAGTGCGGGAGCTGCCGCTTCGACGCACGCCTATGCCAAGTATGAACGACCCGGCTGGGAAGGCTTCAAGCGGGGGATCAGGGAGTCGTGGCGCCATGCCCTGTTGTACTGGCTCTTGATCGTGCTCGATGCCACCCTCATCATGTTTGTCATTCCGTTCTACCTCAGTTACGGAAATGCAATCGGCATGTTGCTCAGTGTCCTGCTGTTCTGGCTCTTCATGGGCTTGATGTTCGCACTGTTCTACTACTTTCCCTTGTTCTTTCTCATGCAAGGCGACAGGCCGACGAAAACGCTGAAGAAGAGTTTCATCATCGTATTCGACAATCTCTTCTTCACCCTCTTCTTTGCTGTATATCAGGTGGTTACTCTGGTTTTCTCGGCGTTGCTGGCAGGTCTCGCTCCCGGTATTACCGGCATGTACCTTGCTTCCAGTGATGCGGTGAAGCTTTTGATGCTCAAGTATGACTATTTGGAAGAGCATGCGGATGCTGACAGAAAACACCTGCCTTGGGACGAACTGCTGTATGAGGAACGCGAATGTGTCGGTCATCGCTCATTGAAAAACATGATTTTCCCCTGGAAGGACTGACATGTCCTATGAGGTTGAGCTGAAAGCCCATGTGCATGACCAAGCGAAGATGAAATGCAGGCTTGATGGACTGGACGGCGTCTCTGCACCTCTTTGCGAGATCAAAGAGGATGTCTACTACTGCACCCCGGGCGAGGACGCTCTTTTCAGGCTCAGAAGAGAGAGCATCGGCCCTTCCTTTTCTGCTTTGTCGGGCCAACTGGTTTTCACCAGAAAATACAAGACACTCAAGGACGGCATCGAGGTTAATCAGGAGCTGGAGTTCACAGCAAGCGACAGCCAGTTTGAGAATGCACATGCATTCTGCCTGTCCCTCGGATATGAAGTCCATATTCGAAAAACCAAAAGGGGATATGCCTACTCCTATCAAGTTTCCGATGACCTTCCTCTATTGCATCTGGAACTGGTCGAAGTCCCTCCGCTTGGTTGGTTCTTGGAGATGGAGTTCATCCTTGAAGAGGAAAAGAAGGTCCCCATAGCGAGGACCTTCCTGATGGAAATGCTGCATAGGCTGGGACTAGACCAAGCCGACATTGAAAGCAGGTACTACACGCACCTGCTCAAGGCTCAGTCGATCGGATAACGCGGGACATCGTCGACCAGCAAATACTTGCTGATGCAACGAATCAAAACTTCATGGTCCTCGACGTCCCTGAGGCCTGAGACCATGGCGGCTGCGACACAACCGACTCCCTCGACGAAAATCGGGAAGCCACCACCGCATGCCACAAATTGAGAGGGGTCCAATCCGCGATCGGCAAGGGTTGCCCCCCGCTTCTTGAGAAACAGTGAGTAGCGAAGGGTGCTCATCTCAAAATGCTGGACGGTACGGAATTTGCGGTCGATCCACCCGTCGTTGCCCAGATTGGTTCCCTCAAGGGCATAATGGAACAGTGTCTTTCCACTCAGTGCCTTGATGGAGATGGCAATCTTCAAATCATTATCCATTGCATCGGCAACAAAGATTTTCCCCAGTTCCCATGCATCCTCGCAGGTGAACGTCTCAAATGTGAGCAGTTCTTCCTGTGCCACCAAGATCGCCATTCTCTCTTCCAATTCCATCTCTCACTCTCCTGGGAAGCGGATACCCCACTGTGAGCGCAGTGTATCCATCACTTCCATGACTTTGATGATTTCGCTGTGAGGCATCTGCTTGCACTCAAGCGCTCCTTCCTCGATCGCCTTGCGGCATGCTTCAACCTGATGTTCGAAACCGGTGATAAATTTGAAGGGTTTGTAGGTCTCCACCAGATTGTATTCCTTGTCGTATACGTTGATTCCCTCGCAGTTGTTGATATTCAAGAACTCGATGAACCCCCTGGTGCCGAAGATGGCTCCACGACGGTCCGAGGTGCTGACCATGGAGGAGTGCAATACGGCCATCTTATCCCCCTTGAAGGTGAGGGTGATGGAGTTGGATTCATCCACTCCGCTGTCGGTCTTGATGCAACTCGATTCAATGCTCTCGATGTTGTTGCCGAACACCATCATTGCAAAGTTGATCGGATAGACGCCCACATCCAGCAGGGCTCCGCCGGCGAGGGCGGGATCGGTCAAACGCTTGACACCCTTGACCGGATAACACAAATTGGCCGTCAGTGCATGCGGCTCTCCGATGACCCTCCGCTCCAAAATCTGATCGAGCACCAGGCGCATGGGCAGATACCTTGTCCAAATTGCTTCAGCGACGAGCAATTTTTTCTCCCTGCCGTAGGCAAGGACCTTCCTGGCCTGCTCGGCGTTCATGGTGAAAGACTTTTCGCACAAAACATGCTTGCCTTTGTCAAGGCACATCATCATATGCTCAAAATGCAGGGAATGGGGAGTACAGACGTACACCAAATCAATCTCGGGGTCGCTGAGCATCTCCTCATAGGATCCATACGCCTTGCGCACATTCCATTTTTGGGCAAACTCGCGTGCCTTCTGCAAATCGCGGGATGCAACCGCATGCGCCTCGACATGTTCCATTTCATTAACCGTAGCGGCCATCTTGCGAGCAATATTGCCTGCTCCCAGTATTCCTAGTTTCATATGGCTCCTCCTGCGTTCCAGTATAGGCGCAACAGAGGGTCTTGAAAAGTCAAATCATCACGGCATTCAGTTGAGTTGCAAGGGAGAGGAGGCCGACCAAGGCAAAAATCGAAGTGGTCCGCATGCGCGATTGTGGTTTGCTCACCAGGGCAACCAGCGACCAGAGGCTGAAGAGCAGGGTGCGGATCACACTCTCAAGCGACTGGGATGCGATGAGGGAAAGCAGGGGAAGCATGGCGGCAAGGGCAAGACTTACCTGCAGGGAAAGTTGGGTTCTTCCTACGAGGAAAAGGAGGCTCAAGGCAACCAGAGCCAAGGAGAGCGATTGGGTGATTTGCAGTTTGCCGGCGTCAAAGAAGGTGGCGATGGTGAGGTTGATAAATGCCAATGCCAGTATTTTGGAAATCTCCTTGAGATTGTAGAATACCAGACAGCTTTTCTTCTCTCGGTGCATGAAGTGATAGAGGGCGGAGAACACAAAGACGGCAACCATGAACGAGAAGGAAAGTATCAAGGAGAGCTCAACCCTGTCGGCCTTCAGCATCCGCACCGTGAAGAGGGAAACCAGCCAAATGGCGATAAAGGCGGAAACACAGTCTACAATGCCGTTGAAAACAGAATTCGGATGGTAGGCTTGCTTGGGACCGAAGGAATCGGCGTTGTAGTTGAAACGGAACGAAGTACCGTTCTTCAACTCCGCCTTGAAGCTCAGCTTCTGTACCGAATCTGCATGCTCGGCAATCTCCTGCACCTGGGTCTTGAATTCGGAAAATGCGCGTTGTAGGTCTTCCATGGTCAACTCCAGAATTTGTCGGTCTTGATTTCTCGAATCAAGGCTTCGATTCGTATGCCAAGCTCATCAAGAATGCTCTGACAAGCCTTGTCTCGGTCCACCTCGGCCAACGAAAGAGCCGCTTTGAACTCCATCGGTTTTCCGATATTTGCATAGTAGTTGCGGCTTACCACCGTCATGGTTCTGCCGGCAGTCCTGCTCATCTTGTTTTTCACCCGTCGCTTGGGGGCGATGAGCCCGATGGGGATGACAGGGCAGGGATGGGAAAGGTATATCTCTGCGATGCCCCGTTTGAAAGCCATCAAGGTCTCTTGGGTGTTCAATCCGCCTTCGGGGAAAATGTACACACTCTCTCCTTTTTGCAGGTATGATACCGCCTTTGCAACCACCTGTTTGCGATCTTCCTTGGTGAGAGCCGGAATCTGTTCAGTCCATCCTAGGAACGACCCTACAACAGGAATCCCGAAACC
>DJGJ01000073.1:62138-88345 GCA_002432715.1 Sphaerochaeta sp. UBA5849 | reverse complement strand
AAACCGGGTCCGATGACGATATGCAGCACATCATCGGACAAGGTGGTCACAAAATGCACATCGCTGCTGCTGAAATGGTTGGAACAAAAAATCTTCGGACCGCTTGGAAGCTCGCACTCCTGCCAGGTTTGGAAATCGTAGGAGAGTGCGAGAATGATTTTCACCACCTTGCGGTAGGTGCGATGTAAAAAGAGGCGAAACACATTCATGGTGATGAGGCCTTGTAGGTAGGAAGCCAGAGCATCCGATTCAGGGTCGGATCGTACACCTGATGGGCTTTGATATCATACACATTCTCAAGAAGGCTTTCGGTGAACACCGTTTCGGTGGAACCGTATGCGACAACCTTTCCTTGTTGCAGCACCAACGCTGTTTGGCTGTAAATCTGCACCAGCAAGAGATCGTGCAATACACATACTACCGTATAGCCTTTCTCCACCAAACGGCAGAGCAGTTCCATGATCGAACGCTGATGCTTGACATCCAGATGGTTGACCGGCTCATCGAGCAACAGAATCTTTCCCTGTTGGCAGAGGGCGCGGGCCAGCAGGACGCGCTGTAGTTCGCCTCCGCTTAGTTCGGTTACCAGCTTGTCCTTGAGATGCACGATATCGCATTCCAGCAAGGCTTGTTCAACGCTGTGGTTGCTGTCCTCACCCCCATAGGCATATCGCCCCATGCTGACTGCTTCGGTGACAGTGAAGGCATAGTCGAGCTTGCCGTTCTGGGCGACAAAACCCAGTTGCTTTGCCAGATCCTTTTGACTGAGGGAAGCCACGTTGCGACCTTCGACCAAGACGTTTCCTGCTGCAGGCTTCAAATGTTTGTAGATGAACTTGAGCAACGTCGATTTGCCGCTCCCATTGGGACCTGTCAGAGCGATGAACGTGCCTCTTGGCAGCTTCAGGTTCAAATCTTCAAAGACAGGATGGGTGTCATAGCCTCCACCCAGGTGTGAAAACTCAAGGCTATCCATAGAAGTACCTCCCGCGGTGAAGCAGGTAGAGGAAGAGGGGAACACCCAACATGCTGGTTATGATTCCCACTGGAAGTTCTCCCGAGGGAAGCAGAATCCTGGAAATGGTATCGCTGGCAAGCAGAAGCAAGCCGCCGAGCAGGCTCGAGGGAAACAACAGCTTCTGATGCTTGGGGCCGATTATCAGGCGGGTGGCATGGGGTGCCATCAGGCCGATGAAGCCGATGACTCCATAGTAGGATACGCATAAGGCGGTGGCAAAGGAAGCAAGCAGCAAAAAAAGCAGGCGGGTCCTTCTCACGGAAAGTCCTCCCGCCCGTGCTGAAAGCTCGTCAAGCAGGAGCATGTCCATGCTCTGGTGATTCAAGGAGAGTGGAATGAACAAGATGATCCATGCAAAAAGAACAACAACAACTTGCCCATAGGTGCTCGATGAGAAGCTTCCCAAGGTCCAGAAAAGGATTCTCTGGTATTGTTCCTTGTGCAGGAACATGAGCAGCGTCATTGCAGCGGAGAGAATGTAGTTCACCGCAACACCGGTGAGCAGCAAGGTGGTGCTGCTGCTTTTGCGTCTGGAGGCCAGGGCTACGATGAAAAGCGTGGTTCCAAGAGCACCAACCAATGCACTCACAGGCAGCCCCAACAGCGGTGCAAGGCCGATGAAGAGGGCTACCGCCACACCGAAGGATGCTCCCGAACTGATGCCTAAAATGAAGGGATCGGCCATGGGATTGCGCAACGCCGCCTGGAAAACCGCTCCGCTGAGCCCCAGGATTGCACCGGTAAGAAAGGATGAGAGAATTCTGGGAAGCCTGAGCTGAAGGATGATATATGCTTTATTGGCGGATGCGCCTTTTCCCAGCAGGATGGCCACGGTGTCGGAGAGCTTGATGTTTGAAGGTCCCAAAGTCAAAGAGAGGAGCATGAGGGCCAAGGCTGTGCCTGCCAGGACGGGGACCAGCATCCGCTTCATTGCGCCTGCTCCTGATGGATGAGAACAAAGAGTTCTGCAAGCGCCTTGGCACTGCGGGGGCCCTGCCTGCTGATGAGGTCTGCATCGAAGAGCCTGATGCTGCCGCTGAGGTCGGCATACGGCTTGGTAGTGGTAAATTCCTTGAGCGTCTGTTCTCCCGTCTCTCCCCATCTCGGGGATAGCAGAATGACCTGCGGATCGTGGGCCATCAACAGTTCCTTGCTGTATGTCCAATTTTGGGCATCATCGGCAATATTGATCCCCCCTGCAAGCCCGACCATCTCGCTGAGAAATGTATCTTTGGTTGCACTTGAATCGAACGAACCAAAATCCAGGACGATATATACCGTGGGTTTTGGCAAAAGTTCTGTTTTCTGTACAATGGTACGAACATCGTTTTGCATGTTTAGGATCATCAATTCACCTTCCGCCTGTCTGCCGACCCTGTTTGCTATCTCACGAATGAGGGTATAGGTACCTTGAAAATCCTGTTGTGTTTCGAGGGCAAGTACATCGATACCGGCTTTCTGTACGGAAGAAAGAAATTGTTCCGGTACAAAAGCACTGCTGATGACAAGATTCGGTTCCAGCGAAAGCAGAGTCTCAAGCGAAGGGTTGTACAACGTACCCACCGAAGGAAGGGCGGCAGCCTCTTGAGGGTAGTTGCAGTAGTCGCTTCGACCGACCAGCAATGATCCGGCATCCAAGGCATACAAGGTCTCCGTTACATTGGGAGAAAGGCTGACGATCCGCAAACTCTCTTGTTGTACCGGTTGTTCCTGGGCTCCTCCCGCTGCCAGACGGGGGATGACAAGACAGAGAAGCAGTGAGAAAACGAGAAGCAGGTGCTTGAAAGAATTGCTGTGCATAACGCCCCTTGTATCACGGGCATGGAACATACCCTGACCTATACTCCGTAGGCCGTCGGAAATTATCCAATGTCAGGTCTCCTGGCTCAGGCATACCCAGAATCTGCGACTTCCCGCATGCATTGCAATGCAGTGTCTTTTTCAGCAGATTCCCAGCCTCTACAGTGGCGGGACCGCAGGGGCTTGAACCCCTTTCCCTTGGCATGGACAAGCCTATCCTACGGAGTTGTTCATCCATCTGTCAAGAGTTGCCGTGGTTGACCACAACCGACCTCTATATTACTATCCGGCCTATGAAGTACAACCAAATTGAGATCTATACCGATGGTGGGTGCCTAGGCAATCCAGGTCCCGGCGGGTGGGCGTATGTATTGAAGGCTGATGGTGTTTTTGAGAAAGAGGCCAGCGGAAATGAACGGAACACCACAAACAACCGCATGGAACTCACCGCGGTAATCGAGGCGTTGAAAGCGTGCCAGGCGCTCGGCGCTGAGGCAATTGTGATCAACACGGACAGCCAGTATGTGAAGAACGGCATCACCGGTTGGATCAAGAATTGGAAGGTCAACGGTTGGCGGACGGCTTCAAAGGATCCGGTGAAGAACAAGGAGTATTGGGTGGAGCTGGATCGTCTTAATGCAAGTCTTCCCGTCCATTGGAACTGGGTGAAAGGCCATGCAGGCATCGAGGGAAATGAGCGGTGCGACCAGTTGGTCCGCCAAGCGATGGAAGGCCTGGTATGAAAGGCCGTGATGTGAAGCTTTGGGACTTGTACCTCTCGTTCTTCAGAATCGGCGGGCTCACCTTCGGCGGCGGATATGCCATGCTTCCCATGCTTCAGCGGGAGGTCATCACCAAACATGGATGGGTGACCGAGGAAGAAGTGCTGGACATCTATGCCATCGGCCAATGCACACCGGGCATCATTGCCGTAAATACCGCTACGATGATCGGCTACCGCAAGCGGGGCATCCCGGGAGCAATCGTTGCGACCTTGGGGGAAGTGAGCCCATCGCTGATCATCATCTCCATCTTGGCAACGGTCCTGTTACATGTGCAGGATATAATCTGGGTCCAACGGGCGTTTGGAGGGATCAGGGTCGCCGTATGCGCCCTCATAACCCAATCGGTGATTACCCTCGCCAAGAAAAGCCTGATTGATGTTCCCACCATCCTGCTCTATCTGGCCGTAGTGATTTCTACGTTCTTCTTTGCCCTTTCCCCGATTCTGATAGTCCTTTTCGCCATCTTTTTCGGCCTCTGCGTGCAGGCAGTGAAACGGAGGGCCTCATGATATATCTTCAGTTGTTTTGGGAGTTCTTCAAAATCGGGCTCTTTTCCATCGGCGGAGGTCTGGCAACCCTGCCGTTTCTCTATGCGCTTGCAGAAACCCATCCTCATTGGCTGGCAGCCAAACAAATAGCCGACATGATCGCTGTCAGCGAATCGACCCCTGGGCCGATCGGCATCAACATGGCGACCTTTGCAGGATATCAGGCGGCTGGATTGGCCGGTGGCTTGATCGCCACCTTGGGTGAAATTACGCCCAGTGTCATCATCATTATCTTTATTGCTCGTTTTTTGGGAAGATTTGACAAGAACCTGTATGTCAAGGATGCGTTCTATGCTCTCAGACCTGCAGTGGTCGGCCTGATCTCGTATGCCGGTCTGATGTTGTTGTCGGCAACGGTTTTTCCCGATCAGGGGTTCAAGTTGAAGGAAGCCGTACTGTATGCAGTTCTTGTTGTTCTGGTGTTGCGGTTCAAAAAGGTGCATCCCTTGCTCTGGATTGTCCTCGGAGCTAGTGCGGGCCTTCTGTTTGTTCTTCCTTCGTAATAAACGAGAGGGCGCGTGCATACCAACTTTCTTTGCCTGCAAGCTGACTGAGCACAGCAAGGGCCCGCTTCTCATAAGCTTTGACATTGAGTAAGCCAAGGGCGAGACGTTCTGCTGTTTCTCTCTCGTTCCAGCGAAGCGCTGCTTCCATCACCTCGGCCTGTGTTTCATAGGAGCCCGGATCGATGGCAAACAGGCGTTCATACGTTTCCAACGCTTTCTTGTACTGTGATTGTTCACTATAGGCTTGGGCCTTGAGAAGCAAAAAGGAGAGGTTGAAGTCAAACTCACCAAAGGCTTCTTCGCTGAGTTTGACCACCCTCTCATAGTCCCCCTCCAAAAAGAGGGACAAGAGATAGTTGTATCGATACGTGTGGTTGTCCTTGTCTTTCCCGCTTGCCTTCGCAAACGATGCACCGGCTGCCGAAAAATCACGGGCCATGAGTTGCTCATACCCCTCGGATGCAAGCCTTTCTGCCTGATAGGACCGGCAGGAAACGAGCAACAGTGAACAACCTAGAACCAGCAGCAACAGCTTTCTCATTAGTTTTCCAGTACAGTCTTCTCAATCTCCCTCACCTGTGAACGGTAGAGGTTGGTGATGGAACTGCCATAGTCGGCGATGAGCTGGATGATGTTGCGGGGGTTGTCATGCTCATCCTTGCCGTTGAGACGATCTCCGGCGTCACCGAGGCCCGGCAATATATAGGCGGCATCGTTGAGCACAGGGTCCATCCACAGTGTATAGACCTCGGCACCCTCGATGGCGCGTGCAATGCGCAAGGATCCCTTGAGTGCACTGATGACGTTGATGAATTTCACCGACTTGGGCTGTATCTTGTTGTCCTTCAGATATTTGACGATTGTTACCAGCGATCCGCCGGTGGCATTCATCGGGTCGGCAAAAATCAAGTCCTTTCCATCCAGGGATGCGAGATCGAAGTAGGATTTGTCCAAATCGAGGAAGTAATCCATGTTGGACTCCTTCTTTGAATCGTCACGCTTGATCTTGAACAGTGCGAACGGGGTGACAAAGTCGTTTGAAGAGTACTCCTGAATCTCCTTGCTGAGAATCATGCTCGGCAGAAGGGCGCCTCTGAGCATCACGCACATGACACTGTTGTGAATGAAAGAGTCAACATCGGGAATCCGGTGTACTGCATAATTGCGTACCGGATCGGTCACCGGAGTCTTGGTGATGATCGATCGTTTGGTGGGTAGGGCGGCATCGGCATAGACATGGGAGAAGAGCATCTCGTAGGCACGCTGGATGTAGTACAAGAATTCTTCATGTTCGGTTGATGGATCGCGCAGCTTGGAGATAAGCCGGCTTGCCTGACCATGCTGTTCCCGAGGTGTCTCAAACGAGTAGACGTGGATGTTCGGCTCCTCTTGGCAGATGTTTTTCAGAAAGCGACCAATCTCACCGGCGCTTCCAACCAATCCTTTCCGAGCTTCCTCAAGCTGCATCACATCGCTGGCTGTCTCTAAAATGGAACAGTAGTGAACAGACTTCTTGTAGAGTTCATCGGCATGGGCGATTTTCTCTTTATCTGTTTCCTTGAGATACCCGTCAAGGTCTGTGGCATGAAGGACAATTTTATTCATCAGTGCTTTTCTCCTGTATCGATAGGGATTCTACCCGATGCCTGCGCTTTATACAAGGAAAGAGTGAACCCTTGGCACAAGCAGCTGTCACCGTTTTTTGCATCATCTCTCGATATTTTCTGCAGCAGTGGTGCAAAAATGGGTCGATTATGCTAGCATGGTTGCATCTTCTGTTGTGAGGTGAACCATGAATCTAGTATTTCTCGGCCCTCCGGGTGCCGGAAAAGGGACCATAGCGTCCGAAGCAAAGAATCACTTTGACATCCCCCATATCTCCACCGGGGATTTGTTTCGCAGCCACATCAAGGGCGGCACCGAGTTGGGAAAACAGGTACAAGCTATCCTGGCAAGCGGCGAACTCGTTCCTGACTCCGTCACCATCGCCATGGTGGAGGAGCGTTTCAAACAGGACGACGCCCAAAAGGGTTTCATTCTAGACGGTTTTCCCAGGACCATCGCCCAGGCGGATGCCCTTGCGAAAATGAAGAAAGTGGATAAAGTGGTGAATTTCGTGCTCGACCGGCAGCAGATAGTTTCGCGTCTCAGCGGAAGGCGTGTGTGCAAGTCAACGGGAAGGTCCTACCACATTCTCTACAATCCTCCCAAAGTCGAGGGAATCGATGATGAGACCGGTGAAGCGTTGATCCAGCGTGATGACGACAAACCCGAAGCGATACTCAACAGGCTTGCAGTCTATGAGGCTCAGACTGCACCTCTTATCGAGTACTACCGGGCGCGTAATCTTCTGCTTGACATTGACGCATCTCCCTCACCCCAAGAAGTGCTCTCTGCTTTGATCGAGGCTCTGGGCAAGTAGGTTACAGCCTTTTCAGCGATTCCCGCCTGATGATGCGGTAGGGGATTTCCATATGGACGCTCTCCAAGGTCTCCTTGTTGATCATCGTAAACAAGGCTTCTGCGGCGAGGCGTCCCTTTTCTTTTGCAGGCTGGTCGACGGTGGTCAGCTGCGGTACGATGTAAGAACTCTCATCTATGTTATCGAACCCTACTATGGAAATGTCATCGGGAACACGGAGTCCTGCCTGGTTGCATGCAAGGATGCAGCCGATTGCCACAATGTCACTCATGGCAACCACGCACGTCGGCCTGTTCTCCAATGCAAGGATGGTTTTCCCGATCCTGATCCCGTCCTCCATCGTGCACTCACTGACCAAAACCTGTGATGCATCCAGGGCAAGACCGGCTTCAGCCATGGCCCTGCGATAGCCGCGCATGCGTTTATTCGGTACACTTTCCGCCTTGGCCGGCGATGCAAAAGCATCCTCTGAAAGACTGACAAAGGCGATATTTCGATGACCGGCTTCCAAAACCATGTGCATCATCTCATAACAAGCCTGCTCGTCGTCGATATTGACGCTGGGCATCTGCGCATCGGGCGTGCCGTCAATGGTCACATAGGGGAGAAGGCGGGTCTGCATGACCGAAACGATTTCCATTTCCACCTGCATGCCCATGGTGATCAGTCCGTCTACGGCGGCGTTGCGCACCGCCTCGGTGATGCTCTTGTGCAGCGGGGGGATGAGGGTGAGGGTGTAGCCGTACTTTTCACAGACGTTGCCGATACCCAAAACCACCTGCAGCGTATAGGGGTTCTGCAGCGAGAACTGTACAACCTGGGGCAGGAGGAAACCGATGCTCAGATGACGGCGCAGCGAGAAGTTTCTCGCCATGGGGTCGGGGATGTAACCCAGTCTCTCGGCGGTTTCAAGAATCTGGCGGCACGCTTTCTCGCTGATTCGGGAAGGGGCGTTGAATGCAAAGGAGACCGCTGTCTTTGAGTACCCGCTTTCACGGGCTATATCCTTGATCGTCGGTCGCTTTGATACTGTCGAGTTCTCTTCCATTTTCATTCCGCCCTAATAGATTCACGTATCCTGGCACAATTTGTACACCAAGGAAACCGTACCGGTTGCATCTGGGAACATGATTGTATACACTCATACTAAACCGGTTTTCCTCATCAGTCAACGGTTAAGAGAGGCAGCCTATGGATTCGAATGCTTGGAAACGTGGAGTGGACAGTACCGTCTCCTCCGTCTATGTAGAGCCGCTGTTCCCCAAGAAAGGAGAGCAGGTGACCATACGAATACAAACCAGGGCGTCCGATCACCTGCTTGGCGTGCGACTGGTCAGTTTCCAGCTTGGCAGGGAGAAGCAGGTTGTCATGCAAACCGTGCAGACATCTCCGTATTGTCTCTATGAGGGCTCGATTCAGATAGTGGATGAACTCGTCTTTTGGTACTTCTTCCTGGAAGCCGAAGACCGTGCGTATTCCTATAGTGTTGCAGGCTTGAAAGCCTCGGTGCCCCCTCTGCGGGAGTGCTTTTCCCTGCGCCCCGACCTTGAGGAGGTTTCGTGGGTGGGCGGTGCCACCTGTTATCAGATTTTCCCTGACAGGTTCAAGAAAGGAGGAGAGCAGACCGGAGCGAAGCCGAACGAATACGCCTTTGACGGCGGGACGGTGAGTGTGCACTCCTTTGATGAAGAGCCGCTTGAATATGAGGACGGGCGATGTCTCGATTTCTTCAACGGTGATCTACAGGGCATCGAGGAGAGCATCGACCATTTCAAAAAGCTTGGCGTCGATACGTTGTATCTGAACCCGATCGGCAGGTCGCACACGACACACCGTTATGACTGCATTGACTTTTTTCATGTCGATGAGAAATTGGGAGGTGATGAGGCGTTTGCACAGCTATGCAAGGCGTTGCATGACCAGGATATGAAAATCATCATCGACATCTCCATAAACCATACAGGAACCGAACATCCCTGGTACAAGCGGGCTCAAGCAGATCCAAACAGCACGGAAGCAGGCTTTTACTACTTCAATGAGGATGGTTCGGCTTCATGTTGGCAGGATGTCCCCACCTTGGTGCAGCTCAACTACACCAGTGAAACGCTGCGTGATGTCATGTATCGATCACCTGATTCGGTGATGAGATCCTTTTTGAGGCCTCCTTATCTTCAGGACGGCTGGCGCCTGGACGTCGCCAGTGAAGTTGGAAGAAGAGGCAAGGACCAAATGTGTGAAGAAATCTGGAGGGAAGTACGCAAGGCGGTGAAGAAAGAGAACCCGCAGGCGTATCTGGTAGGTGAGGATTGGGTTGATTCCACACCGTTCTTGCAGGGCGATATGTGGGATGCAACCATGAATTATCTGGGAAGCAGCCGTCCTATGCGGTCGTGGATGGGGGAGACCGACCGGTATCTGACGAACGGATGGGGTCATCAGCCTGCAAAGACACGTCCTTTCACCGGGACGGAGTTCGCCCAGGCTTTGCAAAGCCACTTGACATCCATGCCTGCCCAAATGCTCGGCATGCAGATGAACCTTATCAACAGCCACGATACCCCCAGGCTCTACAACAACAGTGAACTGTTCAACTGGCCGTTGTATCGTGGACTGCTCCGTCTCTTATACCTGCTGCCGGGAATGCCCAACATCTATTATGGTGAGGAAATTGCGCTAAAAGGACCGTATGGCTCGGTTGAACGTGCACGATATCCCATGCAGTGGAATGAAGCAGCGTGGAATCATGACTTTCTCGACCTCTATATCCAACTGGGAAGCTTGCGCAAACGGTATCATAGGACATTGAAGGAGGGAAGCTGGTCGATGCTTGCCAGCGGCGATCAGTATCTGGCTTTTGCCAGGTATGACAGCAAGCTTGCCCTTGTGTGTGTACTCAGCCGTGCAGAAACCAATACCACGGTGAGCATTTCCAATTCCATGCTCTGCCTCTCTGAATTGGTAGAGAGTATGGGTGGGGATGTTGGTATCGGATCTGAGCACATGCAGGTCGACCTTGGTCCCTTTGAATCCATGCTGTTTGTTGCAAAACGCTGACATTCATCTTCGGAATGCAACAAATATGTGAAAATGTGTTGCATCCTGCTTGCTTTCTTTCCGTATTCTGGTCACAATGGATTGCCAAAACCCTCTCAGGAGTTCCGTAATGGCCTACATTTTTGACGAACCATCCAGAACATTCAGTGAATACCTGCTCGTCCCAGGATATTCGGATACCAAGTGCATACCTGCAAACGTTTCGTTGAGGACCCCGCTGGTCAAATATCATAAGGGCGGGCAACCCTCCTTGCACCTGAACATTCCCTTGGTGAGCGCCATCATGCAATCAGTCAGCGGGGAACGGATGGCCAAGGCGCTGGCAAGGGAAGGGGGCTTGAGTTTCATCTACTGCAGCCAAAGCATTGAGGACCAGAGTGCGATGGTGGCGAGGGTCAAATCCTTCAAGGCGGGTTTTGTCCCCTCCGATTCCAATCTCCGGCCCGAACAGACGCTCAAGGACCTGATCGCCCTGAAACAAGCAAAAGGGCATTCTACAATCGCCGTCACCGATGACGGGAGTGCCAACGGCATCCTGCTGGGAGTAGTCTCATCTCGTGATTGGCGGCCGAGCAGAATGAGTGAAGACACCCCTGTTTCCTCATTCATGACCGGTTTTGAACGCTTGGTCTACGCCCGGGAGGGTGTGACACTCTCTGAGGCGAATGACATCATCTGGGAACATAAGCTGAACAGTCTGCCGATTGTCGATGAGTCAAACCGCCTTCGCTTCTTTGTATTTCGCAAGGACTATGAGAGCCACAAGGAAAATCCGAATGAACTGCTGGACAAGCAGAAACGATATATTGTCGGTGCCGGCATCAACACCCGCGATTATGAAACCCGGGTTCCGGCACTGGTGAAAAGCGGGGCCGACGTGCTGTGCATCGACTCTTCGGAAGGTTTTTCAGAGTGGCAGAAGCGCACCCTTTCCTGGATCAGGGACAAGTACGGCGACTCCGTCAAAGTCGGAGCGGGCAATGTGGTCGATCGCGAAGGATTCCTGTTTCTTGCAGAGAGCGGGGCCGACTTTGTGAAGGTCGGCATCGGCGGCGGCTCGATTTGCATCACCCGTGAGACAAAGGGAATCGGCAGGGGACAGGCGACCGCCCTGATTGAGGTCGCCAAGGCCAGGGACGAGTACTTTGAAAGAACCGGTGTGTATGTACCGATTTGCAGTGACGGAGGCATAGTGCATGACTACCACATGACGCTCGCCCTTGCCATGGGAGCCGACTTCTTGATGCTTGGCAGGTATTTCGCCCGGTTCGATGAGAGTCCGACCGAGAAGGTGAATGTCAAGGGCTCCTATATGAAAGAGTATTGGGGAGAAGGATCTGCACGGGCAAGGAATTGGCAACGATACGACCTTGGCGGGGACGGAAAGCTGAGTTTTGTCGAGGGTGTCGATTCCTATGTTCCTTATGCAGGGCCGCTGAAGGACAATGTGCAGCTGTCGCTGGGCAAAATCACCTCAACCATGTGCAACTGTGGAGCTTTGAGCATCAATGAGCTGCAGCAGAAGGCCAGGCTGACGCTGGTCTCCTCCACCTCGATCATTGAAGGCGGGGTACACGATGTCTTGCTCAAGGATTCCAACGATATTCCCAAAAAGTAAGATTCTTGCAACACATAAGCTCGATGTTCTCAAGGCTGAAGGGGAGCATTGGATTCGTCTGCTTGGCTGCTTTGCGCGCTTTTCTCTTCCTGTCCGGCAAGAGGGGAGGTTGTGGTTTCCATCTCCTTGAACCTGTCATGCATCGGCCACAGCTTCATCCAAGCCCATTGCAGACAATTGACTCTAGGCGGTTGACATCACTTCAACCTTTATGATACGTTCACTTTCGTCGGCCGGATAGCTCAGCGGGAGAGCGGTTGCCTTACACGCAACTGGTCGGGGGTTCAAATCCCTCTCCGGTCATCAACGTACCTTCGGGTACGTTTTTTGTTGTATGACGTTGCCTCTCTGTTTGAGATTGGGTATAGTGTCCTAGCGAGGTTTGGCAATGCAATTAGATCTGCTCATCTGTTATTTCTTTTGCTACGCTGTCATTGGGTATATTATAGAGGTGCTCTACTGCTCTTTCTATGAAAAGCGGCTGGTCAACCGTGGATTCCTGCATGGCCCGTATCTGCCGATCTACGGCTTTGGTTCACTGATCATCCTGCTGCTTTTCCAAAACAAGACCACCCATCCGCTTCTTGTTTTTGTCCTTACCTTCATCCTGACCAGCATGCTCGAGTATGTGACAAGCTATTTGCTTGAACGCCTGTTCAACGCAAAATTGTGGGATTACAGTACGTATCGCTTCAATCTTCACGGCAGGGTTTGCCTGCTCAACTCAACCTTGTTCGGTCTCTTGGGATTGCTCGTGATCTACGGCATACATCCATTCGTATCGGAAGTGATTCAAAGCATGGAGCCTCGTCTTCTCAATACGTTGTCCACCGCAATCGTGGTGGTTGTCAGCATCGATGCCACCAGCTCCGTTTTCCAGATGGCCGCCTTCCAAAAGCAGCTTGGTGACTTCAGGCAGAAAGCAAAGGAAATCGAGGAGCGGCTTGGTCTGCTCAAACTTTCCGGCAACAAGCATCTGGAACAGCTTGCACTCCGGCTGGATGAAGAACTTGAGGAACTGAAGTTGCGTTTTGATTCAGCATCACGGAGAATATTGGATGCATTCCCGTCGATCACCAGTTCCAATGAAGAAAAACGCCTTCAGTTTGAGAACCTGAAACAGCATGCAAAAGAGTGGAGGCAGCTACGCAAGGCATTTACGAGGAGACATACAAAACGTGACTGATTTACAGAAGAACCACCAAGAGCTGCTGGCAGAACTGGAAAATGCAGCGCTCGCCTATGGAAGAAATCCTTCTGAAATCACCTTGATGGCGGTGAGCAAGACCCATCCGTTTGCGGCTATGCAGGAGCTTTATTCGTGCGGCCAGATGCTGTTCGGCGAGAATCGCGTACAGGAAGCAGAGCAGAAGCTGCCTCTTTTGCGCCCGGATGGCATGAACATACATCTGATCGGTCATCTGCAATCAAACAAGGCGAAAAAAGCTCTTGAACTTTTCGATGGGATCGATAGTGTTGATTCGCTCATGCTGGCACAGAAACTCGAAACACTCGCTTCCAAGCCTGTTCCCATCCTCCTGGAGTTGAAAACTGCTCCTGAAGAGAGCAAGAGTGGTTTTGAAAACGAAGATGCATTGTTCCATGCCTTGGATGAGATAGCCTGCTTTTCCAAGCTCAAGGTGCAAGGCTTGATGACCATCGGTCCCCTCTTGGGCAATGAGAAGGAGATACGCCGGTCTTTCTCGTTGTTGCGCACAACCTCCATTCGTGCAAAACAGCGATTCCCCCATCTTGATTTCTCCGTGCTGAGCATGGGAATGAGCTCTGATTTCAAGTATGCCATTGCTGAAGGTTCCACGCTTATACGGGTTGGTACCCGCCTGTTCGGAAAAAGGGAAGGGTGATGCAAAAATTCGTTCTTACACTTTGCTTGGTTGTATTGTGTGCCTCCCTGCCGCTGGCCGCCGAGCCGCTGAAGGACTACGTTCCGTATGAGAAGGATGAGTTTCCTCTCTTCACCTACAAGCTTCGCCGCGCGGAGACCTTGTTTCTTGGATCGCTTGTGATTACCTTGCCTGTTGCAATGCTGGTGTACTCGGCCGCCCGGAAAACCAATTTGGTTCCCCCTCCGGGCAGTGAGTTGCAATCGTTTCTGGTGCAGGGTGGAATCGCAGCATCGCTGTCTTTGGGCATCAGCATAGCCGATTTCATCATCGGCGAGATGGGGGACAGGTGATGGCGACCCAAGAAAAAACGCTCAAGTTGGTTGTTGGTGCAATCCAGGAGCCGAAACGAATCGATGCGTATACAGCCTCACAACAAGAAAGTGTTTCCCGTTCGCAGCTATCCGACGAAAAGACCCAATTTTTCCTCAATGGCAAACCGGTAAAAAAAAGTCGCTTGGTCAAGGAAGGGGATGCAATCGAGGTGCACTACTGCGAGGAGTGCTTTGAGGGCATTGTTGCAGAGGATATTTTGCTGCATGTGCTCTACGAGGACCAGGATATGCTCGTCATCAACAAGGAACAGGGCATGGTTGTGCATCCGGCGGCAGGCAATCATGAGCATACCCTGGTCAATGCGCTGCTGTTCCGGTACGGCCAGGATTTCTCCCCATCGCTTGAGGACGATGAAATGGATTTCGACCTTGCCCTGCGTCCGGGTATCGTCCATCGTCTGGACAAGGATACCAGCGGGGTTTTGGTGATTGCCCGCAATCGTCAAAGCCATCGGAATTTGAGCCAGCAATTCAAGGACCGGACGACACGTAAGATATACATAGCCCTTGCCAAGGGTGTTTTCAAGGAGAAAACAGGATCCATCAGGGCAAACCTCAAGCGTGACGCCAATGACCGGAAAAAATACACCATCTGCAGCTCCGATGAGGGCAGGGAGGCTCGGTCCGACTTTACCGTACTCAGGCAATATCGGGATTTCGCGCTGGTTCGCATTGAATTGTTTACGGGACGAACCCATCAAATCAGAGTGCATTTCAAGTCCATCGGGCACCCGCTGCTCGGCGATCCGCTCTATGGGAAGCCGGAAGGCTTGACGCTGATGCTGCATGCACTCATCCTTGAGGTTTCCAGTCCTTCAAGCGGGAAACGCATTCGCTTTGTCGCACCGATGCCCGAGCGATTCAGGACCCTGCTTGCTTCTACTCCTCGTCCCTCCATTGCTCGCGTTCGGTCTGGATCGTTCCCAACTGCAACAAGTCGTGATTGAACATCCGCTCGATGCGGATTTTTGTTGCAGTCCCATGACCGGGGAAAATGAGGGAGTTCTCATCCAAGCCCATCAGTCGCTGGTTGATTGAATTGATCAACAGTGTTTGCTCCCGGTAGCCGGGCGTAGATCCAATTCTTCCACACATCAAGGTGTCGCCGGTGAACAGTGCATGGTCGATTTTATAGACCATGCTGTCAAGCGAATGGCCGGGAACATGAATGACTTCAATTTCCATATCGCACAGGTTCAGAATCTGCCGATCCTCAACCGCCTGATAGGCAAAATCGTATGAGCTGAAGGATGATCCATGCACGCTGATGTCATAAATCTTATGCAAGGTTCCCAACCCTTCCCTATGGGAGAGATGGCGGTGGGTCAAGAGAACGTGCTTGAGTTTGTAGTTGTTCGATTCGATGAGATTGATCAGTTCCAGGTCGACATGACCGGGGTCGATCAGCAACGCTTCGCCGTGCTTCTTGGACGCAACCAGATAGGTGTTGCAGAAACCCACTACGGAAAAGTGCTGATATATGTTCAATTTCAATGGCGGGTCTCCTCATAGTTGGAATAACGGAGCGAGACACGCCTCTGGTCGGTGTGTAAGAAGTCGGCTTTTTTCAGGTTGCAATCCTCAAAGGAGGTATCCCTGAGGTAACTTGAGTTGAAGGTGGAAAAATACAGGTCGCAGTCGTTGAAATTGCAGCGATATGTATCCACACCGCAAAAGTTGGTATGGATGATGATCGAGCCCGAGAAGTTGCAATCGATCATCTTGCTGCCGGAAAAGACAGTGTATCGACTCAGGATGCCGTTGAAAGTGCAATGATCGAACAAGCAGAAATCAAAAAAGGTATTGATCAGCGTGGTATGGGAAAAATCTACGTTGCGAAAGGTGCACCATGCCAGGTTGGATGCAATGATCTCTTTCTTGGGGAGTTTCAAGTCCTCGAATTCACTGCCTGTAAGGGAGAAATCAACCATGCTTGATTCACTTTGCAGCAACTGGATGCACCGTGATTGGAGTTCCTCTTGATTGGGCGAGTGTCGAAAACAAAACGGTCCGTCCTCACAGATATAGGTGCGGCACCCTGGGTGTGCGCAGGTCATGAAATTGAACATAGCTTAACAGTATCAAATATGCTTAGGTTGTCAAGAGAAGGTTTTGTGGATACAGTACATTCGGGGAGTACATATGGAGCAACATGCCGGCCTGGTTTGCAGGGGAATCAACAATATCTATACGGTTGAGGAGAAAGATGTTTCTTATTTGTGCCGCATCAAGGGCAAGCAGCTTTCCCAAATCACTGACGAATACAACCCGCTTGCCGTGGGGGATATGGTCAGCTTTGTTCCCACCAATGCCAATGAGGGGTTGATCCTCGACCGACTTCCGAGGCGCAACAGTTTTCAACGGTGGAATGCAAAAGGCGGCTGCAACCAGACCGTTGTCGCCAATATGGATCTGATTGTCTGTGTAACCAGTGCCGACACCCCTCCGTTCAGGCCCCGGTTCATTGATCGTGTCATCGCCTGCTGCCAGGATGTCGATGTCATGATTGTCATGAACAAGTGTGATTTTCTGCTTACCGAGGATGAGTTCGAGCGGTTCAAGCTCTACAAGACGCTTGGCTACAAGGTACTTGGGGTGAGCGCCAAGACAGGTGAGAACATCGAAAAGCTGTACCAGGAGCTGGAAGGGAAAACCGTTGCCTTCGTCGGCCAGAGCGGGGTGGGCAAGTCGACCTTGATCAACACGCTGTTGGGCAGCGATCAGCGTACCAGCGAAGTGTGTGAAAAGTATAACCGCGGAAGGCATACCACCAACCATTCGCTCTTGATAAGCGGCCCTACGTTTACGGTGGTCGACACTCCCGGGGTTCGTGAAATACAGGTGCCCCATCGGGATAAGGCTGCCTTGCAAAAGGCATTCGTCGAGTTTGCCCGGTATGCCGAGCACTGCGAATATGAGATGTGCCTGCATCAGGATGAACCGGGTTGCAAGGTGAAAGAGGCGGTTGAAGCGGATGAGATCCACTACGACCGGTATGAGAGTTACTTGAGGATGCTTGCCTCCCTTGACGACAAGACTCCCGTATGGGCGGGCAAGAGTGACCGGTCGAATTCCTGGCGTACGAGAATGGATAAGGATGAATCAGAAGAGTATTGAAGAACTGGGTTTTCACCAGGTGGTTGCACAGATAGAGGCGCATGCGCGCTCGGAGGAAGGACGGGATTGTTTGCTTCATCTTCCGTTTTTGACCGAGCATGAAGCGCTTTGCAGTCGGCAGGAAGAAATTGCAGGCTTCATCAAGCTGCTTGGTGCTTCTTTGGGAGGTTCGCTTCAGACATTTCCATCGATCAAGGCTTCCCTGCAGATCATCAACAATCCGATCAAGGCGTTGGAAGGCAATGATTTGGTGGATATCGCCCACTATATTGCCAATGCAGAACTTTTACAGGAGTTTTGCAATCAGGCTCTTGAGGATGGAATAACGTTTGCATGCGTGAAGGACTTGATGGGAGATTCATTCGATGCAACGTTGAGGCAGGTCGGCGCCCATATTCTTGAGGTGCTCGACGAGTCGGCTCAGGTCAAGGAGTCCCATCCGGCGTTGAGACACCTGCGAAAGGAAGTTGAAGTCCGCAAGAATGAACGTTCACGATATTGCAGCCAATTCATCCACAACAATAAGGAAGTAGTGCAGACAGACCAGGAAGCCCTTCGGGATGGACGGCTGGTAATACCGGTGCGCAGTGACCGCAGGGCCGGTGTGCAGGGCTTCATCACCAGCAGTTCGGCAACCGGCAACACAGTCTTCATGGAACCCTATCCCTTGGTGGAGATGAATAACTCGGTAGTCATGGCACAGAACCAGATTCTCATTGAGATTGCCAAGATCTTGAAACAGCTCAATGACGAAGTTGCTTCCTGCCGGAAGGAACTTGCCGACCTTGCACAGCGGGTGGGCCGGACTGATGCGCGGCTGTCCATCGCAGAGTGGGCGCTGCAGATGCAATGCTGCCGTACTGATTTGACCAAGTCCCACTGCACCTTGCTCAAGGCCCGTCACCCGCTGCTTGGAAAGAAGGTCGTTCCCATCACCATGCAATTGGATTCACAGATCAAGGCGGTGGTTATCAGCGGGCCGAATGCGGGAGGCAAGACCGTCACCATCAAGACGGTCGGATTGTTTGCATTGCTCAATCAATTTTGCGGCTATATTCCAGCACAAGAGGGCAGCACCCTGCCGATTTTCGATGATGTGTTCACCGATATCGGCGATGAGCAGTCCATTGAGCAGGAGCTCTCCACCTTCAGCGGCCACATGAAGCAAATCGCGTATGTGCTCTCCCATATGACTGAACGTTCGTTGGTGATCATGGATGAGCTGGGAAGCGGAACCGATCCGGTTGAAGGTTCGGCGATAGCGAGGGCAACGTTGGAGTATTGCCTGCAAAAAGCAGCGTTGACTTTGGTTACCAGCCACCATGGGGTGCTCAAGCAGTTCGCCTACGCCAAAAAGGAAGTGATCAATGCTTCCATGGAGTTCGACGAGAACTCTCATGTGCCCACCTTCAGGATCATCCAGGGGCTTCCTGGTGAAAGCCATGCCCTTGATACCGCCCGGAAGATGAAACTTCCGCAACAGGTTTTGTCCATGGCGGAACAATACCTGGGCAGCGAGGCTGTACAGATTGGAACGATAATCAAGGACCTGGAAGCGAAGAGGCGCGATCTTGAACAACAGGAAAACGCCATGCATAAGCGGTATCTGGCACTGCAAAGCGAAGTGAAAGCGATGCAGTTGAAGGAGTTGAGGATCAAGCAGCGCGAGGCCCAACTCAAAGAGGAGCAGTCCACCGAGCTGGCCCGGTTCATGTACAAGAAGCGCAAGGAGCTGGAAAATCTTGTTGCCGAGCTTCGAACCGGGGAACTGACCAAAGAGAAGACCAAGCAGGTGAAAACCTATATTGAAA
Organism: Sphaerochaeta sp. UBA5849; assembly: GCA_002432715.1. GTDB lineage: Bacteria > Spirochaetota > Spirochaetia > Sphaerochaetales > Sphaerochaetaceae > Sphaerochaeta. The sequence continues at coordinate 69,427 of DJGJ01000073.1, read as the reverse complement.
GCCTTTCACAGAAGTTGGAGGAACAGCAGGAACAGCTGCAGCAATTCGAAGATGAGATCGAGTACTTGAAACCTGACGCTGCACAGCAATTGGAAGTGGGGATGGATGTACTGTGCGGCAGTGCAAAGCGGGAAGGCAGGATATTGGAAAAGAAGGGCAAGAACAGTTTTGTCGTCGCTATCGGCACCATGCGCATGACCCTCCCTGCTTCCCAGCTTTTTTTGCCCAAACGTGTGGAGCAGAAAGTATCGGTGCTTTTTCAGAGCAGTGCACCCGAACCCAAGTTGGTGCTCGATGTCAGGGGCATGATCCTCGAAGAGGCCTTGCGACTCTTGGACCAGCAGATTGAAAGTGCATTGGTTCATGGCATGAGCATGTTTTCCATCATCCATGGATACGGTGACGGCATCTTGAGCAAAGGTATCGCAGGCTATCTGAAAAAGCATCGCTCGGTCCAAGACTTCCGTTTCGCCATGCCTGAGGATGGGGGGATGGGCAAGACGTATGTTATGCTTTGATTCAATACCGCTGAAAGGGAGCCTCGAACATAAAATGATGAGCTTTCTTGCACTTCTGTTTTTGTAATGGTACGATACAAAGCAGTAAAGGAGTCAACGTGTATGTCCGATTATATGAATGGAACGGGTATTCAATACCATCTGCATATCAAGGAAGGCGATGTAGGCCGCTATGTAATCCTTCCCGGTGATCCCAAGCGGGTTCCGCTCATTGCCAAATACTTCGATGAGGCTGTGTTGGTGGCTGACAACCGCGAGTACGTGACCTACACCGGATTCCTGGATGGGGAGAAAGTTTCGGTAACCTCCACCGGAATCGGGGGGCCTTCGGCTTCCATCGCAATGGAAGAGCTGTTCAAATGCGGCAGCGACACCTTCATCCGCATGGGAACCTGCGGCGGGATTGCGCTTCCCGTAATGGGAGGTGATGTGGTTATTGCTACCGCAGCTGTACGTATGGAAGGAACCAGCCGGGAGTATGCCCCGATTGAGTTTCCTGCGGTTGCAAGTTTTGATGTCGTGCAGGCTTTGGTCGAGGCTGCCAAACAACTGGGAAAGCGCAGCCATGTGGGGGTGGTGCAGTGCAAGGACTCATTCTACGGCCAACACGATCCGGCCGTCATGCCGGTCAGCTACGAGTTGATCAATAAGTGGGAGGCCTGGAAACGCCTGGGGGTGCTTGCAAGCGAGATGGAAAGTGCCGCCCTGTTTGTCGTCGCCGCCCGCTTGGGAGCCCGGTGCGGCAGCGCCTTTTCGGTTGTCGGCAACCAAGAGCGTGAGATTCTGGGTATGGACAACCCCAAGCTTCATGACACCGAGGATGCCATACGGGTGACCGTGCAGGCGTTACGCAATCTCATCGTTTCCGATCGCAGGCAGGCCGGCTTCTGATCGTTCGCGTTTGGCTTGCAATATAACGGAAAGGGGATAGGGCGGAAAGTGATACCCTGCCTTTCCCAATTCTGCAAAACACTTGCTTGCGTGATACAGTTCATAGGTTCCGCAGAATGGATACTCTTTTCCGAGTTTTCCGAGCTCTCCGAGGAGAGTCAACAGCTGTTCGTTCGTAAGAGGGCATATGTTCAAAAATTTGCTTGCACCCAGCTTGAGTCTGCCTTGTATGACACATTGCATGCTGTGTGGTACAAGCAGGTAATCGATCAGTATGCAATCATGCATTTCCATCCATACTTGACCGGCACGCAGTCGATGCCATGCCTCATCTGCTGTAGTGAACAACCTTTGTTGCGATTGATAGGTGAGTGAGTAATACATCCGCCTCCTCCTGAAGAGACAGATGCAAAGTGCCCTCTTTTGCTTCAATACATCAGATTGGATTGTGCAAGCAGCCGTTGGGTGTGTTCAGCCAGCAGTGCCTGGAGGTTCTCATCTTCCGATGCCTGGATGTAGGCATCGATGCTGAAAAGCTCGAGGCCGATGGACTCATATTCCTGTTGCAATGCTTCGTTCTCATATGTCCCCAGATCGAGAGAGAAACGGATGCGCTGGATATCGGTGGCAATGTCTTCGCTTCCTACGAGCAGGCTTCGGTTGTTCTGAAGGTTCTTGATCCGGATCAAGCCGCGTACTTTTTGATTGGTAAACAAGTGGGAGTATCGTTCATTCACAAGCATGCATGCATGGTATCAAATGAATCTCATGTATGCAAACCATCCATGCATCCGGGTAATCATTCGTGTGACTTGCAACAGATATTCGCCGTGAGTTACCATATTACCATGCTTTACTTCAGAAAAATCTGCAGAAATAGGTTGAATTTTCTGTACCATTGCTGGATAATTGGCAGAGTTTGTCCAGAAGATAGGGGTTTCTTGTTTGATTGCACAAGTCGGCGTTATCCCGTATCATTATGCACACAGTAGAAGGTAGGAGATCAGATGGCTCAACAAATTCAAGATTTGGTTGCTTCCATCCGCAAGGATGGGATTGAGGTTGCCCAAAAAGAGGCTGCTCAGATTATCGCTGATGCGAAGGCTCAGGCTGAAGGTATAATCAGGGAGGCGAAAAAGGAAGCTGCTTCCTTGCTAGAAAATGCCCGGAGGGAAATCGACACCCGTGACCAGAGTGCACGATCGAGCCTGCAACAGGCCTGCCGGGATGTACAGCTCTCCCTCAAGAAAGCCATCAGCGACCAATTGGACAGACTTCTTGTCGCACAGGTGGAAAAGGCCTATTCATCAAGTGACTTGGTCGGCCTGATAGCAAAGGTTGTTGCATCCCTGAGTGATGTGAAGGATTATGAGGTACAACTCAATCAGAAGGACTTTGATGCACTTGCCAAAAATCTTGCCGGAGCATTGAGTTCCGCCATAAAGAACGGTCTTGAGATCAAGGCTGTTCCATCAATTACGTCCGGCTTCAGGATTGCTGAGAAGAACGGTGCTTCATTCTATGATTTCAGTGCAGAGGAGACGGCAGCGCTGCTCAAGCCATTCCTCTCTCCTGCAATTGAAAAAATCGTCTTCAGTCAGGCGAAGTAAGGAGACAACGTGGCTTCCTACTATTATCTGGTTGCGACCTTGCCGACGTTGCGCTTGGATGGGCCGCTTTCATTTTCGACCGACACCTTTCTTGGGCTTTGCAAGCCGCTTGTCAGTGAACATCACTACCGCCTGCTATGCAAGGCTTTGAGCGGTGAGCCTTCTTCCCATCCTTTTTTGAAGGCGTATCAGCACTTCGCATCGATGGTGAACAAGGAGTTGGTGGAACAGCGAAGTCGAAAATTGTCGCTTTCCGATCCTGTGTATCGCAATGATGGTGACAAGGAAGGAAGAATCAGCGATATCGTACGTCAGGCTCTTGCCCAGGATAATGTATTGGAAGCGGAAATGCTCTTGCTTGCATTGCATTGGAAGTTCTTGGACGAGCTTGCGACCTTGCATACTTTTGACATCGAGGCTCTCTTGGGTTTTGCACTCAAGCTGAAACTGCTTCAACGAAAGAGTCTCTTTACCCGTGAGGAGGGAAATGCCGAGTTCAAGCGTCTCTTCTCCAATATTCAAACTGAAATAGCGAACAATTAGTGGAGTTTGATATGGCAAATACAAGTGGACGTGTTCTGGGCGTCAATGGAAACATGGTAACGGTCGAATTCGACAGCGCCATCTCCAAGAATGAGGTAGGGTATATTCAGGTCGGTTCCGACCGCCTCAAGGGCGAGGTTATCCGCATCAATGGGAACACCGCCGCCCTTCAGGTTTTTGAAATGACCAACGGCATCAGTGTAGGAGACAACGTTGAATTCACTGATGAAATGTTGAGTGTGTCCTTGGGACCCGGCCTCCTGCAACAGATTTACGACGGCCTGCAGAATCCGCTTCCCCAGCTTGCCGAGCAGTGCGGATTCTTTCTGCAGCGCGGTGTCTATCTTGATGCCATCCCGAATAAGAGCTGGGATTTCACCCCCACGGTCAAGGTTGGCGATACACTCTATCCCGGCGACACCTTCGCAACGGTTCCTGAAGGGTTGTTCACCCACCAGATCATGGTGCCGTTCAATCTCGCCAATATCCCGTACAAGGTAGTTTCCATCAAGAAGAAAGGAACCTATGGGGTGCGCGACATCGTCTGTATTATTGAAGACGACAAGGCCAACAAGAAAGAACTTTCCATGGTCTTCACCTGGCCAGTAAAAAAAGCCATCAAGTTGTATGAAGAGAGACTGCGACCCGATGAGACGTTGGTCACCAAGATCAGGATCATTGATACCTTCCTGCCTGTCGCCAAGGGTGGCACCTATTGTACGCCCGGTCCTTTCGGGGCGGGAAAGACGGTTTTGCAGCACATGACCAGCCGCAACGCCGATGTTGATATCGTCATCATCGCCGCCTGTGGTGAACGTGCCGGTGAGGTTGTAGAGGTATTGAAAGAGTTCCCTGAACTCACCGACCCCAAAACCGGTAGATCGTTGATGGAACGAACCATTATCATCTGCAATACTTCCTCCATGCCCGTAGCCAGCCGCGAGGCTTCCGTCTATACGGCAGTAACGATTGCAGAGTATTACCGGCAGATGGGTCTGAACATTCTGCTGCTTGCCGACTCCACCAGCCGCTGGGCCCAGGCCATGCGTGAGATGAGCGGAAGGCTTGAGGAAATCCCCGGTGAGGAAGCTTTCCCCGCATATTTGGAAAGCAGAATAGCCGAGTTCTATGAAAGAGCCTGCAAGGTACGCCTCAAGGATGGGCGAATCGGTTCGGTAACCATCGGTGGAACGGTCAGTCCTGCCGGAGGCAACTTCGAGGAGCCTGTCACCCAGGCCACCCTGAAAGTAGTCGGTGCATTCCACGGCTTGAGCCGGGAGAGAAGCGACGCACGCAAATACCCGGCCATCGATCCTCTTTCCTCATGGTCGAAGTATGAGGGTGTCATCAAGGGGAAAAAGGTGGAGTATGCTCGAGGCATTCTCTTTAAAGGAAGTGAGATCAACCAGATGATGAAGGTGGTGGGTGAGGAAGGTACTTCCATTGCAGACTACGTCACCTATCAGAAGAGTGAACTCCTCGATGCCTGCTATCTCCAACAGAACTCCTTCGACCCGCTCGACTCCTCTGTTCCTGTTGAGCGACAGTGTTATTTATTCGATTTGTTGTTCAAGGTATTGGCAAGTGAATTTGCCTTTGATGATAAAAAACAAGTTCGTTCATTCTTCAATACGATCAGACAGCACTTTCTTGACTGGAACAACGTTCCTTTCGAAGGCGAGCGCTTCAAGCAAATCGAGAAAGAGATTGTGACGCTCTACAAGGGCAGGCAGGTTGCCATTGATCCTGATGCCGAGAAGCTGATCTAAGGGGTTGCAGATGCAAAAGGTATATTCAAAAATTGAATCCATTGTCGGAAACGTCATCACCGTTCGTGCCAAAGGGGTGCGCAACAGTGAACTAGCAATAGTAACTACTGGTACTGATCAGAGTTATGCTAATGTTATCAAACTCGACAATGATCTGGTTTCCCTGCAGGTTTTCAGTGGTGCCCAGGGAATATCGACCGGGGATCAGGTGCGTTTTTTGGGAGTTCCGATGCGCGTTTCCTACACCGAAAACCTCTTGGGGCGTGTATTCGACGGTACCGGTACGCCGCGTGACAACGGACCGAGTCTGACCGACAACATGATCGATATCGGCGGTCCTGCGGTCAATCCTGCCAAGCGCATCATCCCCAGGAACATGATCAGAACCGGTATTCCCATGATCGATGTGTTCAATACGCTGGTCGAGAGCCAGAAGCTTCCGATTTTCTCGGTAAGCGGTGAGCCGTACAACCAGTTGCTTGCAAGAATCGCCATGCAGGCTGAAGTTGACCTCATCATTCTTGGCGGCATGGGTTTGAAGTTCGATGACTACCTGTTCTTCAAGGATACGCTTGAAGCCAGCGGTGCCATGAGCAGAACAATCATGTTCATCCATACGGCAAGCGACCCGACGGTTGAGTGCATGCTGGTGCCTGATATGGCCCTTGCAGTAGCTGAGCGGTTCGCCCTTGATGGAAAGAAGGTGCTGGTCCTGCTTACCGATATGACGAACTTTGCCGACGCCATGAAGGAAATGGCCATTACCATGGATCAGGTTCCCTCCAACCGAGGATATCCGGGAGATTTGTACAGCTCGCTTGCCGCCCGTTATGAGAAGGCTGTTGACTTTGAAGGTGCAGGCTCTGTTACCATTTTGGCTGTCACGACGATGCCCGGTGATGATGTAACGCACCCGGTTCCCGACAATACCGGCTACATCACCGAAGGTCAGTACTATCTCAAGGGCGGCCGCATCGAACCATTCGGTTCCTTGAGCCGTCTCAAGCAACAGGTAAACAAGGATACCCGTGACGACCACCGTGCCCTGATGGACGGCATGATCAAGCTCTATGCCTCCTACAAGGAGTCGGTGGAGAAGAAGTCCATGGGCTTCATGATGACGGAATGGGATGACAAGCTGCTCAAGTACGGTCGGTTGTTTGAAACCAAGTTGATGGATTTGAGTGTGAATATTCCTCTCGAGCAGGCTCTGGATCTGGGCTGGGAGATTCTCTCCCAATGTTTCGAACCGAATGAAACCGGTTTGAAGAGTGACCTTATCCTCAGCCGCTGGCCGAAGAAGTTGAACGACTAAGGAGCTGGCATGGCCGTCAAACTGACGAAGAACGAGCAGAAACTGCAGAAAGACCGATTGAAGCAATTCCAGCGGTATCTGCCAACCCTGCAGCTGAAAAAGCAACAGCTGCAGATGGTCATCAGGCAGATTGAGACTGAGGTTGCTTCTTTGAGGGTGAAGCAGGAAAGGCTGGTTCAGGATATGCAGAGCTGGATTGCCGTCTATCATGAAAACACGGCCTTCAGTGCTGAAAACAAGGTAGAACAGCTGGTGAAAGTCGACCGGGTGGTTCGGACCAAGGGCAATATTGCCGGAGTGACCATTCCTGTTTTCAAGGAATTGACCTTCATCCCCATCTCCTATGATTTGCGCGAGTATCCGCTTTGGGTCGACAAGGGACTGGAGAGTCTTCGGGATTGTGCACGGTACGATGCCCTGATTGCAACCTTGGAACAACAGATCAAACTGCTCGGAAGGGAGTTGAGAACCACCAGCCAGAGGGTAAACCTCTTTGAGAAAGTGAAGATTCCTGAAGCGAAAGAGAATATCAGACGCATCGGGATTTACCTTGGCGACCAGCAGACCGCTGCCGTCGTACGGGGTAAGATTGCAAAGAAGAAACTGGTGCAGGGGGCCTGATATGATAGTACCAATGAAAAAA
>DJGJ01000073.1:28014-62108 GCA_002432715.1 Sphaerochaeta sp. UBA5849 | reverse complement strand
CCAATGAAAAAAGCCTATATCATTGTACAGGCGCATAATGGTCGTTCGATGCTCAGGGACCTGAGAAAAGCCGGCCTTTTGCATATCGACACCCAGCAAATACGGAATGACCGGATTGAGGGGCTTGAAAAGTCATTCGACCAGATCAGCCAAATACGTTCCTCCATTGAAGATTTGCAGGACAAGAAGACCAAGGTGCAACAGCTCTCTCTCTCTGATGAAGCCTTCGCCGAGGTGTTGGAGCGCTATCAAGGGCTTTTGGACAGCAGGAAGAAACTTGAAGAAGAGATGGCTCATGACAAGATCCAGATTGATTCATTGAAAGCTTGGGGTGATTTCGACCCCGACCAGGTCCGTTCACTTGAAGCACAAGGGATCAAGTTGTTCTTCTATACGCTTTCAAAGAAAGACTTGGAAAGACTTGATTCCTCCATAGAGTACTTGAGATTGGCACCCGTGGGAGGCCTTGAAGCGATTGCCACGGTTGGCAGCGAGCTTCCCCCCGAAGTGTCTGCTACTCGATTTTTCCTTCCTGAGCACGGGCTTGGATTCCTGCAAAATCGTTTAGCATCCAATGAAAAATTCCATGCCCAGGTTCTGCAGGATTTGAAGCGTGGAGGAGCATATCTTGATGCTCTTTCCCTGCAGCTGAAGAAAATCGAGATGGCGATGCGATTTGAACGGGTTGGACAGTTGCTTGAGACAAGCGACGAGCTGACCTGGATATGCGGCTATCTGCCTGAACCGGAAGTTGCAAAGTTTGAGAGCCTTGCAAAGACCCATCAGTGGGCCTATCTGCTCGATGATGTCTCACAGGAGGATACTCCTCCAACCCTGATCAAGTATGCAAAGGGTGTGGGAATCATCAAGCCGGTGTTCGACATCCTGGGAACGGTGCCCGGTTACCGTGAAAATGACATCAGCACTTGGTTTTTGCTCTTCTTCACCCTCTTCTTCGCCATGATCATTGGAGATGCGGGCTATGGCTTGATCTTCTTGGCTATAGCGGTCGGGTTGCATGCAAAGCAAAAGAAGGCGACAACCTTGGTGATGCTCATCTATGTCTTGAGTATTGCTACGGTGGTATGGGGCAGCTTGACAGGTACGTGGTTCGGGTCGAAAGAGATCCTGATTGCTCTTCCTTTCCTGCAGAAGTTGGTGATTCCTTCCATTTCCAACTATCCCGAGCTCTTTGGCCTTAGTGCCGTCCAAGCCCAGAACCAAGTGATGAAGTTCTGCTTCATCATCGGTACGGTCCAGCTTTCCCTGGCCTGCATCATGAACATCATCCACAAGATTCCGGAGAAGAATTTGAGTTTTGTCGCTGACATCGGATGGTTGATCGATATCCTGGCGTTGTATTTCATCGTTCTCCAACTGGTAGTGGGAGAACCTGCCAATGTTATGATGGTTTTCAGCATCGTCGGGGTAGGATTCCTGCTGGTTGTCGGATTTGGAAGTCAAGGTCCCGGTGTACCGTTTTTGAAGGGCTTGCTCAGCGGGTTGGGTGGCTTTTTCACCACCTTCCTCAATACCATCAGCGCCTTCTCGAACATCATGAGCTACATCAGATTGTTTGCAGTCGGCATGGCGTCGGTGGCAATCGCCCAAAGTTTCAACAGCATGGCAAGCGGCATGCTCGGCGGATGGGCTTTGCCGGCCGGTCTTTTGATTTTGGTTATCGGGCACTCCCTGAACTTGGTGATGGGGTTGCTCAGTGTGGTCGTACATGGGGTGCGTCTCAATCTCTTGGAGTTCTCCGGCCAGCTTGGAATGGAGTGGACCGGGATCGCATATGAACCGTTTGCACAAACGGTGGAAGAAAACTAATCGTTGTTTGGTAACAACTAAGGAGAAAATCATGGCAAATTTGGAATTTATCGGAATGGCTTGTGCCTTGGCTCTTTCAGCTCTCGGATCGGGACTGGGTGCAGGTGCTGCAGCTCAGGCAGCCGTCGGCGGTTGGAAAAAGTGCTATGCCAATGGCAAGCCCGCTCCCTTCATCATGGTCGCATTCGCTGGTGCTCCACTTACCCAGACCATCTATGGCTTCTTGTTGATGAACTTCATCTCGGCCGCCATTGCCGCCGGCGCTGCATCAACCCTGGCTCTTGGTGTTGGAGTCTTCGGAGGTCTTGCCATCGGTCTTTCTGCATGGATGCAGGGAAAAGTGGCCGCCAATGCTTGTGATGCACTCGCTGAAACAGGAAAGGGAACCGCCAACTACTTCATCGTCATCGGTATCGTTGAGACCGTGGCACTGTTCACCCTCGTCTTCAGCCTGCTCGCTCTGCAATAAGCAGCTTACCAAGCAACGGTTCATCAAGAAGGGCATCCTTGTTCAGGGATGCTCTTTCTTGTGTGTTCAGCTATGGCTGCGTTCAAAATCCAACAACCACGCTTTCTTCCCCAAGCCTCCCTCATAACCGGTCAATGAACCATTTGTTCCGATAACACGGTGGCAGGGGACGAGCAGGGCAAGCCTATTGCGGTTGTTGGCCATTCCGACCGCCCGGCAAGCCTTTGGATTGCCGATGGCACAGGCAATCTCTGCATAGCTTGCAGTCTTGGCGTAGCCGATATTCAGCAAGGCGGCATATACGAGTTTTTGAAACCGGGTTCCCTCGATTGCCAAGGGCAGGGTGAATGCTTTCCTGGTACCGGCAAAATACTCATCCAATTGCTGAAAAGCCAAATCGAGCAAAGGATGATCTGCTTCAGGCCCTGCGCCCGAGCCATGAAAGGAGAGCTTGGTGATGGCGGTCTCACTACAGGTCAGGTACAAGGGTCCTATCGGGCTGTTATACGGTTTGGTATAGTACATGACAAAACTGTACGGCACCTTCAAGAGCTTGGCAAGCAGACCCAGGCCTTGACGCTTCTTGTAAGAGCTTTCCCTTTTGGTATATCCTAGGCTTCAGGTGAGGTGGCAATGATTCACGATAGTCTCGCAAATCTTACACAATATGCTCCCATTCTTGAGAGCTTTGACCGGATCCAAGAGGTCCTGGCCTCATCGCATGAGGAGAGGACCTATCAAATCGGGACACTTTCCGTGACCGTGGAATCGTATGTTCCGACCGCTTTTTCCGGTACCTTCAGAGCCCATGATTCAGCTGCGACCCTTGTGGTGATGCTTCAGGGAGAGGAATTGTTCGGCTTGACTTACAGCGAGCGATGCAAGGGGGTTGCCAAGGACGATGCAGGTTGGATGGAGATCAACGACAGTCCGATCAGCACGGTCATTACGGCGAAGCCTGGGATGTTCACCCTGTTTATGCCCAGGGAACCCTATGCCCTGGGTATTGCAGGCAAGGACTCGACCTCCGATGTGAAACGAATGACAATTGTCTTGGAGTCGTAGGATCATACTTTACAATTGTAAAGTGTTTGTGTACGATGGACGAGGAGAAGTACAATGACAGGTGACCATCAGGTAATGATTGGAAATGCAATACTGGGCAGGGGTTTTCCGATTCTCATACAAACGATGTATGACAGCGCCCTCCCAAAAGACATTGGGGCACTTGATGACCTGCTCAGACGGATAGGCAAGCTCAATGCCATGGGCTGTGATATCATACGATTCTCCTATCCTTCCAAGGACGATCATGCATCGTTTGCATATATTTGCAAGCACAGCCCCATTCCCGTGGTTGCTGATATTCATTTCGATTATCAGCTCGCCTTGGATGCGATTGCGTGCGGATGCCGGAAAATCCGGATAAATCCAGGCAACATCGGCTCAAGATGGAAGGTGGATGAGGTGGTCAAGAGCGCCAAGGACCACAACACGGCCATCAGGATTGGTTTGAACAGCGGATCGCTTCCCAAAGGCAATGATCCTGTACCAATTCTTATGTGCAATACCGCCTTGACCTATCTCTCCTGGTTTGAACAGGCGAACTTCACCAATACCGTAGTATCACTGAAGGCCAGCGACACCGAGGTCACCCTCGAGGCGAACCGTCTCTTTGCAAGTCTCAGTGACTATCCTCTGCATCTTGGTGTCACCGAAGCGGGATCGGTTGTCAGTGCAATCACCCGCTCCACGTGGGCGTTGGGCCAGCTCCTGAGCGAAGGTATCGGCAATACCCTGAGAATCAGCATCACCGGTGAGATCGAGACCGAAGTGCAGGCAGGAGTAGAGCTGTTGAGAACCCTCGGGTTGCGCAAGAAGGGTATACGGGTTGTCAGTTGCCCTCGTTGCGGCCGTCATAGTTTCGATTCACAGGGATTTTTACAGTCCATCGAGGCAGACCTGCTGACCATCGACAAGGATTTGACGGTGGCCATCATGGGGTGTCAAGTAAATGGGCCTGGAGAAGCCAAAGCAGCTGATTTGGCGATCACGGGCATCGGCAACAGCATCTTTCTCTATGAGAAGGGTGTGTTGGTAAAGAAAGTCACGCAGCAGGATGCCAAAGCTGCTTTGTTGGAAGCCATTGAACATGCCAAATAGATTGATTATCAAAGGTGCGAGAGAACACAATCTGAAGAACCTTGACCTCGAATTGACCAAGGACCAGCTGATCGTCATCAGCGGGATTTCCGGAAGCGGCAAAAGCTCGCTTGCCTTTGATACCATTTTCGCCGAGGGACAGCGACGCTATGTGGAAAGCCTCAGCTCCTATGCTCGAATGTTCTTGGACAGGATGGACAAACCCGATGTCGATTACATGGAAGGCTTGAGCCCTGCAATCGCCATCGAACAGAAATCAACCCATCGCAATCCTCGCTCGACTGTTGGAACGGTTACCGAGATTTATGACTATTTTCGTCTCTTGTGGGCGCGCGTGGGGGCTCCTCATTGTCATGTGTGCGGCCGTCCTATCAGCGAGATGAGCATCGACCAGATCATCGATGCCATTTTCAAGGCGCAGGAAGGCACAAGAATCATTGTCAGTGCACCAGTTGCAATCGGGAAGAAGGGGGAGTTCAAGAAAGTCTTTGACGATGCAAAAGCTTCTGGATTTGTCAGGGTCAAGGTCGATGGACAGATGTTCAATCTGGAAGACCCCATCAAGCTGGATAAACAGTACAAGCACTCCATCGATGTCGTAGTCGATCGACTGATTTTAAAGAGCGAAATCCGTACTCGTCTTGTTTCGAGTATTGAGACCTGCATCGAGATGACCCAAGGCTTGGTAAAGATCACCTTTTTGGGTGACAACGATGAGGAACATGAAGAGATTTACAGTGAGCGCAACAGCTGCGCCCATTGCGGAATCACCATGCCGGAACTGGAACCCAGGCTTTTTAGTTTCAACAATCCTTTTGGTGCATGTCCTGAGTGCAACGGCCTGGGGGTTAAGACGGAATTCGATCCCGACCTGGTGATTCCCGACTACTCGAAAAGCTTCAACGAAGGCGCCATTGCTACCATGAACCCCGATGCCCAATGGGCCCGCTCCCAGTTCGAGGCTCTTGCAAAACATTTCAAGTTCACCTTGGATACTCCCTTCGCTGATTTGAAAGAAGAGACGATCCAGGCGATTCTCTATGGGACGAAAGAACATGTTTTCGTTGAGTATACCAGGGAGAAGTCGAGCCAGACCTATCGGGTTGAAAAACCGTTTCCCGGAATCATTCCTGATTTGCAACGTCGGTACTATGAGACGAACAGCATGCAGATCAAGATGTGGATGAACAGCTTCCAGACTTCGAAAGTCTGTCCGGTCTGTCATGGCGACCGGCTCCGTGAGGAAGCCCTTGCCGTCACCATCAACGACTTGAACATCATGCAGGCGACCAGGTTGTCGGTCAAGGAAGCGAATGGTTTCTTCCAGAAGCTGACCTTGACTGAGAGCCAGCAGCAAATCTCCTACCAAATCCTGAAAGAGATTCGCAGCCGACTCTCGTTTTTGCGTGATGTCGGGTTGAATTACCTGACCCTTGATCGCAGCAGTGCCACCCTCAGTGGGGGCGAGGCCCAACGCATCCGCCTTGCTACGCAGATCGGTTCCGCCTTGAGCGGCGTGCTGTATGTGTTGGATGAACCTTCCATAGGCCTCCATCAGCGAGACAATCAAAAACTGATTGACACGTTGAAACACCTCAGGGACTTGGGCAATACGGTCTTGGTTGTGGAACACGACGAAGCAACCATTCGTGAAGCTGACTACCTCGTTGATTTAGGCCCGGGGGCCGGTGTGCATGGCGGCTACATCACCGCACAAGGCAAGCCGGAGGAGGTCGCCCTCAATCCCGACAGCATCACTGGCCGGTATCTCTGCGGTGAACTGAACATGGAAATTCCTTCCACCCGAAGGGCCGGCAATTCCCATGCCATTCGCATTGAAGGTGCAAACAAGAATAATCTCAAACACATCGATGTAGAAATTCCCTTGGGGAAATTGGTCGTTTTCACCGGAGTTTCCGGGAGTGGAAAGAGTTCTCTGCTCAATGAGGTGTTGCTACCCGCTGTACGCAGGCAGCTTTCCCGCAAACATCCGAACTATGATGGGTTTTCCACCATCTCGGGGGTTGAGAACCTGGACAAGGTGATCAACATCGACCAAAGCCCGATCGGAAGAACTCCAAGGAGCAATCCGGCAACCTATGTCGGTGTGTTCACTGCGATTCGTGAACTGTTTGCCTCCTTGCCTGACAGCAAGGCACGGGGGTACAAGAGCGGGCGCTTCTCTTTCAATGTGCAGGGCGGCCGATGCGAGAACTGTCAGGGCGACGGTACGCTCAAGATTGAGATGAATTTTCTTCCTGATGTGTATGTTACCTGCGATGTGTGCCACGGCAAACGTTTCAATAAGGAAACGCTGGCTGTCAGATACAAGGGCAAGAATATTCACGAAGTCTTGGATATGACGATGGAGGAGGCGAGTGAATTCTTTAGCGCCATCCCAAAAATCAAGCGCAAGATAGATACCCTTGTTTCTGTAGGTCTTGAGTACATAAAACTTGGTCAGAGTGCCCTTACACTCAGCGGAGGAGAGGCTCAGAGGGTCAAGTTGAGTCTGGAGCTCTCCAAGTACGGGACGGGGAAAACCTTGTATGTGCTTGATGAGCCCACAACCGGACTGCACTTTGCCGATGTGAAGAAGTTGATGGAGGTCCTCAACCGGCTGGTTGATCAAGGCAACACTGTGCTTTTGATTGAACACAACCTCGATGTGATCATGCAAGCCGACCACCTCATCGATCTCGGCCCCGAAGGCGGGGACGGCGGCGGAATGGTCGTGGCAACCGGAACTCCTGAGCAACTTGCCCTATGCAAGGACTCCCACACAGGGTATTATCTTGCTCAGATGTTCCATGAGAAAGGTTGAACGTGCGCCAAACAGGATTATCTGCCTTTTTGCCCTGATATGCATCATGGGTTCTGTTCTGTATGCACAAGCTGACAATTTGATGCTTGCGCTCAGCATCCAGCAGGCGGATGAAAGAATCCTCGAGGAAATGGCTCGCTTGAGGAACCTACCTCCTGCCGAGCCCGAGTTGTTGCGTCGGCAGCTGCTTGCCTATCACCACTTGGAAGTTGCTTCCTTCGCTTTGCAGGAACAGACCGACAGGCAATATGAGATGAGCATCATCTCTGCCGACCGCTTGACTACAAACAGCGCGTCCTCCCTTGTTCAGCTTGACGGCAATGTGGTGGTTTCCTTCAAGTTGGAAGGGGAGGAGAAGGAAAAAAAATTATCCGCCCAAAGAATGCTCATCGATCTGGAGCATTCCATCCTCAGTGCACAAGGCTCCGTGTCCTATGCAGACCCGCAAATCGATAGCGCTTTGCAACACGTTGAAGGCACCATCATTACCCTTGATTGGTCAAATTCCCTCTTATTCATAAAGGGGGCAACAACCCAAAGCGAGAAAACCAACAGCGAAGACCAGAAAATAACCCTCTACACCTCCGGAAAACAGATAACGTATGCCAGTAAGGCGTCAAGTCTTGTCTACAGCGATGGGTGGATCGGTACCAAGAGGGAAGACCCTCTCTCTTCCATCAGGGCGAAACAGCTCATGTTTCTCAGTGGCGGGGATTTGATGATACAGCATGCCACCTTGCATATTGGAAGGGTTCCGGTGTTTTGGACACCATTTTTCTTGTTTCCGGGGAACAGGATGGCAGGTAATCCTGCAATGGGTTTTTCCAGTGAGCGGGGAATGTTTGTTTCTACGAGTTTTGAATTGTTTGGGACCAATCCAAAGCTTGCAGAGAGTGAAAAATCCAGCTTTGCCAGTCTGCTCTCTGCATCAAACAGCCAGGCATTGTTTCCCGATGGAATCCTCTACACGGCGAGGGAGAGCGAATCCGCTTTTCAGAACTGGGCGCGACTGAGCGGCTCCTACCTGACTTTTTTGGCGGATGCCTATGAACTGGCTGGATTACACACCGCCCTTACCAGTCATATCTCCCTTTTGGAAAAAAAATTAATCATCGATTCACATGGGTCTCTTGCCCTCTATATCGATGGCAAGGACACCTTGACTGCCTATTCTGATGCTCCTATCCATCGCTATTACGGTGAACACTCCCTCAAGCTCGACACAACCTATGCTGAT
Source organism: Sphaerochaeta sp. UBA5849 (assembly GCA_002432715.1). Lineage (GTDB taxonomy): Bacteria > Spirochaetota > Spirochaetia > Sphaerochaetales > Sphaerochaetaceae > Sphaerochaeta. The sequence goes on along the minus strand of DJGJ01000073.1, from coordinate 53,585 downwards.
ATCCGTTTGGATGTTCCTTATTACTCCGATCCCAAGGTGAAACGACTCTATGCAAACCGTCTGACCATGTTCTCGTTCGACGCCCCCTTGGGAAAGACACAAGAGTTTCCCACCGATTTCAACAGTGACATTACCAGCTATACCTGGAAGCTTGCCAGTTCTTTCAAACTTCCCAAGACTGTGTTGTCCCCTTATCTTTCCACCCTGACCATCTCCAGTCTCAGCGCACAGGCGAGATGGGATTGGCAGAGTGAGAACAACGAATACAGCTATGTTTTGAAGAACGTAGTCATCCCGGAGTTGCAGATGAACATTTCCGGTTCACTGCTCTCTCTCTCTTCACCGATTGAACCCAAGAAGGCCGAGAAGATTGAAATGGCCTCTCTTGAACTTCCGCCGTTGGTTCCCAAAGCATATGAGACTGTTATAGCCGGTGCACAGAAGACAAAGACCGTTGCAACCCGGGACTTGGCATTCACCTATTCAATCGACCAGAAGCTTACGCACTCTCTGACACAGACCACTTCTGCCCTCGATTGGGAGGACGATGCGTATCTGTACAGCTTCACCAAAGGTTCTTTCGTCCTGTCTGCTTCACCACATTCTTACATGTTCAAGCTCTCACAGGAGATCATTCCCCAGATCAGCGTGGTTGAGGACCAGAGCAAGAATGTGTTTTACAACCAGGAGATGCAACTTTTCAGCGTCACCAAGGCAGAACTACCCCTGCTCGGTCTCTCCTATACACTCAGCCAACGCTTGTATCGATTCCAGCAGACACAGACAAAAGGGGTTGTAGAACCAGAAAGCAAAATAGAGGAGTATGCTTTTACCAAGGATACGGTAACCATTCACCAGATAAAATTCGAGAAGGCTGTATCGCTGGGAAATGGTACACTCACGCCATCTGTTGCAGCAAGTCTGCACCCGGTCACCCAATCCTTGCTTCCCAAGCTTTCCTACACGAATGGACCGTTTTTGCTTTCAGCCTCCTACCGATGGACGGAGCAGGACGATGTCTTGAAAAAGGATGCAATGTTCGGTCAAGTACGGTTTGCACTTTCAGCATTCACCTTCCAAGTCGATGCCAACTACGACCTCAAGAAAGATCCTCTGCGTACACTGGATACTCTTTCCTTGAAGCAAAGTTTGACAACTTCACTGTTTGCCAAAACCTTGAAGCTATCACAAAACATCTCCTACCAAGGCCTTACATCGAAGAATATCCAGGATTGGATTGATAATCTGACCTTCAAGGCTGAGGTTCCTTCCATTGCCGTCACCTATGTGATGCAAGGCCCAATCAACATGCTTGAAAGTCAAAAGCTGATTGCAACCATCAGCGCCAAACAGCTCTCCTTCAGAATGTGGAAACGACGCATTGAGTTCAGGCTCGGCCTGGATACTTCCTTCAATTTCCACTTCCAAGACAGGTATGCAAGCAGTCTGGATGTGGTTGGAAGCCTTGGGTTCAGTATTGCAGAATTTGTTGACTGCAATCTTTCCATCAAGAGTTCGAATACCGGTTTCTTCAGGTATTATGACAACCAAGGAGCTTTTTCCTTCCCGCTTTTATGGGAAGATCTGCTCAGAAGTTTCGATATGACGGGTGATGGACGCTACAAGACCCAATTCAACCTCAGTTCGATTACCTTTGATTTGGTCCACTACTTGGGCGATTGGTCGTTGAATTGTAAATACACCGGAAGTGTTGTATTATCGAACAATCAATACAACTGGGTTCCAACAGTATCGGTGTTCCTTACTTGGAATACCATCCCAGAGTTGAATGTGGCAGAGAAGTGGACGCAATCCGATCAAGAATGGATACGTACACCGGCAACATAGGATTGCGAATGGATAGAAGTGTGGAATTCTCAAGTGAAGAGCAAATGCAGCGAGTTCTGGGAATCAACGACCGGAACCTGCCGTACCTTGAGGCTTTGCTTGGATGCGATATGTATGTAAAAGGCAATACCGTCTCTTGCTTGAGCAAGGATGATGCGGTTGTCAACCGATTTCAGCAATTGATTGAGCGATTGAAGCGTGTTTCCGAACAACAACACTATTTCAGTGAAGCCGAAATTTTCATGGAGTTCCAAAGTTTGAAGCATGCTTCTTTGACGATTGACGAGGCTTTGGCGCGGCAGGTGGATGAGAAGCCATTCATTTGTGTTCACAACAGGTTTGCATACCCGAAGAACCCTCGTCAGGAAGCATATATCAAGAGCATGGAAGAGAACCAGATAGTGTTCGGCATAGGTCCCGCCGGTACCGGCAAAACCTTCCTGGCTGTTGCGTATGCCCTGAGCCTGCTTCTTTCGGGGAAACGCCATAAGTTGATTCTTACACGACCCATTGTGGAGGCGGGAGAGAACCTGGGCTTCCTTCCCGGTGATTTGGCACAAAAGATCAATCCATATCTACGACCTTTGTACGATGCAATGGAATCGATGATCAGCGTGCAGAACATCCGCCGCCTTGAAGAGAACGGCAGCATAGAGATCGCACCGTTGGCGTATATGCGCGGTCGATCCCTGCAGAATGCGATAATCATTCTCGACGAGGCGCAAAACACCACCAAGGAGCAAATGCAGATGTTTTTAACCCGCCTTGGAGAAAATTCGAATGCAATCGTCACGGGAGATATCAGCCAGGTCGACCTGCCGCGCAACAAGGATAGCGGTCTGGTGCATGCCATGCACATTCTCAATGGCATTGAAGGGCTCGATTTTATTCTGTTTGATTCACGCGATGTTGTTCGTTCCCGGATTGTAAGCCGCATCATAGATGCCTATGCACAGGACGTGAACAAAGAGAAGCGGAGCAGCCTATGAAAAGCCAGAGTTTGCGATTGGGCGATAAACGAAAACCTAGTAAATTTGAGCGTCAGCTTTCCATAGCCTTCATCGTCGTTATTGTTGTCCTTGCCATGCTGGTTCCCCTTTTCAGCACCCAATCAGGTGAAAGTCTTCTGCAGAGCAGGGGCAGGATGTATCAAGTCGGAGAGCTTGCCGAGGATGATGTCTATGCATCGAAAAATTTCAACTATGTTGACGAGAAGCGTACGAAAGCCTTGATGGAGGAGAAACAGAAGTCTGTTCCTCCGCTGTTTTCATTCTCCCTGAAGGCCACCATGCTCAGCAGCCAACGCGTCGATTCATTTATTGCATTGGCAAGCAACCCACAAAATGGCACAGATGACGCATTGCAATTGATTGATACCGGCAATGTGATCAATCGAGTCCGCTCCATGTCCGAAGAAGATCGTTCTTTCTTCCTTCAGGCACTTGAAGAAACAACGGAAATGATTCTCAAGCAGGGCCTTTTTGCAGCAGCAGATGTCGCCGCACTCAAGGAGCAAGGATTTGATTCCTATGTACTTCAGAATACTGTTTCCATGCAGAAAGCGGCACAGTTGGAGAGCAAGCCACTTGCAACGGTCCTTACCAAGGAGACGCTTCAAACCAACTTGACAACCTGGCTTGATGGGTATCGGAAGGTTTACCCGATGTTCCAGCCGTATCTGCTTGTCGACGCCCTCACCTGGCTTTTGGAAGAAAATGTGGTGTATGAAGAGATTCAAACGCTCACCGAACGTCAGAAAGCCGCTGATTCTGTACAAAGCATTGAAGTGATGGTCGAACGAGGTGAGAAAATTATCACCAAGGATACCGTTATCACCGAGCAACAGTTGGCGTTGCTAAAAGCAATGGGAAATGAAGCCTTCCAGTACACCGTTCTTGAATTGATCGGCAGGGCCGTTTTCATTCTGCTTTCCACCAGTGTTTCAGTCTATGTTTTCATTCAATTCCTCTATGCTGAGAAACGGCTCTATCTGTATTTGAATCTCATGCTTGCATCGGTGGCATTCTCCTTGCTCGCCATGTATGCGGTATCCCGCCTCTTGCAAACACAATCGATCCTGTTTCTCGATTCATTTTTGCCAACCTTGTTTGCCCCCATGTTCACCGCCCACATCACCAGCAAGAAACGCCTTGGCTTGGTTGCCGCGTTCTTGCTCTCCTGTTATGCTTCGCTGATGCCCCAGGCATCCGCAATGACGTTTTTCTTCAGCCTGACAGCCGGTGGCATCTGCTTGTATTTCTTCAGATACACGTTCAAGCGTCTGGAAGACTTGTTCAACTGGTTCTATGCCACTGTCATCTGCAGCTTTGCTGCGCTTGCATTGAACTTGTTGGTGGGACTACCCTTGCAGTCGGTGCTTCCCCTCATCGGCGGCATGATTCTGAATATCACCATAAGCCTGGTGATGGTTGAAGCCTTGGTACCCTTGTGTGAACGAATATTCAATATTCCCACCACATATCGACTCAGTGAACTCGCCTTTTCGGACAGCCCGGTACTCGATCGTTTGGGCGCTGTTGCACAAGGCACTTACAACCATTCGCGGTATGTTTCCGAACTCGCTTACCAGGCTGCAAAGGCTATTGGTGCCAACGCCATGCTTGCCCGGGTCGGTGGTATGTATCACGATATCGGCAAATCCGACCATCCCGAGTATTTCATTGAAAACCAAGGTACTGAAAACAAGCACGATGACATCAAGCCCAGCTTGTCCGCCGCAATCATCAAAAGCCATGTGAAGCTCGGCCTTGAGAAGGGCAGGGAGGCTGGGCTGCCGCAGGAGGTGCTGGATATCATCGCCCAGCATCACGGCAACGATGTCATCCAATTCTTCTACAAAGAGGCAAAAGAACAAGCCCAGCTTGCTCAAATAGAGGTCAATGAGGATGATTACTCCTATACAGGAAGTCCTCCCACCTTCCCCGAATCGGCTATAGTCATGCTTGCAGACTGTGTGGAGGCTGCAAGCAGAACCATCAAGAAACCAAACCATTCAAAATATCAGAAATTGGTTCATGCCATCATCATGGGTAAGTTTGAACGGGACCAACTGAAGGACTCTCAGCTTTCTTTGACCGACCTTGACCATATTGAGGATGCTTTTGTTCAAACCTTGATCGGCAGGGACCATCACAGAATCGAGTATCCTGAAGAACAGGATCAGAAATCCAGGGGAGAGTGAAAAATTGGAAACGTATTATATTGATGTGAGCTATGAGAAAGAGGCGTATCAGCAGATTGCCGACCGGATGCTCGTCATCAAGCGATTGGAAGAAGTCCTTCTTTTGCTGGACGAGGGCAGCTGTGAATTCTCAGTCAGTTTTGTCAGCGACGAAGCTATGCAACAATTGAACAAGAAGTACCGGGACAAGGACGAGCCGACCGATATTCTTTCTTTCGTTCAGGAGGACGATGTGGAGGATTTCACCTGGCCGGAGGTTGTTTTTGAAGAATCAGGCTCGCTTCCTCAGGAAATTCATGTTCTGGGTGACATGGTTATTTCTCTCGATACCTTGAAAAGAAATGCACTATCCTTTAGTGTAGAACCAGATGAGGAGTTGCATCGTCTGCTGATTCACGGTCTTCTGCACTTGTTGGGCGAGGATCATGAAACAAACGACGCTGATGAGCCGATGTTGGTGAAACAGGAGCAGCTGCTGCAGCAAGTTAGGGGGAGCAAACGTTGAGCTTGCCATGGAGAGGTCTGTTTAGGAAAAAGTTGGAAGGCAAAGATCGTGAATTGCAGTCCAAGGTGGATTTGGAAGAACGACAGACCATGATCGAGGGTATTCGGGAACTGAAGGACAAGACGGTCAAGGAGATCATGGTTCCTCGTGTTGATGTCCAATTCATCAGCAGTGATATCACTTTGGATGAATTATACACAATCATCCAGGAGCAAGGATATTCCCGATATCCGGTCTATGAACAGACCATCGACAATATCGTCGGGGTGCTGTATGCCAAGGATATCCTCAGGCACGGCATATCCAACGTCTTCAATGCAAAAGCACTGATGCGCAAGCCCTATTTCATACCCGAGAGCAAGCATCTGGACGACCTGCTCAGGGAGTTCAAGTTACGGAAGGTACATATCGCCATCGCCATCGATGAGTACGGAGGCGTCAGCGGCATTGTCTGCATGGAAGACATCCTTGAGGTCATTGTCGGAGAAATCCAGGATGAGTTTGATGAGGATGAGGACGATGGTATCTGCAAACTTGATGACAATACCTTTGTCGTAGAAGCCCGTACTTCCATCGAGGAAGTCAACGAATCGGTCGGCTTGCATCTCTCCGAGGAGGATTTCGAGACGATCGGGGGGTATGTTTTCGAGCTGTTCGGAAGAATTCCCCTCAAGGATGAATCGGTCGAGGACGATGAAGCAATTTTTACCGTCGAGGATATCGACGGACACAAGATCAACCAATTGAAATTGGTTGTCAAATCATAAGTATATACGTTGACCCTGAGAGATGGAAAACAGTATATTAATATCGATACACAACAAGAATTCCCGGAGGAACACAAACAATGAAAATTGCAATTAATGGTTTCGGAAGAATCGGACGCAATGTTTTCAAGGTGGCTTTTGAAGACAAGAACATTGAGATTGTAGGCATCAATGACCTCACCGATCCAAAGACTCTTGCGCATCTTCTGAAATACGACTCCACTTACGGAGTATATGCCAAAAGCGTAGTCGCTACTGAAAACGCTATTGTAGTTGATGGAAAATCGATTCCTGTCTATGCCCTGCGCAACCCCTCGGAGCTGCCTTGGAAAGAGCTTGGAGTCGATGTAGCAATCGAGTCAACTGGTGTATTCACCCAGGCGGAAAGCCCGAAGGGTGGCTACAAGGATCACATCAAGGCCGGAGCCAAAAAGGTTATCCTCACTGTTCCCGCCAAGGACAAGATCGACCAGACCATTGTTTGCGGTGTAAATGACGACAAGATTGATTACAGCCTGCTTGCATATTCCAATGCTTCCTGCACCACAAACTGCTTGGCACCGCTTGCCAAGGTTCTGCAGGACAACTTCGGCATTGAACGTGGTTTGATGACCACTGTCCATGCCTACACCAACGACCAGGTCATGCTCGACCAGCCACATAAGGATCTCAGAAGGGCGAGAGCCGGCGCTGTCTCCATCATTCCAACCACCACCGGTGCTGCAAAGGCGGTCAGTGAAGTAATTCCTGAGCTGAAGGGCAAGCTCAATGGCATGGCCATGAGAGTACCCGTGCCCGCCGGTTCTGTTGTCGACTTGGTTGTGCTGCTTGAGAAGGATGCAACCGTCGAGGAAGTGAATGCAGCCGTCAAGAAGGCCGCCGAAGGTGCAATGAAGAATATTTTGCAGTATACCGAGGATCCGATTGTTTCCCACGACATCGTCGGCAACAACCACTCCTCCGTTTTCGATGCCTCTCTCACCATGAAGATGGGTGAGAAGATGTTCAAGGTTATCAGCTGGTATGACAACGAGATGGGATATTCCACCCGTGTTGTCGACCTTGCCAGGAAGCTGGTGAAATAACGTTTGTACACCATGTGGGTCAGGCCTGTTGCAGAGCAGGCCTGATTTGCTCAGTACGGCTGTAGAACCAAATTCATCCTACGTATCAAAAGAGGAAACCTATGATTCTTAATACCATTCGGGAGTGTGATTTTTCCAATAAGAAAGCTTTGGTCCGTGTTGATTTCAACGTACCGTTGAAGGATGGCGTGGTGACCGACGATACCCGTATCCAGGCAGCTCTTCCTACGATCAACTATCTGCTTGAGCATGGGGCGTCATTGGTGGTGATGAGCCATTTCGGAAGACCCAAGGGAAAGAAAAACCCTGAATTCTCCATGGCCCCGATTGCCAAGCGCTTTTCCGAGTTGCTCGGAAGGCCTGTGATTTTGGCCAAGGATGTTATTGGCAGTGAAGTTGCAGCCCAGGTTGCCGAATTAAAGAAAGGTGACGTATTGTTGCTTGAGAACGTACGTTTCTATGCTGAAGAAGAGGCGAATGATCCTGAATTTGCAAAGAGTCTGGCTGCTTTCGGTGATGTGTATGTCAACGATGCTTTTGGTACGGCCCACCGTGCACATGCTTCCACCGAGGGTGTTGCACACTATCTTCCTTCCTATGCCGGTTTCCTGATTGAGAAGGAAGTGAAGTTCATGGCTCCGCTTCTTGAGAATCCTGATAAGCCGTTTGTCGCCATCATCGGTGGTTCGAAGGTCTCCAGCAAGATCAGCGTGCTTGAGAGTCTGGTACGCACCTGTAATACCATCGTAATCGGCGGCGGCATGGCTTACACCTTCCTTGCCGTGCAGGGCCACAGCATCGGCAAGAGTCTGGTTGAGGAAGAATACAAGGAGACTGCCGCTTCCTTCTTGGCAAAAGCAAAACAGAGGGGTGTACAGGTAATCCTTCCGGTAGATCACCTCTGTGGTGCAGAGTTCAAGGAAGATACCGCCGTAGTCCAGGTTGATTCGGCAGATATTCCCGAGAATCTGATCGGTATGGATATCGGACCCAAGACGGTAAAGCTCATTGTTGAAGCCGTTAAAAAGGCGAAGAGTGTTGTCTGGAATGGTCCGATGGGTGTATTCGAGTTCGACTCGTTTGCCAATGGAACCCTTACCGTGGCGAAAGCTCTGGCTCAAAGCAGTGCAACAACGGTTGTAGGTGGCGGGGATTCCGTTGCCGCCATCAACAAGTTCAATCTTGCAGATAAGATCAGTCACGTCAGTACCGGCGGCGGCGCCTCCCTCGAGTTCCTCGAAGGACAAGTGCTTCCCGGCATCAAGGCATTGGAGAAAGTGAGATGAGAAAACCCTATATTGCAGGCAACTGGAAAATGAATATGACTCCCAGCGAAGGTGCAGCGTTCGCCAAGGAGTTGGTTGAAGCCTTGAAAGGCTCAACGGTGAAGGTGATGATTGCCCCGCCGTTTGTCACCATACCTAAAGTGGTCGAGGTTGTAAAAGGCTCATCGATCATTGTTGCAGCCCAGAATATGAGCGACAACCTCAGCGGTGCCTTTACCGGAGAGGTCAGCGCCCTGATGCTCAAGGATCTTGGCGTCAATACGGTGATTCTGGGTCATAGTGAAAGACGGGCCCTCTTTGGTGAGACCGACCAGTTCATCAACAGGAAGGTGCTGTTGGCTCTTTCCCAGGGTATGGACGTCGATTTGTGCATCGGTGAGACGCTTGCTGAACGGGAGAGTGGAAAACTTGAAGAAGTGTTGACCAGGCAGGTGACTGAAGGCCTCAAGGGGGTGAAAGCTGAGCAGATGAAGAGCATCACCTTGGCGTATGAACCGGTTTGGGCTATCGGCACAGGGAAGACTGCAACCCCCGAAGATGCTGACGCAGCACATGCTTTTATCCGTTCGCTTATTGCAAAACTCTATACAAAGGGTGTTGCAGAAGAGCTCATTATACAGTATGGTGGTTCAGTGAAGGCTTCGAATGTGAAAGCCTTGATGTCCAAGGAGCATATCGATGGTGCATTGGTTGGCGGAGCTTCGCTTTCCGTGGAGCAGTTCCTTCCGATTGTGAACTTCGATAAGTAAGTAACCGGAGTAGAGAAATGGGTGTTTTGAGCATTATTCTGTTGGTCTTATTCGTGATTGTCAGCTTGCTTTTGGTTTTTCTTGTCGCAGTTCAGGATGAACAGAGTGAAGGCTTGGGTGGCATTTTTGGTGGTGGAAGCAATACTGCCTTTGGTTCACATGCAAGCAGTGTTGTAACGAAGGCCACGGGAACGCTTGCCGTGCTCTTTTTGGTACTGGCTCTCGTAGTAGCCTTTGTCAACAAGACTCCGTCTCAAGACAAACTGCTCGACTCCGTAACCACTGAACAGGTACAGCAGACAACCGACTGGTGGAAAACCAGTGAAGCCGCAGCCGCTGGTGAAGTACCCAGTACCAACTAGGACGGTAGCTGCGTTCTAACTATCGACTACCGGCCGCGTAATAGCGGTCGGTAGCTGTTTCAAGGGAGGTATCATGCGAGTTTGTGTCCTCTATGCACCAGTGGCGAAAAACAATGAGAAGATGAAAGCGATAGCCAATGCGCTTAGCGAAGGTATATCAGGGCAAGGACACCTTGTGGATGTATTTGATATGACCCTTGAGGCTGGCAAAATCGTTTCCTTTTATGACTATTTGATCATCGGAACAGAAAGTCCGACTTTTTTTGGCGGAAAGATTCCTGCCTCTGTATCGGGTTTTCTAAAATCCGCCGGTTCCATTTCCGGCAAACGTTGCATGGCTTTTATTACCAAAGGTGGACTGCGGTCGACGAAGACACTGCAGGTCCTGATGAAGGCCATGGAAAAAGAAGGAATGTTCCTCAAGAAGAGTGAACTGATATCCAAGGTGGATTTTGCCAAGGCAGTTGGCAAACATCTGCAGATTTGATTGATTCTCTTCCCCTAAAAGAGTACCTTGAGACCTAGGAGTATCGTATATGAAACGTAGAGTAATTGTAATCGCACTCATGCTGTGTTTCGGTTTTCATCTGGCCGCTGCTACAATCGGGGCTCCGGCTGCAACCGTCAGGCTTACCAAGACTACACCGATCAGCATGGCTGAGCTCGAAGCAGAGGTTGCTGAGTATCAGCAAAGTGCAAAGGCGGCCGGACAAGATCCTGCCACAATCGATCCCCTGCAGGTTTTGAACCTTCTCATCAACAATGAACTCTTTCGACAAGGGGCGGCTCGTGACGGAGTCAAGATCACCGATGCCATGATCGATTCTGCATATGCCTCTCAAAAGGCAAATCTGGAAGCCTCGTACAACCAGAAAATCAGCGACGAACAGTTTGCCGAAGTCATCAAGAACAACTTTGGCTCCGTCGAAGCGTATCGCAAGATGTTGGGTGAACAGTTGATGGTGGATTCGTATGTCAGGCTTAAGAAAGCCGATGTACTCAATGCAGCAATTACCATCACCGATTCCGAGATCAACAGCTTCTATCGTAAAAACAGAACCCAGTTCGTCAGCCCGGAAACTGTCAAGCTCAGTCATATTTACATTCCCTTTGCCGCGGACCAGGCGACCAATAACAAGAACAAGGCCATGCTTGAAGAAGTGGCGGCAAACATCAAGGCAGGGAAGATGACATTCGAGAAAGCCGTCGTCGATTACTCCCAGGATGCCCAGAGCAAGAACAAGGCCGGTGATATCGGCTGGCTTACCATGGACAATACCGATGCTCTTGCAGGCCTCGGCGATGCCTTCTTCGATGTTGCCTTCAGCACCGAGGTTGGAACCACCAGTTCGGTTGTCACCTCCCTGACCGGATATCACATCCTCAAGGTTCTGGCTTACAACGAACCCAAGATTCTTGGACTCGACGACCCGATCAGTCCGAATACCACCAGCACCATCCGCGATTACATCAAGAGCGAGCTTACTGCTGCGAAGCAGCAGGAGACGTACTACAAGGCGATCAATTCACTGGTTGATGATTTGCGCAAGAGTGCCACGGTAAACATCCTGTACAAGAAGTAATATGAAAACCAGACATAAAGCACGTGAATTGGCCCTGCAAACGCTGTACGCCATGGATTTCAACAAGGAGCTCGACCTCAACCATATTCCCGCCGTCTTCAGCGGGAATACGGAGGAAGAGTATGAGCAACTTGAGGAAGAAGTGAAGCTGTACGGAATGTACCTTGTTCGTGGTACCTTGGAAAATCTTGCTGAGATAGACTCATTAATCAGCAAATACTCACTGAATAGACCTCTTGAGCGCATCGATCTTGTCGATCGCAATATTTTACGCATGAGTGTTTTCTGCCTTCGGTATGGAGATATTCATCCGCACATCATCATCGATGAGGCTGTAAAGCTCAGTCAGGATTTTTCCACTGAGGTGAATTACAAGTTCATCAATGGAATTCTCGATACCATGCAGAAACAACTATTTGTGGAGAAGGAGCATACCAGGCATGATACGTTTGAAGACTGAAGAACAAATCAAAAGGATTCGCGAATCGTGCCACCTGACCGCCCAATTGATGGAGAGGCTTGCAACTTTCATTGAACCGGGTATGTCGACCTGGAATATCGACCAATACTGTTATGATTTCATCACCCGTCACAAGGGTGTACCTGCGTTTCTCAACTATCAAGGATTTCCGGCAACCGCGTGCATCTCGGTCAATGAAGAGGTGATTCACGGCATCCCATCCAAGAGTACCATTATCAGGGAAGGGGATTTGGTTGATGTTGATCTGGGTATCAACCTGGGCGGACATTTTTCCGATATGGCCCGTACGTTCATCATCGGCAATACTAAGGATGAATACAGAAAACTTTGTGAAGTAACACAGCAATGCCTTGTGCTCGCCATTGAGGCGGCTTCTGTCAAAGGCGCCAGGATCCAGGATATCGGGAGTGCCGTATACAAGCACGCTACCAAGCATGGGTATGGGGTGGTACGGGACTACTGCGGCCATGGAGTCGGGCTTGATGTGCATGAGGAGCCTGAAATTCCCAACTATACCTCTTCCTACCTACCCAATCCACGGCTTCGTGAAGGAATGGTGTTGGCGATCGAACCGATGATCAACCTGGGCACCCATAAGATAAAGGTTCTTGCAAATGATTGGACGGTAGTCACTCTCGATGGGTTGCCATCTGCACATTTTGAGGATACTGTTGCGTGTACACACAATGGGCTTGAAATTTTGACAGTTGTTTGAGGACTGGGGAGAAGCTATGGTGATCAAGGAATTTATCAGCTGTGACATGATTCGAGACAGTGCATTGAAGCTTGCCCATAAGATGTACAAACAAGATCGCTTTGTGCCTGATATCATATATGCTTCACTTCGTGGTGGAGCCTATATGGCCAATGTGTTCAGTGAGTATTACAAGATGGTCAGGATCAGGGAACAGGGCAGGCCGGTATTTTATGCCGCCGTTGTCGCCCGTTCCTATGGCTTTCTCAGAAGTCAGACAAATGTCATGGTTGATGGTTGGACCTACTCGCCGGAGCATCTGCGTACCGGTGACAAGATTTTGCTGGTGGACGATATTTTCGATACCGGCAAGACGGTCAATGCTCTTGCACAGATCATCATGCAAAAAGGCATTCCCCGTGAGGATATCAAGATTGTGGTTTTCGACTACAAGGTTCCCTTGTACAAGAAAGAAGAGCCGCTTCCGATCCAGCCTGATTACTACTGCAGAAAACATGTCCTCAACAGCCCCGATGATGAACGCTGGATTCATTACAATTGCCATGAGTTCCTCGGCTTGAGCTCCCAGGAAGTGGATGAGCAGTTCAACGATCCTGAGGTCAGAGAGATCCTGCACGAAGTGAGAGGCGATCAGTAGAGAGGGAATAGATATTCCAGAAAGCGGATGAGAGCCTGTAGACGGGGTGCACTTTCTACAATTTTCATATACATCGATTCAGAAGGCTTATACCTGCTTTGTGACAAATCAAGCAGGTATTCTTTTTCCAAGCCAGCATCCTGCAAATACGGAGCAAGACGTATGATACTACCTATCAGCATGAATGAAAAACGAGGATGATTGGAGGGCATTCAGTCTCTTTCCGACCCTGACAACGTTGTTTGGTCATTTCTTCTCAAGTTGTATCGCTTGACACTTGCCGGTTTGCTTTGGTTTATTCTCAATACACTCCCCATGCTCTTCTTCATTGCGGTAGGGTTGGGTATTCTGATGCTGTTTACTGCTTTGCATCTCTTTGCGCTGATGAGTATAAACAGGCTCAATGAAAGATTTTCTTAAGTTGGCATTGTATCTTTCGATCAAGCATCCGGCTACCACCATCACGGTTTTGGTGGTGGTCATTCTGTGGTTTTTGAGCATCCATGCTCTTCCGGCATAAATAGTATTTTCAGCAGTCATAGCATGCATTCTCACTGCCATGTTTCTTAAATCTTTCTATAAACACATTGGGTTTTACATAATAAATGACTATGGAAAATAGAGTAAATGATTATATAAGATAAACAATGCTTAATATTGCTAAATAATATGTATCTAATCTGCATAGTTATTCAACAATATTTTTTATACTTTTTCACGAATTTACTTTGACATAGGGGTAAGTCCAACGTAAACTATCTTTTGGGATACCACCACACAAGGAGAATGTTCGATGAAGAAATTCGTACTTTTATCGGCAACCTTGCTTCTTGCAATGAGCATGATATATGCGGGCGGCGCTGCAGAGAGAACAGCCGCACCTCCGGCTCCTGTTGTTTCGTATGAAGTAACTGAACCGATCACCATTGAATGGTGGCATGCACAGGAGCAGCCGTATTGGCCGCTGGTGGACGAGGTTGTGGAAGGTTCCAACAACACCCATCCCCTGATCACGGTGGAAGCAAAACACCTTTGCAGGACTCGATACCATGAACAATCATGAGATCATGGCAGGTGCAGTTCTTGCAGTTCTTCCCGTAATTATCTTATTCTTCGTTTTCCAGAAATATATGCTGACCGGTTATGAAAAGACTGCTATGAAATAAATAAGGAAGGTTGCTATGAGAGTTTTCGCACATCGAGGATACAGCGGATTGTATCCTGAGAACACTATGTTGGCGTTTGATAAGGCACGGGAAGCTGGATGCAAGGCAATGGAACTTGATGTGCATCTCTCCAAGGACGGGCATTTGGTGATCATCCATGATGAGATGCTCGACCGTACCACCAATGCAAAAGGATTGGTGTGTTCTTATGCCCTTTCTGAATTGCAGACATTCAATGCCGGAACAGCAGAAGAGTTTCAACCGATTCCAAGCCTTGAGACCTACTGCAAATGGGCGAAAGAGCATGGTATTTTCACCAATATCGAGATCAAGACCAATCTAATCTACTATCCGCTCATCGAAGACAAGGTGTTGGCCATGATCAAAAAGTATGGTTTGGTTGAGCATAGTTTGATTAGTTCATTCAATCATGGGTCTGTTATCAGGATGCGTCAGTTAAGCCCGGAAATTCAATGCGCCTTCCTGGTCGGTGAAAGGGGCCTTGCAAATGTGGGCAGCTATGCCAAGAATTTCAAGGTTGAGTATTACCATCCCGATGGTGCTTTTTTGACCAAGGCGGCTGTGGATGAGTGCAAGGCTCAAGGGGTTGGTCTGAACGTATGGACCATTGATGACTTGGGATTATTACAGAAAATGATTACTTGGAATGTTGATGGTGTGTTTACCAACCACTGTGCCCCTGTTCTTACACTGGTTGGAGAATAAGCAGCGTTTCCTTTCTCTGGTTCTCATAGTATTCATTTCTCTCTCGTTGTTTGCTTCTCAGCATCTGAGCAGGGAGCCGGGTAAGCTATCCATCTTTTTTCTTGACTTGGAAGTGAGCCCTGAGGCCGTCGACAAGAGCGGTGATGCCACTGTCGGGAATGTCCTGCTCCTCGACAGCGGCCACCCTGAGAGTTCCCATCTTGTAATCGAAGCACTAAAGACCCTCAATGTTCAGGCAATCGACATCTTTGTTGCTTCACACCCGCATATCGACCATATCGGGGGGTTCCCGCAGGTGGCAGCAACTTTTCCGATCAAGCAGGTATATCGTTCGAATCTCGACTATGGGACCAACGTGAATCAGGCAGCCCGTATATAGTCCAGGAGCGTGCCCTTATCACCAAATATGGAGGACAGTTGCAAGCCGATGTAGCGAAGGTCAACCATCACGATGGCGATACCTCAAACAGCCTCAGATGGATTAAGAACTTGAACGCCAAGATTGTGGTCGCGATGCACGATCAGCTGGACAGCATGACTGTGTACACCAACTACAAGCGCTATGGCGCCGAGTATCATCTGACTCTCAACGATGGCTTGGTGAAGGTAGTGATGGATGACAAGAAGAACTACCAGGTCTTCGATACCAAAGACAGCTGGATGAATTAAGAGAGAAACACCCCAGGGAAAAGTCCTTGGGGTGTTGAGTTACCTATATTGTATTATATAGGGTGAAGTCTTGGTATTCCTCAGATTGGCTGGATCTACCGTTGTTACTGCTATCTTGGTTGGCTGCATCAACTTTAATTCCAATCTTAAATAGCCCATTTTCATTCGTTGCAATTAATAAGGTATCTATACCGGAGTTATTGCCTAAATACAGTGTGCTTACAATTTCGGCAGAGAATAAGTATTCTCCATATCCACTACGAATAGAATTAGTTGATGTTACGTTTGCTAGGGTGGAACCTTTAGGAAAACTATACACAAAAAGTGCATCATTTTTACTAGATGACTTTGTAATGATGTGAGTATTTGTTGTTCCTTCTGTCATATACATAAACCCATGAACATCATATGTTTTTGCTGCATCATACATCTCGACGAAAGCCCCGGTGGCTGTTCCTCCGTATAGTTTTCCAAGTGTTGTTATGATATATACGTTAGAAGATGTATCGATGGAGAAACCAGCTAAACGCTTATCGCTAAAAGTAGAAGGTAATTCTTGTTTAGTGGTGCCATCATAGAAAATATGCCTGTAAATTTTTTTTGTGGCATTATCCACAAACGAAATTATTACTGGAGAAGTAGTATTGAGTAGGGACTGCTCAAAACCCGATTCTTGAATAACTGATACAAGACTGTAGCCTTCCATTTCCGGGAAAGTGATTTTTGAGGTTACTGTTCCCGATCCATACTGTCCTAATGCATACAGTGTTTTGGTTACATCAGCTGCTGAGGTTCCATGCAACATAACCAATCCATTGGGATATAAGTTAACGATGCTAACTGTTTCACTAGGATTGAAGGCCCCATCTGTTGGAGTGATTACAGTAACAGAATTTGGACTTCCAACATCAAAAATATTGATACTAACAGAATCTTCATTTGTTAGATATGCGATGTCATTTGAAGCAGTATCGTAATATGTCGATTGAATGATCTTATCCTTAATACTGGCTTTAAGAGAATCATTGGGACTTTTGAAAATTCCTTTAGTAGTAGAGTAATACAGAACAGTTTTCGTAGCATCAAGCCCTAACAGCTGTTTATACTGTATCCCCACAGGCGTAGTGGATTCACTGATCTGCCTGAAAAGACCAGCAGAAGCATCAGCATTACAGCCGGTAATTACCAGAATTGCTATCAGAAGAGAGAATAGTATGAAATTTCTATGTTTCGTCTGCATGGTTGCTGCTCCTATTGTCTATACGTGATAGAGAGGGTGAGGGGGATGAACCCGGCAAGGGCGTTATCCTGCTTCAGCGCATCATCATAGTTGAACTCGGGAATCAACCAAAGCCCGGTGGTCAAGCCAAAGCCCCAATTGTCTCCCGGGTACCAAGTCAATCCCACCTGCACATTGCCGAACAAGGTCATCAATGAGGCATCGTTGTACTTGATATACGCCCCTCCCAGGCCGAAGGAAATCGGAAGGTCCCACTGGCCTTGGACAGGGAAGAATGAGTACTTTGCATAGAAGGGAACTGCAGTGAAGAGCATATTGGATGCGGAGAAGTTGAAGTCATAGCCTATCTCGCCCCCGATTGCAGAAGTAGGGGAATTAAAAACCTGGTAGCTGATCGCTCCATAACCGCCAACCTTTGCACCGGTATTGTTTTCGCCGAAACCCACACGAAAATCCTTGTCTTCAAAAAAATAGGTGAAGGTTGGAAAGGTTGTTCCCAGCGTAAAGGAGAACATTTGGTTTCCCTTGTCATAGTAGGGAACAGCAAAAGCCATAGTGGCGATGATACACATCAATAAGCCAAGCAGCAAGAATCTTTTCATTCGGTACCTCAATGTACGTAGAGAACAACTGGTATGTTTGTTCCGTTACAATAAGCGTTGGTATGACTATACCCGATACAAAGGAATATGCATACCTGTTTGACAGTATAGTAAGTGTCATTACGAAAGGCAAATCCCGCTTGAAGGTTTGTTGCCAAAAACAATTGTTTTAGGGTACTGTACTCTTTGAACGTGAGGAGAAAGCGATGCAGATACTAACAGGAAAAGAAGTAGCAGAAAAAGTATATGAATCACTGCAATCTGATTGCAACGTATTTGTGGAGAAGTATGGTTTTCCTCCCACGTTGGCCGTTATTCTGGTCGGAAGCGATCCCGCAAGCCAAAGTTATGTGCAAGGCAAGAAACAAGCCTGCCTTTCGCTTGGATTCGGACACCGTGACTATCATCTTCCTTCCGATACAAGCCAGGAAGCGTTGCTAGAACTGATCCATACCCTCAATGAAGATTCTTCCGTTCATGGAATCCTGGTGCAAATGCCGCTGCCTGCCCATCTGGATGCCGACCTGGTGATCCAAACCATACGGGTGGAAAAGGATGTCGATGGGTTTCATCCACAAAATGTCGGCAATCTCTTGATAGGAAAGCCCGGCTTTGTCAGCTGCACTCCCCTTGGAGTACTGCAAATACTCGATTACTATAGCATCTCATGCTCCTCCAAGCATGTGGTCATCCTTGGCAGAAGCAATATCGTCGGAAAGCCCATGGCAAGCCTGCTGATGCAAAAAGGCCGGGATGCAACAGTAACAATCTGTCACTCGAAAACAGAAAAGCTTCAACAGATTACAAAGCAAGCCGATATTCTGATTGCAGCAATTGGAAGGCCTCTCTATGTGACCGAAGCCATGGTCAAAGAGGGTTGTGTAGTGATCGATGTCGGTATCAATCGTATAGAAGACGCCAGTCGAAAACGTGGCTATAGACTGGTGGGGGATGTGGATTTTGAACATGTCGCTCCCCATTGCAAGGCCATCACTCCGGTTCCCGGTGGGGTCGGGGTTATGACCATAGCCATGCTTATGAAAAACACTATGCAGGCTGCTTTGCAGCTTGCACAGAAGGAAACGCAATGATTCATACCTATTGGCTGGAGACCTATGGTTGCCAGATGAACGTAGCTGAGAGCAATGCCCTGGAGCTGCAGCTCAAAGGTGCAGGGCTGGTCCCTGCCTCACATGCAGAGGACGCCGACTGCGCCATACTCAATACCTGCACCGTGCGCAAAAGCGCTGACAACCGTATTTGGGGAAGGCTGGGATACTTCGCATACATAAAAAGCAAGAAACCTTTGACCTTGATCGTAACAGGTTGTATGGCCGAAAGACTGCAAGAGGACCTGAAGGGCGATGCCCCGCAAGTCGACTATGTAATCGGTACCAACGACAAACAGAGGATTGTGAACATTTTAACTTCGATGGACGGCAAAATGGATGAACACTCTGAGTCCTATACCTTTGGGAATTCATATTATCAGGAGGGTGAGTTCAGTTCATACATCCCGATCATGAACGGATGCAACAACTTTTGCGCCTACTGCATCGTCCCGTATGTACGCGGCCGTGAAGTATCGCGTCCGGTAGAGGACATTCTGAAGGAACTTGCATTCCTTGATTCCAAGGGAGTCAAGGAAGTGACACTGCTTGGCCAGAATGTCAACAGTTACCACTATGTGCAAGAAGACGGGAGTGTGATCAACTTCCCCAAGCTGTTGAAAAAAATATGCAGCGAACAGAACTCAATCAAATGGATCCGCTTCGAAAGTCCGCACCCCAAGGACTTCTCAAAGGAACTTATTGAAGTGATCAAGGAGGAGAAGCAGATAGCCAGGCACCTGCATCTGCCACTGCAAAGCGGCTCAAGCCGCATTCTCTCCTTAATGAACCGCAAATACTCCCGCACCCAGTTCCTCACACTTATCGACGACCTGCGACTTGCCGTTCCAACCATCACGTTCTCGACCGATGTCATGGTAGGGTTTCCCTCTGAAACAGAAGAAGAATACCAAGAGACGCTTTCTGTTCTCTCACATATGAAGTGTCTCGAAGCGTTCATGTACTATTACAACCCACGAGAAGGTACGAAAGCTGTTCAGATGCAGGAACAAATTGACGAGGATGAGAAGGGAAGGCGGCTCCAGGCACTTATTGAATTTCAGCATGCAATCTTTGCCGAGGAGAAGCAGAAGCGGGTCGGCTCCCTCGTAGAGGTATTGGTAACACAAGTCTCGAAGCATGACCAGAAGAGCATGCTTGGGAAAACCGAGCACAACGAGATGGTTGCCTTCCCCTCAACAGCGAAAAAAGGAGAAATTGTTCACGTCAAGCTCACAGCACTCAGTGGGAATACCTATACTGGTGTACAATGTTCTTAAAAAAATAGAAGGAGTGTAGGTGTGGTAGAGAAAGAAGCTGTATTTTCCAAGAAATTTGAAATCCTCAAGGCCCTTATCAAAAACTCCCGGTCTACAGTGGTGCTCACCGGGGCCGGGATTTCCACCCTCTCAGGTATTCCTGACTTTCGCAGTTCCAGTGGGGTGTATGCAAACAATTGGAAGACCTACCAAGTGGAAGAAATCCTGAGCATATCCTTTTTCAAGAACAACCCGGAAATATTCTATGAATGGGCAAAAGAGTATTGGTACAAGCTTGATACGTATCAACCCAATACAGTCCATACGGCTTTGGCCACGCTCGAGCAGAAGGGTTATCTGGAAGGCCTATTCACCCAAAACATTGATATGTTGCATAAAAAGGCAGGAAGCAAGAAGTGTTACGAGGTGCATGGAAGCGCTGAGCATCACCACTGTACGAACTGTAACGCTTATTACCCGTATCAGCATGTTGCTCCCCTGGTCTTGGAAGGACAGGTGCCCCGTTGTACTGAATGCGGTGGGGTGATAAAGCCCGACATCGTCTTCTATGGAGAGAATCTTGATGGGTTCACCCTCTCAAGAGCGTATGAGATGTTCAATCATGCACAACTATGCTTGGTGTTGGGTTCCTCGTTGGTAGTGCAACCCGCAGCTTCATTTCCAGCCTACACAGTACATCGAGGTGCTCCCCTGGTTATTGTGAATGCCCAGAAAACCAGTTTTGACTCATCTGCAACACTGCGTTTTACCGACCTGCAACAATTCTCTTCAGCACTGGCTGACTTTCTCACTACCTTGGAGAGTCGAAAGCCTCTGGTTTGACTTTCTTTCATGCAGATTTGGCCGTACAATAGCACGCATGAAGGTACTGGTGGCAGACGATGAAGAACGGGTATGTGCACTCATTTGCGCCCTTATTGATTGGGAAGGGCTCGGCCTCAGCTTGGTGGGTACGGCCTTTGATGGTATCAGTGCACTTGAAGCAATTAAAGAGAAACGCCCAGACTTGGTAATTACCGACATCCGCATGCCGGGCTTGGATGGTCTGCAGTTGATTCAAAGCGCCAAAGAAGTGGATGACCATATCCAGTTCATCATCATAAGCGGGCATCGTCAATTTGATTATGCACAAAGCGCAATCAAGTTCGGTGTTGCAGAGTACCTGCTTAAGCCTATCAAGCAGATCGAACTGAATCAAACACTGCTTCGCATGAAAGAGACTTTTGTGCGATTGCAGGAACAACAAGCACAATCAAAGGCAATACAAAACCAAGTACAACAAGATCGGAACCATCTAAAGAAAACCAGCTTTGCATCGTTTCTCGTTTCACAAGATACACAAATTCTCCTCCCTTGGTACGAGCAGGGGGCAAGCCTGCAGATTGGAATGGTCGGTATCCAAGGGAGTGCAAGAACCCAGGTAAGCCTTGTGATCGCCAAGAAAATCGAGCAGGTGTTCTCCGACTCAGTACAAGGGCCGACAGTTTGCTGCCTCCATGGCGATGTCTACCTGCTCTGGATGCATCCCGGGCATGGTGAAAGCCCCGCAGCAGCCGGTAATCAAATATTGGTCGACTTACTCAAGACACAAACACAGATTTTTGGAGAGTTGCGTTGCACACTGGCGTTAGGTATTGAAGTCCGGCAGCTTGCAGATCTTGTCATGTCCTACCGGTCTGCAAAGCAAGTGCTTGCCAACAGGCTTGTCAACGGACATGGAAATTTGTATCAAGCAAAAGCTGTTGAGGAGGAAAACAGTGCACCGTATGTCAGAAGAATCGATGAGGCATTCAAGCAGTGCTGTGCACAAAACAGCGATGAAATTGGATCGGTGTGCCATGCATTGCTTGAGGAAATCGACAGGGCGAAAGAGCCGATGCACACTGTTCTGAATGCTTTCAAGCTAAGCATCGAACATGCTGCAGAATTTATCAAGATGCATGCACAACTGGAAATTAAAACTGAAGAGCATGTGGCGGAGGTAGACCAAGCTCCAACCTATGAGGATTTGAAAAAGCAATTCTGCACTTCCATGCAACAACTTTTCACGCTCTACCGTCAAAGCAGGGAATCTTCAATTGCGAAACCCATCCGTATAGCCCAGGAGTATTTGGCTCAGCACTATCAAGATGAATTATTGAGTTTGGAGGGAGTCAGCGAAATCGTACATCTCAACAGTTCGTATTTCAGTGCTCTCTTCAAGAAGAGCGTCGGACAAGGTTTTGCAGAGTATGTGCTCGACCTCCGTATCAAAAAGGCAAAAGAGCTGCTCTCTGAAACAAATCTCGGTATTGCCCAAATCGCCCTGCAGGTGGGGTATCACGACCCGAAACATTTTACGAAGATTTTCAAGAAGACTTGTCAAATCAAGCCAATCGAGTATAGGAAATTGTATGGCTAGGCGAACGTATTATCTTGAAACGAGAGTAGTGCTCCTTGTTTTAAGCCTCACCATTCTCATCATACTCACGCTGATGTTGGCCCTGCTGTATCGTCAAGACCGTATTACATCCCCTCTTTTCCTGCTTCTCATAGTATCGGCAACACTCATAGTAGGATTCGTTTCATATTACACGCTCTATCTTCCCTATGGAAGAACCAAGCATATTATGCAATTATTTGCCTCTGGTTATACCTTCCATGCCATTGTCGACGATAAGATTCCGTTGAACAAAGAGATGGTCGACCTCAATAAAACGTTGGAAACCTTGCTCAACACCGATCAAATCATGAATGCCAGCAAACGCCAAGCTCAGTTTTTGGCATTGCAGAACCAAATCAATCCGCATTTTCTCTACAACACATTGGAGGGTATCCGCAGTGAAGCCCTGCTTGCAGGGTTGGACTCGGTGGCAACCATGACAGAAGCCTTGTCCACCTTCTTCCGCTATACCATAAGCAATGTTGAAAATTTGGTTTCTCTGCAACAAGAACTGGAAAACACAAAAAATTATTTCTTTATCCAACAATTTAGATTTGGGAACCGAATCAAGCTTCATATCAGCTTCGAGGGAGAGCAGGAACATGAAGTATTGCAGTACAGGATACCGAAACTGACGCTTCAACCCATTGTTGAAAACTGTATCGTGCACGGTCTTGAGTGCAAAGTAGGAGTAGGCAACTTGTATATTCGCGTCGAAACATCGGAAAGCCGGCTTTTTATCACAGTTCGTGATGATGGGGTTGGAATGCAGGAAGATGTGTTGCAACAAATGCAGAAAAAACTGAGCACCCGAAGTTTTGACTATGTAAAACGTGACGAGCACCAAGGTGGAATTGCTTTGGTGAATGTGAACAACCGAATCAAGCTTCTGTTTGGTGAGCAGTACGGCCTGACGGTTACCAGCTGTGTAGGGGTGGGTACCGATGTGGCAATCTCCCTTCCAAGAAGCAAGGGAGAGGAGCCCCCGGCATGAGAGAGGAGGTTTTCCGTCTTGAACAAGTATCGATTCCTCCTGTTCTGCACGATATTCATCTCCATCTCTATCGAGGAGAAATAGTAGCACTCATAGGTCTGAATGCACTTGGAATAGATGAGCTATTGGGAATTTTTCAAAAAAACGCAGCCCTCCACTATGGGCATGTCTACTGCAGGAATGTTTTGGTAAATGATTATCTGGGGAGCAACCACAGTCAGAATCCAGTAACCATCATTGAACGAAACTCCATGCTCATCGAGACCATGAGCGTTGAAGACAACCTCTTCATCCTCCGCAAACGTAGCAGGCAGCACCTGATTCACAGCAAATTGCTTGGAAGCCAGATGCAGGCACTGCTTCAACCTCTTTCTCTATCCATTGAACCAAAAACCTTGGTAAAGGATATTTCATCCTTTGAGAAGTTGGTGATCCAATTTCTCAAAGCAAGTCTTGCACACAGCGCTCTTGTCATCCTTCGTGACATCTCCACGTTTGTAAGTGAAGTAGATCTGGCAAGACTCAAGCCGATCCTCACCTACCTGAGCCAGGAGAAGGGGATGACATTCCTCTATGTCTGCAACCATCACCAGGAAGCCTTTCATTTTGCATCAAGATGTTATCTCATGCGTGAAGGGCGAATCATCAAACATCTGTATGCAGACCAAATGACCGATGCAATCATTAATTGCTACGCCAATGAGTTTACCGAATCTGTTGAACTATCCGACCGTCAACAACAGTATGGACTGCAAAGCAAAACGGATGCCCTGCTCAAGCTGGACCATCTGGTATATGGAAATATCGATGATTTGAATCTCGTTGTGCACAAACAAGAGACGGTTGTCCTGCTCGATAGTGAAAATCTTGTCATCCATCAGTTGTTCGACTTGTTGGGAAAAAGCAACCAAGCATATGAGGGAGCTATTGAATACAGGAATAAGCCTTTTCGTCCATCTTCACGCAGTATTGCACTGGTCCCTCCCAAACCGGATATGAGCTTGATTTTTCCTCAACTCTCGGTTCTGGATAACCTGCTTTTCACCTCCGACCACAAAATTTCGAACTTGTGGTTCACTATTCACCGTAGAAGTGCGCTTGCCGGGGAACTTGAACAAAAATTTGGACCGCATCTGGCAAAGAAGGTTCCTTCGGATTTCGACCAAGCCTATCGGCTTCGCTTGGTCTATCACCGGCTGTTATTGCAAAAACCCGAATTCATCTGTGTTGTCCAACCCTTTGCCTCAGTGGATATGTATCAGAGAATGGAGCTCATCTCGTATTTTGATTTGTTCAAGCAACGAGGAAGCTCAATTTTGATATTGGCGGTAT
Source organism: Sphaerochaeta sp. UBA5849 (assembly GCA_002432715.1). Taxonomy (GTDB): domain Bacteria; phylum Spirochaetota; class Spirochaetia; order Sphaerochaetales; family Sphaerochaetaceae; genus Sphaerochaeta. Next base: position 28,825 of record DJGJ01000073.1, on the reverse strand, counting down.
CACTTTCAGACTGCCTGCAAATAGCCGACCGTCTCGTCATTCTTAAGGAGGGAAGGGTACACCACCAACTCTTCCGTAATGAATTTTCCCAATACCATGGGATTGCCGGTTCAATACCGATGCAATCCAAAGAATAGCCACCTGATTCCAAAGAAAGCATCCCTATCCTCCCCGATGAAGCCATGCAAGACTATCAACAAGGAGTCTGAGAACAATGGATAGCCCGTATGTCGTCGAAATGGAACACATCACAAAAACATTTCCTGGTGTAAAAGCCCTCGACGATGTTCGATTTCGACTAAAAGCCGGCGAGGTAATGGCTTTGCTTGGTGAAAATGGGGCAGGAAAATCTACATTGGTCAAAATTTTGAGTGGAGTGTATACCCGAGACAGTGGTTCCATCACCTTGTTCGGCAATGACATTCATTCAGACCTCAAGCCGAAACAAGCACAGCAATTGGGAGTGTCCATCATCCATCAAGAATTGAACATGTGTTCGCACCTTACTGTTGCGCAGAATATTTTTCTCGGACATGAGGCTTGTAAAGCCAGGCTGCTGGACAATCGCTTGATGAGAAAGCAAGCTGCTGAAGTCCTTCAGTCACTTCATATCGATATTGATCCTGACACTGTTGTCGGCGATCTTGCAGTATCCAAACAACAAATGGTGGAAATTGCCAAGGCTTTGCATGCCAATGCAAAAGTCTTGATCATGGATGAACCTACCAGTGCTCTGACCAGCGTGGAAATAAACCAACTCTTCGCCCTGATCAGGGAGCTTAAGGCAAAAGGCTGCGGAATCATCTATATC
>DJGJ01000073.1:0-27942 GCA_002432715.1 Sphaerochaeta sp. UBA5849 | reverse complement strand
GCCATCGCTTGGATGAACTTCAGCATATTGTTGATACAGTAACAATCATGCGCGATGGAAGATTCATATTGGAAAAACCCTTTGCTGATATGACGTTGAATCAAATCATATCCAATATGGTTGGAAGGGAAATCAAAGAGAAATTTCCTCGGATCCATACGAGCAAAGGAAGGAAAATTCTCTCGGTTCAAAATCTTTGCGCAGGAAGAATGGTGAGAAACATCAATTTGGATGTCTATGAAGGTGAAATTCTCGGTATTGCAGGACTCATGGGAGCGGGCAGGACTGAAACCACCCGGGCAATTTTCGGAATCGATCCAAAACAGAGCGGAACCATTACATTGGACGGGAAAGAACTGACAATTCACTGCCCCCAGGATGCAATCCGAGAGGGACTCGTGCTCGCACCGGAAGACCGCAAGAAGGACGGACTCTGCATCAAACTATCCATTCGAGAAAATATTGCACTTCCAAATCTGGACAAGCTTTGCAATGCCTTTGGCATTGTAAACAGAAAGAAAGAGGATGCAATGGTTGCACAGGTTGTCAGGGATTTGAAAATCAAATTATCCGGACCTGAAGCAGACGCCTCGTCTCTATCTGGTGGAAATCAACAAAAAGTGGTAGTAGGCAAATGGTTGGCCCGGAACAGTAAGGTAGTGATTTTCGATGAACCAACCCGGGGCATTGATGTTGCTGCAAAAGTAGAGATATATCAATTGATGAATGAGTTGAAAAAACAGGGGATTGCAGTTCTATTTGTTTCAAGCGAGATGCCTGAGATTCTTGGTTTTTCCGACCGTATAGTAGTCATGTGTGATGGAAAAATCACCGGTTCCTTGCTTCAGGAGCAGGCAACACAGGAAAAAATCCTTGAGCTGGCGACTCGGTTTGAAAATAAGTTTGCATTGGAGCGTTAAGGGGTAGGCCATGTTAAGTGTGATGAAAAGACCGTTGAAAAGAATATTGGCAATTCGAGGCATCGCCCAGGTGCTGACGGTTACCATCGGGCTGATTATTTTGTGCATCGTGTTTGGCATTATGAACCCGATTTTCTTCTCTTCAAGGAATGTTGCCAATCTTCTGCGCCAGATTGCTCCAATTCTTTTGATCGGTATAGGTCAGTCGTACGTCCTGATCACGGGCAATATCGATCTCTCCATCGGATCGGTCGTAGGCATGAGTACCATGATCAGCGCCACCCTGATGACTAAAGGGATGGCTCCATCAGCTGCAGTTTTCATCACCATCATATGCTGTCTGGTCGTGGGGCTTTCCAATGGGCTTCTGGTAAGTTTCGCAAAGCTTCCTCCTTTCATAGCAACGCTGGGGACTATGACAATTGCCCGGGGAATCGCTCAGATTGCAAACAACAACTACAATACTGACTCGATTGGTGAGGCAGCCCAAGGGTTTCGCGATTTTTTCTATTATGGAAAAACATTGGGACTTTACAATACCATCTGGATAGCCATCCTGCTTTGGTTGATCTTCAACTTCCTGCTTACCAGGACTAAGAGCGGAAGACATATTTATGCCATCGGATCCAATGCGGAAGCTGCCAGGCTAAGTGGAGTGAACCTTGTTTCCACAACGACGAAGGCCTATCTCGTCTCAGCCTTTGTAAGCTGTATTGTAGGGCTTATCACCACGGCAACCAGTGGTATGGGTACCATGGACGCAGGAAACAGTTATGAGCTGTATGCCGTCGCTGCCTCGGTTATCGGCGGTGTATCAACACTCGGTGGGCAAGGCCTGCTCTTCGGAACGGTTATCGGTGCTTCAATTTGGGGAGTATTGCAGAATGGCCTGCAATTTGCAGGTGCTCCTGTTGCCATTCGTAATATTGTAATCGGGGTCATTGTGGTAGTTTCAGTCTTGCTTGATGTCATTGTTCGCTCAGGAAATGTAGCCAAGAAGAAAAAGAGTGCATCTTCAATGTGAAAACAATCACGGAAAGTGATGTAGATAAAGGAGTAATAAGTATGAAAAAGCTAAGTTTGGTGTTGTTGGTATTGCTTGTTGTGAGTGCAATGTTCGCCCAGGGAACCAAAGAAAGTTCCGACTATAAGGTGTATCTGATCACCATGGACCAGATGGACCAACACTGGGTGAATGTAGACAAGGGAGCACAGAAGGCCGCTAGTGAATTGGGAGGAATTGAATACAAGTGGCTCGCTCCTGATGTAAAGGACGATGCAAAGCAGATTGAGTGCATCAATAATGCAGTTGCTGGTGGTGCTGACGCCATTCTGCTTGCAGCAAATGGACCGAATGCTGTGACAGCTGCTTTGAAGGAAGCCGCAGATGCAGGCGTGATTATCATATATGTAGACTCTGCAGCAAATTTCCCTGCTGTTCAGACACTTGCAACCGATAATACTGCCGCGGGAACCACTGCCGGAAAAGAAATGTTGAAGGAGTTGACTGCAAAAGGTGTCAAGAGTGGGAAAATCGGTGTTATTTCTGTAAACAGCGCAACAGCGTCCACGGTAGCTCGTGAAGCAGGTTTCAGAAAAGCTTTTGAAGGTACCGGGTTTACAATTCTCGAGACACAATATTGTGATGGGGATGCGGCAAGGTCCAAGGATATGAGTGCCAACTTTATTACCCAGGGTGTTGTAGGGCTCTTTGGTGCAAATGAAGGCTCCACAGTAGGCGTCGGAAATGCAATCGCCGAAGCAGGCAAGAGTGTCATCGGTGTCGGTTTTGACAAGAGTGATATGATTCTTTCTTTGATCAAGAACGGATACTTGCTTGCCACCATGGCTCAGAATCCCGATGTGATGGGATATGAAGGCATGAAAACAGCATATAAGGCATTGAAGGGTGAAAAAATCAGTCCTGAGTATTTCGATACCGGAGTCTCCGTACTGACCAAAGCATCCTTGTGATCACTGACTGCGTATGGGCTAATCAGGGAGGGGCAACCCCTCCCTTGATTATTTGCTCGGATATGAGTATAGTAATAATACCTCAATGGAGTAATCCAAAGGGGGTGTTTCGGTTTCGACTGGCGGAAGATCAGGCCAGGGGCTGCAAGCGGAGCGCCAACTCCTGAAACTAGCAAAAACAATTAACTGCCAAAAAAGAAGACGAAGTCTCCTTCGACGCAGAATACGCCCTCGCTGCTTAACAGCACGATGACGTACAGGTCCGAATACTGCCGCTCTTAAGTATCGGGAGCCTGTAAAAGTAAGGGCTAACCCTTTCTAAGGCCTATGGAGGAAGGGAACACTACAGTAGGATACAGAAGATGTACGTTTTGCCCGTGAACCTGACGTCTTCTGGAAATATTGATCACAGGCTAAGCTTGTAGACGTCACTGGGTGGCACGTTAGGACGGGGGTTCGAATCCCCCCACCTCCAAAACACCGAGACCGGATTACTCAATGCATGAGTGGTCCGGTTTCTTTTGGTCCACCTTCAGTGGGCGACATAAGAAAGGATAGGTATGATACTTCCCCTGTTGGCCGTTCTCTTCGGCTTGATCGTCCTGGTAATCAGTTCCGATCGTTTTGTTGATGGTGCTGCCGCGACAGCCCGATATTTTGGAATGCCTTCCTTGCTCATTGGAATGGTCATTGTAGGCTTTGGCACAAGTGCACCTGAAATTGTCGTTTCAACACTTGCTGCAATCCAAGGTAATCCAGGATTGGCCATAGGTAATGCATATGGTTCGAACGTTGCGAATATCGCGCTCATTTTAGGATTGACAGCTTTGCTCAATCCCGTGCAGGTCAGTTCTAAGATCCTGAGAAAAGAACTTCCTATTCTTACCTTAATAACCCTGCTTTCGGTAGGGTTGCTCCTTGATTTGGAATTTTCCTCGTTTGATGCTGCAGTCTTGCTCTTGTTGTTGGCGCTTCTTATGGTTTGGACCATTTTCAATGGCCTGAAAAAGGAACCGGATGCATTGGCTGTTGAAGTGGACCAGGCGGTACCAAAGCCGTTGACTCTGAAAAAAGCCTTGCTTTTTCTGATATTTGGCTTGCTCTTTCTCATTTTGAGTTCGCGAATCCTTGTTTGGGGAGCCGTGGAAATTGCACAGCTCTTCGGCGTAAGTGATTTAGTCATCGGCTTGACAATTGTAGCAGTGGGAACATCGCTGCCGGAGCTGGCTTCATCAATCCTGGCTGCCAAAAAAGGCGAGCATGATATTGCCATGGGCAATGTCATCGGTTCAAACCTATTCAATTCAACCGCTGTAGTTGGCGTTGCAGGTGCAATCAAACCCTTTACCATAGATGGTTTGGTCCTCAGGCGAGATATGCTGGTGATGACACTGCTTACCATATCACTGTTTATCATCGGATATGGGTTCAGAAAAAACAGGCAGGGAAGGGTGAATAGATTCGAAGGAGCAGGACTGCTCATTGTATACGCAATCTATACAATCAGCCTGATTCGAACCGCATAAAACGAACTGTCAGCCTTTTGGCTTCCCATATGTCAGGGCATATTGCAATTTATGCAAAAGCTTGAACCCCTCCATAGCGTGTTCAACTTCCATTTGGTATCGCTTGATATCATAATCGACCCTGCAGATTTTACACGTAGCAACGCCCTCTTTGAGACTGAGGAGGGCATAGCTTGCACGGACATCCCCGTCCAGCGAATAGCCCACAGCACCAGGGTTGATGAATCGAATTCCGTTTCTCTTGAAATCTGCAGGAATATGGGTGTGGGCATGCAACACGATGTCCACTTGTTCATCAGATAATTGTTTCTCCAATGCAGGAGCAAATGGAATATTCTGGTACAAGCCTTCATTCATGCTGTACGGTGTTCCATGACAGCAGAGGAAAGAAAGCCCTTCAAGTTCCATGCGTTTTGTGGCGGGGAAGGCAGCCAGTTGTTTTTTTGCTTGGGTGTTCATGCGTATGTCAGCATATTTGACAAGCTTCAGCATGTCTTCATCCGCTGGAGATTTCCCATTCAACTCGGAGATTTTTTCCAGGTTCAGATCAGTGTTGCCTTTTATTGCTACGATTGGTTTTTGCTCCATGAGCAAGTCAAAACACATCTGTGGATCCAACCCCATGAATACAAGATCTCCAAGGAATATTACGTTGTCTGCGCCAGAGGCCTTAGCATCAGCAAGTACCGCTTCGAAGGCTCGAAGGTTTCCATGGATGTCACTCAGCACAGCACACTTCATTTTGCTACCTCCTCTGTAGTATATGCAATTACTGTACCATACGACCTTGGACAAGGAAACCTTTGCACCGGCCAACTATCATCACTTTCTTGCTTGCAGAAAGTTTAGAACCAATTGCAATAAGACCGAAAGCGATATATTGTTTTCCCGGTGAGGGTGGTGGGGATGAATACTCGCGCGATTCGAACGTTTCTACAGAAGGAACCAGTGCTTGCAATAGCCATGGTGCTTGCATTTTTTTCTCTCTTTCTCGTACCTCCGAGCTTGGAGTATATCGACTATATTGACTGGAAAACACTTGGTTGCTTGTTCTCTTTAATGGTTGTTGTTGCAGGTTTTAGGAAAATGTACTTGTTTACCAAGCTTTCTTCGATCCTCCTGACTTTTGCACATAATCCGCGTCAGGTCAGCCTGATTTTGGTGGGTGTCACCTTCTTTTCCTCCATGCTCGTAACCAACGATGTCGCCCTCATCACCTTTGTTCCGTTGACCATTGTCGTTTTTACGTTGTGCAAGGAGACAAAACCGATTCTCTTCACCATTGTCCTCCAGACGGTTGCAGCCAATGTCGGCAGCTCCCTTACCCCGGTCGGCAATCCCCAAAACCTTTTCATCTATTCGTATTACCACCTCAGCCTTGTCCAATTTTTCATTACCATGCTGCCGTATGTCGTATCCGGCGGGATCCTGACAGTCATTCTGCTGGCTTGCATTCCCAAACACTCTGAGACCTTCAGCTTGCAGGTACAGGAAGTCAAGCCGATCCACAAACCTACGCTTCTTCGCTATACGCTTTTGTTTCTTCTTTCTCTTTCTGCAGTCTTTGATATCGTCCCTTGGCCGATCGTCGTACTTGTCGTAGTTGTCGCAAGCGAGAAACTCTTGCTCAAGGATGTCGATTACTCCTTGTTGCTTACGTTCGTGGGTTTCTTCATTTTTGTGGGAAACATCGGTCATCTCAACCAGGTGACCGATTCATTGACTAGACTGCTGCTTGGCCGCGAGTTCTTCGTATCATTGCTAGCCAGCCAGCTCATCAGCAATGTGCCAGCAACCCTGTTGCTGGCACAATTCACCGGCAATGCCACTGAACTCCTCAAAGGAGTAAATGCAGGAGGTTGCGGTACACTCATCGCATCCATGGCTTCAGTTATTTCCTTTAAAATGTTCGCCCATTACGACGCTAAACACACGCTTGTGTATCTAGGAGTCTTCACCCTCGCCAATATGCTTTTTGTTGTTTTGTTCCTCGTCATCCATCTGTTCTGGTGACGGCAGGGATTGGTTGATCAAGGGGAGAATATTCTTTTGCTGGGCAAGAGCGACACTCTTCAGACCCCGTTGACTCAAGTGCGAATACAGATCGCTGAGCTGTTGGCTGCTATGTCCTATGGTCATCCGCAGCACATGCTCATCAACCGACCCCCTGAGCAGGGTGTTGGCCATATGCCGCAAACTGTGAAAGGTGATGTTTCTCTCTTTCAAATCAGACTCTGAAAAGATTCCGGAATGTATGAGTTCCTGAGAGAATCGTTCGCTGAAATAGTGGCTCGACACCACTGCTCCGTTTCGCTTGCTCCAAAAAACCAAGTTTGGCATGGAAACGAAAGGGTTCTCAAGCGCCAGTTCCTTGAGTGTAGTGCAAAGAAATGCAGGGCAGGGGACATAGCGTGTCTTCTTGCCTTTCGGAGCCTTTATACCCGCCTTGTCGGCATACGCTTGGTCGATGGTAATCATATCGCTTCCAATTGCGTCATATCGGAGAGCCCGAAGCTCACCCGACCGCATGCCGGTAAGCAGTGCAACCAGACAAGCCAGGTATATTCTTCTCTCGCTCTTCTCTTTTGCATAGTGCATAAAGCCGGCAAGCTCTTGTTCACTCAGGATTCCCCGCGGAGTATGGAGACATGACAGGCTGTCCACTGCCAGAGATCGCGAAGAGGGAATGTCTCCTTTGCGTTGAGCTTCACGCAAGGCGGAAAGTACTGCTGACATGCATATGTTTATCGTTGCATGATGCAAAGCTCCCTGTTCAACCAATTGAAGCTGCAAACGTTCCAATACTCCAACAGTTACTTTAGATAGTAACAGATTCTTGTCACAGAGCGGAAACACATGGTTCTCAAGCAGGTTTTTTCTCGTCCCCATATAATCGATGGAGATACTGCCCACAGAGAGGGTATTTTTTCGTTTCACATACTCACTGACTTCCCAGGTATAGAAATCACGAAGATACGAAACCAGTGTTTGTTCTTGATGTTTCTCAAAAACGATGCCTTGCTCCAAAGCCTTCTGGCAGATGCGTATAGCTTCATCACGTCGCTTGATGGGTGAGGTTTCTACGATCCCAAGAGCCTTGCGCAGTGTCTCAACGCTTTTCTTGTTGGTGCGCTTTGCTGTGACTGGATCGCGAAAAAGAGCGTAGTAATAGACTCTTTCTCCTCGATGTATTCTGCAAAGGGTAAAAGGTGCTGGACTGGCCATTGTTCATCTCCATATTCCGCATTTGTTCAATTGCTTGTTCAATCGTCATAATCCAAGTAATTTTAATTCAATATATAATACTATATAAATCTATATTTAACAGTACTATATCAACTAGTATTTGTCCAGCAATATTTTCATCGTACTTACTTATATAGAGTAAGTACTATATTAATTAGATATAATTTTATATATTATATATAAAATGTATATGCATAGAATACGCAAAATATACATTTATATTTATTATATAACTGAAATATATAATAAAACTTAAATACACTTAATAATCATAAAACTTACATATATATGTTGATAAGATTATATAAATGCAATGTAATAGTATTACAGAAACTCATATAATGTGGCTAAGAATATATATGAAATACATTTTAAATGCAATAATATACATATACAATAAAATATGCATTGCAGATAATTTATTATGACATATACTGTGTATGTGTAATTTATAGCATGGCTTCACGAATCATGCATGCACCAAAAGATTGGTCTTTCAAACATGAAAAAAATCACCAAGGAATCATTTCCCTGGTGATGGAGAGTACTGTATTCGGATTTAGTACTGCAGCTGCTTTACTTCCCTGCGCATGTCCCTGTTCAAATCACGCTCCTTGGTTGCTGCACGCTTATCATGCAACTGTTTGCCACGGCACAAGGAGACTTGTACCTTGACCAGGTTGCCACGCAGGTAGATGGAGGTAGGGACCAGCGTAAAGCCTTTCTCGATTACCTTGCGCCTGAGTCTCTTGATCTCACTCTTGTGGGCGAGCAGTCTCCTGTTTCTATTGGGGTCATGGTTATGGATGTTCCCATGTGTATACGGCTGTATGGTAAGGCCTACCAGAGTCAGCGTTCGGTCGGTGACCGTCACGTAGCTGTCGGCAAAACTGAAACGGCCTTCACGCAACGATTTCACTTCAGTACCGACCAAAGCGATGCCGCATTCCAAATCTTCCAAGACCTCATAATTGAAGTACGCCTTCTTATTCTTCTGAAGTAGCTTGAACGTATTCTTATCTTGTTTCATTTACTCATACCAGGCAACCCGGAAACCGATAAAGTCCCCGCATGCATCAGGATCGACAACTCCAACAGTATTGGATGAGATGGTTTTCGCATCATTCAAGTAACTTCCCCCTTTCACAATCGGCTGGATAGGAAGGCCGAATCTCTGGTGCAGTGCATGGGCCTTCTGGTAATCGGTGATTCTTGCCAGGGGAATGTGGGTGGTGCTTGTCAGCTCCCATACCCCGCCGAGCAAGGAAACAGGTTCCTCCAATTGTGTGGGAATAGGGGAGAGGGAAGCTGCGAATGCAAGATTGCTGTGACTCAATGCAGCGGCTGTCCACATGCTTTCGGAAGGAATGAAGACAGTCTTGCCGGTTTTTTTGCTGAGCCAGTCGCAAAACGCCTGGGCGGCATAATAGCTGATATTGTGGATGGGCCTATTGGTAATGAACACTGTTGAGGGAGACAGTCCTGCAAGGTATGCCTCATCGACCAAACCTTGTGCTTGAAGCGCCGCTAGATTGGCTTTCTCCCACATGGGGTTCTCCTGTATAAAAAGAGCCCACTGATATTGGCTGACTTCATGGGAAGCCAAGACAAAAGCAGGAGTTGTTACTTCAACGCCCGCCTCGTTGACGGCAGGGTAGGCAAGATCAACGGTTCCACCCATGACAAACCTTGCATGAGGATAGAGATATCCAGTCAACTCAAGATCGCCTGCTTTCAGATTTCTTGCTTCCTTCTGCAAAGCAATGATTTCGCCAGGCAGGCCTGCCTTGTCAGGAGTGTTTTCCACAATGCTGTGTGCAGCAGCCAATAGTTCCTTCAAAAAGGGAGTCTGGGAAACCTGAAACTTTTGCAAAGCCTCCTGTGCGTCTGCAAGCATGGTCTCATTGGTGCAATAGAGCAGTGCCAGCTCGAGGACCTCTGCGAAGGTTTCATCAGGCACATCCATTGCGATCAAATCGGTAATGAGGTTTGTGTACACCCCTTCATACCGGGTAACAGCATCATAGTTGAGAATGGCGCCAGCTGTTTGTATCTGCTCAAGATCGTAACGGATGACCTCTCGTTTCTGCTCGGCACTCATGCTGAGTACGGGAGAGTCGGCCGTTTTGGTTCGATGAAAAAGCCACGTCAAAAAGACCGGATGGTCAACTTCCACCAAAGAGGAGGCATACGGCACGCCACCCTTCATGTAGGTGACCTCATGACTTCCGCTTTCGATAAAATACTGGTTGTCCGCAGAGCCCAGGTAGGTGCCGTCCAGCACGATGCCGCTCTCGGAAAGCGGAGCTGGGAAGGTGACGTATCGACCACCTTTGAGAATGCCGGGAAGGAACGCTATGCAAAAGATTGCTGCTGCGATAAACAGGGTATAGAGAATGAGGAGATACATGCCTGGTCTCATCGAAAAGAGGACGGGCAGTTTCACCTCCTCCACTTCTGGAAGAACGATACGTCTTTTCATACATAGTAAGGTAGCGGTCCGCCCTTGGCTTGTCAACTCAGACCTATTGTGATAGCGTGCTTGCTATGGAACAATTGTTGAGTTTTATCGAGAGAAACACCATACGGTTTCTTACCCATAGGAAGGCCTTGAAAGCCTATGAAATTGCAAACAAACCCAAACGAACCTTCATGGGCGAGGTCAAGGGATGGGCTGATGCACTGGTATTCGCCGTATTCGCAGTCCTTTTGATCAACCAATACATTTTCCAACTCTTTGTCATTCCTACACCATCCATGGATGGGACGCTCAATGTGGGCGACCGAGTCTTTGTAAGCAAAACCATCTATGGGATTGAAATCTATCCCAGCGGACCAAAAATTCTCTCCAAAAACAGACAAGTGAACCGTGACGACATCATAACCTTCTACAACCCCGAATATACCTCGAAAGGACCATTCTTCGACGTTCTTTCACAAATCATCTATATGGGCACGTTCTCTCTCGTAAACATAGACCGCAACGAGGATGGGAGCATCGCCGAACGTTTGTATGTCAAGCGCGCCATCGGCATGGGATCGGAACACATTCGGTTCAATGACGGCAATATTGAGATCAAGAAGGCAGGCTTCGCCGATTATCAGGATGACGAGAGTTTTCGTTCCTCACTGAATCTGGTCGATGGACCGCACCGCAGTATCGATGCAAGCCTTTACAGCGGCATCAAGGCATGGGGCTCGTTGTTCGGCTACCAAGAAGCGGGGTTGGACATGAACAGCGCACCATCGTACCTGAAGAGTCAATACGCATCGGTTCAGAATGACAACTATCCCGATGACATGTATGCCTTTGAAAAGGCAAAATACCGGACCAAGCATCTTTTCGATCCATCCGACAGCAGCGCAAGAAGTGCATATGCCTCCTACCGGCGCGGCATCTATGTACCGCACGACACCGTGTTGCCGTTAGGGGATAATCGAGACAACAGCCGCGACGGCAGATACTTCGGTCCTGTCTCCCAGAAGAAAATCAATGGAAGTGTGCGGTTCCTCTTCTGGCCGCTGAATAGAATCAGGTACATGGGGAATAAATAGTGCTCAGCTTCCCCAACGATGGAAATCTTTCACTCTACCTGCACATCCCGTTCTGTACCACCTGCTGCAGTTACTGTGCCTTCTACTCAGAACCGGTGGATGCGACGAAAGCGTATTTGCAACCCTATGTCGACCGGCTGGAACAGGAGATACGTGCTTGCAAAGCACGCCTTGACCGCTTTTTTACCATCTTCATCGGAGGCGGGAATCCCGGCTCACTCCCAGCTGATCAGCTGCGCCGGCTTCTGGTGGCGGCGAAAGCTGATGCAAGTGATGAAGTAACCATTGAAATGAATCCCGAAACGTTCGACGAAACCTATTTCAGCCTGTTCGCAGAGGGTTTGGTGACAAGACTGAGCATGGGCATCCAAAGCATGGACGACCCTACGCTCATACGTCTTGGACGCAATGCAAGACGAGAGGACAACCTGCGCTCAATCGCACTTGCCCGGCAGGCTCGACTGCAATACGGGATAGAGCTGTCATTCGATCTCATGGTCTGCCTGCCGGGACAAACCGTTGACTTGGCGATAGCCGACCTGCATGAGATCCTTATGCTCAGCGAATCCGATCATATCAGCCTGTACTGCCTTACCGTCGAAGAGGGCACCGAACTGGCGCTTCAGGTCGGCCTGGGCGACACGACTGTGTTGGATGAGGATGGGCAAGAGGATTTCTTGCAGAAGATGTGGTCTGAACTCAGACGCTTGGGTTTTGAACACTACGAGGTTTCCAATTTTTGCCGCAACGGGAAAAAGAGCAAGCACAATCAGGTGTATTGGAGATTGGACAATTACCTGGGACTCGGAAGCAGTGCAGCTTCCACGCTTACAGAAGGGAGTCTTGCCCGCCATTATACACAAAACCAGAGCTTGCAGGAGTTTGCCTCATCACAATGCTTCAGCGGGTATGAAGAGGAACATGTGGATGCAAACCAACAAATCGAGGAGTATGTGATGATGGCTCTGCGAACCAATGCAGGGATTGACAAGCAGGTCTTTGCAGCACGATATCAGAAGGATTTCGACTGCCTCTTTGCATCAGCAATTTCCTCACTCGATTCCTCCTGGTATTCAGACACAATCCAATTCTTTGTCTTGACAGAATATGGCTTTATGGTTATAGACGAAATCCTGCTGCGACTGGCTCTGGAAATTTCGTAAGCCCTTGACCGCCTCTACCCGTTGTGATAGCTTAATTGGGTTGAGACTAATCACGCATTCTAGAAGTTAAGAGGTTCAATTATGTCCGGCCATAGTAAATGGGCTACAATCAAACACAAGAAGGGTATCGCTGATGCAAAGCGCGGTCAGAAGTTTACAAAGCTGATCAAGGAAATTTCCGTTGCAGCAAAAATGGGTGGTTCAGACCCTGAAACCAACGCACGTCTTCGTACCGCAGTCCTGAAGGCTCGCGCAGAGAATATGCCCAAGGACAACATTGACAGGGCAATCAAGAAAGGTGCAGGAGAGCTTGACAACTCCACCTATTATGAACTTACCTATGAAGGGTATGCTCCCGGCGGTGTTGCCTTGATCATCGATACCCTGACTGACAATAAAAACCGGACTGCAAGCGATGTTCGTTCTACACTTACCAAGAATGGCGGCACTCTTGGGGCAACCGGATGCGTGTCCTACATGTTCCAGACCAAAGGCATCATCACCTACGATGCGAATAAATACAGTGAAGAACAAATTTTTGAGGTAGCCTTGGAAAATGGGGCTGACGACGTGACCACCACTGATGATGTCATTGAAGTCATTACCGCCCCTGCCGATTTTGCAAACGTGTTGGAAGCCATGCAGAATGCTGGTTTCGAGCAGGAGAGTGCAGAGGTGGAGAAGGTTGCAGATCAGACTGTTACACTTGATAGTGAGAAAGCTCGCAAAGTGCTCAAGATCATCGACAAACTCGAGGAATTGGATGACGTCCAGCAGGTTTCGTCAAATCTGGAACTCCCCGATGATTTTGAGGATGGCGACGAAGAATAACGCATGCGAATCCTAGGCATCGATCCAGGATATGCACAGACAGGCTGGGGTGTTGTCGAATCGGATGGACAGCATAACCGGCCTGTTTCGTTTGGTGTTATCAAAACTTCTGCAACGCAACAGGATAGCGATCGGATTCATTTTATCGCAAAATCAGTAGGAGAGCTTGCTGTTCAACATCGGGTTGTCATCTGTGGGATGGAGGATATATTCTTCACCAAGAATGTCAGCTCCGCCATCCCGATTGCCAAGGTCATCGGGGCCTGCGTCCATCAGCTGGCTCTGCTTGATATACCGGTACGGTTGTATAGTCCGCCTACCATCAAGACAGTAGTCACCGGCTATGGCGGTGCAGAAAAACACCAGGTTCAGGAAATGGTCCGCATCCTCTTGGGCTTTGAAAAGATTCCGAAACCGGATCATGCGTCGGATGCCTTGGCTGCAGCCTTATGCCTCGCTGTATATGATTTTACCCAGATAAGGATGAAATTGTAATGATCAATGCAATCATTGGGGATGTAGTTCGGGTTCAGGAAGGGGATGTCACACTCCGAGCAGGGTATGTGGAGTATACACTTTCGGTTTCGGCGCAGACAACCAGCAAGCTCAGCAACCTTTCCTTGGAAGAGAGAAAGGCTGTGCGGCTGCTTACCGTCATGGTGCACCGGGAAGACAGCATGTCGCTGTTCGGATTCTATGACGAAGCCGAACGAGAGGCATTTTTGCAGCTGCAGACAGTCTCCGGCATCGGTTCAAAACAGGCATTGAAAATACTGAGCGGCATCAGCGTCAAACATTTGGCCGAGGCACTTGATACTGGAAATCTGAAGCTGCTCTCGTCAATACCGGGAATCGGGCCGAAAACAGGGCAGAAAATGATACTTGCATTGCGCAATGTATTGGTTTTCGAGGATGAAGGCGGCAAGACTGGGGTGGAAAGAACCCAAAGCAAAACCGGCCTGTGGTCTGACATCGTCAACGCTTTGGTTGATATGGGCTATGATAGACGAAGAGTTGAGGAAGTAATCGACGGTTTGAGCAGGCAGGAAGCTGAAGCAATTGGATCACTGAGCCACCATGATGCAGAGCAACTATTGTTCCGCAGTGCTGTCAAACTGCTTGGATAAAGGGAGAGGGAATGGACAAACACCAAACAGAATTGCAGGATTTGATACAAAGCTCTGTGGTTTCCACCTCCTTCCAACAGGAGGCTGACAAACAGGAGAACATCCTTCGACCAAAAATGCTCAAGGATTTCCAGGGCCAACAACGGCTGAAGGACAACCTTGCTGTATTCATCCAAGCAGCCCGTGAACGCAAGGAACCCTTGGACCATACGTTCCTCATCGGTCCTCCAGGTTTGGGTAAAACCACCTTGGCAAGCATCATTGCCAATGAGATGGGTGCTGAAATCAGAATGACCAGTGCACCGGCTCTTGACAAACCCAAGGATCTGGCAGGAATTTTGACAAACGTGACCGAAGGTTCGGTGTTTTTCATCGATGAGATCCATCGTCTCAAACCAGCTTTGGAAGAGATGTTGTACATCGCGATGGAGGATTTTGAGATCGACTGGGTGATCGGCCAAGGCCCTGCAGCCAGGACCATGCGCATCCCGCTGCCAAAATTCACCCTGGTGGGTGCCACCACCAAGGCGGGCTCGGTATCCAGTCCGCTCTCCTCACGGTTCGGCATCACCTGCCACATCGATTTCTACAATGAGACAGAGCTTGCTTCCATCATCCATCGATCAGCACAAATCATGGATGTGAAGATGGAAAATGATGCCATAGTCCAACTCGCACGCTGCAGCAGGGGGACGCCGAGAATCGCAAACCGGCTGCTCAGGCGCCTCAGGGACTTTGCTTCGGTAATGGGGGATGGAAGGGTGACGATTCCCATCGTCGACTATGGTATGGAGCGGCTTGGCATCGATACCAACGGCCTTGAAACCCAGGACAGGAATATCCTGAGAACCATCATTGAGTTTTATGATGGCGGCCCCGTAGGAGCCGAGACCCTTTCCATCAGCGTCGGTGAAGCCATAGAATCACTTGAGGATTTTTATGAACCATACTTGATCCAAAAAGGATATCTGAAGCGAACACCACGAGGAAGAATGACCACGAAAAAAGCCTATGACCTGCTGGGCCTTCCCTGCAAAAGGAACATGGATGACAATCAAGGAATACTCTTTTGATCTTCCCGAGCATTTGATCGCCCAGACTCCGGTGGACCGACGAGGCAACGATCGCCTGCTTGTGCTCAACAAGCAGACCGGTACGATACTGGATGAGCAGATGATCAACTTCGCTTCATATCTTGAGGAGGGAAGTGTTTTAGTCATAAACAACAGCAAAGTGCGCAAAGCACGGGTATTTGCTGTAAGCGATACAGGCAGCCGGGTGGAATTTCTCTTCTTGGAAGAGAATCTCGACCACAGTTGGAATGTGATGGTCACCAAGACCAAGAAGCAGCATGTCGGCAAGCACTATACCTTCAGCAACACCGAAAAGAGCTACAGCCGTACCGGCTGGATAACCAAGGAAAACCCCGATGGGACCAGGACCATCTGTTTCGACCAGGTGCTTGATGAAACTTTTTTCATGCAACTCGGTCATGTGCCGCTGCCGCCCTATATCAAACGCGAAGACAGCTTTGCCGATGAGAGCAGATATCAGACGGTGTATGCCCGAAAGGAAGGATCGGTGGCCGCCCCTACGGCAGGTCTTCATTTTACCGAGGAAATTCTTGCTTCAATCCGGTCGAAAGGGTGCACCATCGTCCCGGTGACGCTCCATGTCGGGCCGGGAACCTTCCTGCCGGTGAGGACGGAACACCTTGAGGACCACCATATGCATTATGAGTCATATGAGATAGAGAAAGAGAGTGCACGCATCATCAATGCTGCAAAAGCTGAAGGTCGAAAAATCGTAGCCACAGGAACGACCAGCGTACGAACCCTTGAAAGCGCCTTCAATGAGGAAACTGGATTGCTTGCAAGTGGTCCGGGTCGGACAAATCTCTTTATCCGACCCCCCTATACGTTCAAGATGGTGGACCAATTGCTGACAAACTTCCACACCCCTGAATCGACCCTCCTGGTCCTTGTTTCCACATTCGCAGGCAAGGAACACATCGACCAAGCCTACCGGCATGCAGTATCCCAGTCCTACAGGTTCTTCAGTTACGGAGACGCAATGTTCATCTGTTGAAAAGAATCTCCTGGATCTGTGCAGCTATCTCCTCTTTCTTCAACAATCCATCCAAACGAACCAATTTCACCTCAGGGTCGAGCGTGCTGAAGATGCGTTCGTAGTTCGCCTTGACTTTCTGAAGGAACCCCTGCCTCTCGAAAAGCTCGGTCTCGTTTCCCCTGCTGCTGATTCTTCTCAGGCACTCCTCAACCGGAGTGTCGATGAAAAATACATACTCGGGGGAAGGGAACTCATTGAGGCTCGCTATCTTGTCAAAATCACACTCAACGCCTTGGTAGGAAAGCGAGGAGTAGAGGTATCGGTCGGAAATGACAAGCTTTCCAGCTTGCAGATCCTGAATCAGTCCATACACCGGATTATACAGGTGGTCTTCACGGTCGGCGGCATACAGCATTGCCAGTGCCAACGGTGTGGTCAAAATCTGTTTCTGCAACACCGAGCGAACCAAACGCCCGATAGGTTTGTCGGTTGGTTCAAAGGTAGCGCGACACGGACGATCGGACCGGTCGCACGCTTCTGCAAGCAATTGCATCTGCGTAGTGGTTCCCGCCCCGTCCAAACCCTCAAAAACTATGAAATTGGTCAATACTGAAGGCATATGCATATCTCCTATCATACGTATATGGTACGGTAAAAGCGAAGCA
The DNA here is from genome assembly GCA_002432715.1 of Sphaerochaeta sp. UBA5849. Classification (GTDB taxonomy): domain Bacteria; phylum Spirochaetota; class Spirochaetia; order Sphaerochaetales; family Sphaerochaetaceae; genus Sphaerochaeta. The sequence continues at coordinate 10,865 of DJGJ01000073.1, read as the reverse complement.
AGGTAAATGAGTTTTTGCTATGGACAGTCAATCTCCATCGAACCAACATGAAAAGAGGTGCCCAAGATTTCGACAATGGGATATACTGAAAAACGGTGAGATATCATACAACACTCAAAGACATTGCGGTTTCGGTTCTGGTCCTCGTAAGCTGTGCCATTCTCTGCCTGTATGGGATGGTCCATCTTGGCATGGGCAACCCAAGCCAGTATATTGCAGATCGTCTCATGCAGGCCCTTGATACAGGGAATCAACCCACCTTCAAGGCTGAGAGCATCGATCGAACGTTCCTCAAATCCCTGATCATCAACAAAGCCGAGCTTTCGCTTGCAGAAAACTCATCCATATCGGCCTCCGAAGTTGAAATCTCAGGCGGTCTTCCCGCCTTGCTCTCCTCATTCTTGTTCGGCTCGAAGCAAATTTCGGTTTCTGTCAAGCAACCCGAGCTGCTTATCGCTGACAGCCTCACACCATCCATGTTCGAAGGGCAGGACTCTCCAGGCAGGCTGAATGCTTGGATAGAGGCAAATACTGTTTCCGTAGACTTTCAAATGCTGCATGCATCTCTTGACATACCCGATTATTCAGCAGAGGTCCATGATGCCTCCCTTCTGTTGCAGCTAGGCGGTTCACAGCCATTTCCCATTGTCAGAAGCAACATTCCTACCTTCACCTTCAACTCTCCCCTAGGTTCTGGACGCCTGATCGAAACGGATATCAGCCTCGATCGAGGGGGTAATGCCCTGGTCAAAGTCGACAAGGCGTCGTTGTTGAGGCAAGGTCTGGAGGTTTCCTTCAACCAGCTGGTTGCACTGGGTGCGTTGGATGCCGGGTTGAATACGGCCATCGACCTCTCCCTTGCAAACATGAAGGCAGTTGGCGAGCAGATTTCAGTTGCAGTTCCTACGCTCTCCGGCACCTTGCGGATGCAGGAAGGAGCATTCGACTCAGCTACATTCTCCTATGACCTGCTTGAGGCAACATATGACCAGATTGAAATCGTCTCACCGACCGCCACAGTGACAGCACAAAAACTGGACCAAAACCTTTTGCTCGGTCTGGCTACAAAACAAGACTCTCTCTTCAAAGTATCCTATGGCCAAAACCTGTCCCTTGAGCTTAAGACGTTGCTTGCAAATGCGCGCTATACATCACAGGCAATGGATCTCCAACTCTCGTTGGGGCAGGTGACCTATGGATATGAAGAGTTTGTCGCAGAGCTTTCGGATGTGTATGTCGAAGCTGAATCAGAAATGCAAGGCACCACACTGCTCAACACCAATCTGAAGCTCCAAGCAAATGCAAAAGCCGAATTCACCACGAACGAGATTTTCTTCAGCTCGCCGCTCTCGGCATCGCTTCTGTATCGCAACACAGATGCATCGCTGAGCAGTTCGGCAGAATTTTCGAACTTGAATTCCTCATTTACAACGATGCCTCTCTTTGCCAGATTCTCCTACCAGTCATACAAACAAACAAGCCAATTGCAGGTCGAACTCGACTATGAGGACAAGCTGGCCATCCGTTCGGTATACGACCTGCCTTCTTCCTCCGAGGGAACCTTCCATCTTACCTCTCGGTTGGAAAACTTCCCGCTCTCCATCCTCTCCCCGACGTTTGAAGCGTATGCACCATTTATCCAGCCATATTATCAAGAAGCCACCAACCTGATCGGAAACATCTCCTTCCAATCCTCCAAGGGCGGGGGGAGCATCCTTCCTTTCGATGGGAAAGCCGCCATCGATCTTGCCTTGCTCAGGGCAAAGGTGGGAAACGTTGAACAGGATGCAGGTTTCACGTTCCTCGCCGATATCAAGGGGGACTCGGTCTTGGTTGATGCAATGACACTTGCCAGCAGTGGATATCGTCTTGTTTTCTCCGGTTCAACCGAACTCAACTACTGGTTGCCCAGAGGAGAACTCGAGCTGCTGCGCATCGATGATGGACAACGTCTGGTTTCCGTCAATTTTTTCGATCTTCCGCCATTTTCCTATGGATTCAATGTTACCACCCCCTTCGAGCCATCCTTGCTTGCTGAAGGAACCATCCGCAGGGAAGAGACCAAATTCATTGTGGGAAGTGCACATCTCTCCCTATTCTCAACCAACTATCCGTTTACCTTCAGATTGGATACCAGCAATCTCCAGTTCTCCCTTGAGCAAGAAGAGCATCTTGTTCTCACTGCCAATCTTGCACCTCCTTTGAGTGCAAGCCTGAGAGCCGATGGTCTGGTACTGCCTGATGCTGGTTTCTTGGCCCGAACTTCCATTTTTGGAGACTTGGATGTTGAGTATTTCTCACTTCGCGACTGGAGGCTGAAAAGCAGCAAACTTGGAATCCAGGGTGTTCAGTTCCAAAACAGGCTGTACGACATAAAAACGTCCCTGACTGCATCAGAGCGCGAGCTGTTGCTTACAGACATTCAGCTGCAAGATGGTTCTCTGGTGTTTCCTGGTAGATTCAGCTATCGCGGTACCGATTTTGTTTCGCTCGTGCAAGCTTCATTCCTTGCACCCTTCGAGGCCACGTTCAGTCTTGATGCAAACGATGAACGAAAAATTTCCATTTCACTTTTGGGAGGACCGGAGCGCATAAGCGGGGCCTTGCAGCTCTCCTCACTTCCCCTGGATCGATTCTCGAAAGTCCTGGAAGGAACCGTTGTTGATTTCTCAGCCGTCGGGTACTCGGATTTCCAAAACCAAGCGAGCGTAGACGGACAGCTTTCACTGATCCGCGGCGATGCAAGCTTCAGTTCCAACCTAGCATTCGATCAAGATGTACTGCGCCTGTATGACTCACGCCTTTCCATGCCCGACTTTTCCTATACAGGGGAAGTCCTCTCAATCCAAAACGCCACAGCGCGTTCCACAGGCAGATTTGAACACATACGCCATCTTTCGTACACCGATCAGCTGTCACAGCTTACCTACGATCTGTCCATCGATCTTTTTGACATGCCGTCGATGTTCGCACTTCCGAGCACCCTAAGACTGATACTCGATGGAACTCTTTCAGCCAGGCTTGATGTGTCGGACATTCTTCTGTATGGAGAGGGCGGAATACATTCAGGCACCTACCTGATCAATGTTTCCGATGGATTGCTCACGATCGGCGGCGATCATTTGGATCTCATCTACGAAGGAGACTCGAAGGACTTCAAGGCAACTATGAACAAGTCGTTCGGCATCGGCTTTACAGCTGAAGGTTCTTTGGCTTCAAACGATTTCGGCTTGTCCATCACTGATATCTACATGCCCCTTCCACTCTTGAACCGTACGTTCCTCAAACCCATTTTCTCATTCCTCGACGGCGTAGCCGAGGGTGAGCTTTTCATTGCCAAGACGGAGGACGGCCTCAGGCCGTACGGCCAGCTGTGGGTCGATTCAACCCGCATGCAACTGTTCTGGCTCCCCCAGGACATCATCACCATGAAAAACATCAGTGCCTCCAGCGATGGAAGCCGGGCGATCACAGCGCGTGTTCCATTCTTCTCGACCAACAGTGTTACTGGAAAAACCATACAAGGCTATGGATGGATGGGAGCTTCATTTGACGGTCTTCGTTTGGAAAACTACGAAATCCATGCAGACAGCGGCTCCGAAATGGTGTATGTCTGGATACCCATGCAAGGGTTTGATGCAGATATCAGAACCTATGCAGGAGGAACCTTCAACCTTTTCGGGGTTGGTTTTGAAACCTGGCTGGATGGAAAGGTCACCGTCCAAGACACCACGATGACGTTGGGCATCAAGGATCTTCCTTACTGGTATGTTGCGAACAATTTGACCACGACACACTTTGATGTGGTTACCGGCAAAAATGTTTCCTTTTTCTATCCAAACACCCCCAATCCGTTCATAAAAGCGACCATAACTGAAAACCAGAATATTTCGTTTTTGTACGACCATATCACTGACGAATTCGTCGCTGATGGAACACTGTCGTTCAGAAGCGGTGAAATCTACTACTTCCAGAAGAACTTCTTCATCACCGAAGGTTCCCTTGCCCTTCATACGGACGCACTGACCGGTCGGAATCAAATCCTGCCTACCATCAACCTCCGCGCAAAAATGACTGACTTTGATGCACAGGGCAATCGGGTGGACATCTTCCTCGTGCTTCGTGATTCAGGGCTCTCCAACATCAAACCCCAGTTTGAATCCATTCCTTCAAAGGATGTGAATGAGATTCTGGAAATTCTCGGCCAGTCCATTCTTCCCACCGGCGCCTACGGGCAAGTCAACCTCTACAGTGTCGCAAGCCTTGCTGCAGCAGCGACCGATGTTGCGGAACGTTTGGGGTACATCGATGCCGGTCAGACCACGGCCCTGACCGAGTCGATACGCATCTCCCTTGGTTTGGACATGTTCAGCATCCGCAGCAACATCCTGCAGAACATCCTCTTCGATGCACTTCCGGGCAGCAATATCGGCAACACCCTGACACCGTTGGCACGCTATCTGAACAATACCTCCATCTTCATGGGAAAATATGTAGGAAGGGAGTTCTTTTTGCAGGCGTTGGTGCATCTGACCGCCATGGACCGTTCACGGGTGAAGCGATCCTTCATTTCATCCGACCTTTCACTCGATCTCGAACTCTCGCTTGACTGGGTCAATCCAGTGGGAACTTTCTCATTCTTTACTCAACCCAACGAGTTGTCGTTTACCAATATTTTAGATACCATTGGCTTTAGTGTAACCAAACGAATAGTTTTGCGTTAAACAGGTTTATAGAGGAGATATCATGGACAAGCGCCTTACACGCTTTCTTGTAAGCATCGTGCTTATTTCGGCCCTTTCTTTTTCCTTCCTTTCTGCTGCTGATACCGACCCTTGGTATGTAGGCAAGCGGATTGCATCTTTTTCCAACAGCGGTTTGCAAAATGTGAAGGAAAGTGTTGTCTTGGACATTCAGTACAAGTATCTGGGAAAACCCTTTAGCGATGAGCTGTTTAATGAACTGCAGGGTGAACTTTACGGTTTGGAACACTTCTTGTACTTTCTCGCAGATGCCCGGAGAACAGGGGAGGGCGACAACGAGCTGCAAATAGCAATGACCTTCTACGAACTGCCGTATATCAAGACGACAACCATTGAAGGCAACCAGGGAATCAAGACCAAGGATATCACCGAGGTCCTTTTGGCAAAGGAGGGGCTGTTCATTGATGAGCAGAATATCGAGTTGTCCAAACAGAAGATACTCGCCTTATACCAGGAGAAAGGATACGCCGACGCCCAAGTCGAGAGTGAATATGTCATTGACGAGGCCACCAATACTGCAGATTTGAAGTATATCATCAGAGAGAATCAGCAAAAACGGATTGGTCAGATTGTCTTTGAAGGAAATGAGAAGCTTTCTTCGGATATGCTCTCCAAGCAGCTTTCTTCAAAGCAGGTAAGCTATTTCAATTCCGGGTACTACAATCCGTCGACCATTGAAACCGACAAGCAGAAGATCATCACCTTCTATCAGAGTAGAGGGTATATCGATGCCGCGATTACCGATGTTCGTACAGAGGATATCAGCACCGAGGACGACACCTACACCCGCCTCAGGGTTGTGTTCACTATAGAGGAAGGAGAACAGTGGTTCTTCGGCGGCATCGAGGTTGAAGGAAACACGGTTTTCAGCGACGAGCAGTTCCAGTCGCTCATTTCCATGCGAAAGGGTGCGGTACTCGATGTATCGCGTGTCCAACGGGAAATCACCGCAATCACCGACCTGTATTGGAACAACGGCTATATTTTCAACCTGATATCCAGCGACCTCATCCGCAATGAAGAGGAAAAGACTGTCACCTATATTCTCAAGGTACAGGAGAATCAACAGGCGGTCATCGAGGACATCCGCATCGAAGGACTTACGAAGACAAAACCCTATGTTTTCGAACGGGAACTCACCTTCGCAAAGGGCGATATTTTTTCCAAGGAAAAGCTTATCCGAAGCGCCCAGAACATTTACAACACCCTGATTGTCACCGATGTGCAGTTTGACATCATCAACGGAACAGAAGAGGGTAGTGTGATTCCAGTATTCACCGTCGTCGAAGGAAACCAAATGGACATCCAGTTCGGGGCAACCTTCGGAGGCAACGTAGATGGATTCCCTGTTTCAGGATTCCTGCAATGGTCGGACAAGAACCTTGGGGGAACAGGACGGGACCTGGCGGTCGCCACCAATCTCAGCCCCGATACCCAGAACATCTCGATTTCCTTCACCGATGGATGGTTTGGAAACAGGAGATGGTCGAACGGATTGTCATTCAATTTTGAGCGCAGCGTCAAGGAAAACATCCTGCAGCGAGGTATAGGCAGCAAGTACTATACCGGTCACGATGAAACGAATATTGAGGAGAATCCATTCCCCTACGGATATGACAGTTATGCAAGCTATCTCGCCGCGGACCAGGCCCTGCCATCCTCTCGCTATCTGATGACATACACCTACTATCGCATCTCCTTGGGCTATAATACCGGCTATACGTTCATGTTCCAACCCGGCTCATTGAATGTTGGGGGAGGCATTGCTGTAGGCTTGAATTATGCACAGTACGATGACAATGTCTATGATCCCTATGAGCGATTGATCAAGTTGTACCATGACACGTGGCAGTTCAGCAATCGGCTGACGCTCTCCTTTGCCTGGGACGGTCGCGATTTGATCGAGAACACCAGCCGTGGATACTACCTGAGTCAGGCCTTCACCTACGCCGGAGGCATCCTGGGCGGGCTTTCCAACTATATCCGCACCTCGAGTTCGGCCAGTGGATACCTCACCCTGTTTACTTTCGACCTGAATGAGAAGCAGGCGAACGTTGTATTGGGAGTCACCACCAGCCTGAGTGCAATGCTTCCCCAGTACTCCAAGCACTATGATACCGGCGTTTGGGACTGGTACGATGCCAAGGAAGGGGCGACACGCTACGAGATGCTGTACATCGACGGCATGAATACAGGTCGAGGCTTTCAAGTCATATTCGACCAGGCTTACTTGTGGGACAATCAGGTTTCCATCAGCTGGCCGCTTGCACAGAATGTACTCTCAGCGGAACTGTACGCCAGCGCCACCGGTGTCAGCCCGGACCTGAATACAATCAAGGCAACCGATCTGGCTTGGTATTTCTCGATGGGAGCCGGCGTCAAGCTCAAGGTTCCCGGTTTTCCGTTGGGATTGTACTTGGTCAAGAATGCCACCTATATCGATGATGCATTCTCCTGGGTGGGAGGCAACATCTTCAAGGGCACCAGTGCTGACAGCGGTCTGTCTCTGGTTCTTGCAATCACTACCACGTTGTACTAGCCATGGATGGAGAAGCCGAGAAATTGACTCCCATGATGGTGCAATACCGTCAGATAAAGGAGCAGCATCAACAGACCATCCTCTTCTTCCGTCTCGGGGATTTTTATGAGATGTTCGAAGAGGATGCAGTTGAGGTTTCTCGTCTACTCAATCTCACCTTGACAAAACGCAACGGCCAGCCGATGTGCGGGATTCCCTACCATGCGGCAAAAGTCTATATCAAGCGTCTCTTGGAAGCCGGAAAGAAAATCGCCATCTGCGAGCAGACTGAGCTGCCTGAAGGAGGCCGACAGCTGGCAAAGCGGGAAGTGGTGCAGGTTGTGACACCCGCAACAGTGGTGGAGGAGGACTTTCTTGAAGCGAACTGCGACAGTTTTGTCTTGAGTATTTCGTTTCAAAAACAAGGTCTTGCAATAAGTTATGCAGATATCACCAGCGGACAGTTCATGCTGCGCATGATCGAGAAGGACAGCCGGTATGCGATGCTGCTCAGCGTCCTGCAACAAGTAAATCCCAGGGAGATTTTGGTAAATGAGGATGATTATTTTCTTCATCAAGATTTCCAAATCCTGATGGATGCCCATCCTGCGATGGTCACCAAGCTCCCCTCCTGGCATTTTTCCCTTGCAGAAGGATATCAACGACTCTGCAGCCAAATCGGGTCCTCATCACTGAAAGCTTTTGGTCTTGAAGAGAAGAATCAGATGCTCAGCAGTGCAGGCGCACTCTTGTGGTATCTCCAGGAGACGGCAAAAACACGTCTCAACCAGATTGAAGGTTATACAGTCGTCCCCGAATCGCAGTTTCTGCACATCGATGAAGCCAGCCGCAAGAGTCTTGAGCTGTTGACCAATCTCTCCGATGGATCGGAGAAATACACCCTCTATGCATCCATCAATGCAACGCTGACCAGCATGGGGGCCAGGCAGCTGAAACAGTGGATAACAAGCCCGCTTACCGATATTGCACAGATTGAGTCCCGCCAGTATTGGGTTACGCTCTTGTACGAGGACCGTGATGAACTTGCACGGGTTCGTTCACATCTGAAACAAGTATTGGATTTGCAAAGGCTCTACAGCCGGTTGGCTATGCATCGACATCTGAGCAAGGATTTGGTTGGCATCAGCCAAACCGTCCGCTCATTTTTCAATCTTGCCGATGTTCGCTATCAAAAGCTCTTGGGGGAGGGACTTGACCAGAAGAGCCTTGAAGCGTTGGCCATCATGGCAAAACATATTGCAGATGGCATTTCTTTTGAGCATCAAGGACCGTTCGAGGAAGGGAAAGTCATCGTTTCCGGTTTTGACGCAGAGCTTGATGCATTGCGGTCCATCAAAGGCGGCGGCAAAGCAATCTTGGATGCGTATTTGGATAAAATCAGGCAGGAAACCGGTATCACCACCCTCCGGCTTTCTTCCAACAAGATTCTCGGCCACTATATCGAGGTTTCCAAAGCCCAGGCTGACAAAGTTCCCCCTTCCTTCTACCGCAAACAAACACTGGTCAATGCTGAACGCTTTACCAGTGATGAGCTGATGGCGTGTGAGCAAAAAATCCTTGCCAGCGCTTTTGAGGCGGAAAAACGGGAACGGCATGTATATGAAGCTTTGGTTGAAGAAGTGATGAATCTGCAGCAGCCCCTCGTAGCAATCAGCCGCTTCCTCAGCAATCTGGATTGCCTGCAGAGCTTTGCTTCAACGGCAATCACCCACTCCTATTGCAAACCCGTGTTTACCGATGAGGATGTGCTTGAGTTTGAGGGAGGAAGGCACCCGGTTGTGGAACAATACCTTGGAACCGGGCAGTTTGTCGCAAACGATCTTTTTATCAGCAGCGCCGGCAAGCGGTTCTGCCTGATAACCGGTCCCAACATGGCCGGCAAGTCCACCTTCCTCAGGCAGACGGCTCTCTTGGTGCTGCTCAGCCAAATCGGCAGTTACGTACCAGCTTCCAAAGCCCGCTTGGGAATTGTGGACAAGCTGTACTGCCGGGTGGGGGCGAGCGACAATTTGGCCCGCGGGGAATCCACCTTCCTGGTGGAGATGCAGGAAGCTGCGCACATTTTACGTACCGCGAGCAGGAACTCCCTGGTCATCATCGATGAGTTGGGTAGGGGCACCAGCACCCAGGACGGCATGTCCATCGCCTACGCCGTGATGCAAAAGCTCTTGCTCATGCAATCGAAAACGCTCTTTGCAACCCATTATCACGAGCTTGCCAGAATTGATACTTCCGCCATTCAGCTGCTTACCCTGCAAGTTTCCGAGCAGGGTGGGCAGGTACGCTTTTTGCGGAGGGTGATTGAGGGAATTGCAAATTCATCCTACGGCCTCAATGTAGCGAGGATGGCAGGCATCGGCAGGGAAGTGCTCGCCCATGCCCGAACATTCCAGAAGCAGCATTTTGCCGAGTATGATCTTATGTCCATCCAGCCCGATTTGTTCAGTGCCGTCAGTGAGGACTCCTCACAGCAGGTCTACTATGATGAAACCGAGCAGGAAGTACTGCATCAGTTGCGGTCTTTCTCGATAGAGCAGTCTACGCCGCTGCAAGCTGTATTGTTCCTGAAAGAACTTCAGGAGAAACTACAAGCGAAATGACGTTGGTCGCACCTTGCAAGGTATGTGGTGCCTCTCATGCAATTCCCTCACTGATTCTCTGCTTTGCCCTGTTTGCAAGAAAAAGCTTGCTTCGCTTTCCTTCGCACAACTCTATGAGCACAGGTGCCCGACCTGCGGCACGCCCGTTCTTGATCCAATTTACGGCTGTGGGTTCTGTCAGGATGCCTTGCTTTCCTATGGTGTGTACGACGGGGTGCTTGAGCATTTGATCACCCGCTACAAACATGCCGGGCACATCCAGGGTGCCTGGCAATTGGCAGAGTTGTTCATTCCCTTGGTCGCTCGTTTCGGCTCCCCGATTCTCATCCCCATTCCTTCCTCCCGATCAGGCAGGCGGTCGCTGGGGTACGACCACATGGCTTTGGTGACGTGGATTCTCTGCAAAAAAATGCATCTTCGGTCTATTCGATTGCTGGCACAGCAACCAAAAGGCCACTATACCTTGTTGTCGCGCACGCAAAGGCAACAAACGAGCAATCTGGTGTTCAGGGAAAAGAATGTGAGGCGCATGGAGACTCTGGTTCAATCACAAGACAATACATTCCTCATTCTTGATGATATCTATACCACTGGAAACACGTGCAGAAGGGCTCGTGAACTCATACAGTCAGCATGGGATGTTCCTGTTGGTTTCTGCATACTGGCTCGGGCATGAACCCACTCACAAATGATGGCCGCCCACGCAGCCATCCATCCCATCAAATCAACTACTTGAAATTCTCGTTGTACTCCTTTTCAAGATCGGCTTTGGTTTCGGCCATTACCGTATAGACATCGAATGCACCGTTCTCTTTCGATTCAAATGCGCCACCTAACACCTCCAAGAGCAATATTCTCAATCGGCAAGGATCCGCACAACGTTAGTATATTCGACATTCTCTTCCTTGTGTATCTTTTTTTAGACCTTTGTCTTAAGGCAATAGGACGTACGCATCAAAATCT
>DJGJ01000046.1:8665-56970 GCA_002432715.1 Sphaerochaeta sp. UBA5849 | reverse complement strand
TAGTTTATATTTGCACAGCTCCTTAGCTATTCTGCAACAAAAGGCAGGAGTATCATCACCCCTGCCTTCTTGGATCACTGTACTGTACGGCTCAGGCCGGAGCTCCCAAAATCTGGAGTATCAAGCAAGTCTGTCTGCATACTCATACTCCAATGCAGCAAGCAAAAGCGGACCGGTACCATGCATATTGTCAGTGACTCTGGGTTCGCCTGAAGTATAGTAGGAGAAACTGCCATCTCGATACGGGTTAACATCCAGTGCTTTGCCGAGTCCTGCACTTTTGCAGATATCCCTCACATGTAAAATTCCTTGCTCATCGATATTCGTCTTGTGCATCAGCATGCCCTCAAAAGCCCTGACACCAGCCTGTTTGCAACCAACAGGATCGGTAACAAGGTTCTTGCGAGCTGCTTTTTGCAGGAAATACGAGAACATTGCCGAGGCAGAAGACTCAAGGTAGTTGTCACCTTCATTCGGCTTGTCCATAACCTGCCACCACAAACCGGTTTGGACATCCTGCACAGAACAGACTGCAGCACCAAGAGATGAGACCAGCACTGCAAGACGGTTTCGGTATTGCAAATACTCATCGGTTTGTGGGATGTAATCGAGAATATCCACCAACGCCATGCAGTACCATCCAAGCGCCCTTCCCCACACGTAACCGGAAAGGCCGGTTTCAGGATTGCACCATGGCATGGACTTGCTCTCATCCCAGGCATGGAGCAAAAGACCTGACTTGGGCTCCAGGCTTTTGTTGTACATCAGCTCAAATTGAGATACCAAGTCGTCAAGCAATGCTAAAAGGCTGCCTTGCATCTTGTAATACTGGACGGCAAACGGAGCCTGCATATAAAATCCATCCAGCCACATCTGATGCGGATAGCGTAGCTTATGCCAGAATCCACCTTCCTCCGTGCGAGGTTGGTTTTCAAGCTGCAGGGCAATGGTCTGCATAGCCTTCACGTAACGAGTTTCACCTGTCTCCTGATACATGGGGAATAAGAACTTTCCAGGAGCTACCAAATCCAGACTGTACTCGTCCATGACATGACCGTTGATGCTTCCGTCGTTGTTGATGAACGGCTCGTAAGTATTGAGAGTCCACGTTTTCAATGCTTGGTCACCGAGTACCACCGATGTTCGATACAAACTCTGCAGGGTGAGCTCGGTTACATAGTGCCAGGAACGCTTGTGCGTATTAAACAGGGTGACCATCGAAGTGGCCATCAATTGTGTGTTATTCATCGGTTGCTCCGTTATTAGGTGTTCGTGCTCAAATTGCGGATCGTCCGCAATGCAGAGGATAGATAATAGTTCAAATGGAAGTTGTACGCGTTAGCTATCTCATCGGTGTTCTCTTCCATAATCGCCCGATAGATGAGCTTGTGATGTTCCAGTGTCTCGACCCACGTTTCCTTATTGATTTCATTGCGCAACCCATTGAGCATGCTGATTCGATACGCATCCTGGAAAACGGGAACAAATGAGCGGTCCAATCGTGTATTGTGCGCCGAGGAGACGAGAATGTGATGAAATTCAAAGTCACACGTGCACAGTGTCTCTGCATCCACTTGCGGAATGTTCTTGCATAACATTCTCAGTTGCTCAATGTTATCTTCCAAGGCGTTCAAATCAACCAAATGCAGATTCTGACAGACGGTAACAGGTTCAAAAATCTTACGAAAACTGAAAACCTCGGAGATTTCTTTCGCATCCAGACGAGAAGCATACATACCCTTGCGCGGGATCACCTCGACCAGTTGCTCGGCTACCAGACGGATAATGGCCTCGCGAAAGGGCGTTTTTCCTATCTCGTATGCACTGCAAATCATCTGCTCGTCAATACGGTCCCCTGGAAGGATAACACAGTTGAGTATCTGCTTCTTGATTACGTCGTATGCTGTTGCTGTCAAACTCTTCTCTGCCATCGTACCCCTTCCTTGCTATCAGTATCATCAGGACAAGTCGCCAGTGCAAGGCATTTCTTCATATTTGACAGGGAATGAGTCGCCGAGGTTACTGCATCGGGCCCTTGGAGGCTTTCAATGGCAACAGCTCCACGATACCCGGCCTCTTGCAAGGCCGAGAAAAACAAACCAAAGTCAAAGTGCCCATGACCTACATACATACGATCATTATCCGACACATGGACATGACCTATAGCAGGCCCGGCTTTGAGAATCGCCTTACGAACATTGCACTCTTCAATATTCATATGAAATGAATCGATATGCAACTTCAAATACGGAGAATTGAAGGAAGATATGAATGCAAGACCTTCTTCGATGGTATGCAGGAAATCAGCTTCATAGCGATTGATCAGCTCGATTACGAGCGTCTGTTTCTCCGTTTCGGCTGAATCAAGGCATTCCTCAAGGCTTGTCCGTAGGTTTGCCTCAAATGCCTGCCTGCTCGAACAGTCCTTGATATTCCCCCGCAGCAGTCCGATAATCACCACTGCATCGTTGAAGTAGGAGGCAGTAACCAAATGCTCCTTGACCCGTTGAATGGCTTGTTCCCGAACCGCTTGGTCATCGCTGGATAAAAACAGACGATCGACGCTATACGCTTCACCAGTACCAATCGAGCAGACATCCAGGTCATGCGCATCCAATAAGCGCTTCAGAGCAACCCGATCAATGCAAGAGGAGTCACGCAAGTGAATCTCGACCTGATCAAATCCACAGGCCTTGATCTTGGGAAATGTCTCCGAAAAAGGTCCTTGAAAAACAAAAGGAAGTCTCGAACCAATGTTCGTCTGGGTTGCGGTTACTGCAAATCGCATTCCATTTCCCCTTGTGTGTGTAGTATATCGATATCCTCGCACAAGAAACCAAGCCCTTCCTGCCCTTCAATCGTCACGGTATCAAGAACCAGTTCATTGACGTTTTTAATCACATACCCTTTCTTAATACACATATCAAGATCCGCCATCATTGCCGGATATTCTGGTTTTGCCTCTTCTGCGAATCCTACATGCACATTCTGCAGTGTCAATTTCTCAATTTTAGCTTCGGGAAGCCCATGGAAATAACACGCTGCCACCTCTGAGTTTCGGGCATCGATATTCCTGAATGTCAATTCCTTGATGCGTGGTGTTCTGTCATCTACAGGAAGGCATTCTTTACTGCGTACATAGTCGCTGTGACCGTCGGGATCGCAACACCAGTAGAAGGAATTAACGACAAAAGGAGTAAGCACTCCATCCATATCGATATTCTCGAAGGTGATATTGCTTACCACAGCGTCTTTTCCCCTCCCCCTTCTCGTCTTGACCCTGAGCCCCCGGTCGGTATTCCTGAACACGCAATCACTAGCCAGTACATCGTATACGCCTCCAGCCATTTCACTTCCGATGGTGACAGCCCCATGACCGTTCTCCATAAGGCAGTGACGGACTTCAAGGTTGCGGGAAGGAACCTTGTACTTTTTACCCATATAGATTTTTCCAGCCTTGATGGCGATACAGTCATCTCCAAGGGAAAAATGGACACCAAGCAGCAAAAGACCATTTACCGACTCCGGATCAATACCATCAGTGTTCGGTGAGACCTTCGGGTTCAACACAGTCAAATTGATCCATTTGGTGTCTTCGCTGAAGTACGGATGCAAATTCCATGCGGGGCTGTTCTGGATCGTCAAACCCTGTATGAGAATGTGCTTGCAGTTGTTGAGAAAAATCATTCTCGGACGGAAGGCTCCACCAATCTTGATGCGGCCCTCATCCTTCCACCAATTTTCAAACGAGGCTTCACCATCCAAAACACCTTGGCCGGTGATGACGACATTCTCAACCCCGACGCCGGTGAACAAGGAAGCAAAAGTATTCAATGGATTTCCTTCCCAGCTTCCCAGATTATATTCGCCCTTGCCATCGGTGGTTTCAATCAAGCCCGGAAGAATTGGAAGTTTTTTCCTGTCGGTGGTGAACTTCAAAGTGGCGTCTTTTGCAACCTCGATAGTGATATCACTCTTCAGAAACAGACTTCCCACCCGATAATCACCCTGAGGAACAAGCACCCGCCCGTTTGCCGGGCAACAGAGTATCGCAGCCTGAATGGCACTGGTATCATCGGTCTTTCCATCACCCTTGGCGCCGAATCGATGGACATCCAAGGTGACCAGTTCGACTCCAGTGGTGAATTCTGTATGGTAGTATTGCTCCCCCATAACAATATCCAGGGAGTAAGCAGTCTGAGGAAGCAGGTCGTACAGGGTCTCGACAACCTTGTTGGATACACCGGTCTTCGTCCCGTTTATAAAGATTTCATAGTTCTCATTGGTCAAGAACTTGCCGCTTCCTTCCAACATAAACACTGCAAATCGTGGTTCAACAACCTGCATGACAAGAGTAATGTTGCTCATCCTTTTATTCCTCCTGCTGTAATGCCGTCTACAAATGAATCCTGAGCCAGGAAAAATACGATGATAGAGGGCAATATTGTTACTACCGACATGGCGAGTACTTTGTTCCATTCAAATCCGCTTTCTGCATCCATAATGAGCCGAAGCCCCAAGGAAGAGGGATACTTGGAAACCGAGTTGAGATAGATCAACGGCCCTTGGAAGTCATTGGAACTCCACATGAACTGAAATAGCACGACGGACACAATCGCCGGAACAGTCATGGGAACCATGACATGCCGAAGTCTCTGCAAAGAGTTGCACCCGTCCAGGAAAGCCGCCTGGTCGAGATCCATCGGGATAGTTCTCATAAACTGAACGAGGATGAATACAAAATAGGTATCAACAGCGAAGAAGCTCGGAATGACCAATGGCTTGAAGGAGTCCAGCCACCCAAGCTTGTTGAATAGAAGGAACTGAGGGATATTCAGTACCACCTGCGGAAGAAAGAGTGTTGATATACAAAGCCCGAAGAGCAACTTCTGTGACCTGAAGGAGAATCGGGTAAAGGCGTAGGCCGCCATTACACAGGAAAGAACAGTACCCAGCACCTTTGGGATAACAAACAAAAACGTGTTGATCATATAGCGTCCATACTGATAGTTTGAGGCAAACCATCCGTTTTTATATGCATCAAAGGTCGGGTTCTTCGGTAAAATGCTGATCGATGAGAATATTTCGGCATTGCTGCTCTTGAACGATGAGCCCACCATCCACAGCATTGGATAGAGCATTAGGAAGCCAATAAAGATCAGGATGGTATATTTCATAATTTCTGCAATTTTCTTACGTGTTTCCATGGCATTAATCCTCGTTGTAGTACACCCAATATTTCTGACTGGTGAATGCAATCACAGACAAGACTGCGACAATCATGAAAAGCAACCAAGCAAGAGCACTGGCCATGCCCATGTTGTAGGTCTTGAAAGCATTCTGGTAGATGAGCAGAGTGATGAGGGTTGTGGAACCCATAGGACCACCCTGGGTGATAATGTACGGACCATTGAATTCTTGGAACGTCTGTACTAGCTGGGTAACGATATTGTAGAAAATAATTGGCGAGATCAGGGGGATGGTGATAGAGAAAAAGGTCCTGACCTTGCTGGCTCCATCAATCATCGCAGCTTCGTATAGATCTTTAGGCACGTTCTTAAGGGCGGCCAGGAACATAACCATTGCCGATCCGAACTGCCATACCCTGAGCAGACTTACTACATACAGTGTATACGACGGGTCACCGAGCCAGTTCACCTTCTGTGCTCCGAAAAAGCCGAGGACTTGGTTCACCAAACCATCATTCTGCCAGACAAACTGCCATAACACAGCGATGGCAACCGACCCTCCGAGGATGGAAGGAATATAATAGGCGGTTCTGAAAAATTTAATCCCCTTGAGTTTTGAGTTGAGGATATGGGCAATAAAAAGGGCAAACGCCAATTTCAAGGGAACGGTAAGGAAGGCATATTTGAATGTCACTGCGAATGAGTTCATATACCGCGACGATGTGAAGATTGATTCATAGTTCTTCAACCCGATGAATGAATACGTGGCGTTGAACAAATTATAATTGGTGAAGCTGTAGGCTGCTGTTGCAAGAATGGGATAGAGCTTGAACACAGCAAAGCCGATAAGCCAAGGAAGAAGGTAGAGAAACCCTCTACCCATATCGATTCCTTTCTTTCGATTTCGGTGGGAAAGCTGCTTGGCAATTTTTTGTTTCATAGAGTGTTTCCTTTACACATACAAGCTTTGCTTCACTTCAATTGCATGCAGGCGATCGATATACGGTTTGGTTTTTGCTTGAGAGGAGTGCAGCATCGGTAGATACAGATAACTGTCCAAAAGTTCAAGCCGTATTCCTTTCAAAATGACCCAGTCAAAGACTTTCTGCTCTTCAGCTGTCAATTTTTGGTCTGCTTTGCATTGCTTGACGGCAGTACGGAAAAGGTCCTGAAGTGCTTTGTACTGCTCAAAAAATTCCTCATCCATCCACTTCAAGGCAAGAAGAAGCATCACGCTCGTTTCCAAGGGCTTGCTCCGGCTTGCCGAGGTAAATGCTGCCTCTACTAAGGCTGGATACCGCTCCTTGGATTCATACGAACTCTCAAAGCGGATAAGAAACGAGAGGTCGCACATCGGATTGGGAAGCTCTGCCAAATTCTCCAGCAAAGCTGAGAAATATGGAAAGGCGGTCTGCTTGCCATTTGATTGATTCAAAGCCAAATGTCCGTAGAGCCCTTTGGTAAGCAAGGCATCCTCAAGGTCTTCACAGCTTGATGAGATACCTTTTTCATTGTAGTAGTCAGACAACAAGGAAATTGCAAGTGGTGTCATTATCATCTCTCTCTAATATATAGAAATAGAAAGGCTTGGCATCCTTTGCCAAGATGCCAAGCCAACCTTGTCAATATGCGTTTCTCTGGTATACGTCGTTGATGGTTTCAACCATGTACCGAGCAAGCTTTGCGGTATCTGCACCTGCACTCAGACTCTCAAAGACCTCATAGTAGAGTCCGGTGGTATCCTTCAGTTCGGAATTCTCAAAATTCGGATCGAGGGAGAAGTTATTCACCTTCAGTACTGCCTGGTTTCCTTCATAGGTCAAACCTTTCATCAGACCATTGTCCGCAAGGACTTTTGTTGCAGCATTGTTTGCAAGCATTCCACGCTCGGTACCCATGATCAACACACCTTCGGGATCGTTGGTCAAAAAGTCGAGCAACATAATGGCGGCTGCCTTATGCTTGGAAGTTTCGGTGACGGCGAAACACTGGGTAATCTTGGTCAATCCTGCCTTGCTCGGACCGAGATCCATCGGGAAGGCTCCCATGACAAATTCCTGGTCTTTCTCCAGCGCTGCAGCCATTTTGGATTGTGCGGAGTCCCATTCATAGAATCCGGCATATCGACCGGTCATCCATTTGGGGTTTTTCTCCAGAACCGTGGCGCCATCTCCCTTCATCGTTGCAATTGAAGGAAGTACGTGGTTCTTTTCAAGGCTGTTGATCCAATCAAGTCCGTCCTGTACTTCGGCTATAGAATAGTTGAGCTGGTTGTCGACAGCCCATGGCTTGCCATACTTTGCATTGAGGTAATAGATCATCAACAACATACGTTCATATTCATACAGACCCATTGGATAGTAGTCATTTCCAAGCGTATTCTTGAAGACTTGTCCTGCCTGCATAATTTCTGCAAAGGTCGAAGGTACAGGAAGGCCGGCCTTGTCGAAAGTTGACTTATTCCAATAGAAAACCTTGCCGGTGGTACCAATCGGCAGTCCTTGCAGTTTACCAGCTACTATGTTCTGGTCGAGGATACCCTGGTCATAGTTTTGCAAAGAAAGAATGTGGTCATAATCGCGCAAATCAACGAATTTGGATCCATCAGAAGAGAACTGGTACATCCAGTTCCAGTTGATCTGCATGACATCGGGGGCGGTACCGCCGGAAAGTTGGATGGCGTTCTTCTCCGTCCAGCCGTCCCATGCACCATATTCGGCTTTCACCGTGATGTTGGGATACTTTTTCATGAATGCATCGATGGCGGCCAAGGTTGCCTTGTGACGGGTCTCCCCACCCCACCAGTTAATCCTCAGTTCAACCTTTTCATTTGGATTGAATGTTTCGATGGTTTTCTCTTGTGCAGGTCCCTTTGCAGCTTCACTGGAACCGCCGGCAAACAAGGGAAGGACCAACAGAATCGTACACAGTACAACGACTAGTTTTTTCATAGTGTCTCCTCCTAGGAATGTTTTGGAATAGGCTAAATATATCACAGACCATATAAAACGCAAGTAGTTTATGAATATTTTTCGATATTTTTTTATTTATGTATTTCTTAAGACCAATATTGTGCATTTATTTATATTTATGATGATTCTAACAATAAAACTCGATTGTGATAAAACTCATCCTGAAAAGCTATTCTCAATGCCCAACCCCATGCAACACAAAAAATATGGATTGTCACAAACGCCGATAAGTAACATGGGCGTCCCCGTAGTAATCGAAATTATTCTCTGAGAGCAACAACACCAAAATCGAGTAAACGACATTATCAACTTCCGCACAGGTCGGCTTCCATAGGCAACCTTCCAGCTACGTACTCATATCCCTCGCTCATGAAGATTTGCGCCTGTCTGACCGCATCCTCGGCGCTCCGCCCCGGCCGGTAGCCGTAGCTGGCGTCGCTGAAGGTCGGTTCAAACACCGGTGTCAGCACCTGCACCACCGCTTGCTGTACTATCCTGTCCCTCACGGTCGGGATCCCCAGCAGTCTCTTCTTGCCGTTGTCCTTGGGTATCTCCACCCTTCTGACCGGACTCGGCTTGTACTTCCTTGCAAGAATCTCGGCGACAATCCTTTCCTTGTTCGCCCCGAGGTACTCGGGTGCCTGTTCCGCACGGATTCCGTCAATGCCCGGGGCTCCCCGGTTGCTCTTGACTTTCTGTGCGGCTTTGGCCAGGTTGTCGTCGGAAACGAGCCTCTCGCAAAGCTCGGTGTTCGGCACTGGCATGCCCTCTCTTGTCATAGGTTCCTTCCTTTCCCGCCTTCCAAATACAGGGCTCCCTGCAGCCCTTTGGAATCTTCCAGCTGCATCTCGCCCCCTTTGCCGCGGTTCGGCGTTTCCGCTCGCAAGAGCGTTCGATCGTTCGGCCCTTCACGGCGTCTCCTTGCCGCTACTATGGCCTCTGCTGACTTCTGCGCCCGACCAATGCATGTCGCTTTGAAACTCCATGCACCTTGTCCCCGTCATCACCGATATTGCAGGCTGGGAGACGGGACGCAGACCTCCCCTGTTAAGAGCAACAATGACTTTCCTTCCATGCAACCGCCACATTTACCCCGATGATTGTAGTGAGGACTTCATCACATTTGGCTGACTCATCCATCATCGCGGCCTTGTATGTGGTTTCTGTTCGTCGGTTCGGAAGTTTGCCTTCGGCTTCCTTCAGACACAATCTCGCAATTGCGCCCTTGCCTTCAGCTAGCAGTTTCTAGACACTACATCCTGCAACGGTCTTTCACCGTCTAGTCATTGCCTATGCAGGGCAAACCAAAAGGCAGGAGTATCATCACCCCTGCCTTCTTTGCTCATCGTACTGTATGGGTACTAAAACCCGTAGGCCAGAGCTCCCCCGTCAACCGCGTAATCGACACCGGTAATGTAAGTGGCATGTTCTGAAAGAAGAAAGGCAACCATAGCGTTCTCCAATCTGGTGGATAGAGGCTCCCTTGGTTTGGATGAAGCGAAAACCATCTGCCTACAGATATTGCATACCAACCCTAAGCGGGTCTACAGGCTCTAGGTCAACCACCCCTCTTGCTTCAGAAGCTCATCCAGATGGTCCAAAAGCCGGGTTATCACTTCAAGTTGGCTGGCATGCCCGATGCTTTGGGTAAGTTCTTTGATATCCTCATCGAAGAGAGGGGGAATGAACGTGCAGGTTGCATGCACCCAAGCCTCCTGTCGCTTCTCACCGGGGTGCGTCTGCTTGTTCAAGGCAAAGAGAATATCGAAGTAGCTCTCAAGCAATGCAGAGGTGCGGTGGATCAGGCTGATGGAGTCTTTTCTCTGTACGGCATGCTCGATCTGCTCGAAAAAGGATGCGGTAAGCTTGCTTCTGAGCAAGGGGTAATTATTGGTGATAATCGCTTTCTGCAAGGCTTGAGGATACTCAGACTCCAACAGTTGCTTCAGCTGCGTGAACCTTCCACGCTTGTCAAACAACACCTGTGATGTCTTGATATTGTGCACGAAGGCTGTCGAATACCCCACCCGGGCTTGATGGCCCACCCAGACGCGTTTTATTTCCTCTTCCACCCAATCGAGATTGCGATACATCAGATCGACAAACGTCCCATCCTTGAGCTGCATCTCATCGCCCGGACCGAAGTAGTCATTCTGCAGTTCGGCCTTTGCAGCAAATTGCTCAGCCAATGCTTGACGGAAAGCCAAAGGCAGCGGCTGCTGGCTGTAGATATACAGGTCATAATCGGACAGCGTGTCGGGTCCGAGACCGGTTTGGGAACCTGCAAGCGTAAGAGCCTCAACATCCGGGTGGGCAGCCAAGGTTGCGATAAAGGATTCAATCATGGGCTTATAGTGACATACCATTGAAAAAGAGAAAAGCTATCTCTTCAGCTGCCAGACAGGGAAAAGAGTTTGGCCAACAGCTCGTTGCGTCCATTGACACGGCATTTTGCATAGATGCTGCGATTATGATTGGCCACAGTTTTAATCGAGACAGAAAGGGCACAACCAATCTCCTTGTCACTTTTTCCCTCAGCTGCCAAGCGCAACACCTCGACTTCCTTGCCACTAAGCGAATTGTCAGCAGCAAACGATTGCAATGAGGCATGGTTCGTACTCATCGTGGGATGCTCGACCTGCTCCAACAGTCGGGCAAAACCTAATCTGAATTGTTCAATGCGGGCTCAGACCAACTCCTGGGGATGCCGACATGCCATACATTACTCCTTTTTTGGCTTCTTCATGATACCAGAGGAAAAGCCATCCCACTCTCATGCAGGCGGGGGAGTCGTCACGTAGGGAGAAAGATGTTAAAATTATACACGCAACCGATACCAAGACCGGTGGTTTTCTTTCGAATCTCCTCCAAGTTTTTTCTTGTATTTGTTGCAGATTGTTGTATTATTGACCTACATAGAAGAAAGGTCGCCCTTCTTGCCGCCGATGCATGGCGGGTTGTTCAATTCCAGGAAGAGTGCACGAACGTTGGTTCCTTATTAGAAGGAGGACTTCATGGACATAATCGGAACTTCCCTGAAACGAGTCGATGCATTCGACAAAGTAACAGGTAAAGCGAAATACACTGGCGATTTGGTCTCCGCCCATGCCCTGATCGCGAAGGTGCTGCACAGTACCATTGCAAACGGCTGGGTCAAGGAGTTCGACCTCAGCGAAGCATGGAAGGTCAAAGGCGTCGTGGACATTGTCACCTGCTTTGATGTCCCTGACATCCAGTTCCCCACCGCCGGACACCCTTGGTCGACCGATCCCAAGCATCAGGATATTGCCGACCGAAAGCTGCTCAATGCCAGGGTTCGCTGTTATGCCGACGACATCGCCGCCGTCATTGCAGAAGATGAAATCGCCGCCGAGGAGGCAGTGAGAAAAATCAAGGTCACCTATGAGGAGTACACTCCCATCCTTACCGTCGAAGATGCGATGAAGGAAGGAGCCACGGTCATTCATGAGGAACGACCGAACAACATCGTGGTGAAATCAACATACGAGATCGGCAAATTCGAAGAGGCAATCCAGGAAGAGGGCTTGATCAAGGTGGTCGGAGACTATGAGACGCCGGTGGTCAGCCACTGCCACATCGAAAGTGCAAACTCCTTCGCCTATATGGAGAACGATAAAATCGTAGTGGTCAGCTCCACCCAGATTCCCCATATCGTACGCCGCGTCTGCGCGCAAGCCCTTGGTGTAGGATTTGGGAAGATCAGGATCATCAAACCGTACATCGGTGGTGGCTTTGGCAACAAGCAGGATGCACTGACTGAACCGCTGAATGCATTTCTTACTACGAGAGTAGGTGGACGGCCGGTCAAGCTTGCCTACACCCGTGAAGAGACCTTTGCTTCAACCCGCACCCGGCACGCCATGCAGTTCCATATCGAGAGCTACATCCGTAAGGACGGCAGCTTTGCGGCCCGTACAATCAAGGCTTACTCCAACCAAGGCGGCTACGCCTCCCACGCCCACGCCCTTGTTGCGAATGCGGTCAACGGCTTTCGCATGATGTATCCTGTGGGAGCGATCAAGAGCGAGGCCTATACAGTCTACACCAACCTGCCGACTGCAGGAGCGATGCGCGCCTACGGCATTCCCCAGATCGGTTTTGCCTTGGAAGCCCACATCGATGACATTGCCAGGCAGACCGGGCTCGACCCGATCATGCTTCGCAAGCAGAATATGATGAAGCTCGGCTATGTCGACCCGATCACCACAATCACCTGCCACTCCACCGGCCTTGAAGAGTGCATCGACCGCGGCGAGAAGTACCTCGACTACTCAAAAAAGCGTCTTGCCTATGCAAACCAGAGCGGCCCGATCAGAAAGGGTGTGGGCATGGCGATTTTCTGCTACAAAACAGGCGTCTACCCCATCAGCTTGGAGACATCGGCCTGTCGCATGGTCCTCAACCAGGACGGTTCACTGCAGATGCAGATCGGCGCTACTGAAATCGGGCAGGGAGCCGACACCGTTTTTGCCATGATGGCGGCCCAGACCATCGGAGTGACCGTGGACAAGGTCCATGTAGTCAGCAAACAGGACACCGATGTAACCCCGTATGACACCGGAGCGTATGCCTCAAGACAAACCTATGTCTCCGGCATGGCGGTGAAGAAGACAGCCGAGTCCTTCAGAAAGAAGATCCTCGAGTTCGCAGGCTTCATGCTGAAAAAAGATCCTTGGGATTTGGATATCAAGGACAACAACATTGTGCATACCAACAAGGATGAGAAGCTACTCAGCGTCGCCGATGTGGCCATCGAGTCCTGCTACAGCCTTACCAATTCCACCCATATCGCCGCCGAGGAGTCCCACCACTGCACCGACAACACCTACTCATTCGGTGTCTGTTTCACCGAGGTCGAAGTGGATATCCCGATGTGCCAGGTAAAGGTTCTGGATATTATCAACGTGCATGATTCAGGGAAAATCATCAACATGCAGACCGCCCGCGGACAGGTTCACGGCGGTATGAGCATGGGCCTTGGGTACGGTCTCTACGAACACTTGAAGTTCGATCCGAAGACCGGCCAGATGCTCAATGACAACCTGCTGGACTACAAGCTGATGACGGCCATCGACACTCCCGAGCTCCATGCGGACTTCGTACAGACCAACGACCCAACCGGCCCGTACGGAAACAAGTCCCTGGGTGAACCTCCGACGATTCCGGTCGCACCGGCCATACGCAACGCGGTGCTCAATGCAACCGGGGTTGCCATCAATGCCATTCCGCTGCACCCGCAGCGGATGTTCGAGGCCTTCACCGAAGCGGCCCTGATCAAATAAGGAAACAGTGTATGTATAACTTCAACAACCTCTACGAACCGACAACAGTGGAAGAAGCCTTGCGCTTGAAAAAGGAGCATCCCCAGGCGTTGTGGCTTGCCGGAGGCAGTGACATCCTGATCAAGATTCGCGAAGGAAAGCTTGCCGGTTGCGATTTGATCAACATCTACTGCCTTGATGAACTGAGAGGAATCTGCCTTGAGGACGATGGCTCGATTCTCATCCGCCCGCTTACCAGCTTCACCGATGTTTCGATGCATCCGGTCATCAAGCAGCATGTTCCCGTCCTCGGGGAGGCAGTCGACCAGATCGGCGGGCCGCAGGTACGAAACATCGGGACCATCGGCGGCAATATCTGCAACGGGGTGACCAGTGCCGATAGTGCAACCACGCTGAAGGCTTACGATGCAGTGCTGGAAATCACCAGTCTTGACGGTATCCGCCTCCTTCCCTATGCCGAGTTCAATCTTGGACCGGGCAAGGTGGACATCAGGGAAGGCGAGATGCTGAGCGGCATCCGCATCGCCAAGGAGAACTATGAGAACACCAGCGGCCATTACATCAAGTATGCAATGCGCAAGGCGATGGACATCGCCACCCTCGGCTGTTCGGTCAATGTGAGACTTTCCCGTGACAAGAAGCACATCGACCGCCTACGCATCGCCTTCGGTGTTGCCGCCCCGACTCCCATCCGCTCCACGACTGCCGAGGCGAATGCACAAGGCCACGAGCTGAACGAGCAACTGCTTGACGTAGTGGCTGCGGGAGCCTTGGCCGATGTGAAGCCGAGAACCAGCTGGCGTGCATCCAAGGAATTCCGCTTGCAACTGGTAAAGGAAATGGCAAGAAGAGCAACGAAGGCGGCAGTCGAGAAAGCAGGAGGAACCATCAATGGCTAATAAAGATATACACTGTATCGTCAACGGAAAAGAGCGGGTTTTCTCAGTGGATGTCCGCTCATCCTTATTAGATATGCTCCGTGGCAAAGCTGGTTTGGACAGCATCAAGCACGGCTGTGACGTAGGTGAATGCGGTGCATGCACCGTCCTGATCGACGGCAAGCCTTTCAACTCCTGCATCTATATGGCAATCTGGGCAGAGGGAAAAACCATCCTGACCCTCGAAGGCCTCAGTGACACCAAGGGTGCCATCAGTGACATCCAGCAGGCGTTCATCGATGAGGGAGCGGTGCAATGCGGTTTCTGCACCCCCGGCTTCATCATGGCTTCCATTCCCATCATTGAGAAGGACAGCCCTTCCACCCGCGAGGAGATTCGCAGACAGATCTCCGGCAACCTCTGCCGATGCACCGGCTATGAACACATAGTCGATGCTATCGAAAAGACACAGAAGAAGCGTATTGAGCAGAAGAAAGGCTGACAATGAACGGGATTGCGTAAGCAGTCCCGTTTTTCTTGTTGCTTTCCATCCTGGATTTATTTGACTTGTGAATTCTTCACCTCATAACCCAACGTGGTGATGGCCTGCTCGATTGCTTCAGAGGTGATGACAGAGTCATCAAAGTCAAGCTTGACTTTGCTAGCGTTGAACAGAACCTTCACACTCTCCTTCTGCACTCCTTGCAGTGCTTTGGTTGCATTCTCAATCTTTTGCATGCAGGACGGACAAGTCAGTGTCTGCAGCTGGATGGTAAGTTTTTTCATAGTATGTTGACTCCTTTCATTGTATGGTATGGCTAGCATACCAAGATTATTTTTTTTCGTAATTGATTCAAATCAACTTCGGTAGTGAAGTAGGCGCATTCCGTTGAGAATCACCACAAGAATGCTTGCCTCATGCACCAACATTCCGATGGACATATTCATCCACTCACTGAAAAACACACTCGCCAAGAGAATCAGCACCACTCCCACTGCGATTGCAATATTCTGGCGCATGTTGCGTGCCGTAGCTTTTGCCAAGCCCAGGGCGTGGGGAAGGCGGCTGAAGTCTGAATTCATCAGCACCACATCCGACGTTTCGATGGCTACATCGGTACCGCTGCCCATGGCAATGCCGATTTGGGCCAAGGCGAGCGAGGGACTGTCGTTCACCCCGTCACCCACAAAAGCAACCATTCGACCTTCCGCCTGCAGCTTCTTGATGAACGCTGCCTTGTCCTGGGGCAACATGTGACCGTGAGCCTGTGTCAAACCCAGCTGTTTTGACACCAAGTCCACCGTCCCCTGGTTGTCTCCGGAGAGGACTACCAAGTGCTTGACCCCCAGTTTCTTCATCTTTTGCAGATGGCTCTTCACACCCTCGCGTATTTGGTCGCGGATTCCCATCAAAACATGAAGCTCACCGTCAACGGATGTCAACACAAGCGAGTTTCCCATCGCTTCAAAACGCTCAATATCTTTGCGGACCTTCTCAGCCAGGGGCACTCCCTGCTGCTCCATCAAGCCTACATTACCGACGGCAACCGTGTGACCGTCCACCTCGGCTACAATGCCCCCGCCCGCCACCACATCGGTCTTCTGTACAGCAAAGGTATCGACAGGACCCAAATGCTGAACGATCGCCTTGGCCAATGGATGGTCTGATTCTCTTTCTACGCTCGACAGATAGCCCAAGGTTTTCCGGATATCGGAGACATAGTAGTTTGTGTCTGCAACAGAGGGATTTCCTTCAGTCAGCGTTCCTGTCTTGTCAAAGACGATGGTGTCGACCCTGCTGAAATCGTGAATGACTTCACTGCCCTTGAGCAGCACGCCATGGCGTGCACCGTTGCCAATGCCTGCGACATTGGAGACGGGAACTCCGATCACCAAGGCACCTGGGCAACCGAGCACCAGAATGGTGATGGCAAGTTCAATATCCTGTGAGAATATCCATACAAGCGTGGAAAGTATCAGGACGGCGGGAGTGTAATACTTTGAGAACCGGTCGATGAAACGCTCGGCCTCCGACTTTGAGTCCTGGGCCTCCTCGACCAACTCGATAATCCTTCCAAAGGTGGTATCCTCTCCCACCCGGTCGGCAACGACTTGCAGAGTCCCATTTTCCAGAATGGTTCCGGCAAATACCTGCGAGCCCTTCCTCTTGCCGACAGGCACGGCCTCACCGGTGATGCTCGCTTCGTTGATATGGCCTTCGCCGGTAAGGACGGTACCATCGACGGGAACCTTCGCACCTGTTTTGACAAGGAGTGTATCACCGACATCGACTTCATCGACGGCTACTTCCTCAAACTCTCCGCTCTCGCTCAGCTTCAAGGCACTCTCGGGCGCCATCTCAGTCAATTCCTTGATCGCCGATCGGGTTTTCTGCAGCGTACGCTGCTCCAGATACGAGCCGAACAAGAACAGGAATGTGACAATTGCTGATTCTTCAAAGTTCCTGATGATAAAGGCACCTGCGACCGCCAGCGTTACCAGCACATCGATGCTGACAACCTTGACCCTCAGTGCTTGATAGGCTTGGATGGCGATCGGAGCAGCTCCAAGCACCGAGGCAAGCATGAGCGACCACATAGCCATCTGTTCTTGGTGAAACGCCAGCTCACTGGTAAAGCCGAGGATGATCAGGATTGCACTTATGATGGTTATATGGTTCTTTCTACCTAGTATGAATTTCTGCATCGCCTGCTCCTTTTGTGTATGCTTCATCGAGTTGTGACAGCATGTGATATACCGCCTCATAGGTCTCACACACATCCTGGGGGATGGTGTAATTGTCGGTGATGGTCCTCAGCAAGGCAAACTCCTGCTGCAATGCAGGATGCTTTGCACCTGCCTGCTCGATCTTTTGGACCATTGCCTCGAAGGTCTGGCGTACATCATGAAATTCAGGGTGATTGGACCCGTGAACACGGTCTACAATGGGAACATATTGTTTCAGAACCTTGAGATATTGCTTCTTTGCAGTGGTAAACGTTGTAGTATTTGACATAGTGTGATCTCCTTTTTTCTCTCTGTTACAGCAGTACAGTAGCATCGAAAGGAGAAAGAATAATTGATTAGAATCAACTTTGGATGATTATGTGAAAAAAGATTTTGTTGTCGGCTTTTGCTCATCTCCTGCCTCAAGCAGGCCGTCTCGGTACGCTTACAGCCATATAAGGGGCTCGCATCGTAGGAAAGGCCGATTTCAGTGTACCGGTGAAAGCACGGTTGCCCGAGCAGATGCAGGGGACCTACGACCTGATCTTCCTCTTGACCAAACAACTGGAGAACCGCAAGGTGGCCACCTTTCTTTGTACCTATCTTACAAAGGACGGACTGTTTTGGTCACCATGCAGAACGGCTTTCATGCAAGAAGCGGGATCAGATGAGACAGTCCCACTTTTTGTTATATCCTCTTTTCTTGTACCTGTTGGTACTACTCTTCACATACCATTGACATGCGGTCATATACCGGCAGTGTGGCAATCGTTTTCTGATACTCTTCCTCTTTGGCATCAGACTCGAGAGCATTCTGCAGATTGATGAAATAATTCCTGGACATTCCAAAATAATGGGCTAGACGCCATGCAGTATCGAGGGACATGTTTCTTTTCCCATTGAGAATATTCAGCATTGCACCCGCTGTGATGCCGATATCCTTTGCCACTCTGTAAGCTGACAATCCCAGGGGCTGGAGCCACTCAGTCCTCAAGTATTCTCCGATGGTTACAGGAGCCAGTGTGTATTCATCATCCATTGTACTTCGCCTCCTTTTCTTCATCAGTGATAATCGACAAGCTGGACATCCCAAGCTTCCGCTGTTTCTTCTTTCCATGTAAAACAAATCCTCCATTGATTATTTGCCCTGATGCTGTAACGTTGAAGACCGCATCCGAGCAATAATTCCAAGTGATTGCTTGGAGGAATTCGTACGTCATTGATCGTCAGTGCAGAATCCAAGCTTTTCAACTTCAGGTAGATGCGTTTTGCGACATCCTGAGGAAGGCGTTTGTCGAACAATCGGTGGTATGCATGTTCTGTTCTCGAATCACTGAAGGATCTGATCATGGTCGAAGTATAATTCATTATGAAATATATTTCAACAAGAAACTCCACTACTGCAAAGTCCGACCAGTCAGCTGTGTCCCGCTTTTTATTTGGGAACGCTGCATTCCCAATCTTCTGCAACCGGATGCAATGCAGGGCTCTTGCCTCAANNAAGGGGCTCGCATCGTAGGAAAGGCCGATTTCAGTGTACCGGTGAAAGCACGGTTGCCCGAGCAGATGCAGGGGACCTACGACCTGATCTTCCTCTTGACCAAGCAACTGGAGAACCGCAAAGTCGCCACGTTTCTTCGCAGCTATCTAGCAAAGGACGGACTGTTGGTCACCATGCAGAACGGCCTGCCGGAAAGCGAGTTGGCCCAAGTATTGGGTGAACAGCGGGTCGCAGGCTGTGCAATCGGCTGGGGCGCAACGTTGAAGGAGTGCGGGGTGGCAGAGCTGACCAGTGAGCCAGAGGCCCTCGCCTTCAGCCTGGGGATGCTAGGCAAGGGCCGGGAGGAGATGCTGAAAGCCGTTGCATCGATGCTTGGCGTCATGGGACCGGTCACTCTTGAAGAGAACTTCATCGGGGCCAGATGGTCCAAGCTCTTGATCAATGTCTCCTTCAGTGGTACTGCCACCGTGCTGGGATGCACCTTCGGCGAGGTTGCAAAGAACAAGCAATCGCGTCGCATCGCCCAGTTGATCCTCAAGGAGTGTTTCGATACCGGCCACCGCTTGGGCATCACCTTCGAGCCGGTGCAGGGGAAGACCATGGAGAAGCTGTTCAACTACCAAGGCAGTTTCAAACAGAAGCTCAGCTTCCGGCTTATTCCCCTCGCCATGAAGAAACATGCGAGTCTCAAGCCCAGCATGCTTCAGGATATTGAGAAGGGGAAAAAATGCGAGGTGGAAAGCATCAACGGTATCCTGTCCAAGGAAGGGAAAAGAGCAGGTATCGCCACACCGGTAAACGATCTGGTAGTGCAATTGATTGGAAGAATTGAGACAAAACAGGCCTATCCGGGTTGGTCCAATCTAGAAGCTTTCAAATCGTTTCTTTCTTAATTCTAGAAAAATAAACACTTATTTTTCTCAATGGTATTGACTCTTTGTCCGATACCCCGTAGGCTGAAGGAGCTTAGACTTTGTGTTCCTTTTTGCTGACGATCCTATCTTTGTAGCCATGCTGCTTGACTTCCATGCACTTCTGACGGGTAATCGATCGAAACTGTACCAAACTCCTAAGACACCCACAGAAAGCAGGCAACGACCTGCGCAAGGAAATTATCATGGCAAAAAAAATTTATGTAGGAAACATGAGCTACCAGACTTCTGAAGAGGCTTTGTACTCTTTGTTCGCACAGTACGGCGACGTAATGAGCGCCCGCATCATCATGGATCGCGACACCAACCGTCCCAAGGGCTTCGCCTTTGTTGAGATGGACGACGATAGCGCAGCAGTTGCAGCAATCAGCCAGCTTGACGGCCGTGAGCTCGATGGAAGAAACCTCAGGGTCAACGAAGCCATCGCAAAAGAAAGAACCGAACGCAGACCTTCTTACAACAGGTACTAGACTTTACATCAAGCAGCAGAGGGAGCCCGGAAGGGCTCCTTTTTCATGCAATGAGCCCAATCATACTCCACCGGAGAGTCTGCACCACGACAGTCATGATTGTGTAGGAGAAAGCCTTCCTACCTTCCAATGGGAGAGCCAAGTACGTAGGTTGGCTCGACCCATGTACATCTCCTGTTCGTATCAGCTTCTGCTGAATGCTCTTGACAGATACGGATAAAGACTACACAATTCATATTGTTGCATGCAACAATATGGAGGATTTCTATGGCAAAAACCATTCTTGTCACCGGCGGCGGCAGAGGCATTGGACGAGGCATTTGTCTCACTCTTGCATCCAGCGGCTTTTCCGTACTCATCAACTATGCTGGAAACGAGGTAGCTGCCCGAGAGACACAGCGGCTCTGCAACCAGGCTGCCATCGATTCCGACCAGTCCTTCCCTATCCTCAAAGCCGACATCTCCGACACCCAAGAGCGAAACCAGCTCATCGAGCAGGCATTCGCAGCAACCGGTTCCCTCGACGGCTTGGTAAACAACGCCGGCGTTGCTCCCTCGCAGCGGGCGGACCTTCTGGATATGAGCGAAGAGTCTTTCGACCGCCTGATGCATATCAATCTCCGTGGTCCGGTTCTGCTTACCCAGCAAATCGCCAACCACTGGAAACAAGCCGATGCACTGCAGGGCAAAACCATCATTTTCATCACATCGGTCTCCGCTGCCATGGTCTCGGTAAACCGCTCTGAATACTGTATCAGCAAAGCAGGCCTCGGCATGGCAGCCTCGCTGTTTGCTGCAAGGCTCGCCGGTGATGGAACCCTTGTATACGAGATCAGGCCGGGTATTATCAAGACCGACATGACCTCTACGGTACAGCAGAAATATGATACCCTCCTGGAGCAGGGAATCGTCCCGCAAATGCGCTGGGGCCTGCCCGAGGACATCGGCAGAACGGTGAATTCACTGCTGCAGGGGGGGCTGCCCTTCTCCACCGGTACGGTCATCACCGTCGATGGCGGGTTGGCCATCCCCAGACTATAGGAGATGAAGACCGCTCTGATACTCCTTCCACACCTGTTCAAACCAAAATGACTCAGATGGAACGGCTCTGCATTGGTCAAACCGATGACAGAGCTTTTTTTGTGCATCAAGGTAGAGGACCTGCATCACCGACCGAAGCTGTACTTTCTCTTCCTTGATCCTGTACTGGCCGGCAAGCGGATGGGCTTCCCTGCCTGCCGAGTCAACCACAAGATAAGAACCTCTGCTGCCTCCTTCCTGTTGGATATAGTGGTCGATTGCAGAGAGGTACCAAACCTGGGCTATCAGCATATGCCGCAGCCTGAGAGCCTTGGCCAGAAGTTCGACAGGAACCGACAGGTCTTTGCCAAAAGCCAGTTGCTGGGCTTTCGCCTCCAACAGGGCCTTCTGCACCAACTCTTTCCTGCGGATTGGACCGGCAAAGTTGGACATCCGCCTTTGCAAGGTGGAAAGTTGCTCATCCAACAGATACTTTGCTGACTGCAAACTATTGTGCTTTGGAGAAGCCACCCACGAAGAAACCGTACCAACCAGCTCCTTAAGCTGGCTTTGTATTGGCTCTGAGAGTGAAACGTCATGCAGAGAATCCCTGCTTGCTGCGATGCGCTGGGCTGCACGGAGTGCTCCGACCTGGCCGGCATTCAAGGCACTCCCGCCGGGACGGCTCACCCCATGGCTGCCATTCACCTCACCGATGGGATACAAACCCTTGATGTTGGTGGATTCCCACCAGATATCGCTGTATAGTCCGCCGTTGTTGTGCTGGGCGCAGACATCGATTTCCAGCAGTTCATGCTGAAGGTCGATGCCGTGCTTTGCATACAGGTCGACAGCAGCCGTATTGAGCAACTTCAGCCGTTCAAAGGGGGTTTCAGCCCAAGCCTTCGAGGCGTCAAGGTATCCAAGCGCGGTGGGATGAACACAATGTCGGCTGAACGGAGACCATGCAGGATTACCCACGATATTGCTGGAGTAATCCAGAAACACCCTCCGACCTTTTACCTGTG
The DNA here is from genome assembly GCA_002432715.1 of Sphaerochaeta sp. UBA5849. GTDB lineage: Bacteria > Spirochaetota > Spirochaetia > Sphaerochaetales > Sphaerochaetaceae > Sphaerochaeta. Next base: position 34,950 of record DJGJ01000046.1, on the reverse strand, counting down.
TCTCATGGTAGACCAACAAATCGATCAAGGAAGAACCCTGGTCGAAGACCTTCGCCGCATCGAAGGGCCACTGATACCCCTTGAGGAACACAGCGTTGGTCAACTCTTCCCAATTGTTGAAATAGGGAAGTAAAAAATCAACTGGATTGTTGCCTCTTCGGTCTGTACTGATGTAACGAGGAAGCACCTGCTGGTAGCTGCCTGAAAGATTCCATCGGAACTTCGTACTTGCAATCCCGAACTGAGATTCCGTCAGGTTGACAGCCTCCGCCCCGATTTCCATCGCCAGGCCTATGCTGCCCACATGCACACGGGGATAAACAGAGGCGGCATAGAAACCGGCAGGGCCGCCGGTACCCAGCACCACGTACTCGGAAAGAATGACACAGAGTCCGTGGTTTTCATTGTGCACTTCTTGCTTGTTCAGCACTACAGCCCCGACCATGGCGTGATTCTCATCGGTAAGCAGCCGAACAACATCACAGCGGTCCCACAGGGGGATGTTGCATTTCTCAACTTCGGCATGCAATACACGCACCATCTCCTTGGAGGTATACGGCCCGAGGCTGATGCCCCGGTTGCTCGGGTCGTGGTCGGTCTTGTAACCGGTGTACCCGCCATAGCGGTTGCTTGGAAAGTTGACGCCCAGGCTGACCAGGTTGTAGAAAGCCCTCAATGAGTTTTGGGCTTCAACGAAAGCCATATCACCATGCACAGATCCGCCTCTTGTGTACGACTCAACCATGGAATATGGCGAGTCGGGAATGGGGCTTGCATCACTGAGGCGGTAATAGGTTTGCTTGTCGCTGCCGGTATTGCGGCTGGTGCCACCCTTGCTGTTGTCGGTGACAATAACCATGTCGTGTACGCCCATTCGCTTGAGGTGAACGGCGCACGACAGGGATGCTGCCCCCGATCCAACTATCAAGGCTTTGGTGCGATACACCGGGATCATATGCCCCAATACAGACCACGTTGCATGTAAGTGCATCATTCAGATGGTTTCTCCTTCAATGTACGGTCCTTCCAAAGCTTTCTGAATGGGAGCCTGCGAGCGATCGATGATGCGTGAACTCAACCAGAGGCCCGCCTCCATCCCCAAGGTACGGAGCGAGAACTCTATGGTATCGATGCGTTGGTCCATCAGCTGGAGCATCGGAGAGTTGTCGAAGCCGGAAAGGGAAAAGCGATCGGGAACCTGCCAGTTTTGGTGTAGGGCTGCTTGATACAAGGAAACTGCCATCAGGTCATTGAAGCAGAGCACTGCATTGTATGAGCGCTCCTTGAGAGCGGGAATCACTTTGGAATTCAGCTCTGTCAGGGAATCGACCATGATCACATCCAGATCCGGGTCGAAGCTAATGTGACGTCTTTGGCAGGCTTCGATCACACCCTGCTCACGCAGGGCGCTGACTGATGGTAGCTGGGAAAAGCCGATGAAGCAGGGCTTGAGACTGTCCTTTCGCTTCTCATACATAGCACCCACCAGCTTGTCCATTCCACTCAGGTTGTCCACCAGGACATAGTTGTGTTCCGGATTTGAACGGTTGAGCATCAAAAAAGGAACACTACGATCTTCCAATAGTTCTTCTATCTGCACGGAAGGTTTGGTGAAAGCAAAGATACATCCATCGATGTCTCCGAGCTTTTTGGAGTCAAAAAGAGATGCATCGCCATCGTTCAGACTGGTTATAATATTGATCCGAGTCTCTCCGAAACCCTGTTGAACTCCTTCCAAAAGTTCTGCAACATCATAAAACAGGTGGATGTAGCTGAACTTTGCCATCGGAAGGAAAAGACGGATGGTGATGATGGCCCTACCCTTTTGCTTCTTGATGGAACGCTTTTCGTAGTGCATCTCTTCGGCTGTACGAAGGATCAGCTCCCGCTTCTCCTCACTGATCAGAGAGGAGTTGTTGAGAACCCGTGAAACGGTACTGGGTGAAATATCCAGTGCCTTTGCAATGTCGTAGACCGTCACTTTCTTTGCCATCATCACCCTGCATCAGTTAAGGGAGGGGTAGATTATGCAACCTACCTCCTCTTGCTTGATCATCAATTTGGAACAACCCGAACATAACTTACAATAATCCACCTCATCGCCGAGGGCAAGTCGCTTCGGGAACAAGGGATCGGAAAGTGTCTGCCGTCCCCACCCTGCAAAATCGGCATATCCGAGCCTGATATTGCTCTCTGCCTCGCGTACCCCTTCCTCCTGCAACACCGAGTAAGCTGAGCCGAACACCATCATCCGGTCCCCCACCAAAGCCTTTGCACGGCGGGCGTAACGGAACTGATGCAGGTAGAACCACTTCGATGTTGCTGTCGGCCGGGTGATCTCGCTGGTCACTCCTGGAATTCCTGCCGAAACATTGACATAGTCCATGCCAAGGTCGGCCATCAGAGAGATGACGAGGTCCATCTCACATAGGTCTTCCACGGCGTCGCTGGCCGAGGCCGTACCACAACCGCCTTTTATGCCTTCCCAGTAGGAGATTCGGCTGCCGATAATGAAATCCTTGTTGGTAAGGCGTGTCTTGATTTGGGGAATCGACTCGGCAAGGAAGCGGGTGCGGTTCTCAAAAGATCCTCCCCACTTGTCGGAACGCTGGTTGCCCGGCCTGAGCATTTCACAACCCAGATACCCATGGCACATCTTAAAGTCGACACCATCGGCACCGGCAGCCTCGCTTAGCAAGGCTGCTTCTATGAACAGGCGCTGAATCTCATCGATCTCTTCGGTGGTCAGCAGGTGCTCCCAACTCTCGGCCTTGTACAAGGCGGTGGGACGAGAAAAGTCACGTCCACTCTTGCGTCCGGAGTGGGTCACCTGAAACAGAACCAAGACATTGGGATCGGCTGCTTTCATCGCTTCCACCAACGCCTTGAGGCCGGGAAGATTTTCAGAGTTGATCACCATCTGGTTCTTGCGTGCAAGCGCATCATCTGCAACCGCCAAGGCTTCAATGACGATTACACCCCACTTGCCCTCGGCAAGCTTTGCATACCGTTTGATGGCCCGATCGGAGACTTTGCCCCCGACGGCGTCATTGCCTTCCATCGGTTGGGCTACAAAGCGGTTTTGGGCGATACGATTGCCAATTTTCTGTGACGAGAGCAGGATGCTATCGGATTCAAGCTTCATTAATTACCCCTGATAAGTGTTTTATTGAATTTCTTCATAATCGCCGGGCCGGTCAGGACCACCACCACGACGATGAGAAACGCAAGACTGATCGGTCTCTGTACGAATGTCGCCCAGTTGCCGCCAGAGAGCATGAGAGCACGACGGAAATTGCTTTCGAAAAGCGGGCCGAGAATCATACCCAAAATAATTGGTGCAATCGGAAGGCCGATCTTTCGAAACACAAATCCGACGATACCGCTGATGATCAACACCCAGATATCGAAGATGGAGTTGCTGATGGCATAGGAACCTACCAAACCAAAGACCAGAATGGCGGGAATCAGATACTTCTTGGGAAAGCTGATCAGCTTGGCGAAAACAGGAGCTCCCAACAGGCCCAGGATACACATGAACACAACCGAGAGCAGCAGGCTGATGAAAATTGAGGAGACGAAGGGCATCTGCTGCTGGAACAACAGCGGACCCGGTCTGAGGCCTTGGATGATCAGGCCGCCCATCAGAACTGCCGTCATTGCATCTCCGGGAATACCAAGGGTGAGCATGGGAATCAAGGCACCGCCGGTACTGGCATTGTTAGCCGCCTCAGGGGCTGCCACCCCTTCAATGATACCGGTTCCCAAGAGTTCCTTGCGCTTGCCGAAGCGCTTTTCCTGTCCATAGGCAACCAAGGCTGCAATAGAGCCGCCGGCGGCGGGAAGTGCTCCGATCAGGACACCAATGAAAGAAGAGCGGACAACGGTACCAAAAATCTGCTTGATGTGCTTGATGGGAGGAAGAAGCCTGGAAAGCTTTTGCTTTACCGTAACCTTGTATTCAGAGCTGGAAATCTGCACCAACATCTCCGAGAGCCCGTACATTCCGATCATTACCGGGATGGAGTCGATGCCTTCCAAAAGCTCGGCCCGGCCCATGATGAAACGGGGATAGCCGGTGATGGGGTCCATGCCGACAATGCCGATGATCAGACCGATAACGCCGCTCATCAATCCTTTGACGGTGGAGCCAGGACTGATGATGGCGATGATGCTCAAGCCGATGAGGGTGATACCGACATACTCTTCGGCACTGAATTTAAGGGCGACGCTTGCAATGGCCGGAGCGGCGAACATCAGTACGATGACGCTGAAGAAGCCTCCGAGGGTGGAGCTGATCGTTGAGATTCCGATAGCCTCCCCTGCTCTTCCCATCTGGCTGAGCGGATAGCCATCAAGGCTGGTGGCGATGGCTGATGGAGTACCGGGAATATTTATGAGAATCGCAGAAATGGAGCCTCCATATACCGAGCCCGAATAAAGACCGAGCAAAAAGGCAAAGGCAATGACTGGGGAAAGCCCGAACGTAAAGGGGATGAAGACTGCAATGGTCATAGTTGCAGTCAGGCCCGGGAGTGCACCAAATACGATACCGATCAGTACTCCCAAAAAGGATGACAGGTATATGACTGGATTGGTGAAGAAGTGCAATCCGGAGAGGTAAAGATCCATTGAAAAAAGTTCCATGGTGGTTTCCTTATCTGGTTAAATCAAGAGCCCTTGGGGGAAGGGAATGGAGAGAATCATCTTAAAAATAATGTAAATAATGGCCGTAATTCCCATCGAGACACCCAGTATCAATACAGGTTTGCGTCCTTGTTTGTCGGTGAGCATCCACATCAAGGAAGTGATGAAAACAAAGCTTGCGGTTGCAAAGCCTAAAATCTTCATTATGAATACATAGAGAATCAGCATGACCAGCGTGACCAGGAACATCAAGAAAGCTGTTTTGCTGTTCCACCACGATTCCACTTTGGTGGTGTTTTGGGTTCGAAGAGCCTCAATAACCATCAAAACCGATAGAACCGCCAGCAGGATGGCAAGAATTCGTGGATAGAAACCGGTATTGAGGGCTGCAATGCCTCCGGTTCTCGTCGGCATGAAGCCGGAAGCGATATAGAGCAGGCCTGCAAAAGCGAAGAACACTATTCCTGCAATGATATCAGAGTTTTTCTTTGTCATTCGTTTCTCCAAAAACACGGTTGGGAGGCAGTGAATATCGCCCCCAATGTTGATTGGGGACGATACTCCAGTATACTTCGGATACTCGCCTGTGTAATCAGTCGTCGATGAACTTGATGCCCAGCTCGTTCACCAGGAAGTCAAGCTGCTTCTCAGCATCCTTGATTACGTCGGCGAACTGGGTCCTGTTCAGGTAGACAGGCTGATATCCTGCATCGATGAGGAACTTTCTGATGGTCTCGTCCTGCATTGCTCGACCGATTGCCTCGTCGATGATGCGGACCTTCTCAGGATCGGTTCCCTTCGGAGCCACAAAGCCGCTGTAGTTGCCCATCACTGCATCGATGCCCAGTTCCTTGAGGGTAGGTACATCGGGATAGGATGGATGGCGTTCTGCAGATGCGATGGCCAAGAGGCGTAAAGAACCGCTGTCAACGTGTGCAGAAAGATCGGGAAGCGGAATGTTGGTCATATCGACGTGTCCACCAAGAAGGGCGGTGACCGCCTCTGCATACGCAGGATACGGGATATGGTTGACCTTGATGCCGGCCATGGCTTCAAAGTATGCAGCATAGATATGAGCACTTGCACCGGTACCGGAGTTGGAGTTGGTCAACTTGCCGGGGTTTGCCTTTGCATAGTCGATCAAGTCCTGAAGGGTCTTGAAGGGACTGTTTGCATTGACGGTGACCGTTGCAGGAATCGTAATGACCTGGCTGATGAGTTCTACGTTGTAGATGTCTGGATAGATCGGGGAGACATATTTTGCAGAGACGGTGGACATGGAAGTGGTTCCGATGACGTAGCCGTCATTGGCAGCCTTCTCAATTTCCAACGAACCGACGACGCCACCCCCGCCGGGCTTGTTCTCAACTACGAACGGGACACCAAACTGCTTCTCCAGATGACTGGCGACCGGTCGGGTCAACACGTCGGTCATACCACCTACGGACCAGGGAATGATTACCCTGACGGTCCTGGATGGATACTTCTCGATTGTCTCCTCTTTTGCCCCTGCGGCAAAGAGTGGCAATACAAGTGCGAGAACGATTGCCAAAACCAAAAGTTTCTTCATGATCTCCTCCTTAGGAGAGTACCAAGATGCTGGTACAAGAGCATTGTTGCATGCAACTTTTTTATTGCATGCAACAATCTTACCCTATCCAGAGAATCTGTCAAGCATTTTTTTCAGCGTCTTCATTCTTCCGAATAGTCATCGACACATTGCTCTTGGCGTTTCTCTCACACCGAAAACACTGCATCACCACCCCGCCATCCTTGACAAACATCGGTCGCAGGGAAATGATGAACCATCATCATGCAACAGGTCATCATCCTCCACAACCAGATTCCTTCAGACGCCCCAGAGGACGTATTGGATATTCTTCGCCAAGCCCGATGGATCGAGGAAATACTCACCAAGCAAGGGTTTTCAGCAACACTGCTTCCCTACTCGCTTACGGAACTCGAGCAGCTTGACAAGAACATAGTTGTTTTCAATCTCGTCGATTCGGCACCCAAGGAGGAGACGCTCTCCTATTTGGTACCGGGAATTCTTGAAAGCCTGCACCTGAAGTATACCGGCTGCTCGCTGGCAAATCTCTTTGTAACCACCAACAAGGTGCTTGCCAAGAGGCTGATGGCCGACCATCATCTGCCGACTCCCGCCCTGTACAGCAAGGAGAGTGAAAAGGGGCTCTACCTGATAAAGCCCATCGAAGGGGACGCATCGGTAGGCCTTGATGAACAGTGCCTCGTCGAGCACGAAGCAGTGGAGGCGATGCTGAGAGAGAAAGAATCGCAGCTAGGCTGCCCCTGCTTTGCCGAGCAGTACATCGACGGCAGGGAGTTCACCGTCTGCATGTACGGCACAAAGAAGGAAGTACACATCCTCCCCCCGTATGAATGGGTCTTCAATGACTATGGACAGAAAGCGAAAATCATCACCTATGATGCCAAATGGACCGAACAAACCTTCGGCTATGAACACATCAGCGCAAAGTACACACACGATGAGGCTGACAAACCCCTTCTCAGGCAGTTGGAACAGCTTGCTCAATCATGCTGGAAAGTATTCGACCTGTACGGATATGCTCGAGTGGATTATCGCGTCGATACAAACAAGAGGCCGTACATTCTGGAACTGAATGCAAACCCGAGCTTCTACGGATTCTACCATCTGTCCAAGGAGTGGGGGTTCAGCTTCGAGCAAATCATCGTATCGTTGGTGGAACAAGCGCTCACATCATAGGTACTTATCCACCCAAACCAAGCTCTCAAGCTCGAATCCTTCACCGGCATAGAGGTGTTGTGCCCGCTCATTTCGCGGATGGGTCACCATCGCAAGATAGGTACAGCCCATCTCTTTCGCCCACCGTTGGGCCTCGGTCAACAGCTTCGTTCCCAAGCCATGGATGCGGGCCTCTTCCGCCACATAGAGCTCATTGAGCCACAGGTAGTCTCCTCCGCTCTCCAATCCACAGCAGACATTGCCGAAGGCAATGCCTACCGCATGGTCCTGTTGGTATGCCACCCAGAGCACCGCACGACTCTCCTCTTTCATGGCATTGGCCAGAACGGAAGCAACATCTTGATATGTCGGGGTATAGCCGATAAACGTCAGCTGCTGCTTCACAAGATTGTGCACACCCTCGATATCGGGGATTACAGCGTTGTGTTGGAAGCTCCGAATTTGGAAGTCCATGGCTTACCACCCTTTGACGTACAACAGCTTGTCATCACCGGGGGCATAATAATCTTTCAGCTGTCCTTCCAGGATGTACCCGTGACGGGTATAGAAGCTGCGGGTGGGGAGGTAGAGGGACTGTGAGGAGGTCTCGATGTAGATGCGTTTGCCGCCCCTGCGCTCGATTTGTGCCTCGGTCTGCTGTAAGAGAAGCCCCCCGATACCCTGTCTTTGATACGCAGGGTCGACGGCGATCCAGTAGAGGTCATAGCTGAATCGTGTTCCCGGGATAGGTCCGAAACAGGTATATCCGAGCACCTGTGCACCCTCTTGGGCGAACTGGAAGAAGTAAAGACTCTTCTCCCCCTGCTCGAGCCTTTCACGTACCAGCGATACGCCGACCTCCTGCTCTTCCTCGTTGAAGAAGCCTGAGTTCTTCAAAATGGAAGCGACAGCCTCCATATCCTCATATATTGGTTGTTCGCGAAATTGCATCCACTATCTCCTGAGCAATAGCTCAATGACCTCGCAATAGGTCATACCTGCTTGGGAAGCCGCTGCGATGAAACCGCTGTCGGCTGCTATGCAAGGATTGCTGTTCATCTCCAGGATGAACGGCTTTTTCTGTTGGTCGACCCGCACATCGACTCGGGCATACCCACTGTTTCCAAACAGTTCATACACAGCTTTGGCAAGCCGCCTCAGCTCTTCAACCAACCCCTGGTCGTCGATGCCGAACGTATAGGACCGCTTGGTATGCTGATAGGCAAATGACTGCTCCTGCCACTTCGCCTCATACCCGACAATCTTCACCTTGTCAGCGGGATAGTCGACAAAGCACATCTCACAGACCGGAAGCACCCTGCCCCCCGGCAGAATCGAGAGATTGAACTCTCGTCCGTCGATGTAGCATTCTGCAAAAAGATCGGGATGCTCATCCAGATACGAAGAGAGCTCCCCGGCATCCGTAAAGGTTCTCACCGAGGCATCGGTGATACCCACCGAAGCCTCCTGTGCAATGGGTTTGACCATCAGGGGAAAGGAGAGGAAGGATGAGCAGTCACCGCCTCGTTCCAGCCACAGCGGAGTAGGAAGTCCGCCAAGATTCAGCTGTTTTTTGGCAACCACCTTGTCCCCGGTTACCGAAAGCGTATAAGCATCACCCCCGCTATAGGGAATCGAGAGCGTCTGGCACAACAGGGGGACCAAATGCAAGAGACGACTTGAACTCAGATTCTCCACCAGATTGAACACAAAGTCGCACCCCGACTTCTCAATGCGGCGGGCAGTGAGATTCAGATTCAAGGAAAAGGCAGCCACTTCTACCGTATGGCCGAGACGGAGCAATGCCTTCTTTACCGCCTTGACCTGGACCAGGGTATCCGCCTCATCCTCGCTCATGATGCTTTTTCGGCTATCGGTGAGAATCAAAACCTTCATAGGCCAAGCCTCTTTTGCGCAGAATACACGATTCTCCCTATGAGATCATCATAGGACAGTCCGTGCATCCTGCTCAGTATCGGAAGGTCGGAGTCGATGGGATGCAGGCCGGCCAGCGGGTTCACTTCCAAGAAGTGCACCACATCCTTCTCACCCATCTTTACATCGATTCGCCCTCCGTCCCGGCATCCAAGCGCACGCCAAGCCGCCAAGGCGACTGCCTCGCATGCCTTCCACGCAACCGGTTCGGGCTTCTCATAGCGGGTTGTGGTCACATACTCCTGTTTGGTCTTGTAGGAATAGATGCCTCCGTCGCTGTGGTGGTCGATGATGATTTCCATCACCCCGGTGCTCACCGCCTCATCTCCTGTTCCCGTAATACCGACTGTGAACTCCCTGCCGCTGAGGAAAGTCTCCACCAACACCGGCTGCCCATAGGTAGCAAGCAAGGATTCAGAGACGTTCTTGAGCTGTTGTGAATCGGTAACTTTGTTGGAAGCTGTAATTCCAATACCGGTCCCCCCGCCGACGGGCTTGAGAAAGAGAGGATAGGGAAGATCAACCTTCTTGTAGTCTTGTGGATGGGAGAGAACGCAATAGTCTGCAGTAGGCACTCCGGCCTTCCTGACCACCTCTTTGGCAAAACCTTTATGCAGGCAGATCGCCAGTACAAAGGAATCACTGAACACATAGGGAATCCTGTAGGCATCCAAAAGGGCGGGGATTACCGACTCCCGCAAGAGGCCGTGCATTCCCTCTGCAATGTTGAAGACCAAATCACAGGTCTTCCCTGCAGCAAGAAAGCCCACCAAGGCCTTCACATTGCCGATCCGCACCGTCTGATGGCCAAGTTTCTGCAAAGCCGCATCGATGGCATCGATGGTGACAATGCTGTCGCACTCGGCAACCAATTCAGGTGCGTACCCCTCTTTGAGGTAATCATCCTTCAAATCATAGGTCATTCCGATCAGCACGTCGCATTCTCCCTTGCAGTGGGATAGGAGAACACCTTTCCCTCATAATTTCTGAGGTACAGATGCTCATCATCCTGTCCTACTTCGTACTGAGGAAGAATGGGGACCTTGCCGCCGCCTCCGGGAGTGTCGATGACGTACTGGGGAATCGCATAGCCGCTGGTAAAACCCCGAAGCCCCTGCATCAGAGCCTTGCCCTTGTCAACAGTCGTCCTGAAGTGCTGTGAACCGGAAATGGGGTCGCATTGAAAGAGGTAGTAGGGTTTCACCCTGACCCGCAGCAACTTGTGAAACAAATCGGTCAACACAGGCACCGAATCATTTACGCCTTTGAGCAATACCGTCTGGCTGCCCAGGACCACCCCGTTGTCGGCCAGGGCATTGCAGGCCCTTGCCGCTTCCCTTGTCAGCTCATCAGGATGAGTGGCATGGATGCTCATGTAAATCGGCTTGTATTTGCGCAGAACGGCAAGCAGGCTCTCATTGATCCGCTGAGGCATGACCATCGGAACCTTTGTACCGATGCGCACCATCTCTACATGCTCGATGCCGGTTACCCTGCCAAGCAGATAGTCGAGCATCTCATCCGAGAGGGTGAGCGGATCACCACCGCTGATGACCACATCGCGTACTTCAGTATGTTCGGTGATATATGCCAGAGCCTCTTCCCAATGCTTCTGCAGGGCTTCGGTGTGTCCTCCGACCATGCGCGATCGGGTGCAGTACCTGCAGTAGGTGCTGCAAAAGCTGGTGGTCAAAAAAAGCACTCGGTCGGGATAGCGGTGCACCAAGCCCTGTACGGCGGTGGTATGCTCCTCGGCCAAAGGATCTGCGCTCTCACCTTTTCCTACATACGACTCCTCGATGGAGGGTATGACAGTCCTGCGAATTGCGCTTTGCGGGTCGTCCGGGTTGATGAGGCTGAGATAGTAGGGGGTTACCGAGAAGGGGAACAAGGTGTCCGCACTCGCCAGGGCTTCACGTTCGCTTTGAGTGGGAGTGAGGAACCGACACAGGTCGGAATAGGTGGTGATTCGATGGAAAAGCTGCCAGTGCCAGTCATTCCACATCGCATCGGTCGCGTCCGGGAAGTAGTGCTTCCTGAACTCTTCGATTCTACCTTCCAGAGGAAATCTCGACTCTTGAAGGCTGCCGTTCTGGTGATGAGGTTTCGGTGCAACCGCATCTGCACCGCTCCGTATAAGCGGAGGCTCGACATCATCAATAATAACATGCTCGTTAGTATTGAACTGTCCCATAAAAATCGTCCTTGGCGACCAAAACAACGGTCCTTTCGACTCTTCATGATCGTCATCGACAGTGTATCACCAAGGTAAAAAAAGGTCGCTATATTTTACGCGTTTTTCTGCAAGTTTTGCAGGAATTTTCAAGGCCGCATAGCAGGAAAAATAAACACATTTCTCCCTACCTTCACACAGCACAATTCAGGTCTCTGCAAAGGTTCCTATCTCTGTTACCCTCCAGCCATTATCTGAGGAACCATCTTGAGAGAATGGAAGCTCTTCCATCCCGAACGGTTCCAAGGAACCAAGAAAAAATACCACTACTTTGAAGGCTGGTACTTCAAGATTGCAGTCCAGCAACCAACAAAGCAGGTGCTGCATCTCATCCACATCCGAGAGAACACCTTCAGATGGGAGAAGGTTCATATCACGCTTACGGATGTTGGGCGGCGCAAGCGGCCCATCTATGATAGTATCGATGGGATGCTCCATCTCAGGTTGGAGACGATACAAGGGAACCTGGTCATCGAAGGCGACAGCAGTCATGCCGGATTGGGTTCAGCGAGGCATCCAAGCTGATGGATGGCGGACAAAAAGTATAGTATAGTGACTGCATGACAGACATCACACACATTTTGCAAACCTTCCAAGAACAGTATATGGTCTCCTTCTTCATACTCATCGGCACCTTTATCGTGCTGCTGGCGGCAAACGCCATTTTGGGCAAGCGCATCAAAAAGCTCGAAGCGCTCAAAATGAAGGATGAAAAAAGCGTCAGGACCTTTGCACTTCCCGCGTTGCGCTTCACCAAACGCATTGCCATCCCCCTGCTCTTCCTCGCCTCCCTCTCCATCTTTCTCAATAGTGTCTCGTTCGCAGATGAAATTCACAGAATTGTTCAAATAGTCTTCGCTGTAATCATGACCATCATCATTGTACGGTCGGTCAACAAGGCCATTGAGTTGAGTTTCTCCAAGTATTTTGAGAAGGAATATGCCAACCACGAGCATGCGAAAAACCTCAAGCCGCTGCTCTCCTTCGTAAAACTCTTGTTGTGGGTCGTTGGATTTCTCATTTTGATCAGCAATCTGGGCTTCAACATAACCACAGCCCTTGCAGGACTGGGAGTCGGCGGTATCGCCGTTGCCATAGCCGCTCAGGGAATTCTGGGTGACCTGTTCAGCTACTTCGTAATCTTCTTCGACCATCCCTTCGCACTCGGCGACTTCATCGTATTCGGGGACAAGTCGGGCATTGTCGAGCGGATTGGCGTCAAGAGCAGCCGAATCAGGGTTCTCAGCGGAGAAGTCCTCATTATCTCCAACTCCGATCTGACATCAAGCCGGATTCACAACTACAAGCAGATGCAACGTCGGCGCGTGGTCTCCACCATCACGATTCCCTACGAGACCCCGATCGAGAAGGTGGAAAAGGTGGTGGGAATCATCAAGGAAGCAATCGCCAACGTACAAACCATCAAAGGCGTAATCTGCGACCGTTCCCATCTCCAAACCTTCGGGGCCTCCGCCCTGGTTTTCGAAACGGTGTACTATGTGCCCTCTCCCGATTACCTGATTTACATGGATGTACAACAGGAGATCAACCTGGCCTTGCTCAAGAAGTTCAGTGCTGAGGGCATCGACTTTGCCTACCCGACCCAGAAGGTGTTCACCGTTCCAGTCTAAATCGCTTCTATCTCCACGGGTTCCTCTTTGTCCACACTCAGGATGCGGTCCATTTCATCGTGGACGGCTTGGGTGTAGGGACCGAAATCGAAGAGCGTCCTGAGTCTTGAAAAGAGAGGACGTACAAAATGCCTGAGCTGGCTTCGGTCCTTCTCAAGGGTGGATTTGCTTTGCAGCACCATCACGGTAACAGCAGAAGGGGAGTTGTAGGTGCCGACTTCCACGAAGCCGAACTTCTTGTACAGCTTGATCGTCTTCTCATCATCGGCGAACACATCGATGATCAACTCCTCCACCCCGGTTGCTCGTGCAAGCAGGAATACCAGGATGATCAAGCCGATGGACGCGGAGGTGTTGCGCATTTCGGGCAACACAGCAAGGCGGATGATCTCAGCCGCCTTGCGGGTCTTGAGCACTTTCTGGATATCGAAGTATTTGGAGATAGGAAGCGGCCAGAAGTGCTCGCTGGTCATCAGCGAGACCGTCCCCACCGGGTGCAGGCCCCGGAAGGCAAGAATGTGCATCGCCTTCTCATCCACCTTTCGATGGATCGACTCCTCAAGATACCCCTTCTCCCCCACCAGCACTTTGCGCTGGATGAAGAACACGTCGTTCATGCCGTTCTGGTCGTTCACGAGCTGGAAGCTGATGTTCTCCTTGTTCTCCTCGTTGAGGGCGAAAATGATGGTAAATTCCGAACCGACATTCTCTTCACTCTTGACCCGGATGCGGCCACCCATTTTCTCTACAATATTGTAGCAGTTGGAAAGCCCAAGGCCTGTGCCGCTTCCAGGAGCCTTGGTGGTGAAGAACGGGGTGAAAATCTGGCTCATGTGCTTCTCGGGGATCCCGCAGCCGGTATCACCGACCTTCACTTGGACAAAGCCATCCTTTTCCACGCAACTGAGGGTGAGTTTGCCATTGCCGTTCATCGCTTGGATGGCATTGACGATGAGGTTGAGGAAGAGCTGCTGAAGCTTTCCCTCATTGGCCTCAATGGAGGGAAGTGCATGATAATTGCGCTCGACACGAATGTTCTGCGAATCGACACCGCGAAGTGCAAGCCGCAGCGAGAACTCCAACACCCTGACAATCTCCACCTGCTGGGTCTGCTTCACCTCCTCCTTGCGGCTGTAGATGGAAAGCTCCTTGATGACATCGCTGGCAGTCTTTGAGTATGTGAGAATATCCTGGACATATTCATGGTGCGGGCTTTGCTCATCCATCTCGCTGAGCATGATCTCTGCAGTCCCCACGATGCCGGCAAGTGGATTGTTCAGTTCATGGGCGATGCCTGCGGCCAGCGTGCCGATGCCCGCCATCTTTTCGGTCCTAACCAACTCCTCCTGCATGTGCTTCTGCTCGGTGATGTCGTTGATGATCTCGATGAAGACGCCCTTGCTCTTGCTCTTGTCAGGGGAACGCACCGAGTGAAACTGGAACGAAAATACCTGTTCAGCCACATCGGCCTCGGTTTCCTGCAGCACCCCGGTATGGAGGCATTCAAGACCTTGGCAGAACGGGCATGGGCGGCTTCGGTGAAAGAATGAGCGGTAGCACTTGCCGCCTATGAGCGTTTCCCTATCCTGACCGAAAAAGCTTACCGCCGCAGTATTGGCCTCCTGGATGGTGTAATCGATATCGATGAGGCAGACAGGCGAGGCGATGCCGTTGAATATGGCTTCAAGCTTGTTCTTGCTCATAGTCAACTCATCACCCTGGATGCGCAGTTGTTCGAAGGAAAGTGCATTCTCAAGCGAAAGGCTGCTTTGGGCGGCCAGTATTTCCAACGCCTCTCGCTCTATTTCGCTGATCAGAGCCTTTGTGTGGTCGTAGCCGATGAGAATATAACCGGCGATTTGCTTGCGGAAAACCAAGGGAATCAGCACATCAGCCGGAGGCAGGGAACTGCTGACTTCCATGCGCTGCTCATCAGGATTCACACTGATGACCGAACTTTGGTTCTCCTTCTTGTACAGCTCCAGCTTCTGCTCAACTTCACGGGAAAAGGTAAAAACAATTTCCTGACCGATTTTGCAGGTGGAAGGACAGTTGTTGTTGGCTACCAGGAAAAACTTCCGGCTCTCGTCATATCGTTTTGCCACAAACACAACCCACTCTGTTTTCAGTCCCGTACTCAAGCTCTTGACAACTTCGTTGCCCAAGTCATGAAGATTGACAATCGTCGTCAACCGCTTGCTCAGGTTCTTGATTGTTGTCTGATACGGATGGCGTTTGGGAATTATGACGGTATCAACAAGATAAGAGAGCAGATTGCGCAGCGGATGAATGATCAGGACCGTTGCAACACCGAGGATGAAGGAGAGCTGGAAAATATTGCCCGGATCGAAGTTGGTGTTGTTGTGCTGGATGAACGAGAAGATCAACAGGTACACCACCGAGGCCGCGGCTGCCAGAATGGTGGAGTAGATGATGGAAAGCCCCACGCGTGAGTAGTTGATCAGCTTGTACTTGTAGATGGTATAGAAGAGAAGCACAGCATTGATGGTGGCTGCAAAAATATCGATGGGATACCGGCCGAACTTGGGAAAGACGTTCATGAAAATACCGACGAGCATGATCGCGACACCAATCAGGGGAAGTACAAGATTCTTATGAAAGCCTTGGCTCGAGCGTCGTTTCGCCCCGAACAGGAGCATGACCAAGGTGAAGATCAGATAGACATAGCTCAAGGAATACGCCGAAAGTGCCCCGGGGGCGAGCTGGTAATAGAATTCACCTTGCGCGGTGAATCCCGCATCGCTGACGATGTTGCCGGAAAAATTGAGGTACATCAAGGGAATGATCAAGATGTAACTGAGGTTGATGATCCTAAAAATCATGCGTTTTTGTATTTCCAGGATATCGACCACAAAGCTGCACAGTGCATACGGAACCGACAGCAGGCCTATGAGCATGATGCGGTTCCAAAACAGGGGAGTTTGTATGGGACTATTGAGGTGCATCATCATCGAACCGAAGCTCCAAATCGACACAAAAATCATGTAGAGCTGGAAAGACCAATAGAAGCGATCTTTCTTGTATTGGAGGAACCCGAATATGACAAATGACACATATAAGACGAATGCAACTGCAGGGATGATAGTTGAGACATCAATAATCATAGGGATTCCTCGTTTTTTCCTTTCACTTGCGTAAAATTTGTATTATTATAGAGTCAATTTATGGACATAATCAAACTATTTCTGCTGGGGGCATGCGGTTATTTGCTTGCAGCTCTATACGATATTGCTTTATTGTATAAAAAACCTTGGCTTGCCAAGCTTTTCTTTGCCGGATTCTTCCTGACGTTTGTTCCATTTATCTTCTTTTTCATCCTCTACCAATCACCCCATGCAGTCGGGCTGCGGGTGCTTCTTTTGGTCCTGATGGGGCTATTCCTGCTTTTAACCCTCTATTCGGTCCTGATGGAACTCCACTTGTACGGTGATGGAACACTCTATACAAAGGGGACCTACAGCCTGTGCAGGCATCCGGGCTTCCTTTGGTATTCTTTTTTCACCTTGTTGACTGCCCTCTATTTCTGGCATGCTCCTATAGTCTGGGTATGTATTGGATACATCATCTGCAACTTCGCTCTCATCATGCTTGAGGATGTAGTGTTGTTTCCCAAAATGTTCCCCGAATATAAGGCCTATAAAAAGAAAACACCTTTCCTCATTCCCTTTTAGGGGTGGCGAAACCGGAGAAGCTCGTAATGACTAGACATATTGTTACTACCGATGACGATCCTGCTATCCGAAAGATCCTTCAGATCATGCTTCGCAAAGAAGGCTATATGGTGACAGCCTGTGAAGAAGGCAACGCACTTCTGAACCTGCTCAAGATAAGCGAGAACTCCATAGACCTTATCCTGCTTGATATCAAAATGCCGGGATTCTCCGGCCTTGAGTTGCTTGAGATGATTCGCGCAAGTTATCCCCGGATTCCCATCATCATGATCACCGCGTTCAATGACCTGGACACCGGCATGCGTGCCATTCGCCTCGGAGCTGCCGATTACCTGGCAAAACCGGTACATCGCGAAACCTTGCTTGCCACCGTCAGACGGGTGCTGGAAGCATCTGAGAAAGAGCAGTTTTTGCTGCAGAAACAGTATCAATCGCAACATCTGCAGGCGTTGCTCGAAACCGAGCTCAAGGAGGTCCTAGCCTCACTAGAGGACACCACAATAGCCACCCTGGAGGCTTTCAGCGAAACCATCGAGCAAAAGGACGCCTACACGAAGGGGCACTGCAACCGGGTGCGCAACCTTGCCGTCGCCTTGGGCAAGGTCCTGAATCTTCCGAAAGAGACTCTGGACATTCTGGAAGGGGGTGCATTGCTCCACGACATCGGCAAGATCAGCATTCCCGAGGAGATATTGAACAAGGATTCCTCGCTCACCGAAGAGGAGTATGCAATCATCAAGACCCATCCGGAAGCAGGTGAGCGCATTATCACCCACCTTCCCTACCTGAAGCGCTATATTCCCATCGTACGCAGCCATCATGAGCGGATCGACGGGCTTGGATATCCCGCTGGCCTGAAGG
Source organism: Sphaerochaeta sp. UBA5849 (assembly GCA_002432715.1). Classification (GTDB taxonomy): domain Bacteria; phylum Spirochaetota; class Spirochaetia; order Sphaerochaetales; family Sphaerochaetaceae; genus Sphaerochaeta. Next base: position 17,226 of record DJGJ01000046.1, on the reverse strand, counting down.
GAGAGGATATTCCGCTTGAGGTGCGAATTGTGAGCCTTGCCGATGCGTATGATGCCATGACAAGCAGCCGGGCCTATCGTGCAGCCCTTCCCACCGAGATAGCAATCGAGGAGCTCAAGTTCTTCAGCGGAACACAGTTTGATGCCGCCCTGGTGAGTGTTTTCATCGAAAACGAGTTGTATCTGCTCTAGACCAATGCCCTAAATCGAGCGAGACTGAGACAAGGGGGTTTCTCATGGCAGATCCTTGGTATGTCTCTCTTTTCAAGAACTACGCACATCACTACGACAATGAGTCCTTCACCCGGGGCACACTTGGTGAGTGCGACTTCATCGAACAGGAGCTGGGCTATGACAAGAACCTCACAATTTTGGATGTCGGCTGTGGTACCGGCAGGCACACCATCGAGCTTGCCAAGCGTGGCTATACTGTCACCGGCATCGACCTGAGCGAGGCGCAACTGAAGCGTGCGAAAGAGAAGGCCGAAAGGGAGAAGCTGAACATCCCGTTTCTCCAAGCCGATGCTCGAAACCTGGACTTTGAAGGCCGATTCGATGCTGCAATCATGCTCTGTGAGGGCGGATTCTGCCTGATGGAGACGGACAAGGAGAATGAGGCGATTCTCGTCAGCATCGCAAGGTCCCTCAAGGATGACGCCCTTCTGATACTCACAGCCCTCAACGGCCTGTTTGCTCTCACCCACCCGCTTGCCGAGTTCTACGGCAACATCGAGGATGCAGGCTCCTCCTGCGCCCAAAACCACTTCGATGCGATCAGGATGCGCGATGGCAATACGACCACCTTCATCGACGACGAGCAGGTAGAACACACCATACACAGTACGGAACGCTTCTACATCCCCAGTGAAATCCAAACAATGCTCGGCAGGCTCGGCTTCTCTTCGGTTGAGTTCTTCGGAGCAACCTTGGGCTCGTTCAGCAGGGATAAGAGGCTCAGCTCCGATGATTTTGAGATGCTCGTGGTGGCAAACCGAAAGCTTAGCTGCGATGTCCTGATTAATCACTATACCGATTGTATCCAGTCTGGCTTACCCCAAAGAGGCTATCGTTTGATCATCTCTCTTTTCAACGAGTTGCAAGCAGAACTGCAGTTGCGGTTTCCCCAAGCAAAGATAACTGCTATCCATCAAGGGTATCCGGATATGAGCTATGCGGCACTGGCTTTCAAAGCATTCGAACCTCTTGGATTGAAGCTTGCCGTCGTCTACCTGCACAGGAAGAACTCTTTTGAGTTCTGGTTGGCGGCCAGGAGCCGCAGCCTGCAAGATACCTGGAGGGAGAAGCTCAGAGCCAAGGTGCAGGAACCTTATCAGCTGGTTGAGAAGGGCCGGGGCGTCGATGCCATTGTCAGCACTGTGTTTGACCATCCTGTTTCCTTCGAAAACCAAATCACGCTGACCGCCCAATTATGTGATACACTACAAGCGATGTTTTCGTATGTGGAGGAACTACTGCAGTAGGAGAGAGGTATGTGGGACGCTGGAAGATGGCATGAGCAATTTGAACGGGCTTCGCGCGAACAGGACTTTGACAAGATGCATGCACTCAGGCGGGATGTGTTTCTCGATACCATCGGGGATGTACACAAGGGCTTCTACATATCAAAAGGTGGAAGAAAGATTGCCTTTGATGATGAAGCGCCTCTGCTTGAAGGATCGGCCCTCTACCAAGAACAGCTTGCATCAAGCAAGCCGAAAGAAAAAAGCACTACGCTGGTAGAGGTGAAACAGCTCGATACCATCAAGGCCGCGAGGCTTTTGGAGAACCCGGTCGTGCTGAACATGGCCAACCGCCATCAACCAGGAGGTGGAGTGCTGAGCGGTGCAGGGTCCCAGGAAGAGTACCTTTTCCGCATTTCCAACTACTATCGGTCGCTTTACCAATTCAGCGATATCGGACATTCCTTCAATGTTCCCAGACGGCCGGAGTCCTATCCGTTGGATCGAAACCATGGAGGTGTCTACTCTCCCGGGGTAACAGTTTTCCGAGGTACCGAGCAGGAAGGCTATCCCAAGCTCGATGAACCGCTGAAGCTCTCCTTCATGGCGGTGGCTGCCATTCATGAACCCAACCTGTTGCGCGACCACAACGACCACTACTGGCTTGAAAACTCTTTCATCGAGCCGACCAAGTGCAAGATCAGGACCATGTTCAATATCGCCCTTGCACACCACCACACAAACCTTGTGCTTGGAGCTTTTGGTTGCGGCGCTTTTGCCAACCCTCCCAACCATATTGCCATGCTGTTCAAGGAGGTTCTTGGGGAGCCTGCCTACCAAGGTGTCTTTGAACATATCATATTCGCCATTCTCGATGATCACAACACGCACAAGTGGTTCAACCCTGAAGGGAACTTCAAGCCGTTTGAGCAGGTGTTTGCATCGAGCCAAGGATCATAACCATGCCCTTTTTCCTTGTCAAAAGCGATATTACCACCATGAAAACCGATGCCATCGTCAATGCCGCCAATACCGCTCTGTCGATGGGAGGCGGGGTGTGCGGTGCAATTTTCAAGGCAGCCGGAATAGAGGAGATGGAGAGGGCTTGTGCCCCGCTTGCTCCGATCAAGACAGCTGATGCGGTGCTTACTGCAGCCTTCAACCTGCCGTCGAAGTTTGTCATCCATACTGCAGGTCCTGTTTACAGGGACGGCAGCAGCGGCGAGGAAGCCCAGCTTCGAGCCTGTTACACAAACAGTCTCGCCCTTGCAAAACAATACCGGTGCAAAAGCATCGCATTCCCCCTGATCAGCAGCGGCATCTACGGCTATCCGAAAGAAGATGCACTCAGGGTGGCCGCCGATGCAATCCAAGGCTTTCTTCAGGAACACGAGATGGAGGTCCATCTGGTTCTCTTCGAAACTCTGCGACCGAAAAGCGCACTGCTGGAGCAGGTGGATCGTTACCTCGATACGGCTTACGACCCTACGCTGGAGCAACAGATGTTCGATGTCGGGATGGATGCTTTCAGAGACGGCTGTGTCCATGCTTCGCAGCCTTCCCTCGAAGATATGCTGCAGACACTGGATGAACCCTTTTGCGACTCCCTGCTCAGGCTTATCCAGCAGAAGAAGAAAACCGAGGTTCAGGTGTACAAGAAGGCAAACCTCGACCGCAAGCACTTCTCAAAGATCAGAAGCGGCAACGGCTACATGCCGGGCAAGAAGACCATTCTAGCCCTTGCCGTGGCGTTGGAGCTGAGCCTTGAGGAGGCACAGTGGCTTTTGGGCTTGGCAGGGTACTCCTTATCCCATGCAAGCAAGTTCGATGTGATCGTTGAATACTGCCTGACCGAACACATCTACGACATATTCGCCATCAACGAGATTTTGTTCAGCTACGACCAGCCGCTTCTGGGCAGTTGAATTTGTCGCCTCCCAAGTGACCTTTGGCAAAACAGGACATGGTACTCCTTAGGTAGCCTAAGGAGGGTGCAGATATGACCGAATTGGTTTTTATTCTCGACAAGAGTGGTTCAATGAGCGGCTTGGAATCCGACACCATCGGGGGATTCAATGCGATGCTGGACAAGCAAAAACGTGTTGAGGGTGAGTGCTTCATCACCACCGCCTTGTTTGACAACACCTATGAGCTGCTTCATAACCGGCTGCCGATCAAGGCGGTGAAGGCGATTACAGAGAAGGAGTACTGCGTGGGCGGCAGCACGGCGGTGCTGGATGCCATCGGGCGGACGGTGCATACGATTGAGAATGCCCAGAAGCATCTGCAAGCAGAATATCAGGCGGAGCAGGTACTGGTGGTCATCATCACCGATGGGCAGGAGAACGCAAGCAGGGAGTACGGTCCTGATGCAATCAAGGATTTGATCAAAGCAAAGCAACAGGAGAAGTGGGAGTTCATCTTCCTGGGTGCAAACATCGATGCAATCGAGACAGCCACAAACCTGGGTATCCATGCCGACCGTGCCCAAAGCTTTCATGCCGACAGCGAGGGCATCCAGGCCAACTTCGATGCGGTATGCGATGCAGTCTGCAGTGTACGGGCCTACAAGACGGTTCCTGAGAACTGGAATCAGGAGATCAAGCAGGATTTTGAAAAGCGCCGAAGCAAGAAGCGATAACAACCCAGTCACAAGAGGGGCTGGGGGAACTCCACCCCGGCCCTCTTTCCGATCGAGCACAGCTGCTCAAACACCTTCAATGAGAGGGGGACGCCGTTGAGATTGCTGTTTCTTTCAGCTTCATGCTCCTTCTGACCAGCATAATAGACTCGTTCACACCCTTCAGCGGGCTCGGTGTTGTTCAATTCTTCCAACAGCCTATCCATATCGGTTTTCAATTTCTCGGGATCTCGGAATACATCAAGCCGGATGGCTCCGAAGAAATGGCAGACGCGTGCACTGGTGGCCTCACTGTCCATGACGGACTTGCCGAACACCCCGCCGCTGGTGATTGCAGTCATGATATCAACCATGACTGCCAAGCCATATCCCTTGTGCCCACCGAAAAGTTCTCCCGCACCTCCGAGTGGAATGAGCCCTCCTCCCCTCTGATAGAGCATGTCCTGGAGCAATTGGCCCGCATTGCTGGTTACCTGTCCCTTGGTATCCACCGCCCATCCCTGGGGCAGCTCCTGCTGCTCGCGCTCATACACTTCAATTTTTCCTCGTGTCACCGCTGTGGTGGACATATCCAGGGTGAAAAGCTTCCCTGTGTGACCGGGTATCGAAAAGGCAATGGGATTGGTGCCGAACATCGGCATCCGACCGAACGTGGGAACCCCCAACGCAGCGGTATTGGTCATGCAGATCCCAATCATATCGTTTTTTGCAGCCATCTCCGCATAATAGCCGGCTATTCCATAATGATTGCTGTTACGAATTGAAGCAAATGCGGCACCACTCAATTTCGCTTTCTCCATCACCTTGGTCATTGTCTGTTTGCTGAGATACATACCCATGGCACCGTTGGCATCCAGAACCAGGGAAATCGGGGTTTCACGGAGAATCGTCGGGATGACAGAGCTTGCCATGATTCCTTTTCGTATTCCATTCTCATAGCGCCAGAGCCGGGCCACCCCATGGCTTGGGATGCCGCGGGCATCGGCTGCAACCAGGATCTCAGCTGAATCAGCAGCCTCCTCGGAGGAAAGTCCCAGCTTCCTGAAAACACCTGCAACAAACTGTTCCAACGCTTTTCGCTCGATCCTGATTTCCTCTTTCATACGTGCCCTCCTGTTAGATTGCATAGGGTAGTGACGATACCACCAGAGTGCTTTGATGCGTTCGGCCTTTTTCCAGGACCACGGCTGCTTTGCCGCTGTTGACCTGCTCGACACAGAGAAAATCCTTCCAGGCATCCAATACTTCCGGATTCTGCTTTGCTTTCTCATCACCAGGATTCCAAACAAAGACCTGTTTCAGGTTTTCCTGTTCCATTCGGATGCTTCTTCCAAGGACAGGATCATGGAGTGCCACAACCGGACCTGCCTGCTCAAAGATGCGGACAAACTCCCCGCCAACGACTACGGACCCGTCTTGGGAGTACTCCCGATTGCCGTCAGATCGGTCAACGACGGTACATCCCTCCAGCCCGGTGATCGAGCAGTCCTGCAAGCTGCCGATGCGAAAATACGTATGAAAGGCTTCTTCGAAGGAGAATGACTGTTCATCGGTATTGGTCACCTGCATCTCCAATCGCAGGGAAGCGGCGACGGTTATCGTTAGCTGCAGGGAGAATCGGTGCGGCCAAATGGAGCGGGTGTACTCGTCATCCTCCGTGGACAAGACGAGCTTGGTCGAACCGTCGGCGATATCAATCGCCTCTCTCAGTTCCCAGGGTTTGGTGCGAACCAAGCCGTGAAGGAACAAGTCATCCCTTTTCGGATGCTTTCCAAACCAAGGGAAACAGATTGGAATGCCTCCCCGAAACGGCTTTCCTTTCTCATAGGTGCTGTATGGACTCATGAACAATAGATCGGCCTGGCCGTTGGGAGTGAAGGATGCTACATGCGCTCCCTGCAGGTACACCATACACCGGGCTTGCTCATTTTCAATAAGGAGAACACTCAATTGAGCCGGCCCTGTTGTCCTCTGAACTGTCCGGGAGAGCTGATGCACGTGCAAATGTGCTGCTGTTTCCATCGTTCCGTCTCCTTCTGTGATGGTGAAAACAAGAGTCTTTACAAATCGACAATGCTAAGATATCATTTATCTAAGATATCAGCAAGCCTAAAGGAGGTTCGTTGTGAAAAAAATCATCAGTATCATCTCACTCTTTCTCATCATCACTTCCGTACTGCTCACAGCCGCAGGGGTGCAGGAAGCACCCGCAGAAAAGAAGTATGTTTTGCGCTTCAATCATGTACTGACACCGCAGGATCCGTACCATGCTGCATTCTTGAAATGGGCTGAAGCGGTCAAGGAAAGGACAAACGGCGGCTTGACCATCGAAGTCTATCCCAGCGCCCAGTTGGGGGTTGAAGAGGACATCCTTGAGCAAATCCGTCAGGGGGCAAACATCGGACAGAATACCGATGCAGCACGATTGGGCATGTATGTTCCCGACATGGCGGTGATGAATGCCCCGTACTTTGTCGAGACTCTCGATGAAGTCCAAAAACTGAATACGCTGCCCACCGTACAGGCATGGAAGGCCGAGCTCGAACGGACCCAAGGCTTCAAGGTCCTGTCGTTCTTCTGGGTGCAAGGTTTCAGGCAAACGATCACCAATAAGCCGGTCACCAGCCCCAAAGATTTGAATGGACTGCGCATCAGAACACCGGGCGCACCGATTTGGCAGGAGTCCATCAGGGCCATCGGAGCAATTCCGGTAGCCATGAACTACGGCGATATGTTCAGCGGTCTTCAGACCAAGGCCATCGACGGACTCGAGCTCTCCTTCACCGCCACCGCGACGGGAAACTTCCATGAGGTTTGCAAGTATGTGAATGAAACCAAGCATATCCTGCTGATCAATTTCGAGGTGATCAGCAGCAAGTGGTTCAATTCACTGCCTCCCGAATACCAAAAAATCTTGGAAGAAGAGTGCAACAAAGCTGGATTGGAGGTTTCCCGCCAATACCTTGAGGAGTTGGATCCGAAAAACTTGGCACTGCTGAAGAGCAGGGGTATGACCGTCATCCCGGAAGCTCAGATCGACATGAAGGCGTTCAAGGCTGCAGGAGAGGCTGCCTATGTGAAACTCAACCTGCAGGCAGCCCGTGACAAGATCTATGCTGAAATGGGCAAAACCAAGTAAGAAAGCATGGCATCGCTCGGATTGTACAGTCGTTATTCTTAGCTTACCACTTCCGCCAGGTATGCGGGTGCGTGCGCCTTATGTCAAAGCACGCTCCCGCATCATGATACCAATGCATGTTTCCTGCAGTCTTTAGAAAGGGGGTTTCCATGCGGAAATTCTATGAACGGATATGTAGACTGGAAGTCATAGTCTCGGCAGTATTTCTGTCGGCCAGCTGCCTGCTCATATTCATTGGCGCCGTGGCCAGATCGGTGGACAAGCCGGTGAACTGGTCCCAGGATTTCTCTCTTTTCTTGTTTGCCTGGAGTGTTTTTTTGGCGGCAGATGTTGCCTTGCGCCATGACAAATTGGTGAAAATGGAGCTGTTGCTGCTCAAAATCTCAGAAAAGAGTGCCAGAATCATCACCATCATCAACTACCTGCTTATAGTCTCCTTCCTCGCCGCACTCGCAATCTACGGGGTGAAGCTTAGTTTCATCTCCTATCGAAGGGTGTTCCAGGGTATTCCCGGCTTCAGTTATACCTGGGTGATCCTCTGTGTACCTGTTGGTTGCAGCCTGATGATCATCACCTCGATTCTTAAACTCAAGAATCTGTTCCAGAGCTGCAGGAAGGGGGTCTGACATGCTGCTTGTAGCAATCCTATTCATCGTATTTCTTGTCATGGGCATGCCTGTTGCCTTCGCAATCGGGATATCAGGAATGGCATTCTTTCTTCAGCATCCTGAACTGCCCTTCACCATCACGGTCCAGCTGCCCATTTCCCAAACACAGAACTTTGCCATGCTCGCTGTTCCTCTGTTCATCTTTGCCGGGAATCTGATGAACTCCTCGGGAATCACCAAGCGCTTGATGAAGCTCTCCTCGGTCCTGACCGGTCATATGCACGGGGGGCTGGCACAAGTCAGTGTGGTTCTTTCCACCTGCATGGGAGGAGTTTCCGGCTCGGCCATCGCCGATGCTTCAATGGAGGCACGGGTGCTCGGGCCTGACATGATCGAACGGGGATATTCGAAGGGATATACCGCAAATGTCATCAGTTGGACTTCCCTCATTACTGCAACCATTCCTCCCGGGGTGGGCATCATCCTGTATGGGACTGTCGGTGAGGTCTCCATCGGCCGGCTTTTTGCTTCAGGCATGCTGGTGGGACTGCTTATGATGATCGGCCTGATGATTACCGTTTGGATCACTTCCACCCGCCGCGGCTATGGGGCAGAACGGGAAAAAGCTACAACAAAGGAAGTATTCTCTGCGATTGGAGAGAGCATTTGGGCTCTGTTATTCCCCATCCTCCTGTTGGGAGGCATCCGCAGCGG
>DJGJ01000046.1:0-8616 GCA_002432715.1 Sphaerochaeta sp. UBA5849 | reverse complement strand
TGAGTTGGACTTCCTCAAAATTGCCAAGACACTCGGAGACACGGTCATCGATGTCGGGGCGATTATGTTCATCATCGCCCTCTCTGGTATTTTCGGATATGGGATTCCTCTGGAAAACATCCCCAAACTGCTTACGGATGCAATATTGGGTATTTCCCAAAACAAATATCTGGTCATGCTCATCATCCTCGGGATTTTAGTCATTCTTGGCATGTTCATGGATGGGTCGGTGATCATCCTGTTGTTCACCCCGATCTTCCTTCCTTTGGCGAAGGCAGTCAATATTGATCCGGTCCACTTCGGCATCCTGCTCTGCACCATTATCACGATGGGAAACATGACACCGCCGGTGGGCTTGGCTATGTATGCAGTCTGTCAGATACTCGATATTTCAGTGACCGACTACATCAAGGATATGTGGGCGTTTCTGTTCACCGTCATTGTGTTGGTGGTGATCCTGATGTTCTTCCCCAGACTTGTTTTATTCCTGCCGAACTTGTTGTTCGGATAAATCGTAAGGAGAATCGACTATGAAATTGGATGGAAAACTTGCTGTCGTCACCGGAGCAGCCCGAGGTATAGGAAGAGAGATTGCGATCCGCTTTGCAAAGGAGGGTGCTGCAGTGGTCCTGGTTGATGTACGTATTCCTACTGAGACCGAGCAACTGATACAAAGCTTTAACCCAAATGTGTTGTCCGCCGTTGTTGACATCGCCGATGTTGAGGCTGTCGAGCGTCTGGTCCAAAAGGTTCATGCTTGGAAAGGTCCCGTTGATATTTTGGTGAACAATGCCGGAATAATCACAAGGGAAGGAATCCTCGACTTGAGTCCACAGCAGTGGCGCAAGGTTATCGACGTCAACGTGAACGGAACGTTCTATATGTGCAAGGCGTTTCTGCCCGATATGGTGGCCAAACGCTGCGGGAAAATCGTCAATGTAACGTCCATAGCGGGAAAGATCGGCGACATCACCGCCAGCCCTGCATACGGTACCTCCAAAGGTGCTGTCAATACCTTCACCCGTTCACTTGCCCGCCAGTTGGCAGAGTACGGCATCACGGTCAATGCCGTGGCGCCCCATGCCATTGAGACGGACATGAGTGCTGAATGGTCGGAGGAGAAACGAAGAAATGTGGTCTCTTCCATTCCCCTCAAGCGAATGGGGACATCCAGCGAGGTGGCCGCTGCAGTACTTTTCTTGGCCTCTGATGAGGCTTCCTTCATCACCGGGGAAACGCTGAACGTCAACGGTGGTTACTTGATGGATTGAGATTCTCCATCACCGGCAAGAAAAGCACCGCTGAGAATGTTTTTCTTGCTGGTATGCAGATGTTTTTCTATGATTTGCAGCGCAGCGGGTGAATGATGTTCCAAGGCATTGAGGAGATCGATATGATCTTGGAACGTCTGTGAGTAGTCCGGCTTGATTCCAATATCATACATATACTTCATATTCAGGTGCAGGTTCAACTCTTTGTAGGACCGATGTATGAACTCATTGTCACACAGAGAGCAGAGCATGAGATGGTATTGGCAGTCGAATTTTATATACGTATGGAGGTCCTCTTGCGCCAAAGCTTCGGCCATTGATGAAGTGAGGGCCTTCAAGGGTTCCAACCTCTCTTTCTCAATGGTTTCATACACGCTCTTTACGGAATAAACTTCCAATAACTCCCTCATCGCAATTGCAGAGAGGATGGTTTTCTTGGTCGGCGTCCTGAGCAAGCACATGCTTCTGGGCCTGATTTCCACCAACCCATCGATTTCCAACCGCTTCAGGGCCTCCCGGATCGGCATCATGCTGACATCGAGTTCCTTGGCCAGTTGCTTGGTACTCAGGGTATCTCCATAATTGAATCGGCCACCGATGATGGAATCACATAGATACTGATAGACTTGCTCCGCCAAACTCCGTTTATCAATTACGGCAACCTGTTCCTGCTTCATATGGCTCCCTGATACTCAAAATTTTATCTTAAATCTAGTATATCAGAATTTGAAATCGTTTTACAATGCACAAAAAGGTGAGAGGACAATCCGTAACCCGGCACTCTGCAGGGCTCGATTGTTACCAAAGCTTTCAGACTCCTTGATAACTTCCTTCCTGCATTGAATCAGCATATTCGGCTATGGTAGAGTATGTTGATTCACTGATGAGGCCCCGAATGTTTAAGAAGTTTTTGCTTGTCCTTTTCATCGCGACACTTTTGGTTTTCCCCGGCTGCAGGAAATCCGAACAGCAATCAATGGCGAACGTTGCCATTCCCTCCCTGACAGTGGGCATGATGAGCGCCGTCGATGCCGCCCCCTTCTATGTAGCGCTTGAGAAGGGATATTTCAAGGAGGCCGGGGTCGATGTAGAGCTTATGCTCTTCACGAACGGACAGAATCGCCAGACGGCCTTGCAGACAGGCCAGGTCGATGGGGCCATGACCGACCTTGTCGCCCTCATCACCCAGACAGCTGGTGACTTCAAACTCATCGGGACCCTCTCCACCGATGGAGACTTCCCTCTTCTAGCGAAGCCGGGCTTGCAGGAGAAACAAGCCGTTTCGGCTGGAACGATGGAGATCAGCGTGACAAACTACCTCATCGACAAGTACCTGGGGCCGGACCATACCGTTTCCAAGGTGTATATCAATGAGATTCCCGCCCGCCTGGAGGCGGTGGTCTCAGGCCGCCTCGATGTCGGCATTTTCCCCGAGCCCTTCGCTTCCATCGGGGCTCTGAGAGGCTTGGAGAAACTCTTCTATCCAGGCATTCCTTCCGAGAGCCTGAATATCATCGCCTTTACCGAGAAGGCGGCCAAGGAAAAAAGTGAGGCGTTGAAGCGCTTCCATAGCGCCTACGCAAAGGCTGTGAAGGCCATCAAGGAGGACGAGAGTCTTGCCCGCGAAGCCCTCATGAAGTACATCCCGAATCTTCCATCCGAGATCCGGGATTCGATTCACCTGCCCGACTTTCAGACTCCCAGGCTTCCCAGCACCTCCTTCATGCAGGAGATCATGGCTTGGACTGAGTCGGTGACCAACCAACGATATGAGTTCTCCCCTGCCGGCATGCTCGATGCCCGCTTCATCGAGGGCTTGTAATGCTGAGTATTCAGGATGCCCGGCTGCTCTACGGCTCGAAGGTCGCGTTCTCAGGCTTCTCGCTGGAAGTGCAAAAGGGCGAAATGGTAAGCATCATCGGCAAAAGCGGCTGCGGCAAGACCAGTCTGCTCTACGCAATAGCCTCCCTGCTGCCTCTGAATGGGGGGGCCATCACCACAGAGGGTGAGTGCGCGATCATGTTCCAGCAGGACCGCCTGCTGCCGTACAAGCGGGCAATCGACAATGTGCTGCTCGGCCTTCCCAAGCAGATGAGGGGCGAGGCAGAGGCGTTGCTTGCTTTGGTGGGCCTTAAGGAGAAGATGTCCAGTTATCCCAAACAGCTCAGCGGCGGGGAGAGGCAGCGTGTCGCCCTCGCCCGCAGCTTGATCCGCAAACCCGGCCTCCTTCTGCTGGATGAACCCTTTGCTTCCTTGGATGAACAGACGAGGGAGAGGCTGCAGGATGAGGTGAAAGCCTATGTGAAAGCCAACAACATCACCTTGGTGCTTGTCACCCACAGCATAGCCGAGGCGGTTTTCATGGGTTCGCGCATCGTGGTGATGACAGAGGAAGGCATCGTCTTTGAGACAACGAATCCTTATCATGAGCTCTCTGATCTGCGCATAAAGAAAGAAGCCTTTGAATTGCAGAGAATCTTGCGTTCCCGGTTGGGAGGCAGCCGATGAAGTACCTGCGTGGCTTTCTGGCTGTGATCATCACATGGTACCTTATGGCCCTGGTGATGCAGGCCCCGATCATACCCTACCCGCATGCAGTCTTGTTGCATCTGGTTTTCAGCATGCAGACCGCCAAGCCGTACCTGCACCTGCTCCTCTCCCTCTACCGGATTGCCATGGGGATGGCCCTGGCCTTGTTCTTCGCCATTCCCACCGGCATGCTTGCCGGTCGGACACAGAAGCTCGACCAGCTCATTTCGCCGGTGCTCTACCTGCTCTATCCCCTGCCCAAGATTGCATTCCTTCCGGTCTTCATGGTGCTTTTCGGCATCGGGGACTTGTCCAAGATCATGCTCATAGCCGTAATCATATTCTTTCCGGCCTCTGTAACCATCCGTGACGGGGTGAAGGAAATCTCTGTGCAATACCTGGAGCTTGCCCAGGCATACCATCTCACGCAAACCCAAATCCTGAGGGATATTCTTTGGCCTTTCATCCTGCCGCGGATTTTCTCATCGCTGCGCATCACCTTGGGCATTTCGCTTTCGGTGCTCTTCATCAGTGAGAACTATGCAGCCACCTACGGTCTTGGGTATTACATCATGAACAACTGGGTGATGGCCCAGTATGTCGGCATGTACGCAGGAATCGTCCTTCTGAGCCTGCTAGGCTTGACCCTGTATGTCGCCCTCGACGGCCTTGAGCGCTTGGTAATTCCAAGTGAAACACGTTGAACAGTAAAAGAGGAAGAAGCCGACGGCCTCTTCCTCCCAACGTTTATTCAGTTACTGGATATCGATATATTACTTGCTCTCGCGGGCACTCTTCAGCGCATGCGCCCACCAGGAGAGCTGATCGAGCATGCTGTTGACCTGGGGCTCAAGATTGGGAACGTCCTTGATCTGCTTCTGTCCGTTTATGATCGGATAGAAGTCATTTCCCATAATCAGGACCGACTGCCTCACCGGCGCCATCTGAAGTTCGACACAGATGTCACGGAGGTGCTGCACCGCACGTGCACCGCCGGCCGAGCCATAGGAGAAGTATGCCGCTGCTTTGCGGTTCCATTCAGGATATGCGTAGTCAAGGGCGTTCTTCAAAGCTGCGGTGATGCTGTTGTTGTATTCAGCGGTGACGAAAATGAATCCGTCCAGGCTGGCAATCTTTTTCTGCCATTCCCGGGCAACCTCATTGGTCGAGGGAACGTAGGCGTTTGAGCTGACCTCATCGAAGAAGGGCATGGGATAGTCGCGAAGGTCGACGATTTCAAAGGCTAGGTCGGTGCGCTTCTTTGCAATCGATGCTACGTATTCTGCTGCCTGCTGTCCAACTCTTGCGGCTCTGGTACTGCTTATAATAATTCCAATCTTTGGTACATTCATGTTCTTACTCCTTAACAATGTTGCATTGCTATATATGTAGCTTACAATTTTATTTTGCAATCGTCAAGCATTTTGGTATGAATTATCGTTGCCCGTTGCCACGTGCTTTACTCTACACCTCCGTGAGAGTACACTGATGCAAAACAAGGAGTCCTGACATGGCAAAAGATCCCAAGGCATCACTACAGGTTGTTGCGTCGAAGAACGTAATGCAAATTCTCATCGCCCTGCTTTTTGTGGCGATGGGCATCATCGGATTCACTTCGGGACGCGGGTTGGGAAGCCAGATATCCCGCGAGCTCTCCAACATGTTCGGCGGGGATAACGAGCTGCTGCTCTATGTCATATCCACCTTGCAGCTGATCAGCGGTCTGTTTCTGGGTGCCCGGCTTTTCACCAAACTCATTCCCGACAAAATCACCAAGCTTGCCTATACGGCCATCCTGATCTTCTGGGTCGCCCTGATTGTCATCCTCGATGTCCTCACCATCGACTTCGGTCGCATCAGCGGCTCCGATTGGTTCACCTGGATCGAGCAGGTCGTGCTGCACTTGATCGTGCTCTCCGGTATTGTACAGATCCAGATCTGACTTCTCATTGAACAGGGGGCTATGCAACCGGAGAGTATGTATAGCCCTTGCTAATACCAAATGAATGAATTATCAGATGTAAAAGTCTATCTGCCTATGCCAGAGCGTGGATTTCTTTTTTTCCCCGAGTCAGACTCTTTCCAAGATGGTTCCTTCCCCGGGGACAACGTCCATTCGGAAGCTGCAGGATTGCCGAAAGAGTTTCATGTTTCTGGCCCATCCAATAGAGTCGATACGGCTGTCACTGCTCATTCGGGATTGTAATCGACAACCAATAAGGGGAATATACTGAAGCCTTTCGCTGTTCAGAAAGATGCAAAGCAGAGAGGGATGAAAATCCACTTCATAGATGTTGGAATATTCTGATATCAAGAGGTACATATAGAAATGTTTGTAGTTAATATTACACGATAATGTAGATTTTACTACACTTTCGTGCAACAATTCCAATAAAAGGAGGTAATGTATGAAGTACTATCCTGAATTGGTATCTCTTGGATGCTTTAGTCTAGAAAATCTAAAATCCATTACCGGCAGCGATGAGGCCGCGAAAGCTCTTAGCCGGGCATATAGGGGAAAAGGATATATCCAAAGTGTCCGGAAGAATCTCTATGTTGCAATCAGTATGGAGACAGGACAGCCTGTTCCTAACCGCTATGAAATTGCCTCCCATATCAGTGAGGATGCAGTCGTTTCGTACCACAGCGCGTTTGAATATTACGGATATGCGAACCAGGTGTTCTATGACGTATATATAACAAGCCAGAGTCGCTTTCATGATTTTCAATTTGATGGTATTACCTATCGGCGGGTTAGTCCGAAAATCGTCAGTCACATACAACAAGGACCAAAGGGAGTTCGAGTTTCATCACTCGAACGAACTGTCATTGAAAGCATTGAAATGTTTGAGAAAATCGGAGGATTGGAAGAACTGTTACGATGCCTCCAGCTGATTCCTGGATTGGATGAATCACAGCTTCTCTCTTGCTTGGAGGAGTACGACAATGGCTTCTTGTACCAAAAAACAGGGTTAATTCTCTCTGCATTGGCTCAGTCACTTCAATTATCCAGTTCGTTTTTCGAGAATTGCAAGATGCATCTCCCTACCGGGAAGTCTTATCTGTACAACCGATCGAAGGACTTTGTATTCCACAAGGATTGGAACATCTACGCACCTGCTGATGTGCTTAAGCTTATTGCAAAAGGAGTGACAGATTATGATGCAATATGATCGTATGGTATTAGGACGACAAGCACGAGAGTTGGGATTTGTCAGAGATACATTTGAGAAAATATGCCGGTTGGCAGATGTGTTGAAATGGATTCATTCTGACTCATTTTTGGCTGAGTTATTAGCACTCAAGGGAGGAACCGCTCTCAACCTTATGATTCTTGACTTGCCTCGACTCTCTGTTGATATCGATTTGGATTTTTCTCACAATCTCTCACGTGATGAGATGATGAAGTCACGGGAAATTCTTACAGAACGAATAAAAAAGTACACGAGTGCTGCAGGATATACGCTTGGACTCAAGTCAAAAACTTATCATGCTCTGGATTCCTTTGTTTTTGAGTATCAGAATGCTGGGGGCATGAAGGATAATATGAAAATTGAGATTAATTACATGCTTCGCTGCCACATTCTTCCACCAGTAGTAAGAACTATATTGTTACCATGGAGTGAACAGGAACTGGCTACGCTTTGTCTTGATCCGATAGAAATTTATGCTTCAAAAATTGTCGCTATGCTCAATCGCGCGGCGCCAAGAGATTTGTTTGATATATTTATGATGACACAAAAGGGATTTATCAAGAAATCACAAGAACCCTTACTAAGAAAATGTGTGATGTTCTACTGCGCAGTAGGGTCCGACAAGGTGCCAGAACAATTCAACTTCGAGAATACCCTATCGATAACACAACAACGAATCAAAACCGATCTCGTACCAGTTTTACGTCATGGTACATGGTTTGATGCCAAGCAAGCTTATGGAACTGTTGTGGAATTTTTACAAGAGGTCCTTGTACCAACACCCGATGAATTTGCTTTTTGGTCAGCCTTCTCTCGAAAGCATTATGTGCCAGAGCTGCTATTTGATGATCCAATCATTGTAGAAAGGCTAAAAAACCATCCAATGGCAATTTGGAAATGTAGAGACGCTATTGCGATGGATACACAATAGTGAGGAATGTTTCTCATTATGGTTGTTTGGTTGAGACTGAATAGGACTTTTTATACTATCAAGCAAACTGTCGTCCCATCACCTCTTGTATCTGTTCTGGCTGTATGGATACCCGTTTTTTCAGTGTTTGCAGTACCATGGTATAGGCCCGGGCTATAGGAATCTTTGAAAACAGGGCTCCATACCAGAATACGGGAGTCGCTTCAGGTAGGAATCCATAAATAGGGATGTACGATATGCTCGTATTCACGCTTTCGAAGCAGCTTGAACATTGATTGATGAGAGAGTGCACTTGCATCGGCGACAGGTTCATTTTCTGCCTAGCACTGATGGCATTGTGCTTTGTCAGGACATAGATGCCGACCGGGCTGTTTGAAACCATGGCGTTCAATTTCATGAAAGAAGTCTCGGAGCCTACCACACAGACCTGGTCGAATGCATGGTAATATGCCTCTATCCATCGAATCCAGATCCGACTTGATCTCATAGACTACCGCTTTTCCATTGATGAGTATGAAATTTGCAACAGCCTTTCCAACGGGAACCCGGCTCAACGCTGTTGTAGTGCGTACGCTATGCTTTCCAAGCAGCAAGGCATTAAGCAACGTATTTTGATAGATGTACTCATTACTATAAGACTTGGACATCCGGGCATAGAGATTGTGAATAATCTGTAATTCCCACTAAAATT
>DJGJ01000060.1 GCA_002432715.1 Sphaerochaeta sp. UBA5849 | reverse complement strand
TCGGAGGGCTTTTTTTGGCCTTCCTATTGCAGCCAAATACGGATATACTTTCGCGAGGAGGCTCTCGTGGCACTGATTCCTTTCCATAAACCCACCTTGCGCAGAAAAGACATGGATGCTGTATTGCAGACCATGGTCGATGAACGCATCGGTCCAGGCGAACGAAAGAATGCATTTCTCAAGCAATTTTGTGAGTTGATCGGCGCCAAAGGCGGCATCGCCCTCCGTTCCTATGTGGATGGACTTTGCTGTGCACTGCAAGCCTGTGAATTGGAGGGCAAGGCAAAAATCGGAGCAAGCATCCTCTCTCCCTCCTGGTATCAGAGTGTGGTAGAGTCCATGGGCTATGAACTGCTGTGTGGCGATATCGATCCCGAGCATGGGTGTCTTGCGCAAGAGGAAGCGCAAAGACTCGTCGAACAAGGCTGCAGCGCCCTGTTGATCCACCTGCCCATGTGCCAGATTCCGATAACCTGCGATTACAAGCAGCTGGGAGTGCCCGTCATCGAGGATATCACCCAAAGTCTGGCAAGTGAGTATGAAGACCGGAGGGCTGGAAGTTTCGGCGACCTGATTCTCTGTGCCTTCGAAGAGGATTGCATCGTAAGCACCGGTGGAGGTGCAGTCCTTGCCTATACCGGTGAAACGCATCAAAAGTCGGTGAAAGCATTTGCCCCCCAAGTACGTCCCTATATCGAATTGCCGGATATGAATGCAGCCCTTGGCATGATCCAGCTGGCCACACTC
Source organism: Sphaerochaeta sp. UBA5849 (assembly GCA_002432715.1). Classification (GTDB taxonomy): domain Bacteria; phylum Spirochaetota; class Spirochaetia; order Sphaerochaetales; family Sphaerochaetaceae; genus Sphaerochaeta. Next base: position 46,828 of record DJGJ01000060.1, on the reverse strand, counting down.
GGCGAGCAACTGGCCAAACGTCGTGAGCTCTATGCTCTCTTTGCAAAATCCCTGCTGAAGACACCACATCGGATTTTCGGAATCGGCAACATCGATTTTCTCCCCAACGGGTACAGCTTCTGCGTCGCCTTGGACTCAAAGCCCGAGGATGCCATCAAATTTGCCAACAAGTATCAGGTATCTGCGAAGAAAACCTTCACCGATACGCTTGCCATGCATGCCGGCGACCGCTTCGACCTCTATCCGAAGGCTATTCCGCTCTATCTGAGAGCACTGACATTACCTTTGTATCCGTTTCTGAAACAGGGCGAAGTTGAACTGCTGATCAAAGTCATTTCTCACTTGAGCTAAGGAGTCTACCATGGAAGAGAGGCCTGTACGGCATGTATTGATTATAGCAAACTGGGGAAAGGAAGCTTCCCATGCACTCTCAAAGACCATCTCGGAGTATCTGGATGCAAAGGGAATCTCGAATTCAGTCTTCCCGACCAATGCAGAAAATGAACCCTTGGAGGTACAGCAAGGCACCGACTTGGTTATCTGCCTCGGTGGCGACGGGACGGTCCTCTACAGTGCACGATACCTGCAGGACCTTGGGATCCCCATTCTCGCGATCAACTTGGGGACCTTCGGATTCATCACCGAGATATCGGTCGATGAGTGGCAGGAAGCCATCGAATTTTACCTTTCGGGGAAGAACTGCATCAGCAGGCGATTGATGATCCGCACCGCAGTCATTCGTGACGGGGCCAAGGTCTTTACCGGTCACGGCCTCAATGAGATGGTCGTATCCTCAAGCGGCATCAGCAAGGTGATCAGCATGGCGCTGCGCATCGACAACACCGATGCAGGGTTTTTCCGCTCCGACGGCATGATCATAGCAACACCCACCGGTTCAACCGGATACAGCCTGGCAGCCGGCGGTCCCATCCTCGATGTCGACCTCTCCTCGCTGATCATCACCCCGATCTGTCCTTTCACACTCTCCAACCGGCCCCTGGTGGTCAGCGGGGAATCACGGATTACATTGACCATACCCAAGGGGCAAAGAACCGGTCTCGTGCTCTCCCTCGACGGCCAGCAAATCTTTCCTTTGCAGGAGGATGATGTGATCATTGTGGAAAAATCGCGCAGCAAGGCGCTGTTGGTCACAAGCGAAAGGCGTAATTTCATAGAAGTACTCCGTGATAAACTGAATTGGTCGGGAGGAGGACTGCATGCTTGAACGGCTTGAGATACATCACTATGCACTCATAGAGGACAGCGTCATCGAATTTCCTGGGGGATTTAGCGTCATCACCGGTGAAACCGGTGCCGGCAAGTCCATCCTGTTGGGAGCTTTGACCCTGTTGCTCGGAGAGAAAACCGAGGTCCAGTCGATTCGAAGCGGGTGCGATTCTGCAACAGTCAGCGCCTCGTTTCATATTGCCGAACCGATGGGAGCTCATCTGGCTTCCTATTTGGCGAAAGAGGAGTTGGAACTGGAGGACGACACCTTGGTGGCAAGCAGAACCATCAAGAGCAATGGACGTTCCTCCATAACCATCCAAGGCAGGTTGGCAACACGGTCGGAGCTTGCCCTCATTACCGCTGAGTTGCTGGACATCAGTGCACAAAGAGACCATCAGAGTCTTTTGTCCACCTCCCATCAGCTTTCAGTCCTCGATTCCTTCGGTTCTTGCGGGGCGGAAAAATCGGCATACAAGAGCGCATATGACCAGTACCAGAGCCTGAAAGCAGAGCTTGAACGCGTCCAAGCAGACTTGGAGGCGGCAAAACGTGAAATGGACTATCTCAGCTATGCCGTCGATGAGATCGAGAAGGTAAATCCAAAACCGATGGAGGATGAGGAGATTGCAAATCAGGTGCAGGTCATTGCATCCTTCGAGCACATCCACGAGGCATTGAGTCAGGCGGTCTCGCTTCTGCACGGAAATGACCAGGGTTTGAGCACGCTGGCCTTGCTTCATCAGGTGAAAACCCAGCTGGATTTGGCAGGCAAGGCCGATCCCTCCCTGCAAACCCTTGGTGAACGGCTTGAAAGCTCCACGATTGAGATCGAGGACATCTACGAGAGCGTTCGCGACTACCTCAACGGTATGGCTTATAGTGAAGAGGAGCTGGATAGGTTGCAAGGCCGGCTCGCACAATTGCAGCGATTGAAGAAGAAGTATGGTCCCAACCTGGAGGCCGTGCAAGCCTTCCTTGCAAAAAGCAAGGAGAAGCTCTCTCTGTCCGAGCAGGGGGAGATTGTGTTGAGCAAGTTGGAAAAACAGATAAAGCTTGCCTACGGGACACTGCTTGAGCAAGCCCGGGCACTCCAGGACAAACGGAAAGCGTCGGCATTGCTTCTATCGGGCGAAGTGGAAGAGAAGCTGAGAACCTTGGGGATGAAGGAGGCGGTCTTTTCCATTGCTTTTACCCAAACGAGTCCGACGGCAAGCGGGATTGATGAAGTCAGCTTTCAGATTTGTGCAAATCCAGGGCTTGAAATGCGTTCGATAAAGGATGTTGCAAGCGGTGGAGAATTGAGCCGCATCATGCTTGCGGTCAAGACCTCGCTGGCCCAAAGTGACGCAATACCCACCTTGATCTTTGACGAAGTCGATGCCGGAATCGGAGGAAGTGTGGCGCTTTCGGTTGCAGAGCAGCTTAAAAACCTAGCTCGAACGCATCAGGTCATTGTAATTACCCATCTTGCGTCCATTGCAAGCAAGGCTGATCATCATCTGGTGGTGAGCAAGGAAATTCGCAATGCAATGAGCTACTCAACCATTTCCCCGGTCAAGGGTGAACAGCGCCAGAGGGAAATTGCCCGTATGCTCAGCGGAGACGATACCAGCCAGGAGAGCCTCGGGCATGCAAGGAAACTGTTGGAGAAAGGAAGTTGAGAATGGAGTACTACCAGACCGAGAACGGATTTGCCTACGGCAAGCCCCCGGTTGCCTGCATTGTGACCCGAAAGCCGGGTAATGATAAACTTACCATCGACCACACCTATGTTTCGCCGTAGCTCAGGGGGCAGGGCATCGCCCGCATGCTGGTGATGCTTGTTGTCGAACAAGCACAAAAAGAGGGACGTTTGATCGTCCCCCTGTGTTCGTATGCAGCAAGAGTGCTTGCAGAAAATCCCGAGTTATCGGCTTTGGTCACAACCCTGTAATCTTGATGTCGAAGTTCAGGACGTCACCCAACTTGTTGATCAGATCGACATCGGTTGATTGCGGAAGTTGTTTTTGCATGCTCAGGTAGTGATATACAGCATCCTGGATGGCGGTGAGATTGGGTTGGAAACCCCGCTTTCGGATGATGTCCAAGAATTCCAGCACGAACCTGCTGTTCAGATTATACAGTCCGTACGTCTGGATTTTTTGTGCCATGGCCGTCATCTGGTTGTCGAAGAGGGTTTGGATCAAATCAAGGTCGGGTTGTTTGCCGTACTTGATGAAGAAATCGAGCATCAAGGTGAAGTCGCCCTTGAACTCGTCCCACATCGCAAGCGCCCCGAACATGAAAAGATTCTTGATTGCCTGCAGGGAGGACCCGATCAGCTCCTGATAGAGCGAACCCATTGGAAGATAAGGTATGTTTGTAGCCAGGCTTGCATAGTGGCCGAGGTTCTTTGAAAGCTGCTTGATCTGGCTTTGGTCAAAGGAGCATACCGTTCGGTCAATCTGGTCGAACAGCTCATCGCGCATTCTCAAGTTGATATCCTCGTGGTCCAGGTAGTAGATTTGCTCTTCGCTCTCGTTGGAGCCTTGGATGGTCATCGAGTATTCGAGCTTCATGGCAGCCGGGTGCAGGTCTACGGCCTTGCACTCATAGCAGACCAAGGACTGCTTGTTCAGGACAACCAGGTTCACACTGCCGTCTTCCTGCAGGGCGAAGGACTCGAGCTCAAAGTATCCATATGTGGATGCATGGTCGATGCTGTTGGCGATCCTCCGGTTCAAGGTGAAGTACAGAGCAGCCTCAACCTCTCCTTTGAGCTGTTGCAGGCTCTCCATGGCGAGGCTTTGGCCGTTTCCATCCTGCTTTCGATTTGCTTTTGCCTTGCTCAGGTCATCCAGCAGGTTGATCATCAGTTCCCCACCGTTGAATTGCTGGCAGAGCTGGGCAGCCATCAGGGCATAGGTGATGTTCTGCCTGGGTTCCAGACCGGCGAGGTCGTTGAAAAACCAACCGCAACTGGTATAGGAGAAATGCTTGTACTTTTGTGCCAGCAGCAACTGGGCCAACTGCACCTGTACTTCCTGGTTGTCGCTGTACTGCGCCAGGAAAGTCTGCATGTCCATCAGCTCGGAAGCCACCGGGGCGAAAGCATGCAGCAGTGAAGCCGGCTGCACCTGGTCTCCCAAAAGTCGCCTTACTTCTGTAGGGTAGATTGCGTCGATGGCTTGGCTGAGGTTGTCAAACGCCTTGCGCAGGGGAGTCCTCCACTTCTGGTTCCAACTTTCATCACCGCCGGTATGGCAGCCGCAGTCACGATACCATCGGCTGACGCCGTGCGGGCAGGACCAGCTGGTGCCCTTTTCTTCCTCACCCTCATGCAGGTGGGCCCATTCGGTTGCCGGATGAGAAGCGAGGTAGGTCCCGTAATTGGAGAAGGAGAAATCATCGCGATCGTTGACCTTCTTGATGAGGGCCGCCAAGGCCATGTCCCCGTAGGGCTCGTGGTGGCCGTAGATTTCCCCGTCGGTTGCGGCGTGTATGAGCTGGACCTTGTCCCCGTTCCTGATTGCCAGCAGCCGCTCGTACAACTGATCTGCATCCCTGAGAAAGTGTCCGAAACTGATGCCCTCCGCCAACTGGGGGTTGTAGAAGAATGCGTTGATGGTTTTTCCGCTTTTGCCCTGCAGAAGGAACGGCCTGTCATACGGTGCCGGTTTGCCATTGAGTTCCTGGATGCTCGACTCATCCTTGGAAATGGCACGGCACTGCCAGGGCGAGAGGATGACGAATGATACCCCGCATTCTGCGAGTAGGTCGACCACCATGGGGTTTATGGCGGTTTCTGAAAGCCACATGCCTTGGGCTTCCCTGCCGAAACGCCTGTTGAAATCATCCAAACCCCACAGGATTTGGGTCCTGGCGTCTTCCTTGGTGCAGAGTGGGAGTATCGAGTGGTTGAAAGCTTGGGCGATGGCATTGCCCCAGCCCAACCGTTGAACACTTTGTCGGTCGGCTTCCAGGATCAGGTCATAGGTCTGGGGGTGCTCTTTTTGCATCCAGGAAAGCAGGGTGGGGCCGAAGTTGAAGCTCAAGTATGCATAGTTGTTGGTCATGCTGAGGATCCTGCGATACGCCGATAGATAGCGTGAGTGGCTGTTTGCGCTGTAGCAATCAGCATGGATCCGTTCGTTCCAGTCCGGGTAGGGGCTGGCAGAGAGCTGCTTTCCTATGATTCCGGTCTGGGGGTTCTCTCTTGGGGGCTGGTAAAAATGCCCATGAAGAATGAGTGAGGTTTTCTCTTTTTGCAGTGTTTTCATATAGCAGGCCGAAGTATAGCATAGCGTTCCAATCGATAATAGATGCATCTTGCTCTTTAGTCCTTTCTGTTCGAGAATATGATGATAGGAGGAGCTTATGAGCATTCATATAGTTGCCGATCCCTCGAGCATTGCCTCTACGGTTCTTTTGCCCGGCGATCCGCTGCGTGCACGTCACATAGCACAAACCTATTTGACCGATGTCACCCAATATAACGAGATACGGGGTATGTACGGCTTTACCGGCTACTGGCAGGGCAACAGGGTCTCGGTGCAAGGAACCGGAATGGGAATACCCTCGTTCTCCATTTATGCAAATGAACTGATCGATTCGTATGGAGCTAAACGGCTTGTTCGCGTGGGAACCTGTGGAACCATGAGTGAAAAGCTCAAGCTCAAGGACATCCTGATCGCCCAAGCCGCCGACACCGACAGCGCCATCAATAAAAGCCGTTTCGGTTCGTATCAATTTGCCCCGACGGCTTCGTTTGAACTGCTGAACAAGGCATATGGGCATGCAAAGGCGGCAAAGGTTGGCTTTGCCGTGGGAAACGTGTTTACAAGCGACCAGTTCTACGATATGCATGGTGAACAAAAAAAAGCCATCGCCCGATCGGTGGGGACCATGGCCATCGATATGGAGACGTGTGAGCTCTACACCCTTGCCCGTCTGAAGGGAATCGAGGCTTTGACGCTGCTGACTGTCAGCGACTCCTTGCTGACCGGCGAGCAGGTCAGCCCAAAAGAGCGGCAGATAACCTTCAATGCCATGGTGGATCTAGCCCTGCTGACTCTCTTCGACTAAGGCCTTGTATTATACTGTGTTGACTAAGACGGATGATTCTTTTACGATTGAACGAAAGACCATCCGTTTGGATGCATTGCGGGAGTAAGCATGATTCTCATCAATATTGATTCCTTGTCTACTACCGAGCTGCAGTACATTGCCCAACAAGAAGGGCTTGCTACCTGGCAGTCACTGGATCGAGAAGCGCTCATCGATGCTCTTGAGGAGGCATTCGAAGACCAGGATGATGAAATACCTGCTGCTTTGAAAGGTAAGATCAACCGAAACCGATATTGCAACTCCCTTACCGATTACCGTGGAAGCATGCAGCATATCAATGGGTTGCCCGGGGTCGAGGAGCTTCCTGAAAGTTACTTTGACACATCCATCCATCTGTTGCTTCGCGATCCCCAATGGGCATACGCCTACTGGTCTCTCTCACAATCGGCCATGCATACCGTATTCGGCGAGCAAGGGGAGCTGGACGGATTTCTTTTTTTGCGGGTGCAAGAGACAGTGCTCGACACGAACGAGATTAAGACCTTCGATATCGCTATCACCAGTGAGGACACCCAGTGGAACATCAACCTGCCGAATATGGGTTCCTCCTATCTGGTGGACTTGTGCTACCGCGACCACAAGGGCAATGAGATGTCTCTCGCTCAGAGCAAAAGCGTGGAGACTCATTCCTCGTACTGGCAAAACAATGGAGAACAACTTGCTCTGGACGAAGACCTGTTTACGATTCATTTTTCCTCCTTGGTGACCAAGGAAGGGGAAATTGTTGACAATGCAGTGATTCGTGATATCGCTCAATTCTTGAGCAAGGGGGTGCTCTAATGCCTGCCAATTCCGTTGTATTCATCCTGAATGCCCATCTTCCGTTTGTACGTCATCCCGAATACCCACGTTTCCTTGAGGAAGACTGGCTGTTTGAATCCATCAGTGAGAGCTATCTGCCCCTTTTGAGGATGTTCAACAACCTCAAGGCGGACAAGGTTCCCTTTAAATTCACAATCAGTCTTTCTCCGACCCTGTGCTGCATGCTTACCGATCCCGTCCTTCAGGAGCGGTTCGTTCAATATGAGGAGCGGCTCATCGAGCTTGGAGAGAAGGAAGTCGAGCGTTGCGGCAACGAACAACCGGAATTCCTGGAAATGGCCCAATTCTACCTTGGCCAGGCAAAGCAGAACCTCTCCGATTATCAGGACCTCTACCGTACCAATATCCTCGATGGTTTCAAGGCCTTGGAGACCTCCGGGCATCTGGAGCTTGTCACCACCGCAGCAACGCATGCCTACCTGCCGTTGTACACGGAGTACCCGACGGCCATCAATGCCCAGATCGAGCTCGGTGTACAGTCGTTTTTGACCACCTTCGGTCATCTTCCCAAAGGCTTCTGGCTGCCTGAGTGCGGCTACTACCCGGCTCTGGAGGAAAATCTCAAGTACCATGGGATTTCCTGGTTCCAAACGGCAAGCCAGAGCATGCTGCTCTCCCCCGACAAGGTGCAGTACGGTAATTATCGTCCAGTGCGATGTCCCAACGGTGTTGCCGCTTTCCCCCGTGATTTCCAAGGAACCAGCTTGGTCTGGTCCAACACCAGCGGCTATCCGACCGACAAGGCCTATCGGGAATTCTATCGCGATATCGGCTACGATCTGCCGATGGAGTACATCAAACCCTATATCCATGAACCGTCAGTCCGTGTCTTCACCGGATACAAGTACTGGGCGATCACCGGCCACACCGACCAAAAGGTGCCGTATCAGCGCTCCGAAGCGCAAAAGAGAGTAGTTGAACACGCTCACAACTTCATCTACAACCTGAAAAAGAAAGGACGGCAGCTCTCTTCTGCCATGGGCGTAGCCCCACTGTTCACCCTTGCCTACGATGCCGAACTGTTCGGCCACTGGTGGTTTGAGGGAATTGAGTGGCTTGATCAAGTCATCCGTCTTGCCGCAAAAGAAAGTGAGGAGATCTCATTGGTCACTCCTTCGCTTTTCCTTTCCAAAGAGGGTACCAGTCTGCAGACTGCAAGGCCTGCCTTCTCGTCCTGGGGACAAGGCGGGTACAGCGCAGTATGGCTTGACGGCTCCAATGCATGGACCTATCGTCACATCCACAAGGCCATCGAACGGATGGAGGAGCTTGCAGTCAGGTTCAACGACCAGATCAGTCTCAAGCAGCGCTTCCTCAACCAAGCCGCAAGGGAGGTCCTGCTCGCCATGGCCAGCGATTGGCCGTTCGTCCTGTTCAATAAGAGCAGCACCGCATATGCCGAAAAACGGGTACGCGACCATCTGAGGAATTTCAACGTGGTCTATGGGAATATGTGCAAGAATGCAGTCAATACCGAATGGCTGGTGAAAGCTGAAAAGCGAGATATCATCTTCAGCGATATAGATTACAATATCTTCAATCCAGACCGATAAGCCCCTTTTTTCTGATTTCTCAGCCCTTCTCCAACCCGAGAGGGGCTTTTTTGTGTACCGACAAACCTCCAACATTGTAGGAATAGGCTTACACCTGTTAAGCATGGCAGGTGAATTTTGTTGTGTTTGGACGGTGAAAGGGGGAGATCATTGGTTGTGTACTGGTGGTAAGAAGTGTACATTAATGGGTACAAGTGGGAAAAAATCCCAACATTGTGGGAATCACAGAGGAGCAAAGGCATGTTGACTGGTGAATTTTACAACACCATAGACGACAAGGGTCGCATTCTCATTCCCTCCCGATTGCGTACAGCACTCGATGGAGATGCCTTGTATGTGACCCGCGGCCTGGAAAATTGCCTGTGGCTTATGCTCCCAACCGATTTTGAGAAATTGAAGAACACAATCATGAACGGCCCGGGTTCGATGTTCGACCGAAAGTTGCGCATCCTGCAGCGGGGCATGATAGCACCTGCACAGCTGTGCGAATTTGACAAGGTCGGAAGAATCAACATTCCCGCAAGCCTCAGGGAGAGCGTAGGACTCGGTATGAAAGAGGAATCGGTGCTGCTGGGAACCGGCAACTACTTGGAGCTTTGGAACAAGAGCGAGTATGAGCAATACTTGCACACAAGCATGGGTGAATTCCTCGACGCCGCCCAATCGCTCAGCGAAATGATCAGGGAGGAACAATAATGGAGTACGTGCACTATCCAGTCATGGCCCAAGAAATCCTCCAACATTTGGTTGTCGGCAAGGACAGCGAAGCCATCATGGTCGATTGCACCTGCGGCGAGGGGGGGCATACCCATCTCTTTCTCTCAACCTATCCAAAGCTGACCGTCATAGGCCTCGACCGTGATTCGGCCATACAACAGAAGGCTATTGAGCGGATGAAGGAGTTCTCCGGCCGTTTCATTCCAAAGAATATGTGGTTCAACGATTTTTTTGACCAGGGGGAGGAGCAGGTGTATGACTTGATTCTCTTCGACTTGGGAATTTCCAGCTTTCACTATGAAGAGTCGCAAAGGGGCTTCTCGTTCCGCAAGGACGAGGCCCTTGACATGCGCCTCGATGAGCATGCCCCGATCAGTGCGTATGACGTGGTGAACGGATACCAGCAAGAGCGGCTTGCCGATGTCATCTTCAACTTCGGTGAGGAACGGTATTCAAGGCGCATAGCCAGGGCCATCGTTGAAAAACGCAAGCTTGCAAAGATTGCAACCAGCGAAGAACTTGCATCGATCATTTACAAGGCGGTTCCAGCCAATTACCGGTATGGTCACATACACCCGGCGACGCGAACTTTCCAGGCCATCAGGATTGAGGTGAACAGGGAACTTGATCGGATCGAGCCGGCGCTTCGGGGGGCGGTGAAGGCTTTGAAGAGCGGAGGGCGTTTGGCGGTCATAAGCTTTCATTCGCTGGAGGACAGGCATGTCAAGTGGCTGTTCAAGGGAATGGCTGAAGGCGATGAGCCGACTATCCGTCTTCTTACCAAGAAACCCCTGATCCCGAGCGATCAGGAACGAGAGGAGAATGCAGCAAGCAGGAGTGCCAAACTGCGCATTATAGAGAAACGCTAAAAGGGAGTGGGATATGGGCAACGACTGGTATACTACTGATCTGAAGCAACGACCGACGCACAAGCAGAGTGGAACACGGCATGTCGAGCAGCTGGTCATCATTCTTATGTTGCTCTGTGTCATGGGAGCCATTTTCATGCCCCTGTGGCAACAAGGTGTCAACCGTGCCCTTGAAGTTGAATATCAGACATTGCTGAAGAACCGCCAGGTATTGGAAGAGGAGCAACAGGTCCTCAAGGCCTCAATAGCCAGCCTCAGCATGCCGGAGGCACTTGTGCATGGTGCATGGAAACAAGACATCGAATTTAAGCCGATCAAGGCCGAGGCTGTGGTGATGGTGGCAAGGAGCATGCTATGAGTAGTGGATACCAGCATATCGATGCATGCCGCCTCACCGCCGCCTCCATAGCACCGTTGATGCACGCTGATTGCCTGAACGCAAACACCACCCTCATCACCGATGTGCAGATCGATAGCCGTGCCTGCACCAAAGGATCTCTCTTTTTTGCCTTGAAAGGCGAGAAAAACGATGGGTTTTCATTCCTTTCGGATGTCTGTGACCAAGGCGCTGCAGCGGTGGTGGTGCCCAAGAGCCGTGCCAAAGAGGCGAGGGCACGTGTGAGCTGCCCGGTTCTTGCGGTGGATGACGTGCTGACGGCCTTGCACGATTTGGCACAAAGCTACCTGCAGCGCCTGTCGTCGGTCAAGACCATCGGAATCACCGGGAGCTGCGGAAAGAGCACAACCAAGGAAGCCCTTTCCAGGATAACAGCAGTCATGGGCCCGACTGCCAAGACACCGGGAAACCTGAACAGTGAATACGGCCTTCCCTTGAGTATGTTCGGGTTGCAGGAAGACTCCCGGTACGGGGTATTTGAGATGGGCATCGACCATGTAGGCGAAATGGACAGGATGGTCGGCACGCTCAAGCCCTCGATCGCCCTGCTTACCAACATCGGCATCTCCCACCTGGAAAAGATGGGAAGCCAAGAGGTGATCGCCGAGCAGAAAGCACGGATCTTCCATCCTGGCCTGGAAGCCGGGTTTGTCAGCAGCAATTGCTCCCATCTCGACCTGATCGAGCGTGTTGCAGGGAGGAATCTTGTCCGCTACGATTCCAATGAGATCTCTGCAATCGATCTCGGCCTCGACGGCTGGATGCTCACCTATGAAGGCCATACCTTCAGTGTGAAATCAGTAGGGCGTCACCTGCTTGAAGATGTAGTGGGGGCGATCAGGGTGGCTCGTTACCTGGGAGCACATGCAAGCGATATCGCTGAGGCTTTACAGGGGTTTGAACCGATGCAGGGCCGCTCCTTCGTCCATAGGAGCGAGGTGACCATCATCGACGACAGCTACAACGCAAGCCTCGATTCGGCCAACAGCATTCTCACCTACCTGTCCGGTCTCAGCTGGCAGGGCTCGAAGAAGGTGGTGCTCGGGCCTATGAAGGAGTTGGGTGCGCTCTCCAAGCAAGCCCATCGCATGGTTGCCCGAACGGTTGCCTCCTCGTCCTTCGACCAAACCTATTTGTATGGTGCAGAAATGGAGGAAGCCTCCCAGGAGTTGAGAGAGCTTGGATACCGGGGCGAAGTGAGCTATACCCGGGATTTTGAGGAGCTTGAAAGCATGGTGCAGAAGCACAGGCGCAGGGGAGACTTGTTCTTGCTCAAGGCCTCCCGGTCGGTTGCCATGGAGCGGCTGATACCCTCGCTGCAAAGGAGGTCGCTTGGATATGCCATCTAGATACCTCATGCTCCTGCTCTCCTCCTTTCTTGCGACCTTCGTACTATCGAAGGTCCTGTTGTCTGTAATCGGACAGAGCAAGGTTGCAATCAAGCCGGAGTTGCTGGGAACACAGGCAGAGAAGCAAGGCACCCCGGTGATCGGGGGAATCGCCTTCTGCATGGGAACGCTGCTTGCCTCGTTCCTTGATCCTGCGCTGCTTGAGAGCGGGGTTGTCCATCCCTTGCTTGCCTTATTGCTTTTCGCCCTCATCGGATTCATCGATGATCGGATGAAAAGTCGTTCCAGCAACGGGGACGGCCTTTCAAGTCTTCTCAAGCTCGCCCTGCAATGTGCGGCGGCAATGGTGATGCTGCTGCTGCTTTACAACGGAAATTTGCTTGACACCTACCTGGACATCGGTCCGTTCGGCCTGGAGCTGGGCGTGTGGTATTATGGTTTTGCCTGCATGTACCTGTTGTACTTTGTCAACGCAGTGAACATCACCGACGGTCTTGATGCCCTTGCGGCAGGATCTGCCATGCCGCTCCTGGCTCTGTTGCTCCTGCTTGCCCATCGAAGCGGGATCTCCGCTTCCCCGGCATTGTCGGGGTCGTTGCTTGCCTTCCTTGTTTTCAACAAGAAACCCGCCAAGTATTTCATGGGCGACTGCGGCAGTCATGCCTTGGGCGGCTATATTGCAGTTTCGGCCCTTTTGATGGGCTATGAGGTGGTGATGTTTCTTGCCGGCGGGCTTTTCTTGGTTGAACTGGCCACCAGCCTGATTCAAATCATCTCCATCAGACGGTTTGGGCGCAAGGTGTTCACCATTGCCCCCTTGCATCATGCATATGAGCAAAAAGGAGTGGCCGAGGGACGTATTGTCTCCTCCTTCATCCTCGTCTCCTGGGCCTTCGCCCTGCTCTCGCTCTTGATAAGCAGGTGATATGATGGATATACGACGCGAATTTGATGATTGGCAGAACCATGAACAAGCGATGGATGTGATGGGAGGAAGCTTGAGCGCTTTCACCTTCCTCTGCATCATCGTACTCATCACCACCTTGGGGCTGGTCATGCTCTACAGTGCCTCGTACAACGAAGCCCTGATCCACGATCTTCCCCACTACTATTTCTTTACCCGCCAGTTGATGTTCGTGTTGCTTGCCTTGGTTGCCTCCCTTGTCATCCGCTTCATCCCCCTCTCATTTCTCAAGGCATTGAGCTATCCGGTCCTGGCTGTCTCGATCCTTCTGCTTCTTATGACGCTTTTCACACCCTTCGGGCAGGAGAGGCTGGGATCGCGGAGGTGGTTGCAGATCGGGTCTCTGCCCTCTCTGCAACCCTCGGAGTTTGCCAAAATCGCCATCATCCTTTTTTATGCCACCTACTACCAAAAGGACCGCAGCGCGGAGTCCCCCGTCCGTCGTTTCGGAGCCCCGATTATTGTGAGCTTGGTCATCACCGCCTTGATTTTCGCCCAACGGGACTACTCTTCGGCCTTGCTTTTTCTTGCCCTCAGTTTTGCACTCCTGCTTGCCAGCGGTTTCAAACTTGGTCATCTGCTTGTTTTGCTCGCCTTCCTCGCAGCCCCCGCCTTGATCGCCATGTTCAGTCAGAGTTATCGGGTGAAACGGGTTTTCTCCTTCCTGTTTCCCGCCCTCGACCCTGCCGGCATGAATTATCAGGTATCGAACAGTCTGAAAGCCATCAGGGCGGGGGGGCTGTTCGGGGTGGGGTTGGGCAACGGACAATACAAGCTCGGCCTGCTTCCTGAAGTGCAGAGCGACTTTATTTTCGCATCCATCTGTGAAGAAATCGGTTTTGTCGGCAGCTCTTTCATTCTTGTTCTCTTTGCCATGATAGCCATCTTGGGATACAACGCTGCAAGCCGGATGGAAAGCCGGGACCGGTTTTCAAGCATCATGGCTTATGGCCTTACCAGTATGATCCTCTTCCAGGCCATCCTCAACCTGGCGGTTGTGACAGCCCTGCTGCCGCCGACCGGAATCCCCATGCCTTTCTTCAGCCAAGGGGGCTCCAACCTTTTCGTGGTTCTCTCCAGCAGTGCCTTACTCTATCGGATCATGTTGATCAGCAGCGGAAAAATCCCGCTGCAGAAGAGCTCGCTGAAACGTGAAGAGCGAAAGTCCATCCTTTTTCCTGATGCGGGGAGCCTGTCATGAAACCGGTGGCGATCAAGGTGAAACTGACCTTGCTCATCCTTGTATTTGCCATCATCCTGGGCCTGTTGCTTCTCCAATCGATACCCGCCTTCAACCTTCGTACGGTCCAGATTACGGTAGAGGGAGGCAGCGGGGAAGTTCCCGTAGAGGCGAAGCAGCAGTTGGCTTCATTGGTGGGTGTTTCGCTGTTCTCCATCAACATGATGAAACAAAAAAGAGCGCTTACGGACATTACCGGAATACAAAAAGCGGACCTCCGGCGAAAACCGCCCTCGACCTTGCAGGCTACTCTGCATCTTTTTGATGCGTCGGCGGTAATCAGGGAGGAGGATGGAGGGCAGGCCTATTTGGTTGAGGATCATCATTTGAGGAAGCTGCATCCTGATGATGTATCCGCTTGGCAGAAAGTCGTCGTCACCATCGAGGTGCCCGCTTCCTATGCACACATGATGGCAACGTACTCGGTTGACGACTCGTTTCTCCACGTCATGCAGCTGGCAACCTCGCTTGAGGGAAAAACCACCTTGATAACTAAGATAAAATACGATAATAATAGTAGTAACAGCTTTGGAAAGATGGTTCTTGAACTCTCGTCCCTGAATGCCCAAATTTGGGTGAGGGAGCCTGTAGGGGCACCGCAAATACATGCGGCTGTCTCGTTGGTCCTGCAGGACCAAAAAGATTCCCTCTCTTTCCTCAGCTCGGAAGCCAGGCGTTACGACCTCTATCGTGAAGGTTTGGTACGCAGGTGGTGAGACCGACCAGAAGGGGGTTGCTGTAATGGCTGGTGAAAAGATGTTGATGGGATTGGATATCGGCTCGAGCCGGACCAGATGCGTAATCGGCTCGGTGAGCCGGGACGGCCAACTGATGGTCGACAGCATCTGCGAACATCCGAGCGAAGGGGTTCGTGCCGGTTCAATCGTCAATATTGAACAGACTTTGAAGACCATCCAAACCGTAATCAACGAGGCCGAGTTGCAAGCCGGGGCTGAAATGAACGAGGTGATCATCGGTATCGGTGGTGAAAATGTCGTCGGGATCCCCAGCACCGGAGTGGTCGGCATCAACAGCAAGGATCAGGAGATCAAGCGGGAAGATATCTTCAGAAGTCTTGAAGTGGCCCGGGCTTTTGAGCTTCCCCAGGATCGGGAAATTCTCCATACCCTGGTCCAGGATTTTCAGATCGATGGACAGATGGGCATCAAGGACCCGATCGATATGCTCGGCCACCGGCTGGAGAGCCGGGTGCTCATTGTCACCGCTGCATCCTCCATCTGCCAGAACGAACGAAAGTGCATCCAGCGTTCCGGCCTATCCGTGCAGCGCTTGGTGCTTCAGAGCCTTGCCGACTCGGAAGTCGTGCTCAGCAGTGAAGAGAAAGAGATGGGGACGATCCTCATCAACATTGGAAGCGGCATCACCAATATGATCGCCTATACCAACGGGGCTCCGGTGTATACCGGAGGCGTCAACCTCGGCGGCGAGGCGGTAACCAACGACATTGCCTATATTTTGAACAAGACGAGAGCTGCAGCTGAACAGATCAAGTGTGAAAGCGGCCACAGTTACGTTCCTTCGGTTTCCAGCGATGAAATGATTCTTATTCCTCAGGTAGGCGGTCTTCCCGCCATCAAGATGCCGAAGAAGGAACTGAGCAAGGTGATCGAGCCCCGCATGGCTGAGATTTTCTCCCGCTTGCAAAGCGACTTGGAGAAAGCCCAAATCCAGGGCTCGTTCGGTGGAGGGGTGGTGCTTGTCGGCGGCGGGTCCCTGCTCAGCGGGGTTACCGAACTTGCCAGTGAGATTTTCCGTCTTCCCGCCCGCCTTGGGTTTCCCGAGGCCATCGGGGGATTGGACCGAAGCTATATAAGCCCGCAGTACACAACGGTTCTGGGGTTGCTCAAAAGCGAGGCCCGGAAGGTGCGTGAGACGGGAACATCCACCCGCTCGCGCAAGGAACGGGTGCACCGAAAAGAGGGTGGGGCCGCCTCCAAGCTCCGTGGATTTTTCAGGACTTTGTTTTAAGTGAAGCCGAAAGGCAAAGGAATACGCTATGGATTTTGGAATGTTTGAAGTAGAGGATATGGTCCAGGATGAACAGGCTACCTCTACGATCATCAAGGTAGTCGGCGTGGGGGGGGCTGGCGGCAATGCAGTCAACCGTATGATCGCCAGCGGCTTGAAAAAGGTACATTTTGTTACCATGAATACCGATATGCAGGCCCTTCAGCGTTCCAACGCCCAGATCAGGATTCCTATCGGCAAGGAACTGACCGGTGGCTTGGGTGCAGGAGGCGTGCCCGAGGTGGGGGAGAAGGCTGCCCAGGAGAGCAAAGAGGACATTCGACGCGAGATCGAGAATGCCGACATGGTGTTCATCACCGCCGGCATGGGAGGGGGAACCGGCACCGGTGCAGCCCCGATTGTTGCTGAAATCGCCAAGAGCTGCAACGCCCTGACCGTGGCTGTGGTCACCACACCCTTCGCATTTGAAGGCAAGAAGAAGCTGATGCTCGCCCAGGCGGGAATCGAGAAGCTGCGCAAGCAGGTCGACACCCTGATTATCATTCCCAACCAGTACTTGCTGAAGGTGGTGGAGAACAATACACCGATCAAGCAGGCCTTCCTCATGGCCGACGAAGTGCTGTATATGGGTGTTCAGGGCATCAGTGAACTCATTACGGAACCCGGAGAGATCAACATCGACTTTGCAGACGTACGTACCGTCATGAAAGGCAAGGGTGATGCCTTGATGGGAATCGGCTTCGGCGAGGGGGCGAACCGTGCTGTGGATGCCGCCAGGCAGGCCATCAGCAATCCGCTTCTGGAAAATGCCAGCATCGAGGGGGCCAAAAGCGTATTGGTCAACCTTGCAGGCAGTGACTCCCTCACCTTGCAGGAGTATCAGGATGTGGTGGAACTGGTTACCGAACGGTGTGCCGATGATGCTTTGATCATCGCCGGTCAAGCGTTCAACCCGGAGCTCGGGGACCGCATCAAGGTGACCGTGGTTGCAACCGGGTTCGAGAGGAAGGAGGATGTCGTGGGTGCAGAGCTTGCAGACATCGACATGGTAAAACGACGATATGCTACCGCAAAGCGGGAGGATGGCAAGAGCGAGGAATCATCCCAGCCTGCAAAGAAGAGTGAGGAGCAGAGCGAAGTCGCCTCCATTCAGGTGAACCGGTGGCAGGATTTGCAGAAACAGCTAGGCAAGGGACCAAACACCAATGCAAATGATTACACCATCCCCGCCGTTCTTCGCTACTCACGCAATAAAGCGGATGACAATTGATCATGAGCAATGCATCCGACTTGCTTTTGATCGACGATTATACAGATTATCTGGCCATGCAGCGTCGCCTTTCGGAGGCGACGCAGTCTGTATATACCCATGAGGTCACGCTTTTTTTGGCTTCTGGAGTCGATTATGAGAAGGTGGGCGCAAGTTACATTGAGTCCTATCTTGTAGAGCAGGTGCAACTTCGCCGTTTGAGCGAGCGAAGCGTTGCCAAGATGGTATCGGCATTGCGATCATTTTTTTCGTTTCTGCAGTTGAGCAAGATCAGGGAAGACAACCCGGTGTTGATGATCAAGCGGGGACGGCAGCAGCAGAACCTTCCCCAGGTGGCGAGCATCGCCCAGGTGGATGCCCTGCTTGACAGCATCGACACTGCCGACGCTCTTGGATTTCGCGATCGAACGCTGTTCGAGCTCATCTACTCCTGCGGACTGCGGATCAGTGAGGCATGCGACTTGGAAGTCTCCGATTACCAAAGGACCAGCATCCGGGTTATAGGAAAGCGGCATAAGATCCGCATCATCCCCGTCGGAGAGGTCGCCCGCAGCTGGGTTGATGCATATCTGAAGAACGTACGGGAGCACCTTGTAGGAATGCGTGGTTCGACCAAGGCGTTGTTTGTGGGAAGGCGGGGCCGGAAGTTGACCAGACAAGCCGTATACAAACGATTCATCGCTTACTGCGATGCAATCGGACTCGATGCAAAGGTGCATACCCTTCGTCATAGCTTTGCCACCCATCTCCTCGAAGGCGGTGCCGATCTGAGGAGCGTGCAGGAGCTTCTCGGCCACAGCGATATACAGACCACCCAGATGTACACCCATGTCGATACCAGGCAGCTGCAAAAAGCATACGAGCAGTTTCATACCGATGTCGAGGATGGGAACCAGAGATGAGTGTACTGTTCATATTGTGTCCCATCATCGCCTTTGGTTCGTTTGTCGATGCCATAGCTGGAGGGGGAGGCTTGATCACCCTCACCGCCTATGTTGCACTCGGCCTTCCCCCCCAGACAGCGTTGGGAAACAACAAGTTCTCCTCGGCAAGCGGTACCTTGGTTGCATCCATCCAGTACCTTCGACGGTCGCAGGTCTCCTTGTCCATAGGCCTGGTTGCAACCGTGACGAGCTTCATCGGTTCAGCGATCGGGTCTTTCCTTGCAAACCTGTATGCCGATACATATCTGAACTACCTTCTGGTCATCCTGGTTCCCGCCATCGCGCTCTTTATGCTGTTCAAACCCGATTTCGGACAAGCAAAGGAAAAAAGCCGCGTGCTTCTCTACGTTCTGGGCTCGATGACCGGCTTGGTGGTCGGTGCCTACGACGGCTTCTTCGGGCCGGGTACCGGCATGTTCCTTACCCTGATTTTCACTTCAGTCCTGGGAATGGATCTTCTGAAAGCCTGCGGAACTGCTCGAATCGTCAATCTTTCCTCAAATGTTGCAGCCCTTGCCATGTTCCTGTATCACGGGGTGATTGATTTCTCCATCGCCGTGCCTTGTGCGATCAGCGCCGTCATCGGGGGTTTCCTGGGCAGCCGGCTCGCCTTGAAAGTCGGGGTGCATGTGGTGAAACCGGTTATGCTTTTCGTTCTTGCCCTCTTGTTGGTGAAAGTCGCCGTTTCGCTGTTCTGAAGCAATCATCCACCCTTCGGCCCTTTGGGGGCATGAAACTCTCAACCCTTCTTTCCATCAGTCAGCTCTCCCTCGGGGCACAGGAGAAACTCAGCCTGGCCTCCAGCACTCCCTCTCGGGACGACTTGATTCATCTGGGTGCGAATACCGAAAAAACAGAGCGAATGCTTGCATTCCTTGCCCAAGGCAGCGCCCGGGTTGTCTTTTATGGAATGGAATGCTATCCCAAACAGTTCTACCACCTTGAGAATCCTCCGTTTCGACTCATGTACACCAATGGCCTGCCCAATCAGGCAGAACGCATGCTGATGGTATGCGGGACCCGGTATCCCGATGCGCTTGCGAGCCAGAGTTCCTATGAGTTTGCCCTGGAGGCGGGAGCGAATGAAGTGACACTGGTAACCAGCAACAGTCGGGGTATCGACCGCAACTGCCTCTATGCACTGAAGGACAGCAACAGGGCGGCGGTTGTACTGTGCGATTGCGGGCTTGCCGCCAAACGCATCACAAACAATGCACTGCTGCGAAGTTTCTGTACCATCTCAGCCTATGAGCCTGATGAGCAGGCCTTGTCGTTTCGATGCCTCAGTCGCAATGTCCTCTCAGCCGCCCTTGCAGAAGCTTGCGTAGTGATGCAGGCTCCATCCAAATCAGGGGCGATGCATTGTGCAACCTGCGCCCTCGATCTTGGAAAGGATGTCTATGTGCACAGCACGGGAACACGATGTGGCGAAGTGAATGCAGGCTCCCGTTCGCTCGTTGACATGGGAGCCGAGACCATTGATGGATATGCTGATGTAGCCATCAGGCAAAATTGGCCTGCAACAGTGCGGATCCAAGCCGGCTCATTGTACCGTTTCGGGCCCTCGTGCTATAGTCTGGGACATGCGTGAAGACTCTTTGATACCAACATTTCTCCAGACGCAGAAGAGTCTGAGAAGTCTCAGCGAACATACCCTGCTCGCCTATGAGCGGGACCTGTTGCAGTTGCAAGCCTATGTTTCAACGTTGGGCGTATCCCTGCTTCAGCTCACGCGCGAGGATGCACGCATGTATGTGCGTTACTTGGTCAAGGAGAAGCACTACTCCCAGGCGAGCATCAACCGCAAGATCAGCTGTGCACGCAGCTTCTACTCCTCATTGCTCAAGCATGAGGCAATATCCTCCAATCCCTTCTCCCTGATAGCGGTGCACCGCCGCCAGGACAGGCTGCCTTCGGTCCTTACGGTTCAAGAAACAGCGGCCTTGCTCAGTCTTCCGTACGCTGATTTTCCTTCGACCCGTGCCATGGTGGTGTTCACCCTGCTCTACGATACAGGGTGCCGCATCAGCGAATTGCTTTCCATCCAGGAGCAGGACGTCGAATGGGAGCAGCGCCGGATTCGCGTTTTGGGAAAAGGCAGGAAAGAGCGGTATGTCTTCTTTACCGAACGCTGCAAGAACCTGATGACCTACTACCTCTACTTGAAACGGGAACGATTCTCCTGCCCGCATCTGCTCTGCTCGAACAAAGGAAAACAGTTGCCGATGAGCACGGTTGGTAGTATGTTTGCTGTGTATAGAAAGAGACTTGGGTGGCAAAAACCGTTCACACCTCATGTATTGAGGCACACCTATGCAACCCATCTTCTCGACAATGGGGCTGATATCCGTCTAGTACAGGAGCTGCTTGGTCATCAAAGCATCTCGACAACACAGATTTACACCCATGTATCACAAGAGAGGTTGGCCCGCGTCTATGAGTACAGCCATCCTCATGGAAGGAAACAGGATGAGTAGTTTTAAAGGAACCACGATTGTAGCAGTCCGCAAGGACGGGCATGTAGCTATAGCAGGTGATGGGCAGGTAACCGCCGGGGATACCATTCTCAAGGCGAATGCACACAAGGTCCGTACGTTGTATGACGGCAAGGTCATCACCGGCTTTGCCGGTACAACCGCCGACGCCTTCACGCTCTTTGAGTTGTTTGAAGCGAAATTGAAGCAGTTCAACGGTGATTTGACCCGTTCTGCCGTCGAGCTTGCCAAACAGTGGAGGGTCGACAAGCAGCTGCGCCAGCTTGAGGCCATGATGCTGGTAAGCGACGGCAAGAAGATTTTCTTGATAAACGGGGCAGGTGATGTGGTGGATCCCGAGCGGGATGCCATCGGTATCGGCAGCGGGGGCAACTATGCACTCAGTGCAGCCCTTGCGTACCTGGAGGCCGGCCCGACGATGAGCGCGGAGCAGATTGCCCGCAAGAGTGTGGAGATAGCAGCGAAGCTGTGCATCTACACCGACGATTGCATTCATGTAGAGGTATTATAAACGATGGCATATACAGCAAGCAGGAAGCTTGATGAACTCAAGCCTTCCGAAATAGTGAAAGAGCTCGATAAGTACATAATCGGACAGAAGCAGGCAAAGCGGACGATTGCAGTCGCCATTCGCAACCGCACCCGCCGCAAGCGTCTGCCGCTGGAGATCCGCGACGAGGTTTCTCCAAAGAATATCATTATGATCGGTCCCACCGGGGTGGGAAAGACGGAGATCGCCCGCCGTATTGCAAAGCTGTCCAACGCCCCTTTCATAAAGGTTGAAGCGACCAAGTACACGGAAGTAGGGTATGTCGGACGGGATGTCGAATCCATCATCCGTGATTTGATGAGCATCGCCGTGCAGCAGGTCAAGGCCGAGCTCGCCGAACGGGAGCAGGAAAAGGTTGCCCTCAGGGTGGAGGAGCGATTGTTGGACATTCTCCTTCCACAGGTGAAGGAAGACCCTTCGGTGGACATCATCCCGGTAGGCAGCAGTTATACCGACAGCCAGAAGACGACCCGTGAGCGATTTCGGCAGATGCTGCGCGACGGCAAGTTTGATGAGCGAGAGGTCGAGATAAACGTACAGAGCCGCAAGCGCGTCGGCATCGAGGTGCTTGGACAACCCAATATGGAGGAGCTGCAGGATGCGATGCAGAGCATCGGTTCCATTTTCGGAAACGGCAAAGGTCACAACCGCAAGCTGACGGTAAAGCGCGCACGCGAGATTTTCACCGAAGAAGAGACGGAAAAGGCAGTCGATACCGACCGCGCCATCGACGAGGCAAAGGAACGGGTCGAGCAGATGGGTATTGTCTTCATCGATGAGATTGACAAAGTCGCCAAGAGCGGCGGCTCGGGAGGCGGCATCGACGTCTCCCGTGAAGGAGTGCAGCGAGACATTCTTCCCATCATTGAAGGAACCAGTGTCTCCACGAAGTGGGGGGTTGTTGATACAACCCATATCCTGTTCATCGCAAGCGGAGCCTTCCATGTTTCAAAGCCCAGCGACTTGATTCCCGAGCTTCAGGGCCGCTTCCCGTTGCGTGTCGAACTGGATGACCTGAAGGCGGAGGACTTCTACCGGATCCTGACTGAACCAGCCAATGCCATTACCATGCAGTATCGTGAATTGCTCAAGACCGAGGGGGTTCAGATAGTTTTCGAGGACGATGCCATCAGAAGAATCAGTGAAATCGCCTATGAGGTGAACTCCAATCATGATAATATTGGTGCTCGAAGGTTGTTCACCATCATGGAGAAATTGCTTGAGGAACTGAGCTTCAGCGCCGATGAACTCAGCGGTCAGACCATTCCCATTACCAAGGATTACGTGGATGAACGTCTTGGTGATATAATCCAGAATCAGGATTTGTCGAAGTTCATCCTCTAGGAGTGCATTTGGAATTCTTGGATCTTGAAGCGAGTGATTATGAAAGCGCACTCAGGCAGGCCCGCAGCACATACGGGAATGCCGTGCGCATTCACACGCGAAAGGATTTTACCAAAGGTACGACACTCTCCAAGCAGAAGCGTTGCAGGATCACCTTCTATCTGGTGGACCAGAAGCCCCGGGCTGTTGAACAGGAGAGCGAACCTGCTCCTGCATTCGATGCTGAAGCCTGTTTGCAAAAGTTGCTTGCTTCCAACGATGTTCCGCCTGCCCTGCATGCATCGGCCAGGGAGCAGGTGCTTCTGAGCAAGGCAGGGCACACCCAAGCCGAAGTAGAAGTCGGCCTCTTGCAATACTTGTTCGAAGGGGTGCAGTTCGAGGATGAGATAGCTGCTCGATTTGCCGTATTCGTCGGGGCTGCCGGAGTGGGGAAGACCACCACATTGATCAAGACAGCCCTGTATCTGCGGGCTCGGAAAGCGAGAAAAGTCGCCTTGCTGACCCTCGATACCTACCGAATCGGGTCACTTGGGCAGATTCGTCAATTCACCCGTGAGTTTGCACTTCCCTTGTTTGAGGCCCCTTCTTTCAAGGCATTGGCAGGCTTGCTGCCTGAATTGGATGCATATGACCATGTTCTGGTTGATACCTGTGCATTCAGTGCGAAGGATGAAGAACAAAAAATGCGCCAGAACGCCTTGTTGGCCATGATTCATGAACAATCCACCTTTCTGGTGGTGAGTGCCACGTCCAAGGAGAGCGATTTATCGGCCCAATTGCAGTACTTCTCCGACCAGCGCATGAAGGCAGTCATCTGCACCAAGCTTGACGAAACCAGCGGCATCGGAAACCTCTTGGGATTTGCCCGGAAGTCTGCTCTGCCGCTTCTATTTCTTGCCGATGGCCGGACCATCCCCGACGATTTCCATATCGCATCCGCCTCGTATCTGATGACGCATCTGAAGGGTTTCAGCCTCGACCTATCCCAATTTTTCCCGGCAAATTAGCGAATTGCAGTATCCTTGGGTGTCAGCTTTCCCTGGCTCACCAGGGTCTGGACAAGATTTGCTATCGCAGGTGCGGCAATGTTTGAACCCCAAATGGTATTGCCCTTGGGATTTCCGGCTCCGATGTAGATGATGTATTTGGGATTCTCGATGGGTACCATTGCAAGGGCCGAAGCCAAGACAGTCCCATCCTCATAGCTGTTGGTTTGCGGGTTGAGAATCTGAGCGGTTCCTGTCTTCACCCCGATATCAATGCCGCTCACACGTGCATGCACCCCTGTTCCTCCTTCCTCGGTAGCAGTGAACATGCCGCTGCGGATGAGGTTTGCAATTTCACTGTCCAAGACGGTATCGAGCACCACCCGCTGCCGCTCATAGAGTATGCTCCCATCTACCGGTGAAGTGCGTCGGAGAATCAGGTTTGGTTGCAGCAGTTCTCCCGAAGGACACAAGGCGGTTGCCGCAGTTGCAAGATGCAGAGCCGAAGAGAGCAGTTCCTGACCGAATGCGATGGTTGCCTGCGAACGTCCGCTCCAGGTGGACGGCAAGGCGATCTGCGAACGGGCTCGGGAAGGAAGGCCGATATCGTAGGAGCTGTTGAACCCCAAGCGCGACAGGGTGTCATAGAAAGCCTGCGGGTCGGTCTGCAGTGCCCAGTGGACGATGGCCCCGTTGCAGGATTTGCTGATCATCGTCTTAGGATCAACCTGGCCGTGAACTGCGGTGCAGTTGATGGTGATGTTGCTCGCCCCGGCTTTGAAGGTGTAGCTGCCGTCGCACTCAAACAGTTCGCTTGTCTGTGCCTGTCCGGCCTTGAGCACCGATGCAAGACTGAAGAGCTTGAAAACCGACCCCGGTTCAAACAGGTGATTTACTGCATGGTTCTTGCGCTGCTCGGCATTGGATGATGAGAGATTGTTGATATCGTACCAAGGGTAGCTTCCCATGCCCAGAATGTCGGCGTTTGCAGCATCGAGTACGATTGCCATTGCGTAATCGGGATTGTGCTCGTCTGCAATCTGCTGAAGCTGGACATCCAAGGCATATTGGATGTCCAAGTCGAGGGTGAGGGTTATATCCTGCCCGTAGGTGACGAGGGCTTCCCCGATTTCCGGGTATGGGTTCAGATAGGACTCCTGGCTGAGCTCGATTCCCTCGATGCCTTCCCCCTCCGTATTGGTGAAACCTATGGTTTGTGAAGCATGAAACTGGGCGGGGTAGGTTCTTCCTATGCGTTTCTCGACATTCACCTGACCTTTGAGCGAGTATTTTTGGATGGCATCCAAAAGCGGTTGTACCATCTGCTCGTCGATGCGCTCCTTGATTTGCGCATAGGTGGTATAGGAGGCTGCCTTGTTCTGGATTTCCTGGGGATTCATCTGTACGAAGGGGGCTATGACTTCACTGACCAGCTGAAGGTCTTTGACGGCATTCAGGTGAAGATAGACTCCCCAGTAGGGGGTTTGTATGGCGAGAATCCTCTGGTTTCGATCATAGATGGTGCCTCTGACTACCTGCTTTGCAACGTTTGGATTGGTATATGTTTTGACCGGAGTTCGGTCGAAAAGCATTAAAAACCCCAATCTGAGGAGAAGAATTCCTAAAAATATGATACATAGGAGGCACAAGAGCCTGATATAGGAATGTTTTGGACTGGTAGCCATGATTGTTTTATACTACTATGTAGAAAAGGTAATGTCGAGCTATGGCAAAAGACTACTATGATGATATGCAGGAGCGGCCTTCCTGGCGTTCACGCTCAGATGGGCAGCGAACAAAACCCAGCCGTGGTCTGATTTGGACCATCGCATTGGGTATAGCCATCTGTGTGGTGGTCATCGTCATTTGGTATCAGTTCTTTCCAGATCAGACAGGTAAGAGCACTGAAGGCCCAAAGGCGGTTGTCGAAGTGCTGCCGCAGGTGGGGAAGATCAGTGATGCCCCCGAGGTATCGGCAGTGGTCGCCCCC
This sequence comes from Sphaerochaeta sp. UBA5849, assembly GCA_002432715.1. Taxonomy (GTDB): domain Bacteria; phylum Spirochaetota; class Spirochaetia; order Sphaerochaetales; family Sphaerochaetaceae; genus Sphaerochaeta. The sequence goes on along the minus strand of DJGJ01000060.1, from coordinate 21,013 downwards.
CCGGCGGATGTCACACCGGCTCCAGCCGTCGTTTCACCCTCCGATGCCGCGGTGGTCGACACCCAGGCCCGGTCGCTTTCCGACCGACCGGCACCCGTACGTTCCTCCAGCTCGCTCACCGTCCAGTATGCCGACCACTTGGTTGCTGCAAATGAGGATCTTGCCACCATTGCAGCCATGTACAATCTGAAAACCCAGACGCTGATCAGTGTCAATCAGATACGAAACATCCAGGCCATCCGCGAAGGAGTCACCCTTCGGATCCCGGACCGTGACGGACAACTGTATACCGTTCGCGAGGGGGATATGCTTTCCACCATTGCACGCAAGTACAGCCCCTCGCTCGGGTGGAAAACGCTGCAGGAGATCAACGGCCTGAAGAGCGAGAACATCCTTGTCGGCCAGCAGCTGTTCATCCCCGATACCTCCTCGACTGCCACCAACCAACTTGCCGATGTAGCCCCGATCCAGTTCCAGAAGCCTGCTTCAGGCACCATCACCACACTGTTCGGCCAGCCCTACATTAATCCGGCAACCGGAATCAGCGAGAGCATCAACGGCATTCTGATCGTCGGCAACTGGGGTTCGGCCGTTGTCGCCTCAGCCAGCGGCCAAGTTGTGGATGCCGGGTATGAAGTGAAGGGCAGGGGGCGGTTTGTCGTACTCAGCCATGAAGGCGGTTACCGGACCAGTTATCATCATCTGGAGAACGTGGAGGTGCGCATCGGCATGACGCTCTCCAAGGGTGATACAATCGGCAGCATTGGAACCAGCGGTACTTCGTATGAACGTCCCACGCTCTTCTTCAGCATCGAGCAGTCGGGCATAGCACTCGATCCCATCCAGTTCTTCTAAAGCGAAAAGGACAGGTCTTCACGGTGCCTATGCATTTCTTCCATGACAGTGTTTGTATTTTTTCCCGCTCCCACAGGGACAGGGATCGTTGCGCCCGACTTTGGGTTGGTCGCGCCTGATGGTGACGGGGGCCACGTCGCCGACTCCCTGCACGCGCCTGGCATTGTGCGCCTCTGAGGCGAAAGCTCCTTTGGCCGTGTGCGATTCCACCATTTTCGCTTTGCTGCTTTGTCTCTGGTAGGATTGCTCGGGTCGGGTGATCTGCACCCGCACCAACGTCTGGGCCATGAAATGCTTGATGCCTTCGAGCATCTCGTTGAAGATTTCAAAGCCCTCCACCTTGTACTCCACCAAAGGATTCTTCTGTGCATACGAGCGCAGCCCTACTGCATCACGAAGATCCTCGAGTGCGGTCAGGTGGTCCTGCCAACGCAGGTCGATCTGCCTCAGATAGTTGAACCGCAAGAAATCGTTGAAAGGTTTTTCGCCGGTCAGGGCAACCTTGGAATCGATTTCCGTATCGATGCACTGCACCAGGTGCTTCTTGTACTCTTCGCTGGTGGCTTTCTCATCCAAGAGAGGAACTGAAAGCTGGAAGGTGGTCAGCATCTCAGATAGGATTTTTGATCCTTTCTGCTGCTCCTTTGCATCGGCGAATACTGCATCCACGATGGATGCACTTATCTCATGGCAGATAGCCCTGACGCGTTGCAGCAGATGCTCGTCGGTGAGGATGGCATCGCGCTCGGCGTAGATGAAGTTTCGCTGCTCATTCAGTACATCATCATAGTCGAGCAGGTGTTTTCTGATTTCGAAGTTTCTATCTTCTACCCGTTTCTGCGCTTTCTCGATGGCATTGGAGAGCATGCGGTGCTCGATCGGCTCTCCGTCCTGCATGCCGATTCTTCCCAGGATGTTTTTCAGGTTGTCCGAAGCGAAGAGACGCATCAACGAATCGTCCAGTGATACAAAGAAGCGGCTGGCACCTGGATCGCCTTGTCGACCGCTGCGTCCCCTGAGTTGGTTGTCGATACGCCTTGATTCATGTCGCTCGGTTCCCAGGATATAGAGTCCGCCAAGAGATTTCACCTCTTCATAATCCTTTTTCCAGGAGGGGTAGACCTCCTTGAGGGCCTGGGCGAACTCCTCGGCGGTGGCCTCGGTGCCGCACAGCCTTCTTGCCCTCGCATCGATGCTGCCGCCGAGCTTGATGTCGGTTCCACGACCGGCCATGTTGGTTGCGATGGTGACGGCACCCTTTGCACCGGCTTCCTCGATGATCATGGCCTCACGGGCATGGTTCTTGGCATTGAGCACCTCGTGCTTGATGCCCATGCGCCGAAGCAGCAACGAAAGCATCTCACTTTTCTCGATGCTGATGGTGCCCACCAAGATGGGCTGGCCGGTTTTATGAACCCGTTCAATCTCCTCGCAGATGGCCTTGAACTTGAATTGTTCGTTGTAATAGACCAGGTCGGGGAAGTCCTGACGGATGATAGGCTTGTTGGTGGGGATGACCACCACATCGAGATTGTAGATTTTCAGGAATTCCGGAGCTTCGGTGTCGGCGGTGCCGGTCATGCCGCTGATCTTGTCATACATGCGGAAAAAGTTCTGGAAGGTGATGGTCGCCAAAGTCTTGTTCTGACCGAGGATCTTGATCTTCTCCTTGGCCTCGATCGCTTGGTGCAACCCGTCGCTGTACCTCCTCCCGTGAAGGATGCGGCCGGTGAATTCATCGACGATTTGCACCTGGCCATCGACTACTACATAATCGACATCGGCGCTGTAGAGCCTGAGGGCCTTCACCGCCTGGGTGACATAGTGGACATACTCAAAATTCTCATCGGCATAGATCGAGCCTTTGATGACGTGGTGCTTGTTGAGCAGCTCTTCCATATGAAGCATGCCCTGATTGGTAAATGAGACTTTCTTCTGTTTCTCGTCAAGCTTGTAGTCTCCGCGTTCCTCAAAAGGCTGTGCATTGCGCTCGAAACGGGCAAGCGGGTCTTGTTCATAGTAATCCCCGGTTTCGGGGTTCTTTTCACACTCGACCAAAAAGGAGGCGATTTTTGCAGCTCCCAGCACCTGGGCAGAATCGTCCTCGCTCTGGCCGCTGATGATCAGCGGGGTTCTTGCCTCGTCGATGAGGATGGAGTCTATTTCGTCGATGATGCAGTAGTGGTGCTTGGGTTGGATTTTCTCTTCGGCCGACCACTTCATGTTGTCCCTGAGATAGTCGAAGCCGAACTCATTGTTCGTTCCGTACGTCACATCCCTGCTGTAGGCCTTTCTCTTGGCCTCATTGTCCATATCGGAGAGAATGACTCCCACCGAGAGGCCCAAGAACTCATAAATGGGACCCATCCACGAAGCGTCACGACCGGCAAGGTAGTCGTTGACGGTGACGATATGCACGCCTTTTCCCTCAAGGGCGTTCAGATATGCTGCAGGAACGCATGTGAGGGTCTTGCCTTCACCGGTTTTCATCTCAAGGATTTTCCCTTGATGGAGCACCACCGCTCCCATGATTTGCACATCGTAGTGACGCTCGCCAAGAACACGTTTGGCTGCTTCCCTGGCCAAGGCGAATGCTTTGGGCAACAAACTATCCAATGAGGCTCCCTCTTGCAGTTGTTTTCGAAACTGCTGTGTCTGCACAGGGAATTGGTCATCCGACAACGCAGAGGCCCAAGATTCCTCCTTGTTTACCTGTTCAAGGAGGGGGAGTAATGAACGAAGGTCCTTGTCTTGCTTGGTTCCGAACAGTTTGGTGAAAAATGAGGTGCCCATGGATATCTCTCTTGCCGATAAAGATTGAGGAGCTTGGCCCCTCCTTGCTAGTATACTCATTCTCAAGATGCAAGAAAAGTGAAACCATGCGAAAAAGCTGGGACAAATCTACCCACACTGTATCAAGATGATACAAATCACTAGTCGTTTCAAAGCCGTCGTGGTATAGTCAACCCATGATTGTCTGTTATACAGGGGGTGGCACCCTCGGTCATATCCATCCCGCACTTGCTGTACATGAAGTGCTTTCCAGCAGATCGGGATACCAGGCGTTCTGGATCGGAAGGGAAGACCGATCCGAGCGAGAGGCAGTCCAAAAAGCCGGCATTCCCTTCTTTGCCATCCGAAGCGGAAAACTGAGGCGGTACCGATCGCTTAAGAACGTGCTGGACATCGGCAATGTCCTGGTCGGGTGCATGCAGGCTTTCTCAATCCTGAGGAAAAGCAGGCCGGACGTACTCTTTTCCAAAGGTGGCTTTGTATCCGTACCCCCGGTTCTTGCAGCCTTTCTGCTCGGAATCCCGACAGTCAGCCACGAAAGCGATGCTTCACCGGGTCTAGCCACCCGCATCAACGCCCGCTTTTCCCGCTTTGTATGCGTTCCTTTTGTACAGGGCTTTGAAGCCATCAAGGAGAGCAAGCGCGTGGTTACGGGCAATCCCATCAGGCAAGCCTTGGTTTCCAAGGCTGATGAACCGTACAAAGAGGGTGAACTTGAGTTCATCGGCAGGGACGACAAGCTCATCCTGGTCCTGGGCGGCAGCAGCGGATCGCAGCAGATCAATTCCTTGGTCCGCACCCATCTCGAGGAACTGACCCAAATGGCCTATGTATATCACCAGTGCGGGCCCAACGATGTGCAAAACCTGGTGCACGAGCGGTACACCGAGGTATCCTTCATCAACGACCTGCTGCCGATTCTCTTGAAGCGGGCGGATTTGGTCATCAGCCGCAGCGGGGCTAACACCATCGCCGAGCTTGCACTCTTTGGATGTGCCAGCCTGCTCATCCCATTGAGTCGTCAATACAGCAGGGGGGACCAGATCGACAACGCACTTCGGCTTGCATCCCTCGGGGCATCCCGGGTACTGTTGGATGAGAACGAACTCAATCGATTCATCGAAGAAGTAAAAGACTTGCTGGACAGCCGGCAAAAGCGCACAATGCTCTCTATGAATATCAAGCAACTGGCACAAAAAGAGTGTGCACATCATATCGCAGAGCTGCTTTGCAGCGTGAAGGAGTAAGGTATGCAATGGGGATTGACCATCGGTTCTGTGTATTTCAACTCGATTGACATCATTGTCTTTGTCCTGGCGATCATTGGAGGCATTGCCGACACCCTCACCGGGTTTGCCGATGCATTCTCCCACCGCAGCGGATACATCGTCGGCTTCTTTTCCGGTCTCATGTTCACGCGCATCATTGCCGATGTATTCAGCCAGTCTTTTTCCCTTCCCCCGCTCCTGTCCAGTCTCATCGCCTTTGTTCTCTTGTTCCTTATCGGATATGGCTTGATGCGCATAGTCGGCAATCTGCTGGAGACCGCGTTGAATGCCACAGGACTTCGTGCGGTGAACGGCTTGTTGGGATTTCTCTGGGGTGTGTTCGAGGTGGTTATTGCAGCCAGCGTGGTCATCTATGTACTGGAGCTGCAGAAAGCCTTCGACCTCTCGGCGATTTTTGATGCCAGCCAGTTTGTCCTCAACATAGTCAGGCCTTTGGTGCCTGATACCGTCCACTGGTTCTCCTCCTCGATGCAGGTTGCCCATGTTTGAATTGCTTGAGCCTTTCCAGAAATCCTTGGCTGTCCAGATGCGAAACCAAATCCAAGAAGGGACCTTCAGCCAGGTCAACCTGTTCGGAGGGCCCCGCTACAGCCTGAGGATGAGTTTCGCCTTGGAGGCGGCCCGTGTCCTTTCATGCAGAAGGCAGGGCATGAGCAATTGCAGTTGTGAAAGTTGCAGAAAATTTGCAACACTGGGTGAACCCAATGTGCTGATCGTCAGCCAACGAGACCATAAGAGCTTGATTGAGACACATCTTGATGCTTTTTGCCGGCTGTACAACGATTTTTCCAAGATCGAGCTGATGAGGGCCATCCGCACTCTGCTTTTGCAGTATCATCCGTCCTTCAGCCCGGCAACGGCAAGCCAGACCTCCCTCTATGATGCAGCCTCCTCGGTCAACGAGCTGCTGATATCCCTCGGACAGGAACGGGAGATCGGGCAGAAGGAGGCGAAGAAGTGGGCCGAGGAGATTCGCTCCTCCTTGAAACCCTTGTATGCAGCCAATCGAAAGAACACCACGGTCACCATCGCCCAGGTGAGGGCAATCGATGAATGGGTGAACCAGACCGGCATGGGGTCGAATAAGCGGTTCATCATCCTGGAGGCGATGGAACAGACCAATGTCTCGGCCCGCAACAGCCTGCTCAAGATTCTGGAGGAGCCGCCCGAGGATACCTATTTCTTTTTGATCAGTGAGTTTCCCAACCGGATCATGAGCACCATTCTTTCCCGTGTCCGCAGGTATGTCTTCCCGCCTTTGGGAAAGGAAGCGGTCATGCTCTATCTTAAGCCGTACTACCTGCATGACAGGCAGTATGAGAGTCTTGAACAGTTCTACCTTGAAGGCGGGGGAATGGACCTGAACAAGAATCGCCAGATAGCCGGCATGCTCTTCTCCTCGGTGCAAAGCCGAAGGTACCTGCTCCTGCCCGATTTGCAGCAACTGCTTTCCAATGTGGATGATGTGGATGGCTACGAGTATGTCTTGCGTGCCTTGTTGGACAGGCTCGCAGATGCGTTGGAGGAGGAGAGCCTTTCGGCCGATCTGGCCTATAGGCTTTCGTCCTTGGTGAGCAGCAGTTACTCAGAGGGCCAGCTGTACAATCAGAACGGCCGGCTGATGCTTGAGGCCCTGTATTATCGGATGATGGAGGAGCGATGAAGAATTTTGTCCTGCGGGCGATCCAGAAAATCGACCAACTCGATACGAAGCAGATTGTAGACATCATGCGCTCGCAGGCCGACGATGTTGAAATGCTTGAGAACGTATTGGAGTCCATCCACGATGGTGTCATTCTCACTGACGAGAAATTGACGGTCCTCTATGCCAACTCCAACTGCCGCAACCTTGTTCCCATGGCACGGTTTCGTTCCTATGAAGGGATGGCGCTTGCAAAGGTGCTTGAGGACGAGCATGTGCTGAGGTACATCGAACTGAAAGTGCAGCGGAAGGCAGGCGACGAGGACAACGAGTTCACCTTCCAGAAAGGGGATAAGCTTCAGACGATTGCGGTGACCGTCTTTTCCTACAAGAGCAGTTCCGAACGCGTCCGGTCCTCCTACGTGGTCATGATCAGCGATGTCACCGAGCACAATGCCAACGAGGCCAGGCTTCGGAGAAGTGAGAATCTGGCTTCCATGACCACCATGGCGGCAGGCGTGGCTCATGAGATCAAGAATCCATTGGCAGCGATGGCAATCCATTTGCAGCTGCTTCGGAAGGCGTTCAGCAGGAAGGAATCCCTTACGCTGGATGATGCCCAGCGCTATCTGGATGTGCTCGATGAGGAAATCAACAGGCTCAACTCGATCGTGGTGGACTTCCTGTTTGCCGTCAGGCCGATGGATACCCGCCTGCGCCTGGGCCAGATCAGACGCACCCTTGAAGAGGTTGCCAAGTTCGTGGCGCCGGAGCTCGCAGAGCACCATGTGAAGCTGAAGCTTGACTTTCCCAATTCACTTCCAAGATTGGAGTACGATGAGCATCTGATCAAGCAGGCCCTGCTCAATCTCATAAAGAATGCAATGAACGCCATGGAAGGGGGAGGCATGTTGATCTTGCAGGCAAGGCATGACCAAAACCAGGTTTTGCTGAAAGTCATCGATACCGGAATCGGGATGGATGAGCAGACCCAGCTGAAGATATTCGAGCCCTACTTCACCACCAAGGCGACGGGAACCGGCCTGGGATTGACCGTGGTGTATAAGATCATGAAGGAACACAAAGGTGATATCACTGTCCAAAGCAAGCTTGGTGAGGGAACGACATTCACCTTGTACTTCCCGGTACCACGCAGTGAACGACTCGCGTTGGACAGCCAAGCCGTGACGGAGGCTGATTATGAAGCGTAACATCCTTATCTGTGACGATGAAAAGAATATCAGAGGCGGCCTTGCCCAAGCAATGGAGCTTGAAGGGTATGAGAGCATCGAGGCCGTCGACGGGCGGCAGGCCTGGGAGATAATCAACAAGACGGGAGTCGACTTGGTCATCACCGATTTGCGGATGCCCAACATGAGTGGCGAAGAGCTGTTGAAAAAGATCATCAGCGCCTATCCACGCATGCCGGTGATCATCCTTACCGGTCACGGGACCATCGAGACTGCAGTACAGGCGATGCGCAGTGGTGCAGTTGACTTCTTCACCAAACCGGTGGACCTCGATCGCTTGTCCTTGGTTGTCAAAAAAGCCCTTTCCGACACCGACCTGTATGCCGAGCATGAACGGCTGAAAGAAGAAGTCGAGCAGTTGAGAGCGCGCAACCGCTATGACCGCATCATCGGCAAAAGCCAGAAAATGGTGGAGCTGATGGATACGGTCAGCCAGGTGGCCCCGACCAAGGCATCTGTGCTCATCACCGGCGAGAGCGGGGTGGGCAAAGAGTTGGTCGCTGATGCAATCCATGAGCTGAGCAACCGCAGCAAAGGGCCCTTTATAAAGGTGCATTGCGCCGCCCTCACTGCAAGTTTGTTGGAAAGCGAACTGTTCGGCCATGAGAAAGGGTCTTTTACCGGAGCAGTCAAGGAGAAGAAGGGACGGTTCGAGCTGGCCGACGGCGGAACGATTTTCCTCGATGAGATCGGGGAGATCGACGCCCAGACACAGGTGAAGCTTCTCAGGGTGTTGCAGGAGAGGCAGTTCGAACGGGTGGGCGGCGAAAAGCCGATCTCCGTTGATGTGCGTATTGTTTGTGCCACCAACCGTGATCTTCCCAAGGAAATTGAGAAAGGGAACTTCCGCGAGGATCTCTACTACCGCCTGAACGTGGTTCACCTGGACGTCCCCCCCCTGCGTGAGCGGAAGGATGACATCCCCCTGCTCATGACCAGTTTCCTGCAGCAGTTCAATCAAGAGAACGGCAGGAGCATCGAGGCGTTCTCCAATCAGGCCAGGCGGGCTCTTTTGGCGTATGATTGGCCCGGAAACATCCGCGAGCTGCGCAACTGCATAGAAAGTGCTGTGGTACTGGCGAGAACCACGGTCATCGAGGTCGAGGACCTTCCCTCTCATATCGGCAAGACCCAGAACACCGGCAGTGTCTCCCTCGAGGTGGGCATCACCCTGGCCGAGGCGGAGAAACAGCTGATCATTTCCACCCTTGCCATGTGTGCAGGGAACAAGACGAAAGCGGCCGAAATATTGGGTATCGGGCGCAAGACCTTGCATCGAAAACTACAGGAATATCACATTGACGAAGCATGACATATACGAGATCTTCGACAAGGGAGGTCTGCTGGAGAAGCACTTCAGCGGGTATGAATACCGGGAAGGCCAGCTTCTGATGGCCGAGCTTGTCAGAGAGAGCTATGAGACCGGCGCCATTGCGGCAATCGAGGCAGGAACTGGCATCGGCAAATCCTTTGCATATTTGGCAGTGGCGCTCTATCATGCGATGAGCAGTCCTGATGAGCGGACAGTCATCGCGACCAGTACGATCAACTTGCAAAAGCAGCTCTATGAGAAGGATCTGCCGATGTTGTTTCGGTATCTCGGGCTTTCATGCAAGACTGCTCTTGCTGTAGGGCGGGGCAACTATGTGTGCATCCACAGGTTCGTGCAGACCCGCAATGAGGCCAGCCTGCTCAGCCAGGATCCGCAAAGCGAGCTCTATCAGGTCGGGCAGTGGATGCAAAGCACGCAGACCGGTCTGTTTGCCGATTATCCTTCACGCTTGAGTTTCGAACTCAGGGGGGAAATCTGCTGCGATGGAGATTTATGTCCCAATCACAGTTGCGATTATTTCAAGGAGTGCTTCTTTTTCAAGGCAAAGGCGAAAGCAAAGGAAGCGAAAATCATCGTCACCAACCATCACCTGCTCTTCACCGATGCCCAAAGCAGGCATATCGGCGATGTCGGCTATGACGAGGAGATGATTCTCCCCCCGTTCAATCGTCTGATCATTGATGAGGCCCACAATATGGAATCGAATGCAACCGAGTACTTTACCGATGAGTACGATTCCAAGAAGATGCTGCGCCAGATTCACCGCATCCAGCGTACCGGCCGGTACAGCAGCAAATCGTTGCTTGAACAGGTGGGCGAGTACAGCACCGAGGCCGACATCATAGACCGCATCCAGGACGACATTCACCTGCTGATGCAGGAAGTGGGGACTTTGGATCAGTATCTGCTTGCCGTTTTTCAGAAGAACGACTTCCAGCCGGTGTTGATCAAGGCCGAGCAGCATCATCGCCTGGCCGATTTTGTGAAGGCGGCAACTTCGGTAGCCGAGGCCAGTGGAAGGCTTGCAGCAAAAATCAACGTGTTTCTTGAGCACAACAAGGCTCCCGAGGAGTTGGATGCCAAGCTTGCCGAATTGAGGGTGCGGGGTACGAGAATTTCGATGATGAGCGAGGTGCTCACCCGTTTCTGCAACTTTGGGTTGTGGCAGGACGAGGTGCACTGGTTCAATGCCGAGTCGAACAACCGGGACCGTACCGTCCAGATTCGAATCACCCCCCTTTCCATAGCCGATTTGCTTGTCGATGCCCTGTTCTCCAAGCTGGAGACGGTGGTGTGTACATCGGCCACTCTGGACTTGAGCGACCAGTTCGCATTCTGGTCGGGCAGGGTGGGGCTTCCGTATGATGAGAGCCGTCCGTTTCTGAAAGGCATTTTTCTCTCACCCTTCGACTACAAGAGCCGCCTGATGCTGCTTACCCCCTCCGATGCGCCCCTGCCTGCGAAAGAGATGGAGGAGCCGTATATCAGCTATGTGGCGCAAACCATCTGGGATGCGGTACACAGTTCGGGAGGAGGGGCATTGGTGCTCTTTACCTCATACGTCATGCTCAAGCAGGTGAAGCGCATGTTGGAGTCCAGGTTTGAACAAGCCTCTCTTACCCTGTTGGGACAGGGGGAGCTCGACCGTTACACCCTGCTCAATCGCTTCATAGCGGAACAGGACAGCACCCTGTTTGCTACTTCCTCCTTCTGGGAGGGTGTGGATGCTCCCGGCAACACGCTGAGGATGGTGATTATTGTCAAGCTTCCGTTCACCGTCCCTTCCGACCCGGTATTCAAAGCCCGCTGTGAAGCCATAGACAAGGCGGGCGGAAGTGGGTTTTATCAGTTGGCTTTGCAGTCGGCAACCATGAAGCTCAAGCAGGGTTTCGGCAGGCTTCTGCGCAGTACCGCCGACCGTGGGGTTGTCTTGATTCTTGACAGCAGGGTCATAACCAAGAATTACGGGGTGTATATGCTGCGCGCCCTGCCCGAAAGCTATCATCCGGAGACGGAGAGTGCAGGGCTGTGCACCAAGATTGAAAATTTCCTCTATGGTTGAGAATAAAAAAAGAGGTGGGAACTGCTTCCCGCCTCCTTGTGATTCCTGTGTCTGTATTACTCGATGATTGCAAGGATATCAGACATGCCAAGGATCAGATGCTCTTTGCCATCGATCTTCACAGAAGTTCCGCTGTACTTGTCGTGCATGACGCGGTCTCCTACCTTGACGGTCATTTTGACCTTCTCAGTCCCTTCACCGACTGCGACAACAGTACCGATCTGGGTCTTCTCCTGTGCTGTCTGTGGGATGTACAGACCGCTTGCAGTCTTCTCCTGCACCTCTTCAATTTTCACCAATACTCTGTCTGCCAAAGGCTTAATGGTCATTGTATGTTCCTCCAACCATAGGTAAATGTGGTAGTGTAATTACGAGGGCTTCGCCTTCGCTTCAGATAATATAGTCAAAAGTGGCAAGACAGGCAAGCTGATTTATACAATCAGGCAAGAACCTGTGAAGAACCTGCACAGTGCGAAAAAATCGCGCTCTTGGGTTGCCGTTATTGGGAGGCTTTACTATATTCTTTATACGATCAAAAGGGAATGTGAAATGGAAGCACAGCAAGAACAGAATACACAGCTTATGAAGCAGTCGGATTATGTGTTTCTCAGTGACAAAGCAAGCTTCGAGCAGATGTGGAGACACTTTTATAATCTTGCTTTCTTGTTTGCAAAATCCCAGGACTTGGCAAGCTGTCTCAACTGTTTCATAGACGTGTTTTTGATCAGGGGGAATGAGATGCACAACCCGGACAAGGATTGGCTTGATTTCTTCCGTCGTCAGTTTGCCATGTATCTGATGGGCAAGCGGCGAATCTCCTGCTCGCTGAGTGAAGGCGACATGATTCATGACTTCTTGAAGATGGAGTATGAACAGTTGAAAGAAGAGCTTGAGGCGAGTGAACTTCCTTTCGATCGTGAGAATCTGAGCCAATGGTTTGCTTCCATCGAGCTCGATTTCCCCTGGCTCGTAGGCGAATCTGAGCCAAAATGGTCGGTTGGCTGAACCAGATGGGGCATTATGGGTCAGAATATACCAGAAAACAGCGGGTTTTTCTCAGGCGTGTCAAAAAGAACCAATTTCTTATCTGTATCGCTGCCATTCACCGGTAAAATACACCATTGTAGATTTGTAAAAAAATATAAAAAATTATATTAAAAAGAAATAGATATTTTTAAATAAAGTTGGCACGCTAGTTGCACTTACCTTTCCAACAACCCAGAAGGGAGAATGCACCATGAAAACAAAACGCGCCATGCTTAACAATAACGAAGATTCTTATGCTTATGACGATGCCAACATCCTGAGTATGTACCTCAAAGAAATCAACCGTATTCCGCTGCTCAGTGCAGAAGAGGAATTTGCACTGGCCAAGCGTGTGCAGAAAGGTGATGAATTCGCCCGCAAACGGATGATTGAATCCAACCTCCGCTTCGTGGTGAATGTGGCCAAGAAGTATCAGAATCAGGGGATACCCTTGGTTGACTTGATCAACGAGGGAAACATCGGCTTGATGACGGCTTTGGATAAGTTCGATCCCGACAAGGGCTATCACTTCATCAGTTACGCCGTTTGGTGGATTCGTCAGTCCGTCATGAAGGCCATTAATGAAAAAAGCAGGGCTGTGAGGCTGCCTCTGAACCGAACCAACGAGTTGATGCAGATCCAGAAGGCTCAGCGTTCCCTGATGAAAGACTTGAGCACCGAAGATCCAACCATGGAGGAAATCGGTACCATGACCGGCTTTGAGCCCGAGCATGTTTCCAGCCTGCTCTCCATCAGTCGTGATCTGGTCAGCCTGGATGCACCGGTTTTCAAGGATGGAAGTGCCAGCAGTATAGGGGACTTCATCGAAGATGAGACCCAGAATCCCGAACAATCATTGCTCGATGCTTCCTTGAAGGAGGATGTTCGGTCGTTGCTTGCCACCCTCAGCGACAAGGAACGGGAGATCATCGAGCTGCGCTTCGGACTGGAGGGAAAGACTCCCATGTCGCTGAAGGAAATCGGTGAATTGTACAACCTGACCAAGGAGCGAATCCGCCAGATTGAGAAAAAAGCCCTTGAGAGGCTGAGAAATCCTTCCAAGAGCAAGATGGTCGAAAGCTACATCGCATAACAGCACCGCAGGGTGTATTCATATAGATAGAAAAAGCCGGGCAACTTGAATGCTCGGTTTTTTCGTGTTGACAGGCCTTTGTCTGCATGGTAGTATGCAAACAGATAATTTGTATGCAAATTACTATATTTGTATACAAAAAGGAGGTATGCCATGCGAGCCAAGGATACTGCAAACCATGTCTATGCCTCGTTACGCAAGGAAATCCTGGCTCTGACCATCGTACCCGGCCAGTTGATGCGGGAACAGGACATCTGTGAGCGGTTTGAGGCCAGCAGGACTCCGGTCCATGTCGCGCTTGAGCGGCTTTGCGATGCAGGCCTGTTGGAATTTGTACCCTACAAAGGGGTGCGTGCCACCTTGTTGAAATTCTCGCACATCTATCAGACCATCCTGATGCGCACGATATTGGAGACCAAGGTTCTCATTGACTTTTCTCAACAAGCAGACCCGTTTGCCTTGGAACGCTGCCATCATTGTCTGCGTAATCAAGAAATCCTGCTTGCAAGCGACCAGTTTGAGCCTTCGGCTTTCTATGCATTGGATTCAGCACTCCACCAAACATGGTTTGATGAAGCAGGCTTTCCCTTGTTTTGGGATGCCATCCAGGATTCCGAAGTGTACTACACCCGGTTTCGCATGCTCGATATCGTAGAAATGCATAATTTCAAAGAAATTATACAGGAACATGCTGTATTGCTTTCGTTATTGGAGACACAGCAGTATGATCAGGTGGAAGGGGTGATAACCTATCACTTGTTCGGCGGGATTCGTCGTATGCGGCATATATTGCAATCGGATTTGGGTTCGTATTTCAGCGATGCACAAACTATCGGGTCGTACCTGGACAGGGTTCTGTCCTTATCGCGGCCGGATTGCCTTTCAGAATAGGAGGAATTACATGGACATTCGTTATTCAACAGGAAAAGAGGCGTTCAAGCACATGACCACCGAGGAGCTTCGCAAGGAGTTCTTGGTGCAGAACATCTTCAAGGCCGACGATGTGAGTGCGGTCTATTCGCACATCGACCGGATTGTCACCTTGGGGGCCATGCCTGTAACTGGAAAGCTCGACCTCGCTAAGAACATCGACCCGATGAAGGATTTCGGCGTGGATTATTTCTTGGAGCGTCGGGAACTAGGAATCATCAATATCGGTGGTGATGGCGTGGTGGAGGCGAATGGAGTGACCTACAACCTGGTTCACTTCGACGGTTTGTACCTTCCCATGGGGACCAAGGAAGTGACTCTGGCAAGCAAGGACGCAAAGAACCCGGCGAAGTTCTATATGAGCTGCACCCCGGCCCACCGAGCTTTCCCGGCCAAGCATATTGTGTTCGCCGATGCAAAGCATGTGCCTGCAGGCAGTACAGCGGACAGCAACAAGCGCACGATCAATCAGTACATCCACCCCGATGTACTCGATACCTGCCAGTTGTCGATGGGTTTGACCCAGCTTGAAGAGGGAAGTGTATGGAACACGATGCCCGCCCATACCCACGAGAGGCGCATGGAAGTGTACTTCTACTTTGACATCAAGGAGAAACAGACACTGTTCCACTTCTTTGGGGAACCCACCGAGACTCGTCACATTGCAGTGGGCAATGAGGAAGCCGTGATCAACCCGTCGTGGTCGATCCACAGCGGCGTGGGTACAAGCAACTATACTTTCATTTGGTCGATGTGCGGTGAGAATCGCACCTATACGGATATGGATTGGGTAGCTACCGAGGAGTTGAGGTAAACAATATGACAAAAGTGCAGGATATGTTCTCCCTGAAGGGAAAGGTGGCCTGGATTACCGGAGCCAGTTATGGGATTGGGTTTGCAATCGCCGGTGTGTATGCGCAGGCTGGAGCAAAGATTGCATTCAATGACATCAATCAGGAACTGGTTGACAAGGGACTCGATGCCTACAAGCAGGCAGGAATCGATGCAAAAGGCTATGTGTGCGACGTAACCGATGAGGATGCAGTAATCAGGACCAATGAGCAGATCGTCAAGGATCTGGGGCCTGTCGACATCCTGGTCAACAACGCCGGCATCATCAAGCGCATCCCGATGCACGAGATGGCAGCAAGCGATTGGCGCAAGGTCATCGATATCGACCTTACCGCTCCGTTCATCGTCTCCAAGGCCGTCCTTCCTTCGATGATGGAACGCAAAAGCGGTAAAATCATCAATATCTGTTCGATGATGAGCGAACTGGGACGCGAGACGGTCAGTGCGTATGCAGCTGCAAAGGGTGGGCTGAAGATGCTGACCCGCAACATCGCCAGCGAATACGGCAAGTACAACATCCAGTGCAACGGCATCGGGCCCGGCTACATTGCCACACCCCAGACCGCTCCACTGAGGGAGAGACAGCCGGATGGCAGCCGCCATCCGTTCGACTCGTTCATCGTTGCCAAGACTCCGGCCGAACGCTGGGGGAACACCGAGGACCTAGAGGGCCCCGCTCTCTTCCTCGCTTCGAAGGCAAGTGACTTCGTCAATGGACATGTACTCTATGTGGATGGAGGCATTCTTGCCTATATCGGCAAGCAGCCCTGATTTTTGAAAAGCCCGAGAAGCCCGTTCAAATCCTTTGGGATGAGAGCGGGTTTTTTTGTTGCTGTTTGTTGCAAAAGTTGCGGAATCTATTGGTTCATGGCGAAGAAACTTAGTAATCCATGAATTGTAGGAAAAAACTTGCAAAAGGCAGTAAATCTTGGGGATGCCTGCTTCTTGAAGACGCTGTCTTGTATTCAGGAAAATTGGAATATTGTTCCAAAAATAATTGAACAAATATTTATCTAATAAGGACTTGATATACCTATAATTATTGTTTTACCTCCCGATTTGATTGACAGCACAGCTTTGAACAGGTAGGATTTGCTCGTCAAACATAGAGAATGAACAGGAGTCAGGTATGGCAGAGAAAAAAACCAAGTATGTCTATTTTTTCGGCTCCGGCAAGGCAGAAGGGACGGCTCAAATGAAAGAGCTGCTCGGCGGTAAAGGTGCAAACCTCGCCGATATGACCAGTATTGGTCTTCCCGTGCCTCCGGGCTTTACAATCAGCACTGAAGCGTGTGCGTATTATAGTTCCCATGATGGAGCCTATCCCCAAGGCCTGAGGGATCAGGTGCTTGAGAACCTTGCCAAGCTTGAATCCTTGATGGGGGCAAAGCTCGGGGATAATGAGAATCCCTTGCTCGTATCGGTTCGCAGTGGAGCAGCACAGTCGATGCCCGGCATGATGGATACCATCCTCAATCTGGGGCTCAACCCCACCAGCGTCAAGGCCTTGATCGCCAAGACCAAAAACGAACGCTTTGCCTGGGACAGCTACCGCCGTTTCATGCAAATGTTCGGCGAGGTGGTGATGGGTGTTCCCCACCACGAGTTTGAGAGCGCCCTCCAGGACGTAAAGGATTCCAAGGGAAAGAGCCTCGACACCGAACTTGACAGCAAGGATCTGCAGGAAGTCATCGCCCGCTATCAGCGCCTGTACAAGCGCTATACCGGTGAAGAGTTTCCCGTTGACCCGATCGACCAGCTCTTCAAAAGCATCAACGCCGTATTCAAGTCCTGGAACAACGATCGTGCCATCAAGTACCGACAGATGAATGACATCCGCGGCTTGCTTGGGACGGCGGTCAACATCCAGAGCATGGTGTTCGGCAACATGGGCGAAACCAGCGGTACCGGTGTTGCATTCACCCGCGACCCCTCCACCGGTGAAAACCAGTTCTACGGCGAGTATCTGATGAATGCCCAGGGTGAAGACGTTGTTGCCGGTATCCGTACTCCGCAGTCCATTGAGACCTTGCGTGCGGTCAACGCTGAGGTGTATGACCAGTTGGTGGGCATCCGTTCCATTCTGGAAAAGCATTACAAGGACATGCAGGACATCGAATTCACCATCCAGGAAGGCAAGCTGTACATGCTGCAGACCAGAAATGGCAAACGCACGATTTTCAGCTGGCTTCGCTCTCAGGTTGAGATGGTGGAAGAGGGCTTGATCGACAAGGAAACTGCAGTGGCAAGAGTTCCTGCAGGCGAGTTCGGCAAGCTGTTCGCACCGATTCTCGATGCCAAATACATCCGGGACAATTCCTTGAATGAATTGACCCGCGGCTTGAATGCATCCCCCGGTGGAGCCTGCGGTCAGATTTATTTTACTGCAGACAAAGCCGAGGAGATGGCGGCCCAGGGCAAGGATGTTATTTTGGTTCGTGCAGAAACCAGCCCTGAAGACATCGGCGGCATGGCTGTTGCCAAAGGCGTGGTTACCTGCCGTGGCGGCATGACCAGTCACGCAGCGGTTGTCGCCCGTGGCATGGGTTGTCCGTGCGTCAGTGGTGCAGGTGAGATTCACATCAATGAGGCGAAGAAGAGCCTTGAGGTCAATGGTGCAATCCTGAGCGAGGGCGATTATATGTCCATCGACGGTTTCACCGGTGCAGTATATGGAACCAAGATTCCTGTGCGTTCATCGGAAATCGTTCAAGTGCTCAGCGGCCATATGAAGGAGAGCGAATCCAATCTTTTCCACAACTACAAGACCTTCATGGGATTTGTCCAGGAGCTTAAGAGGCTTGGTGTTTACACCAATGCAGACACTCCCCACGATACCGAGATGGCTGTCGCTTTCGGTGCCGAAGGAATCGGTCTGTGCAGAACCGAGCATATGTTCTTTGGTGGAAACCGCATCATGTCGATTCGCAAGATGATTCTTGCCAACAATCAGGTTGAACGCGAGAAAGCTCTTGCAGAACTGCTTCCGATGCAGAGAGGGGACTTTGAGGCGATTTTCCTCGCACTTGAGGGCAGACCCGCCACCATCCGTCTGCTTGATCCGCCGCTTCACGAGTTCCTTCCCAACGACCACACCAGCCGCCATGAACTGGCGTTGCAGATGGGGCTGACTGTAGAGGAGGTGGCTCAAAAGTCCGCAGCGTTGCATGAATTCAATCCGATGCTCGGTTTCCGTGGCTGCCGTCTTGCGATTGTCTATCCCGAGATTCTCAGGATGCAGGTGAGGGCAATCATCGAGGCTGCGATCAACGTCAAGCGCAAGGGTGTCGATGTCCTTCCTGAGATCATGGTTCCCTTGGTAGGCAACTACAAGGAGTTCGTTTTCTGCAAGAAACATGCACTGGAGGTCATTGAGAAGATTTTCAATGAGCAGGGCATGAAGGTGCATTACAAGATTGGAACGATGATCGAGGTTCCCAGGGCTGCCATCACCGCTGATGAAATCGCCCGCGAGGCTGAATTCTTCAGTTTCGGCACAAACGACTTGACCCAGATGACCTGTGGTTTCAGTCGTGACGATGCAGCTTCCTTCCTCGGTCACTATGTGAATGATACAGACAAGCAGTTCTACGACTACGACCCGTTTGCAACCATCGATATCGCTGGTGTAGGCAAGCTCGTGGA
The DNA here is from genome assembly GCA_002432715.1 of Sphaerochaeta sp. UBA5849. Taxonomy (GTDB): domain Bacteria; phylum Spirochaetota; class Spirochaetia; order Sphaerochaetales; family Sphaerochaetaceae; genus Sphaerochaeta. The sequence continues at coordinate 2,243 of DJGJ01000060.1, read as the reverse complement.
CATGGCTGCCAAGCTTGGTCGCTCAACCAATCCGAACATCAAGCTGGGTATCTGCGGTGAGCATGGTGGTGATCCCAAGACCATCGCATTCTGCGACAAGGTCGGTCTGGATTATGTTTCCTGCTCTCCGTTCCGCGTTCCCATCGCCCGTCTCGCGGCTGCCCAGGCATCCATTGCCGCAAAGAAGGCCAAGTAAGCGAATTTCACTTGTATTGATTCCCGGGCTTCGGCCCGGGTTTTCTGTATGCGGGCAAGAAAAAACGGTTCCCGAAGGAACCGTCAGAGCCAAAAAAGGGAATTGAACCCTTGACCTGCTCATTACGAGTGAGCTGCTCTACCCCTGAGCTATTTTGGCCGGATACATAAAACAGGTGCATTTTACCCGAAAGAGGGAAGAAGGTAAAGATGGTATTTCTGTAAATGTCAGATCCACTGTCTTGCCTTGACCTTTGAGGCTTTTGTCTAGTACGCTTAAGTGAGAAGAGGGAGTGCATTGAAAACACAAACGTTGTTCAGCCATGCTGTCGCCCAGGAGGTGGTTGTTTTGCTGAATAGTGAAAAACATGGTGTTGGAACCAAGGTGGGATTGAGCTGGCAGCCTGATGTTGCCCAGTTCCTGCTGGACATGTTCCCTGACGCATTGGAGTATGGACTGCAACTGAGTGACATCGCACCGCTGGTAAGCGAGGATGAATTCGCTTTCGACGAAGAAGATTTCGATTTTCTTGATGATGACTTTTTGGATGAATTTGATGATGACGATGAGGATGACCCTGTATGAAAGTACTGGGGATTGAGACATCCTGTGATGAATGTTCTGCAGCTGTCGTAGAGGACGGACGCACCGTCCTGAGCAACATCATAGCCACCCAGATAGAACTTCATAAACCGTACGAAGGAGTGGTCCCCGAGCTTGCTTCACGCCTGCATACCCAGTGGATCAGTACCGTCGTCCAGACGGCGCTTCAGAAAGCCGACCTCCAACCGCATGATGTCGATGCGGTTGCAGTGACCAACCGACCCGGCTTGTTGGGTTCTCTTTTAGTCGGCTTGAGTTTCGCGAAGGGATTTGCAGCCTCCCTGGATGTACCGTTCATCACCATAGACCATATTCGTGCACACCTCCATGCATCACAGATTGAGCACCCGCTTGAGTATCCCTACCTCGGCCTCTTGGTAAGCGGCGGGCATACAGTCATATGCCGGGTTGATGGCTATGATTCAATCGAGGTTCTGGGAACCACCATTGATGATGCAATCGGGGAAGCCTTTGACAAGGTCGCCAAGCACTACAGATTCGGATATCCCGGCGGTGTAGCCATTGATCGCCTTGCGAGGAAGGGCAATCCGCTTGCCTTTCTTTTTCCGGGTCCGACCTTGCATTCGAAGGATCACCCGTATGATATTTCCTATAGCGGATTGAAAACCGCAGCAATCAACCAACTGGATAAGTTTTGGGACGGCAAAAGTGAAAAGAGTCCTGAAAATATCGCCGCTTCCTTTCAACGGGCTGCCGTGAACATGCTTGTCAAGCGGGTCAAGTCCGCATTGGAAGAGACCGATTTGAAACGGCTGAGTGCCGGGGGCGGCGTTGCAGCAAACAGTTATTTGAGGCAGGAGCTGGAAGCACTCAAGCAAGGCGGTTATGAAGTTTCCTTTCCCTCCCTCAAGCTGTGTACCGACAACGGAGCCATGATAGCGGCCTTGGCATACCGCTATCTGGCCGATGGCATGCGATCTGAGTTCTCCGAGTCTGCTAGTGCTCGGGTGACAGCATTCAAAAAACACTATTGTTGAAAAGAGGCCCTATGAACGCACATTACAATCTGGACAGTGTAATTCGAAAGGTACCCGATTTCCCCAAGCAGGGAGTCCTCTATTATGATATCACCGGTATTCTTGCTGTGCCTGAAGCTTTTCAGTATTGCATCGACCGGATGGAGGTTTTGTGCGAGGGCCGCGAGATTGATGCAATTGCAGCTATAGAGGCTCGGGGGTTCATCTTTGCCGCTCCGCTTGCCCAGCGGCTTGGGCTACCCCTCATATTGGTGCGCAAGATGGGAAAGCTCCCCAACAAGGTCTTCACCAAGAGTTTTGAGCTTGAGTATGGCTGTGATGTGGTCTGTGTCCAGGAAGTGGATATCCACAAGGGCAGCCGCGTCCTGTTGGTGGATGACCTGATCGCAACCGGTGGTACACTGAAAGCGGCTGCTTCGATGTTTGAAGAGCATGGAGCTCAGGTT
>DJGJ01000003.1 GCA_002432715.1 Sphaerochaeta sp. UBA5849 | reverse complement strand
GGAAGCCCGCAGGAGATGCTCAAGCTCCTGCATGAGCTGGTGCCGGAGTTCAATAGTCCGAAGATGTAGCAAACCTGTATGGGAACACGTTCAGCTGCTTTTAAGCGCTTTTGACAATGCATGAACAAGGGCGTCTCGGAAGGCATGGTAACTTGAACACTGAGCTGAGATGTTTTCGACTCTGATGATTCCATCATCGATCAACTGCACAAGATATTCCCGTGATGGATGGCTTTTGATGAGCAACTCCAACTGCGCTTTCATGTCGAAAGAACTTGCTCTGTTTCCCGTTCTTGTTTCATAGGTTTCAGATGGATTTTCGTGGTCTCTATGTGCTTGAAGCAACCATGCTTCAGACTTTGGCCTAGGAACCATGGGTACGCCAAAATTGTAATCTTCCAATGCAAATCCACGTACGATGGAATCCCATTTTTCCTGCCATTCATCTTTCGACCGAGAACCATCCCCATCACGAAAGAGAACAGCAATATAGGGGCATCCATCTTCTTGCATTCTTTGCTTTGCCATACTGCCGAATACTTGGGCGTTTGCTGTGAAGAAGCTTCTATTCTTTCCGAATTTTTTACCAGCCAATTTGATCACTGATGGTTTTCTTCGATCCAATAGTTCCTGTTTACTGCAAAACACAAGAATATCTTCATGCTCCCCCTCAATGTCACGAGGAGAGTATCCTAGAATTGGGGTTGCAAGGATGTCTATAAAGCATGTCATGGGACCATGCAGAAATGTGTTGTCTTGTGCTCTCGTACCGATATCAGTGGGGCCTTCACCTGATAGGAGGAATTTCATGTGAGCTCATGCTCCAAATCCGAAGACACCTCTTGCATGGTTGTATCGACAAACACTTCTCCAGGACCTAGCAACCTGAGTTTTTCCCTGGTTCGATTGCTTTGGAAATAACGACCACAGCGGGTATATCCGGCTGCATTGCGATAGACAAGGAAAACGCCATCCTTGGCCACTTGGTCATCCAGATAGTTGAGAACCATGGGGCTGTGTGTAGTGACAATCACCTGTTTGTTGCTGCTTACCAAATAATCCATCAAGCGTTCAACCAATTCCGGGTTGATTCCATTTTCGATTTCATCAAGCAATAGGCATGTATGGCTTGTTTGCATCTGTGTGATGATGGTCAGGATTCTCAACATTCCATCATTGAGATGCGTTGTTTCGGTTTCCAGTCGGTTCTTGTTGCCGGTATCGAATGATTCACTTACTGTGATGGTCTTCCAACCTGCCCTGAGGGAGGATGAGAGAATGGATGTCACCTGTGGGTAAAATTCCTGCAGTTGCGTAAGGATTGTTTTCTTTTGCTCGGGTGAAAGCCCATGGAAGAAGGCAGTAAGCTTTTCTCCCCCGATACCCACGTCAGCTGCTGCTCTACTGCGGGTTTTAATCAATTGAGGATTGAGGAGCTCCAAAGACTTCATTCCTTGAGAAAAATCCAGAATGGCACCGATGGCGGGAACCTTCCGTACATCAAACTTATACACACTGAGAATGGACCCTTGATAGAGCAGGTCTTTTACGGGAAGCGTAGAGATTTCTGTCGGGCTTACTATGTTCAATTTACCGTCTTGAACCAAAAAGATGGTTTTGCCATCTTCTGTCACCTTTTCTTGGGTGCATCGGATGGTTTGCTTGTTGTATGTCCCGCTCCAAACTACTGATTTCCCTTGATGCAATAAAGAGATGCTGAATGTAATGGTGGTTTTCTTGGTAAATTTGCTGGTAAGCTCTTCGTGTTTCCAACCACGCGTTTCAAGCCAGGAATCTATGCGTCCTTGGGGAAGCTGAGCAAGAAAATCGAATGCCTGCAGGATTGTGGATTTACCGCAACCATTCAGTCCAACAAGGCATGAGAAAGCTGGAATACCTTGGAGATCCTTTTGGGGCGGAAATGAAAAATCTATAAGAGACTTGAAATTATCAAGATACACTCTGCTAAGCATGCTCCAACCTCCGTACGCAAAAGTATAGCAGAAAGCATAAGAAATTGGAACAAATAGTGGTTAACCAACAAGTCAAGTAGTATCAATACAGATGCTCATCAGTAAGAAACTGGTACAACCCTATATGCCGCACCCCCTCAATGGTGTCCTGGAAGTGAGAATCCATCGTCACCACAAATTTAGGGTAGGAGTCCCGGATATAAAGCAGTGGGGAGAACTCCCTTTGTACAGTTTCTTCACTTTCCAGTTTGAAGGCAACTTGCACATAGAGTTTCTTCGGGGCTTGCTCTGCAATGAAGTCGACTTCCTGGGAGCCCATCTTACCAATGTAAACCTTGTATCCCCGTCTGACCAACTCACTGTATACGATGTTTTCCAAAATACCGGAAATGTCGGAAGCTTTCCCTTCACAAAGAGCATGTTGAAGGCCGGAATCCGCTAGATAGTACTTTGACTGTGTCTTGAGTACACGTTTCTGTTTGATGTCAAATCGATTCACTTTTGTGATCAAATACGAGCACTGCAGTGCTTCCAGATATGCATAGACCGTGGCTGGATCGACGGGTGTGAAATAATCAGCTATGCGTTTTGCAGAAATGGTACTTCCTACCGAATCAGCGATAAAGTTCAGAATTCTTCGCAGCAGCTCAACATCCCGTATCTTGTATCGTTGAACTACATCACGCAGGACGATTGAATCGAAGATGTCATGAATAATCATGTACGTTGCTTTCTCATCGTAATTGTCAGTCAGATGGACGGCAGGAAAACCTCCTCTCCTTATATAGAGCCAAAGCAGGTTTTCTTGGGTTTCTTGTTGGTCCGATCTGAACCCCAGCATCTCTGTAAAAGACAATACCTGCATTTCGATGTGAATGAAGCGGCCGGTGAGCAAGGTAGAGAGTTCGGATGAAAGCAGCTGTGAGTTGGAAATGGTGATGTACATATCTATCTGGAAATCGAGGAACAAGGAGTTTACTGCTTCTTCCCACTTCTCTACGATTTGGATTTCGTCGAAGAACACATATGCAGGGCTCTCCATTGTTTTTAGGAGGTCAGACACGTAGGTATATAAAGCAAGTGAAGTACGCAAATCGTAGTACTTCATGCTCTCAAAGTTGATGGAGATGATCTGTTTGCTCGCAACTCCTTCTTCCTTCAAAAGCTGTTGTATCAGCAGCATCATGGTCGATTTCCCGCATCGACGTATCCCTGTGATCACTTTAATGAAGGGTTTGTTGATGAAGGGTCTAATCTTCTCATAATACAATGGTCGATCAAGCATGAACATGAACCTCTTGATAAGAGTATGCCCAGTAAAACTACGTAAGTAAAGAAAGTTTTTATGGGTATAATCCAATACATCCTTCACGCTATGAAAGCATAATACCAGCCTTCCTGCTGTTTTTCTTCACTCTGCATCTGCGCTTGTACCGCGCTAGTGCAGAGACGATGAAAAAAGTATTCCATAGCTTCTTGGGTGTGATATGTGCATCAGAGGGAAGATATGCAGAACCATACTTAGCAAACGTGTTCACGAACCTATGATAGTCATGCTGCTCATGCTCTGTCCAAAAGGACTCAGCGCCGGCAACCAGGCGCGGCAGCAGGTGCAGGTCCCGCTGTTCTTTGGTTGCAATATGCTCGGTCCAGAGCATGAACTCTGCACCGAGCAGGGAGGAGTACTTCTGTGTCTGCAGCTGCTTGCCGTAGCGATAGACCACCGGGAGGGGAAGCAGCGTATGGTCCATATCCAGGTACGTGTGGAAATAATCGCTCATGATTATCTGATGCGCCGACTTTGTCATCTCCAGCAACGGGTTCCACACCTGGGTGATAATCGTCTCATCGTACGCTTGGTCCACATAGTCATTGTAGAGGATTACCTGCTTTCCCAAGCTTCTTGCATACGAAGTCATCTCGTTGCAGAACCATCGAAGCAAGGCTTTCTCGTCGGATAAACCCAATGCTTTCCTTCTCTTCTGGCAATCGGGACAGTCGACCCAGCGGTCCAGGGGAATCTCATCACCTCCCAGATGGATGTACGGGGCAGGGAAGAGAGAAACTGTCTCCTCGATGAGGTGCTTCACGAAGGAGAGTGCTTCGTCCTTTCCCGCACACAGGATGTCGGAAAAAATACCCTCACCTTTTGGTATTGTGAACGGTCCTCCTGTACAGCTGAGGTTCGGATAGGAAGCAAGGGCTGCGGTGAAGTGGCCCGGCATGTCGATCTCAGGGACGATCATGATATGGCGGTTTTGTGCATACGCTACCAAGTCCCAAATCTCTAGTTTCGAATACCGACCGGACTCTTCCTCTCCCAACTTCGGGTAGTTTTCGGAGGCGATTCTCCAGCCCTGGTCGTCACTGAGATGGAGGTGCAGGACATTCATCTTGAACGAGGCAATGATGTCGATGATTCTCTTTACCTCCCCCACAGGACAGAAGGACCTTGCTGTGTCCAGCATGAAAGCCCTCCACCGGAGGGCGGGCTTGTCCTCGATGCGGCAGCAGGGAATGGCTGAAGGATAGGCAAGCAAGAGCTGACGCAGTGTCTGCACTGCGTAGAAGACCCCTTGCAAGCTCTTTGCCTCGATCTTGCATCCTTGGTCGAAAACCTCCAAGCGATAGGCTTGCTCGTCCATAGCATCTACAGCCTTGGCAATGATCAGGTTTGGTGATTGTTCACCCTCTTGCACCTCCATGCCAAGATACTCTCTGACGTAGAATAAAACCTGAGAGGTGTCAAAGTACGGGTCAGCAACGACGGACAGCTGAGATGGTGGTGAGAATGAGCCACTGAGCATTGCAACGGCACCTGAAGGATAGGGAATGAGAGGGAGCGTTTCTGTCATTTGAATGGTACTATTCCTTTAATGCCCCGGCGGCGAAGCCTTGGGCTATTTTGTCTTTGAATATCAGGTAGAAGATGATCATCGGTACCGTACCGATGACCAGCGCAGCAAACTGCAGGCCGTAGTCGCGGGACATGCCTCCCGCAAAGCTGTTGATCCCGACCGGCAGCGATCGTACGGTAAGGTCGCTGGTCAGCGTCAGGACAAGAATGAACTCGTTCCAGTTCCCCAGGAACGTGTAGATGAACATGGTGGAGATGATGGGAGTGGCGACCGGAGTGATGATCCGCAGGAATATCTGAATGTAATTCGCCCCATCGATGATGGCCGACTCCTGCATGGCATCGGGAATTCCTTTGATGTACGTGGTGGCCAGGAATACCTGGAAAGGAAGTCCGAATGCAATATAGGGGAGGATTACTCCCAGCCGTGTATTCGACAGGCCCAGCTTCGTCTCCATGATGAACAACGGTACGATGACCGAGTGTACGGTGATGAGCAGACCCAGGGTATAGAGCAGGGAGACGAAGCGGCTGCTCTTGTAGTGAAACTTGGAGAGGGCATAGCCGCTGCTCATGGCAAAGAGTACGGTACAGAACGTGGCGGTCAGCGAGTATATGATGCTGTTGACAAAGTAGATGCCCAAATGCCCTTGTGTCCAGGCAAGGACGAAATTCTGTACATACCAGGTCATGGGCGGAGCGAGCGGATGGCGTACGATGAGGGCATGCGGCTTGAAGGCGCTGAGGATCATCCACGTCAACGGGATGATCGTCAGCAGGGTGAACGTGATCATAAGCAGGTAGGCGAGGACTTTTCCCAGGGTAATGGTTTTCTTCATAGCTGTTCCTACTCGAACCGACGTTCGAACTTCCTGCTGATGTATTGCAGGATGAGTATCAGGCCGACAGCCAAAAGGACGATGATCATCGAGGCGGCACTGCCGAAGCCGTATTTGTAGTACTTGAAGGTGTTGACATACATGTAGATGGCGATCACCTCGGTGAAGTGTGCCGGACCGCCGCCGGTCATGGAATAGATGAGGTCGAAGGCCTTCAGGCTGCCTGAGATTGCAAATATCGCAGTGGTTGCAATGGTTCCCACCATGCTGGGAAGAATGATTCTACCCAGCATCTGCGATTCGCTGGCTCCGTCTATTTGTGCTGCTTCGAGCAGCGAAGGCGTCATTTTCTGCAGGTTTGCATAGAAGATGATCATGTACGTACCGGTATGCATCCACAAAAGGACAAACAGGATTGGATAGATGGCCATCTGCTTGTTCTCGAAAATCTTCATCACATACTGGCTTTGGCCGGTCAGGTTCCTGATGATGGCCACCACCATTCCCGAGGAGGAGAAGATCTGGTTCCATAACAGGGCGACCACGACAGGGGAGATGGTGATGGGCAGAAATATCATGGTCTGATAAAAGTTGCCGCCATGGACCATTTTTCGATGCAACAGGTACGCCAAGAGAAAGCCCAAGGGTATCTGTCCGAATACGGAGACGGCTACGATCAGGAGGTTGTTCCTCAGCGAGTGTTGGAATACCTCGTCGCCGATGATCTTTGCATAGTTCTCCAAGCCGATGAAAGCCGGCTTTCCGTAGCCTCCAAAGGAGGTGAAGCTGAGCGAAAAGCTGTAGAATACGGGAAATATGATGATCGAGGCGAACAGGAGCAACCCCGGAGCCAGCAAGAGATAGTAACTCATCCGTTTTTGTTGTGAGAATGTCATGACGCTCCTCGTGTTCCAAAGAAGGCTCTTACCCCGATCGGGGAAAGAGCCTTCCTAACGATGTTACCGACCGATGGCTGAGACCATGGCTTCCAGTTCTTCTGCGACCTGCTTGGGCGTCTTCGTACCAAACATCATGTTCTGAAGGTTGATATTGAACGTTCCAATGGGTTCTGCGGCAAGCACTGAATCCATGACGTACCCCATGGGTACCTTGCCGGCATAGGCGACCAGCTTTTGGATCATTGGATCGGCATCCTTGGGTTCTGCGAGGTTGTAGGCGGGAAGCCTTCCGAATCGCTGCCTGATCGCCGAGCCTTCGGGGCCGGAGTAGAACCATATCCACTTCCAAGCGGCTTCCGACTCCGCCTTGGTGAGCTTTGCGTTCATGCCGAAGCCCTGGCCGGCAGTAGCCGAGGTGGAAAGGCTTTGGCCTTTCTGCTTGGGAATGTCGGGGAATGACTCCAGGCTCATGTACTCTTTCTGCTCGGCGGTAAGCTCGCCGACCATGTTGTTTACCGTCCAGCCTCCATCGATGAAGTACACTGCCTTCTCTTGGACGAAATCGTCCAAGCCTTGGCCGTAGGCCAGTTGGTTGGTTCCCGGTGAGAACATCTGTTTGTCAGAGAGTTCCTTGATGATCTCCATGGCATAGACGAATTCGGGGTCGTCAAAGCGAGCTTCTCCGGCGATTGCCTTGTCGAACCACTCTAGTCCACAGGCTCTTTCGACCAGCATGCCTGCTACGCAGGACTGCATCGGCCACGCATCCTTGTTGGCGATGGAGATGGGAATCAAGCCGGCCGCCCTGATCTTCGGACCTTGGGCCAACAGCTCTTCGTAGGTCTTGGGAAACGTCAATCCCAGCTGCTTGAGCAGGCGGTTGTTGGTGAACATGATCGAGGTGATGCTGATGTCCTCCGGCAGTTCCCAGATTTCTCCGTTCTTGCCTTGGCCCTGCATGGCCATGTCGGCAAACTCGTCCTCGTGTCCTGCAAGGTACGGACGCAAGTCCTGTACCAGACCGGCATTGGTAACCTGGCTTGTTCTCTCTCCGGGATAGAGCAGTACGATATCGGGCAGCTGGCCGCTCATCGCCATGGTCTGCAGCTTGTCGTGGAACGCCTCACCATAGCCGTATTCGAAGGTGAGCTTGATGTTCGGATTGGCCTTCTCGAATACATCCACCAGATACTGGAAATTCGGGGCGGTGGTTTTATCCGTCTGGTCGAGGAAGTGATAGACAGACAAGGTTATGACGCCATCTGCTGCATCCTGTGCTTGTTCCTTGGTCCCTGTTGCAAACAGCAAGAGAGGGGCGAGAAACAACGAAATGAAAACCAAGTTCAGCAACCGTTTCAATTTCATAGTAATCCTCCAATTTTTAACATCCTTCACAGGAAGGAATCGTGTTCTTAAGCGAGCAGATGAAACAAGGGAAGTACTTTCTGCGTTCCATGGTCCGAAAGTGGTTCCAGGTTCATCAACACGTTATCCAATACCAGAGCTGCCGCTCCGAACGAGACGGCTTGGTAGCCGAGGGATGAGAACTGTATCTGCGTTCGTTCATCACGGTGGTCGAGTGAATTTGCGCGCAAGGCAGAGCGCAGCATGTCAGGCATAATGTCCTCGATGGTTTCCACATTCCCGCCGATGAAGACGTGTGCGATGTCCAGGGTGTTGATGAGAAACGCGAGGTTCTCGCACACCTCTCCCAGGTATGCGAGCAGTGCCTCCCTGTTCTCCGTGACGGAGATGGTTCTATCGACCACCACTTGTTCGGAAGAGTATCTGTCTCGGTTGAGTACACTTTTGAATTCACCGGCTTGGTTGTTGCTGCCTCGATGGATTTTCCCGTCGAAGCCGAAGCCAAGGCCTACGGTCGGCCTTGCCAGGCCGGTCTGTACGTCATAGGCCTTCCAGAACTCTATGAGGACGAAGAGGAAGTTGCGAAGCTTGCGCTTGCGTTGGAATATGACCTCCCCCCATGCCCCGCAGTTTGCATCGTTCTCCAAGAAGACGGGGAAAGGGAAGGCTGAGGCGATTTCGGTAGAGAAGTCGAAGGGTTGTTGGAAATCGAGGGAGACTGAGCGGATGATCACCTGCTTCTCAGCATCCACGATGCCTGAGAAACCTATTCCCACTCCAAGCAGGTGCCGTCCCATATATTCCAAGCGTTGGGTGAGCGACTCGATGAACGAAAGCATTTCCTCTTTGAAGGTTTTTGCCGTGAAGCCTTTTGGTTGTGTCTCTGAGAACAGTACGTTGCCTTCCAGATCGACTGAGAGGGCGGTATAGGAGTCCGAGCGGATTTCGATGCCGATGACATGGAAGTACTCTTTGTTCAGCGTGATGCCGATGGCTCTTCTCCCTCCTTTCGGACCGGGATCTATGGTCTCATTCTCCCTGACGATGCCCCTCTGCATGAGGTCGACTACGATGTTGGAGACCGAAGAGCGGTTCAGTCCCGGCCGTAAGGCCAGCTCGGCTCTACTGAGTTCATCTTCTATCCACAGGCGATGAATGATGCGGGAGGAATTGATGAGTCTGGTTCTTCGAGGACTGTCCATGGACAACTCCTAAACTTGGTTTGTTTGTTTTTGTACCAACCTAAGTCCAGTATAGGGGCCTGAAAAGGGAAGTCAAGAAGAATAACAATTACTAATAATATAAATAATTAAATACAACTTGAACCAACGTAATGTAAAGGACATTGATATGAACCGAAGAGGGGTGGCAAGTTCTGAATGTGCGAGGTATGATGGATGGTATGGATGAGAGCAATTTTGAACTGTTGTTGGAGAGTGTTAAGGAAGCTGGTGCTATTCTGCGTAACGAGAAAGAGCCTACGCGTACTTTTATATGTACGCCTCAGGATATCAAAGCTACTCGAAGGAATGAGAACACAACACAAGCAGAGTTTGCTGCAAAGACTGGTGTGAGCTGTTCAGAGGTGTAGTAATGCTCTCAAAGACTCAAGGTGTTACTGATACTTTTTCTTTAACCCGAATTTGTTCGCTTATCCGTTGGTATACATCTATATCAAATTGTCGAGCTATCTCAAATGTGCAAAACAACGCATAGGGTATGAGCTCATTGTTGCGTTTGGCGTCAGTTCTACAGTTGATTTTGATGCCCAATGTATCAGAATCACTCCATGTAGTTGCGCTCTCCCCTCCAAATCGCTCGTGTTGCAGCGTACCTCTAACTACTGCTTTATCCCCAACATCAAGCCTTGAAAGATTGAGCTTGGAAAAAGCAGGATCAAAACTAAACCATGTTTGTGCTGTGCGATATTTTTGGGATGAAGGATGAATTGGCGTTAATGATGCCAAGGTGACGGTAAGGCATCGATACATTCTCCTTAACGAGAATGTAAAAGGTAAGGGAAGTTCATACCGACATGCGGAATCTTGGGAAAGTGTTCCAAAGCCGATCAGGGTGATTCTATTTTTAACGCAGTGTTGAACTCGTTCGAAATCGGGAATCCCGAATCCCAACCACTTGTGTACAATATCATTTCCGCGTCCGGATATGCCAAGTGACTTGCAGATAATTGAAGCGGATTCATTCCACTTAGCTCCATGTACGAGCATGGCTTTTAGTAATACTGCTGCATATTCGGAAGGAATGTGGACACCGAAGTCATTGAGAAATGTTGCATCCAGGACATCAAAACATTGCGATGCCTGATGTGCAACAAGGGCTGTCGCATTACTTGTTCCGAAAGAATATCCAACTCGGTTGTCATTTTGCAAGGTGAAGGGTCTGGCAGTTAAAATTCCAGGTGGATTTAGGCTGGTTCCTCGTCTCCAGTGCATTGTATTGGGCTCAAGCATGTTTGCCATTACCACATTTCTTCCTCCACGGTGAAGTATATCAGGCTTTACTGCGTTGTTGATTCCCCGTCCAATCGCATTGATTGGGCTTGGCATCGATTCAGAACAAGGAAGGATATGTCTTGCAGTCTCCGTCCATCTGCAGCTATCGGAGAAGAGTGCTCCCACGGTTAGTGCATTTATGCTTTCAGCAGGAGACAAGAGTCGATGAAGGTGAGATTGTTCACGCATTAACTGAGTTATGAAAGTATCTCGTTCTCCTATAGGTATTTCCTTGAAGGCATCGAATGAGATTGGAAGTGAGAGATCCTCAGCATGATTGCCTGCACTTACTATGAAGAGAACTCTGTATGAAAAACTCAACCAATCCAATAGTCTGGCAAGAGGGCTTACCATAGTATAGAAAATTCTTGAGCTGACACCAATCGAGAGATTTATTACCTTCACAGTTGGCGCTACACTTCCATGTGCAGACTCAAATAAGCGTAAGATCGCTTTATACAGAGAATCAACAATCAGCACTGTTTCCGGTACATACTCAGTAGAAGTTTGCCCTGCATTTGGGTACGGCTTCATAATAGGACGAACATAGAGCTTGTGAGTAGGAAGCGTCTGATTATCATCCAACAAGTCACCTCTTGTAATCAATGAAGCCATGGCCGTACCGTGGTGTCTGTCATTGATTTGATACTCAGCGGTATAGTCATCGGGGTCATCAATTGTAAGGAGTCCAGTGAGGAATGGATGTTGTTCTTGGGGCAATCCATCAAATAATGCAACTATCGGTTCATCAAGAATATTATTAGGCTGTGGCATTTCTGTTGGATATGAAAACCCATCCATTGAGCATGAGACACTTGATTGACCAGTAGGCTTGATGAACATTATCTCTTGCAGATCAACCAAGGCGACTTCATCTTTATTTAGGATATGCTCGGCATATCTGCGGGGGATTGAAGCCAATAGTGCATGATAATGGATTTGTTCAATGCAGGATGCAGATATGATTCTACCGCCCATTGTATTGATTTGGCGTGTAATTATGGTTTCTGCGAGTGCTCGTTTCTCTTCAGACCTTCGATAGAACAGTTCAATCTCGCAAAAGACTTGAGTTGCCTCTGGATCTTGTAAATCGTCTAGCCAAGCCTGGAGGACCCCTGTCTCATCGAAACGTTCCTTGCTTCCCCAAAGGTGAATATCTTTAAGACTATCAAATACATGTTTCAACCCAGTCTTTCCGCGTGGGAACTTGCTTGATCCATTTTTATATCGCTTCCAAAGTGTAAGTATTTCACTAAGAGCCTGATGGTTTGTAACAACACAAAAATACTTGAATGTCATTGTGTTTGTATCATCTCGCTGTCTTTTCTTGTTGAGACGATAAAAATCATCTGAGTTGGCCACATCCTCCTGTACTGTTTCGAAGAGCCATTCCAGGCCTTGCGTCTCTTTGTCTAGATTCCGTACAGCAGTCTCGAATCCGGCAGGGTCTCCTGCTGTTTCCAATACAAGAGTGTATTCCGGGTTAAATCCTTTGGGAGTATGAGTAAGTATTTGGTTACTCTTCCTCCAAGCATTTTCAAGTACTTTGAATTGTGGTGAGAGCCTTTGGATTTGCTTTTTATGTGGAGGAATTGCGAAGTCCGATGGACCTCCGTGCCGTTTATCTTTTTCTATCTCGGTTGGTTTTGAAAAGAAAACAAGAGGTCTCTCGGCCATTTTTTGCTCCTGTTACATCTATGAATTTTTGTGCATGGATAGAGAAGAGTCCTGGTTAAGTCGGAACTCAGTAAGGGTCCTGGTGTCAGTGACAAAACCTTTCAAGATATATTGGCGATAGATGGAGAGAGCGAACTCCTCAACTTCGGCATAGCTTTTTCCGAGCAGTCGCTTCGCCAGGTTGCCTAGCTGAATGTTGAAGGAGAACCGCATTCTCTTCTCAAAGGAGGAAAGCCAGCACTGGATATCATCGACTGATGGTTTGCCAAGCTCAATTTTTACCTGAAATCTTCTCCATGCAGCAATATCAAGCAATGCTTCATGATTGGTTGCAGCAATGACGACAACATAACTGGGTAAGGCGTCTATATTCATAAGCAGGGAGCTTACCACCCGTTTGATCTCCCCGGTCTCATGACGGTCTCCCCGTTCTTTACCTAGGGTCTCGAACTCATCAAAGAACAACACACATTGCCTCGTTCTCGCGTATTGAAATAGTTTTGCAAGATTGGAGGCAGTCTCGCCGAGATATGCTCCGATGAGAGTATCGTACGTAACCATATACAAGGGAACCATCAAAGCATTGGCAATCGCCTCGGCAAGCGAAGTTTTTCCATTTCCAGGAGGCCCATAAAGAAGGATTTTATTACGTGGTTCAATGCCATATGAGCGTAACAACTCTGATCGCATCTGCTCCTCTATCACCTCAGTGCAAGTTTTGACTGTTGTCTCAGTAAGTACCAGTTGATTGAGACTCTTGCTTGGGTTGATCTCTTGATACAAAGAAACTCCATTCAGTGTTTTTAAGCCAAACTGTTTGGGTGCAACTTCCCTTGTTTCAAGGGACTGTGAATCCTGCTCCAATAATTCTTCCAGCTTTTTTGCGAGTATCACATGCTGTTTTGCGCGTTCCTCAGCACAAATAGCTTCTGCTGCCAAACGAAAACTGGCTTTTTCTCCTGCTAACCCATGTTGTATTAATTCGTAGAGCAAGTCTGCTCGCGCCATTCAATCCTCCACTACTATGTGACCAGCACTCGTGTATTAGAGCTGCTTCAGGAATGATTCTTGAATGAAATTACTCTCACAGAAATCATAGAACATTCTCTGTGCAAGATGGCTTGGTAATACTTTGGCATTTTCCCACCGATTGATAGTTGCAAAACTCACATGTAATGCGTCGGCAAGTTGCTTCTGACTCAATTGCAAGGTCGTCCTTACATGTTTTACCTGTTGATGGAATTCCATAATTTTTCCCTTACTATAACATCTGCTAGGTACAAGTATAACACATGTTATACTGGAGGAGGTAGTTCTTTTGCAAAAAATTGAATATCGGGAGGTATATCACTATAGAACATTCTCTGCTATCAGAGCCGAACCAGTAGTTCTATCGTTGTCTGGTCCTTAAGGAATCCAAACACATCCTTCACCTTATTCCTTCTACGCGCATACCGCAGCATTGAGACCTGGTCAATGCGGTAATTGGAAAACATCATCTCGATTGCAGAAGGAAAATCACCTTTACAGAGCATCAGGTTCTTTTTTGCAAACAAATCAACGATCAATTTTTCCAAAGGTACCTGATACGGCTCGCCGTCTGACTTGGGCGCCTCCGTAATAAGTTGGTCGATGATGATTCCATCATCGGTGCCGTATAGCAGTAGTTCTTGAGCTTTGGGTCTCAGCAGTACCCTGCCTGGTAATTTCTCGGCAAGCGCGGAGAACACAAAATCACAACCGT
>DJGJ01000005.1:28612-60071 GCA_002432715.1 Sphaerochaeta sp. UBA5849 | reverse complement strand
AGGGGGCGACTAAACAGTTACGGAAAATCTTTCTTTCTGCGTCATCATACATACGGTCATGGTGATGAATGAGGACCGGTATCCAGCAGCAATACAATTGCCTTTCCTCTCAGCTTTTCGGAACCTGCAACACTCCTGGGTCAGGGGCATGAAATTCCTTGTTGAACCAGAATCCCTTGGGATGGATTTTTGTCCTATAGCGATTGCGGGGTGCAGGAATCGTGTCCGTAGCATATCGACCTGAATCTTGTACTCACCTTTTCTGAGCATCCTCACCTGACCACACTGTGTCCAGGTATTCAGGTTGGTCATTATCCAACCAATCGTGTACTCATCATTGAAAAGGAGACAGATGTTCTGACAGGGCGATTCAAATGCCGTAAATTGTTTGAAACGCTGGCATATCTTGAGACGACTGAGTCAAGGAAACCCACCGGAGTCCTGATGCTTGATATCGATCATTTCAAAGAATTCAACGACAAGTATGGTCACGCCGCCGGCGATAGATGCTTGAGCCGTTTTGGTGAAATACTGATAAAATTCGCGCAGACCTTTCGATTGCAGTTCTACCGCTATGGCGGTGAGGAATTCGTTGCAATGGCATATGGGCATGATGAAGAGAAGTTGTTTTCTATAGCCGAAAACCTACGGATTGCAGTAAAAGACTCGGAAATGGATGGAAATTATATCACCGTCAGCATTGGTGTTGCTTACTGCGGCAATGCACAGGTTTTAAACGATGAGAAGGTAATCGATCGAGAGGAATCCAAAATAGGAGTGTACGATATGCTCGTATTCACGCTTTCGAAGCAACTTGAACATTGATTGATGAGAGAGTGCACTTGCATCGGCGACAGGTTCTTTTTTCTGCTTTGCACTGATGGGGATGAAGTCAGCTACAGCTTTTCCAACGGGAACCTGGCTCAACGCTGCTGTAGTGCGTACACTGTGTTTTCCAAGCAGCAAGGCATTAAGCAACGTATTCTGATAGATGTACTCATTGCGATAAGACTTGGACATCCGGGTATAGAGATTGTGAATAATCTCACCATTGCTCAATAGATGGGGCTGCTTCAAATCAGCTTCAGCCAGTGCTTGATACACTGCATGACCCTTCTTGGCCATCAATACTTCAAACACTTTCTGTGTAAAGAGTTTATTGTAAAGGTTGTCATGCTTATTCATCCCAAACTGTTCCTCTTCACCGCCTGTATCATCTTTGCACATCTGCTATTGGGATGCAACGATTGTAAAATCATGTCTGATAAACTAAGAGGAAGCGTGCATGTTTTGCTTCATATGCAAGCTTCTTGAGATGGATTGCTTATCAGTTTCTGATAGGCAATCCTACATTCTCTCCTTTCTTCGATACTCGGAAGGAGAGACACCCTTGATTTTTTTGAAGTATGTACAGAAATAGGACGTATTGCTGAACCCGAGAGTCTCCCGGATCATATTGATTGATTGCTTGGTTGAAACCAGGAGCGTACACGCCTCTTCTATACGTTTCACGCCAATATACTCGTTCAGGGATATACCCTCTTCACTTTTAAAGATACTACGAGTATATCCAAGTGACAATTCTATCTTGTCAGCAATCAAGTTGGAACTCAGATTTACATTGGATAGATACTCCTTGACCAATTGCTTGATTTGTTCCACCAACTCGATTGTGTGGCGTTTTGAATACTGATGCCTATATTCTTCCAAAATTTCCGAAATCTTAAGCAAGCTCATACTCAGCTCCTCATAATTGCGACTATACAACACAGAGTGCTTCCATTCTTGAACAGTCATACGTTCGGTTGCTTTGAATACATCACCAATAAGACCGGCGATGGAATAACTCAAGTAGTGTTTCATGGAGCAGAAAAGATCATAGTCCTCTTGAGTCCGGAGATTGGAAATCATGGTATGTACCGCTTTCTCATACAAGTCGGTTGACTTCTGCATCAAAGCCTTCCCAATATCAGCGGTTTCAGCAAGAAAGAAGTTTACTTCTTTGCTCTGATTATGCCCAACTGGACGAACAAATCCAACTTCTTCCAATATCTGAGACAGCAGATTTTTTCTCATGCAATCAAAGCATTGCGGCAGGTCTTCCAATCCTACCACTTCCTCGGAGTAGAACACAGAAAGATGCTCAAAAGCTTCGTCATACACACTGATACGTAGCTTTTTGAACTGGGAAACTATATTTTTCTGTTTCAACGTAGTCATGTATACGTACAGATCATGCTCGACCGGCAAAAAGAAAGAGCGCCTTGTATCAATATGCAAATGTTCAGAAACCAAATCAAAAAATCGCTGTCGGACGAGCAATGGAGTTGCAGGGTTGCAACTCTGGCGATGGATGAGAGCAATAAAGAAGGAGCTACCCGCATACATCGGTACAATATCAGTACCTGCATTACCTTTGAGAAAATCGACAAATCGATTCTCTCGCGTCAGCTGATTGTTCACACGCTTTGATTCCCAAACCAACAGCAGCGATGCAAGCGATGATAATCCCAATAAAACCAATACCAAATTCCACCTGAGCCGAACCAACGGCTCCTGGATATATGACATTGGTAATATATAAATCAGCCTCCAGTTCATCTCCTTCACGTCATACCAACAGGCCAGGTACTGCTCATCGGTTTTATCTGAAATAATTCTCGAACCTTTTGCTTCCTCAAAAAGGGCTATTTGTCCAAGTAACGGTTGGTTGATAGCCCGAGTGCCGAATAGACTTGGATCAGGATGACTGATGATATAATAGTCTTCATCAATCATGTAGAAGTTTTTCAATGTGTCCATATCATCGCTGGCCAGTAAGTTGCGTGCCATTGTTTCGGATAGGTTCATGATGATTCCGGAATTGAGTTGGCCATTCTCATCATAACTGTTGTTACAAATCGTATAGAGATTTGTCGGTACATTCTGTTCCTTGGGCAGAGAGAGAGGAATCGTTTTATTGGTAAAAACTGATTGACGCTGATAGAGCCGCATATTTCTGGGTTGTTGATCAAGAAAAGCCAGAAGCGTGGAATCACTAAGCTGTTGGGGGGACTCCAAACCATTAAGACTAGAATAGAATCCATACTCACGATTGTACAAGTAGATAGAATGTATGTATGAATTCCTTGCAACGGTACTATCCAATTTAGCGTACACACCGATGGTGGCCTGATCCCGTGGAAGATTCTGCAACAGGTAATTTTGAATCTCCGGCGAATCATAGAGATCGTCGATGATGGGAACCGTGGTGAATCTCATCTGACGGTAGTACGTACTGACCATTTTCAGAGATGCCAAAAAGTCGTCAACGATAAGAGTCTGGGCAACGTCGGTGAATAACGAAGAAAACACCACTGCCATCAATATCAGGGTTGCCAGCAGAATTGATGTAATGGGAATGAATATTTTCAACACCCAAGACCGAGACGGTGACTCCTTGTTCGCTCCAAATATGCGCATGTTGAGAGAATCCTTTGGAGAAAAGTGTAACATCGGAAAGCCTCAATCTCCACAAAATAATATTATTTCTGCTTTTCAAAATTCATATCTTCGTTTTTCTAAAAGATTTCGGCCTTTCAAAATTGCGAGATAAATAAACTCATGCAAGGCTGAATATAGAATTTATGTTCGAAAAAAGGAGAACCAACATGAAAAAACGTACGTATTTGCTTGTAACAGTACTTGCCTTGCTTTGCTCGGGAGTACTCTTTGCTGCAGGGGGAGCAGAATCAGCTGCTTCCAAGAAAGATGAAGGCCCGGTGGTAATTTCGTATTACACATGGGATGATGGAAGCCACAAGGCCTTGATTGATACCTTTAATGCAACCCACTCACACATCCAGGTCAATGCCCAGATACTTCCGGCTGCAGACTATGAGACCAAGCTTACCACCCTGTTAAGTGGTCGGGCAGACATCGATGCATTCATGGAAAAGCGTCAGTCGGACATGTTTGGTCAGTACGCCAACGGCTATCTTGAACCGCTGGACTCCTATATCAAGGCAACAGGAAAGCCAAACGAAGCTGTAGAAGCGTTCAAATCCAGCTCAGTCATCAATGGTGATATCGTGGTCATTCCTTGGAGAGGTGGTGCGTACTACACCTACTACAACAAGAATGTATTCAAGAAAGCTGGTGTACCCACCCCTGACTATTATGTCGAACGGGGAGAATGGACATGGGAGAAGTTCGAGGAAGTCTCAAAGGCCATCACTGCCGCCGATCCCAAACTTGTCGGCTCAACCATCTATATCTGGGGCGGACAGGGTTTCTTCCAAGCCGGACAGGCAGGTGATTCCATCGTAACCCCTGACGGGAAGATTGACTCCATCGAGAATGTCGTGAAACAGCTTGAAATGCGCAAGCGACTCGAGGATGTTGGTGCCATGTGGTCCTTGATCGACATGAAAGTTACTAAACTGCACTACTCCAAGCAATTCTATGATGGCAACGTCGGCATGCTGCTCATTGGTGAGTGGTTCCCAGGCCAAATGGTAGTTGGTGCAAAAGATGGCCTGCTTGCCTTTGATTTTGAGGATTGGGGCATCACCCGCCTTCCTTGCGACCAGGAAGAGTACGTTACCGTCGGCCTGCCCACCGGAAACTGCATCACTTCTTATTCAAAGAAGAAGGACGCTGCATTTGAATTCATCAATTGGATGAGCGGCCCCGCAGGTGCAGCAGTTGCCGCTTCTTATGGCGTACTTCCCGCCGCTCCAGGGGAAGCTGCCAGGGCAGAGATTGCAAAAAATTTGCCAAAAGGAAATTCAATTGACTATTTCCTTGAGCCAAAAAGAAACAACACCGCCAATTTCAGCCCATACGGTACCCGTGTGGAGACCGAGTTCGCCACCATTCAGGAAGACTTCCTTTTGGGTAACATGACCGTTGATCAATTCAGGACCAAGTTTACCAAAACCCTGAATGATATCATCAAGACCACCTACTAAATCAGGTGAGATAGCCTCTCCTCCAAGTTGTTTGGGGGAGGGGACGCTTGGAGACATTTCGTGAATACAACTCACTCTCTGAGAAAAACAGGGACTATTCTCTCGTTTCTTCTACCCAGCTTCATTGGATTTCTCATCTTTGTATTCTCTCCGATGATTGGAGCCATTGCGCTCTCATTCACAAACTACTCAGGTGGACCAAATTTTCGATTTATCGGTTTAAAAAACTACATGGTAGCATTCACCGACCAAAACTTCCTCTCGTATCTGCTTGTAACTTTCGAGTTTATGACCATCACCGTAATCTTCCAGATTGGTCTTGGGCTTGGTTTCGCCTTGTTGCTTTCTCGAAACTTTAAGGGGTGTTCAACCTATCGCGGAATCTTATACCTACCCAATATTCTCTCCTCGGTTGCAGTAGGTTTGGCTTTCATGTTCATTTTCGAACCCTCGAGTGGATTTATGAACCAATTGCTCGCCTCTCTTGGTCTGCCGACTTCGAAGTGGCTGGCAAGCAGCAAGTCATCTCTTTCTGTGATCATAACGATTGCAATTTGGCAGAACTTCGGATACTACATGGTTCTCTTCATTGGTGGCTTACAAAATATAAGCAGGACACAATATGAAGCAGCAGAGATGGATGGAGCTGGAAAGATCAAGCAATTCTTCCATGTAACACTACCAGGGCTTTCGCCGATACTATTCTACGGACTTACGATTGCAATCATCCGAGGCTTCCAAGTCTTCGATTACATATACATCATGACTGGTGGACAACAAGGTGGTGGTCCAGCAGGCTCCACCAATGTACTTGCCTTCGACATCTATCTCAATGCATTTACATTCTTCCGCTTTGGGTATGCGTCAGCCGAATCTGTAATATTGATGATCATCATCCTGGCAGTCACCTTTTTACAGAGCCATGGACAAAAAAAGTGGGTGAACTATGATATCGTATAGACAAAAACAACAGATTGGAAAGCTTTCTGTGTATATTCTGCTCACAATAGCAGCTTTCATCACGCTCTTTCCTTTGATTATCGTGCTCTCCTCCAGTTTCAAGAACGAAAGCGAGTTGTTCAATTTCCCCTTTCGTTTCATTCCAGAGAAAGTAATCACCACCAACTTCCTACGCTTGATGGACCGGTTTCCCCGCTATATCTGGAATTCAGTCAAGCTTACCACAACCATCGTCATCGTCCAGCTCTTTACCGCAACAACCGGGGCATATGTATTTACCAAACTCAGATGGAAAGGAAGAGATTTCATATTTGGGTTGTACCTTGCCTCCATGATGATTCCTATGCAGGCAGTCATGATTCCCCAATTTTTAATTATCCGGAACATAAATCTCTATGACACTCATTTGTCATTGGTACTGCTTGGTGCATTCACTGCTTTTGGTACGTTCTTGATCAAGCAGTACTTCATGTCCATCCCTGATACATATTGCGAAGCCGCACGTATCGATGGAGCGAAGGAGTGGACCATTTTTACCACGCTCATGCTTCCCATGAGCAAGGCGGTATTGGTAACACAAGTTATATTCTCATTTCGATTCTTCTGGAACGATTTCTTCACACCATTGATTTATATTACAACACCATCTCTGAAAACACTGCCACTTGGCATGACGGACTTTGTACGGGAACAGTATGTATATTGGGGACCACAAATGGCAGCCGCTTTGATATCAATAGTTCCTGTACTCATTATTTTCTTGTTCGGACAAAAATACTTCGTACAAGGCGTAGCTTCATCAGGGCTGAAGGGGTAAAAACATGGACCAAGCAGAAAATTTCAATCAGGATATCCACGTAGTGGACTATCGCAGCAGTTATGAACAGAAGGTCAAGGCTGACCAGTTGGTCAGTATTGAAGGAAGGAGTCTTGAGAGCTTGAATGGAAAGTTCCACTTTACTCCTGATCCCTACGAATCATGTCTCAGGGCACGTTGGTTTGAGGAGAAAACTGAGAGTGAGAAAGGACTCCCACTCCCCTTGGACGCAGATTTTGATGTATGGCCGTTGATGAACGTCCCCGGTTGCTGGAATACCGAACGCAGCGATCTCTATTACTATGAGAATATGGGACTCTACTATAAGGGCTTTACCTACAAAAGCGAGCAGGAAGGGGAACGCGTTTTTCTCCATTTCGAGGGAAGCGCCTATCGTACCTATGTGTTTCTCAACGGTAAGCAGGTAGGAATGCATGATGGTGCATCAACTCCATTTTCCATGGATATTACCTCATACCTGCAAAAACAAAATCGTCTCATTATCGCAGTCGATGCTTCCCGGAGCAAGGATCGCGTTCCAATGGATAATACCGACTGGTTCAATTATGGGGGTATCTATCGGGATGTTATGTTGATCAGGACTCCTAAAACCTACATTCGCAATTTCTACACCCAGTTGAAGCCAAAAACCACCAACATAATCTTTGCTTCTGTAACCCTTGATACACCGCTCGATACTACAGTGATCTACAGGATTGCCGAGCTGGATATTGAAAAAGAGATCCCCATCAAGGCAGGGACAGGCAGTTTGGAGTTTGAAGCCGATGTCACGCTTTGGTCTCTGGAAAATCCCCAATTGTATGAAGTGGAAATCCTGTATGGAGATGACCGAGTTTGTGATCGAATTGGGTTCAGGGATATCCAAGTGCAAGGGACGGACATTCTCCTCAACGGTAAATCATTGTTCCTGAAAGGGATCAGTGTTCACGAGGACCATATCGACTTGGGAAAAACAACCAATGAGGCAATAATCAGGGCGACGATTGCTGACCTGAAGGAGATGGGAGGAAATTTCCTTCGTCTGGCACACTACCCGCATACCAGACGTTTCGCACAAATAGCCGATGAATTGGGCGTTCTGCTTTGGGAGGAAATCCCTGTATACTGGGCAATCAATTTCACCAACGAGGAAACATATCAGGATGCAGAGAACCAACTCTCAGAGTTGGTACTCCGGGACCGCAACCGGGCGAGTGTTATCATCTGGTCGGTGGGAAATGAGAACCCGGATACTGACAGCAGACTCAGGTTCATGTCGTCCTTGGCAAAGCAAGCAAGAAGCTTGGATTCAACACGACTGATAAGCGCCGCATGTTTGGTGAACACTGCCAAGCTAAAGCTTGAAGACCGCCTGATGGAGTATCTGGATGTCATAGGAAACAACGAGTATTACGGTTGGTACGAACCAAACTTTGAGGACCTGCTTACCATCCTGAACAATACGGAGCTCACCAAGCCGGTAATCATCACTGAGTTCGGGGGAGGAGCTAGAGCCGGAAATCATGGTACCAAGAATACAATGTGGACCGAAGAGTACCAGGAAGCTTTGTACAAGAAACAGTTTGCAACACTGGATAAAGCTCACTATGTCAGAGGCCTGACTCCCTGGATTTTCTACGATTTCCGTGCCGTCCGTAGGCTCAATCGATACCAAGAAGGATTCAATCGTAAAGGCTTGATTGATGCTGACCGCAAGACAAGGAAATTGGCCTTTTACGTAACTCAAAACTACTACAAAACAAAGGATTGAAGCGTGAAACAACAAAATCTTGCTGATTCCCAGACCTTGCATAAGATCTGGGAGGATGCTTATAACTATGCCATTGAGAAAACACGAAGTAATATTGCCTTCTTCTCCGATGGATATCCAGCCCCGGCGAGTACACATAATGTCTATGCAAAAATTGCAAATACAGATTGGACAAGCAGCTTTTACAATGGCATGCTATGGCTGTCGTATCTACATACCAAAGACGATGTCTTCAAGGCTGCGGCCGAACATACCCTGCCAGACTATCAACAACGGATTAAGCAACGCATCAATACCAGCACACATGATTTGGGATTCCTTTACATCCTCTCAGCCAAGGCACATTATCTCATTACCGGTAGCGAGGAAGCAAAACAGACAGCTCTTGATGCTGCAGACCTATTGATGGAACGATACTCCCAAGCCTCGGGTATCATTCAAGCCTGGGGTGATTTGGACGATCCTCAGCAACGAGGCAGAATAATTATTGATTGCCTTATGAATCTCCCGCTTCTTTTCTGGGCTACAGAAGTCACAGGAAATGCTGTGTATAAGGATGTAGCTCTCAATCATCTATCACAATCCAGAAAAACACTCATACGCGCTGACAATACCACATTCCACACCTATTACTTCAATACCGAAACCGGAACCCCAATACGCGGGGTCACAGCCCAGGGGTATAGTGATGATTCATGTTGGGCAAGAGGCCAGGCATGGGGTATCTACGGATTGGCCCTCGCTTATACCTATACCCATGACACTGGGTGCCTGAAAGATGCAATGCGGTTGGCCGACTACTTTCTGGCGCACCTTCCTGACGACCTGATCTGCTACTGGGATCTTATCTTCACCGAAGGTGATGAGGAGCGTGACTCATCGGCGTGTGCAATCGCCATCAACGGATTGTTGCTGCTCAGCTCACTGCTTGGAGTCCATGATGCGAAAGCATTGGAATACCGAACAAAAGCTTTGGCGATGCTGCTGGAACTTTGCAGAAACTACACATCTGCAAGCATTCCCCACTCTAATGGTATCTTGCTGCATGCCGTATATGGGAAACCCAATGGGGCAGGCATTGATGAATGCACCATCTGGGGAGATTACTTCTATATGGAAGCACTGGGAACCTTGCTCGGAACTGCAATACAATTTTGGTAATCACTGAAAGGAATCACGATGAAAACCTATGACCTTCCTATTCATAATCTAAAACTTACTACAAGAGAGGATTTAGCTCAGGCTTTACTGATGATTCTCAATCCATGTGAGAACGCTTTAACAAATCACGGATCACTTCTGTTCATAGGCAATGAGGCGGCACATTACAGCCAACAAGTAGCGTTATTGGAGGGATGGTCGAGGTTGCTCTGGGGCTTGGTGCCGCTTAGAAGTGGTGGCTTCAGCTGGGAGGTAGAGCAGTTGCATGCACAAGGGCTTGTAGAAGGCACAGATACACAAGGGCCTAATTACTGGGGTGATGTCACGGATTATGACCAGCGCATGGTGGAAATGGCAGCAATCGCCCTGGCATTGCTGTTGACACCACAGTTCTACTGGGAACCACTGACATCCATACAACAAGACAACGTTTGTGCATGGTTGTCCCAGATCAACACTCATACTATGTCTGCAAATAACTGGAGGTTCTTCAGGGTTTTGGTAAACATGGCCTTCGAGCAGCTTGGGCGAAAGGAGTTCAATCTTGATCTTATGACAGCCGACCTGGATTTACTTGAGAGCATGTATGCAGGTGACGGTTGGTACCGCGACGCTGTACCGTTTGACAACTACAATCCACTTGCCATGCAGTACTATGCTCTTCTGTATTGCCATTTCAGGGGTCAACTTGATAGGCAGCGAGCCGACAGGTTCAGCCAGCGGGCTGGATTGTTTGCTCAGCAACATATCACCTATTTCACAGAAGAAGGGCCTTTTGTTCCTTACGGACGTTCACTCACCTATCGGTTTGCTGTAGTCTCTTTCTACAGTGCTTGTGCATTTTCAAACATTGAAGTTTTGCCATGGGGGGTGATGAAAGGAATAATTCTACGTAATCTTCGGTGGTGGTTCAAGCAACCGATTTTCGACCGGGATGGCTTCTTGACAGTAGGGTACACCTACCCTTCCCGTGCGATGGCCGAAGAGTACAACGCTCCGGGGTCACCCTATTGGGCGCTGAAGACCTTCCTTATCCTGGCATTGGATGATGACCATCCGTTCTGGCAGGCTTCCGAGCTTCCTTTACCCGACCTTGCGAAAACCACTCTATTGCTGCAGCCGAAGGTCATCATGCAACGGACGGAGGATGATGATGTGGTTATGCTCAATGCAGGTCAGTATCCTGCATATCACATGTTGCATATCGCAGAAAAGTATGCAAAATTCGCCTATAGTGCACGTTATACATTCAGTACATCGGCTTCCTACTACGAATTCCCACAATGTGGCTGCGACAGCATGCTCTACGTCAGTGATGATGGCCAATATTATCGGCCGAGACGTGAGACGGAGGAATTGCATATCAGTAAAGAGTATCTGTGCTCTGTATGGCATCCGTATAGTGATGTTGCAATCACGACCTATCTGATTCCTCTAGGATTCTTCCATATCCGTATCCATGTGGTTACGACAGAGAGGGAGCTCCATACCAAGGAAGGTGGATTCGCTATTGCACTGTATGACGGATGGAAGATTGCCATACCTCCTGCGTTGGAGTATCAAAACAGTGCATCACTCTCGATAGCTACGCATTCAGATGTAAGTCATATCAGCGATCCACTGTCAGATAGATCGGCTGAAGCAGTCAAACCCATGCCGAACCTGAATCTCGGAGCCTCCAACACCATCGTCCCCATACTCTCCTATACCATACAGGCACATACCCAAAAGACTTTAATCAGCTGTGTAGGTGCATGGAGAAATACTCATAGGCATCCAAATATTCCATGTATTGACTATGATAGAGAAAAGCAGGAAGTGGAGGTTGGGACATTGCGGATACAACTGGCGCAGTAAATGTGAGGGATCCTACCAAGGTCCCCTCATTCTTGCTATCGCGGCCACCGATCCTGAACATCAAGCAAGGCTGAAAATAGAGCATGAGGATGGTCCTGATACCAGTAGGCAACTGAACATACATCATCCTGGCGTTCGAATAACTCAAAAGATGGAAATCAAGGGGCAAGCAATTGCTCCTGCTTTCTTTCTGTTACCGATACACATGCTCTGCATGCCACCTAAGATATTCACCAGAAGGTCTCTCTATAGGATTGCTCGGCAGATTTGGGAGCTCCTTCCCGTGATAGGCATAATAGATTTTTCCGTTGCCGTAGTCCTGCTTGTTTGTTTCAATCCACGCACCCGCAATGGGTGCGACCTGCAATCTCGATATTCCTCTAGTAGACATTTGGTTTCAATCCACGCACCCGCAATGGGTGCGACCTGCTTGGCATCACCCGTACGGATATACTTCTTGATGTTTCAATCCACGCACCCGTGATGGGTGCGACATAGTCTGCCATCATTTACTCCACATAAGTAAAGGTGTTTCAATCCACGCACCCGCGATGGGTGCGACTGATGGTAGGAATATCGACACCGATGGCATCGGCGTTTCAATCCACGCACCCGTAAAGGGATCGACAATATTATTAGATTCTATTGTAAGTTATGCAGTCATTTGATGCCTTATGCATTACTCAGTTTTCTACTGTGCGTTAATACTTATTTTCCTACGCTTAGAATGACAAATAGCTACACAAAGAAGGCGAATAATGGGATCGTCAGGCTTTCACTATTGTAAAAATCTGAGATATAGGGGAATCGTCAAGAAAGATTGAATAGTTGTCAAACGATCTTACAGGAGCAGTCTCGTTATTCCGCTTGACAGAAATCCTTGCAAAGATGTCCTGCACTGGTTTATCACCAAACATTGATTCATGTTCAAACACCACCAATCTCTGAGTTGCCATCAAACCTCGAGCTGCCGAGCGGTCCACATCAAACATCTTTAGCAAGGACTCCCAAACAAGTTCCAAATCCTCAGTTGAAAAGCCTGTTTGGTTGGCGAGAGACGGAGAGACAAAACCATGAGCCTTATACAAGCCATAGGGTATGGTGAATTTTCTTCCCATGGTTCTATTGTCCCCCGATTGCTTTACAGCCTCCTCTTCTGTGGTGACAGCCATTCTTGTAATACTATGCTCAGCTGTAAATACCGGTTCTACAGACCTGGCAAAGGTCAATTGCACAGGGCCTCTTACTTGGCCGCAGTTAATTTTGGTAGTCATTACGGCACCGAAAGTTCGAATATCGAAAAAGTTCTTGCACATCCAGGCTTTTGCTTCGTCAGTCTTGTCCCCACCTTTCCTTTTGCCAGTATCTTTTTCCAAGTCAACATCAAGTGCAACATATGCCCTCTTGTTTGTATTGTTGAGGATTGCTTTCTCTTTGATGTAAATCTCATAGGGAGGTTGATCGCCTTTTACCAACCCAACATAGTTACGAATCTTTCTCTTAAGGCAAACATCTGTGACAAGCCCCTCACCTGTTTCTGGATCAATTCTTGGGAGATTACCCGCATCTGGATCACCATTCGGGTTTCCATCCTTGACATCAAAAAACAACACAAAATCATACCGTTTCGTCAATTCCATACTATATCTCCTTTTATTCACTATCTTTCTTTGTGTAGAACGCTTGTTTTTGGTGATAGTATCCAACTGCGAATTTTCCCTGCTCATACAGCCCTAAATACGCAGGGAACTCTGAAATATGTCCGGTGATTTCCCCTACCAATTTCTCGAAATACACCTTACGTCCAACCGTCTCCAACTTTTCCATGTGATACCTCATCAGCCGCATCAGTGTACCAAAGACTGTAACGGGAGTACTGCAGGCAGCACCGTAATAACAATCTGTTATCGTAGAATTCAAACCCGGATTTGCCTCCACCTGAATCTTCTCCAAGGTTGCCATCAATCTCCCCAGTTGATAACCGATTGATGCTTGATCGACATCCAAAGCCATCTGCAACTCCTTTTCATCCGGATTGGGATGACATCGTAATAATCTATTCAGACATGCCTTGATCAATGAAGCTCTCACGGCATTCACCCTCGCTTCACTGTCACTCTTGATCCGCCTTACAACACCCACAAGCAGACTGTGTGGATAGGGGGTTCCAAGCAAAATCGCTTGCATAAAATCACCAGAAAGATTTGGAGGAATATTCTCACTCTTCCCTTGTGGAGCAGTCTGTAACAACAAGCGCCAGATTGAGTAAAATTCAGGCTCGAACAAAGATTTGGTGATACTTAAATCTTCAAAGTGCTGTCTGATATGCAAGGCAAATTCTGCCATATCCCCTACCAGCCAAAATCGAATCGACAGCCTTGCAGCATTGGGAGCCAAGCCTAATACATAAAAGATGCTTGGCTCCTTGCTGCTGTAATATTCTCCTGTTTTTGGTGAATCAAAAAGGCTGCGGATGCATTGGGAGTTTGCATGGGGGTCATCCATGGGAGGCTCACTGAACATTTGTTGGAATTCCGACTCAAAAGCACTCTCTTTCTCTGACCAGAAGACAGTAGAAGCATCCCCAATTTGCATACGCTGTCTTGAATCCCGTGCCAGCAGTGTATTGAGGGCTGTTGTATACGCAAACATTGCCCGCTCACCAATCGGGGCATTCTCACCTTGCTTCTTTCCATACGATTGGAAAGGGTCCAGATTGAAAGATACAATATTCGCACCGACGGATTGAGCACCATAGACACCCTTGATTGCTGTGTGCAACTGACTTGTCGCATCAAGATTTCCCGTAATCAGGCAGCGATGCTTATCAGAACCCGTATTTGTGACGGGATACACTGATGTAACATCCTCGTCTTGGCAATATAGAAATAAATCATCGACAAACCTGATAGCCAGGTTGGCATTCGTTCGAACTATATCCTTCCAAATGGCAAATTGATTCAACATCGGTTCATCAACCGCCGTCAGGAACTTCAAACAAGCACTTTTCTTCACAGAATCACGAAGAGTCCCCTCGACCTTTTGGATGAATGCTATATGCTGTTCAACCGCACGTCTTCCAGCTTTCTGGATTTCTGCTTTGTTGCGGCCTTCTGTTTTGATAACCCCTGTTACATAGGTCATCGAGTCCCATAACAGATTGGAAGCAACACCCGAAGACCTCTTGATTGGTTGCGGGACAAGGTACACTTTCCCTCTCAAACTCTTTTCGTGATATTCTCGGGTATCCTCTATCTGAACCAATGCACCCTGAAGATTGATGACCAAAACGAATGGAATCTCAACTTTTGCCCAGCCATGAGGTGCAATATCGCTCTTGGGATCAGCAGCAAGACGGTCATAATAGCCCTTCAACGCTTGTAGAATCATGCAAGCACCTCCACCATTCTTCTATCAGTGTTCACGACACCGTTTATCATGACTGCATGGAAGAACAATGGCCTGATATCGGCAGTATCAGAGAAATCCAGGTCGTACAGCATCCAACCCAAATTCGCATCTTCTTGCAGAGGAGAAGCCAAAACATCACTTGCAGGATCAACCAGCTTGAAGAAACAAGCAAACTCCCGGCATCCAAGATATGGCCGATGAAAGCATTGCCCATGCTTTGCCCTCCGCTCAAACATTGCAGCGTATTTGGCAGGGCACTCATCTAGCCCAGCAGCCAATCCATTTCTTTCTGATCGTCCGACATACTCAAACCAGGCATGCAATCGGTAATGGACATCACGGAGGATCAGACTCGCCCTTTGCTGTCTCTCATCTTCTACACAGAAACCCATGGGCTCCTGATAGGAACCATTCATCTGTAAACGTGAAGGCGAAGGAATAACCTTACCAACTTCATTTCTTCGGATTGATGTTGTTCTGATGGGGTTGAGGATCTCAATCTCTGTGATGTGCCAGCGAATAGCTGGTTTCCAAAAGATTGCTTCATAAATTGCTCTTGCAGCGGAAGGAGTAATCACATCATAACTGACTCGCTCCACCTTCATCTCGGGTCTTGTAAAACAAGCATAGTCTCCCCAGACTTCCAATACCCAATCTTTCACACCTTCCTCCTTGTTTCATCCAATATATGCAGTTGGATCGGATGGCAATTCATCAACCAACAACCCGACAGACTCGCTGTATTCGACATCGCATTGCAACGCGAACACCTTTGGGTATACCTCCTTTAGGGAGCCCCGTTGCAACAATGCTTGAAACTGATTTTTATAGATACTGACTGCATATCGCTGCAATTTCCTAAAAAGATACCGTGCAGAGGGTTCCATCTGTGTATCTATAAATTGCAAGCGCTCAATCAGACTCTTCCCTGCTCCGTAAGGGATGAGAATGGTTTCAGAATTACTATCGTCGATGAGCGTGAATGCCTTTGCAGCCGACCTGAACTGTATTCCCATAGTCTTGCTGTCTGGTTTCAGCAAATTTAGAATATGGTGAGAATCAAGTGAATCAGCTTTCCAATACAGGACTGTAAAGTATTTCTTATACAGATCAGCGTCAAAAAAATTACCAGTTGCTTCATGCAGAAGTATTTCTGTGATTTCGCTTGCTTTTCGAAGGATTCCTGGAGGAGCTTTTCTAGCAGGGGTAAAGAGAATGACCTGTCCAAGTTGGCCAACCAGCTTGCCTTCTCGATTGCAACGCCCTGCTGCCTGTACAATTGAATCGATACCTGCCAAGGCTCTGAATACAACTGGGAAATCTATATCCACACCAGCTTCGACCAACTGAGTACTAATCACCCGAACCGGTTGATTAGTCTTGAGACTTTCCTTGATCTGCTTGATTATTTCAGTTCTGTGTTGAGGACACATGAGAGCAGATAGATGTATTGTTCCTGGGGGCATCAATGCATAGAGCTCCCTACAACTTTTCCGATCAGAAACGATACAAAGAACCTTGTCGTAAGTCACCAGCCTTGCAGCCAGCTCTTCCCAGGAAATTGGAGTGTTTGGATCACAAAGTTCAATGTTGACTCTTTTCAATATACGGAATAAGGAAGGAACATCTTTGATTATCTCACGTATCAATCCTTTCTCGAATCCAGGAAATGATGGAAATTGTGAACTCTTCTCAAATGAGGGCTGTGTTGCTGTACAGAACACCAAACTGGTTCGATAATGTGTCGCCAATTGCTCAATACTTTCAAGAATTGGGTGAAGGAACTCGACAGGTAGCAATTGGGCCTCATCAAAAATAACAACACTTTCTGCAATATTATGAAGCTTTCGACAGCGCCCAGGCCGAGAAGCGTAAAGTGATTCCAAGAATTGTACGTTGGTCGTCACAATAATTGGAGCGTCCCAATTCTCTGAAGCCAGTCGTATCTTCTGAGATTGATAATCACTATCAAAATTTGAGTGATGCTCAATCACTTGGTCATCACCGAACACATTACGGAAAACATCTACAGTTTGCTCAATAATGCTGGTATAAGGTATAACATAAATGATCCGTTTCTTGTTAAATCGTTTTGCATGCTCCAATGCAAAGCCCAGGCTGGCGAGTGTTTTACCCCCTCCTGTCGGGACAGTCAATGAGAAAAGACCAGGAGAAAGCTGTGCAGCAGTACGGCAATCAGCAAGTACTTGATTTCGCATCTGGTTCACAGATAAAGCCGCAGTTGCTTGAGTTGCAAGTGAAATCATATGTGAATCGAAGAGCTTGAGTAATTGCTCTATGTTGTAAAAACCAGTCCTCAGGTTGGACACTTCCTTTTGCATGTATTGCTCGGTATCTAAAAAGTCTCCATCCACCAAGCAGGAGAATACCATCCTGATCCAGAATGAAACATCAAGCGTGTTGGGGTTGAACAACCTGGGCAATTTCGGTAGTGGATCCTTTATCAAGGGTTCAATATATTCGGAAGGAATGGAGGAATACTTCGAATCCCCTTGCTGCAAGCGATACTTCAAGGAAGCCGTGGAGCCCTCCCAATCTGGAAGTCCGGCATGATGACCGGCAATAATATAGGAGAGTATCCTTCCGATGTGGATTGGAAACAATTGCTCAACCGCAACAGCGCCTAAAGAGGAGTGATCAAGAGTTTTATCTCTTTCAGGTTCGCCCTCTTTCTCAAAACCAATCTTCTCCCGGATATATATCTGCCATTCTGGGGTGCTCTTCCCAAGATCATGTGCAAGCCCTGCAAGCTTGCCCCAGAATGAAGAGGAAAATGACCCAGCAAAACTTCCACTTAAGGAAGCAACCATTTCAAGGTGGCCTTTTAAACTTTGAGGAGGAGCCCATATTCCTTGTTCATCTTGTGCTATGTGAGCAATTACAGTTGGAGCCAGCATGACTATCCTGCTTTTACTATTAGTAGGTTTTTATCTCTATAACTATAATAGTACTTATCATTTGTTAAGTCAAATAGAATAATACTTCACTGCCAGTTGTATCGCTTTTCAGCTCAAACTGTCCAAAGACCAAATTTGTGAAAGGACATCTATTATAACCAAAGCAATTATTAGGACCTATCGGATTATTGCTTTAACTTACTCTTGATCTTGACCACAACACTGGCGCGCCGTATCCTGGGCCCATGAAGCAACTGTCCACCAGAATTTCTCAGAAACTGCTTAGTCATCTGGCTATCGGGGAACAGTATGTACTTCAAGACATTGCTACTCTATTGGAGATGGATATTGAGGCAACAAAAAGAAAGGGAGTCCTAAGCAGAACTGGTGAAAATGCAATAGCCCTTCTGATCAACTTACAGAAATCAAGTTACGCCACTCCGTATGTCGATCACATCGACAATGACGTTTTATATTGGGAAGGACAACTCAAGCAGCGCTTTGTTGAGAAAAACATGAATAGCGGGGAGTATGAGATTTTTGTTTTCGTCAGAGATGTCATTAAAACCCCTTTTACGTATTATGGGAGAGCTATTCCGATTGCGACCCAATATTTCGATCCAGGTACTCCTTGCAAAACCAAATTCAGTCTTTATGAATATTCGAACACATCTGCTTTTCAAACTATTATTCAGGATCCAGAAATAGAGAGACCCTCGACTACATTTCCAGAATCAACATATGAACAGCCAGCATATCAAGGACCTACAACCAAGAGATCAGTTGTAGAGCAACGTACAGTACAACAAATGTACAGAAAGACAGCATTAGAGCTTTGGCATAATCGCTGTGCAGTATTGGGTATTGAGCAACCCAAAATTCTCATAGCAAGCCATATAAAGCCATGGCGGGTTTCCGATACCAAAGAACGTGTTGACCCAAAGAATGCTCTTATTCTATCGCCTCTTTACGACAAACTTTTCGACCTTGGGATGATTACATTCAAGCCGTCAAATGGTAATATCCTTCTGTCAAACCAACTCAAGCCTCAAGAATATGAGCGGTTAGGACTAGATGATACAAAAAAGCTTGCCATGATCCCCGACGGTACTGAAGGCTATCTCGATTATCATAACAAATATGTGTATGACTTCGCACCGTGTATTGAAACCGAGCTCCATGCACTCATTTCCTAGGAATCCCCCCTACATCCCCATCCCCGCCTCAAACACTGCTTTCAGCCCCTCTGGAATCTCATCTGTCAGTACATAGTCCATGTAGTTGAGATCATGGTCATAACCTTCGTAGACTGAAACAGTGAGGTTGTTCTTTCCCAGCTTCTTGAAGAGTTCTTGTGTTGCATAGACACCTTCTACCGATGAGTTCTGGTCGAACGTGCCATGGATGATGTGAATTGGGATATCAAGTTGGGGAAGAATCTCCCTGTTTGCCGGCATTTGCTTGTGAGCGGCAAACCACTCAGGAGTGAGATACACACCGTAGTTGTTTTTCAGATACTCTCTATCGCCTTCCTCGATTGCTTTGTAGAGCTCGTTCCTTGTTGGTTCGAGCATAATTGCAAAGTCAGCTTCATCAAGAATTCCATCTTTGTTCTGATCCATGTAGTCATAGGTGATGCCAAAGTATTGTGCAACACCATTCTTGTCTTCAGCAAACTCTTCAGGAGAAACGATGCCATCCTTGTCATAGTCAAAGTAATTGCGGTAGAACACCATGCTTGAACCGCCTGTCTGTTGCCAGTCGAGGATTGTCATCATGTCGTCGTATATATAGCCGCAGAGAATCAGGCCGTCGATGTGTGTTTCTTTTGCAACAAGCGGGGCGATAAGCGTACCTTCACTCCAACCCAAAAGAATTATTTTTGCATGTTTCAGTCCAGGTTTCTTCTTCAGATATTCAACCATAGCAACCACATCTTTCACACTTGTCTGCGGAATATACTGCCTATAGAGCTCATCATCGACATCGGTGAAATCGGGAGGTTCTTCAGAAGTAGTCACACCTCGTGTATTGTAGCTGAAGAATGCACTCCCACGCTTTGTAAACTCTTCCCTGAATAAGTCGAAATAGGTAAAGTTCCTATTCTCATCAAGCTGACGCTTGTTGTCGTAGGTATTCGGACCCGAACCATTGACGAAAATGATCAGTGTTTCTGCTGTCTTCGCTTCAGGCATGGCAAGCATGCCTTGAATGGGGTAATCGTCGAAAGAAGGAATTATCTGTATTCCCGATTCAGTTGTTCTTGTAGAAAGCGAAGCACACCCACAGAGCAACAGTATGGTGCCAAGCAGACAGAACCAAAGCTTTTTCATGGAAACTCCCTTGTGATTGATATCTATGTTGTAGTTATAACAATACAAAGGAAGAATTTCTAGAGGAAATCAGCTATGTTCTACTATCTCAAACTCATATGTCTGAAAGTCTACACGCAGCTCAATAGACTCTGATTCAGTCTTCCAGGAAAGAATCAAATGCTGCTTATCGAGTATTTGTTGGGAAAACTCTCCGTTGAACGCAGAGTGGGTCGAGCGCAGCTCCATCAAAGCAATGAGCTGTTGTACAACCGGTCGTTTCACTTCCTCTTCTATCTCTTCCAGCGTGTAATAATGGCGGTTGATATTCCTACCTTCTTTTGAATTCTCCAACAGTTGAATGTCATTCCTGCCTGCCAGCATTCCTACATAATAGACCTGCGGAGTACCGGGGGAGAAAAACTGTAGAGCCCGGGCAAAGAGATAGGCCTTGTCGTTCTCACCGAGAGCCGAGTAATACGTGCAGTTGATCTGATAGATATCCAAGTTGTTGTACTTGGCCGTATTGTAAATACGTTTTACATTCGCCCCGTACGTAAACAAATGCTCCTTGGTTGCTTCAATCTCCTCATCAGGAAGTAAACCACGCACATCCACAACCCCGATACCATCGTGGGTGTCCAGTGTGGTGAACTGGTTTCTCGGACAAATCTCATACCAGTTTGCAAGATAGGATGCATCATGGAAGTACAAGGCATGCAACACGAGCATCGGCAGAGCGAAGTCATAGACTGGATAGCCATTTCGCGCAAGCTTCTGCTGTATGGAGAAGTGCTCGTGGATTTCAGGAAGAATGCCCACATGATAGGGCTCAAGCACATCGGCACAACGCTTTAAAATCTCCCAGACTTTTGGCTCTACAAAGAAGCAATCAGTGTCCTTCACTTTTGTCGTATACGCAAATGCATCGAGGCGGATCATGGCAGCTCCATGCTCTGCCAGAAACCTCAAGTTTTCATCCAGAAACGCAAGCCCTTCCTCCGTTTCAAGGTTAAGGTCAACCTGGTCGTCACCAAAGGTGAACCAGATATTCCGCTTCGTCCCATCAGAGAAGGTAATCGAGCGGATGGGGGCCATCGGCTTACGCTTGTAAATCTTGCCGATTTGCTCCTCAGTGGGGGTACTGCCCCAGAACTTGTCAAAGTCGATGAACAAGTCCTTGTATTGCGAATCATCGCCCTTCTCAACAAAGTCTTGGAAGTTCTCACTGCTCGTAGAAATATGGTTGATCATATAGTCGAACATAAGGTCGTAATTTTCGGCAAGTTTTTTCATATCAGACCAATCACCAAAAGTTGGATCAATTTCGCGATAGGTCATGGGGGCGAAGCCCCGGTCTCCCGAGGAAGGGAAGAACGGCAGGATATGAATGCCGGTAATCGCCTTGGGAACATACTGTGAAACGACTTTCGACAAATCGCCAAGATTACGACCAAGAGAATCGGGATAGGTTATCAAAATTACGCCGTTCTTCATGTAATGCACTATACGAGTACAACATTCATCCGTCAATTCTTCGGTGCAATTGACCCTTGCATCCTCCTCATATCCTACCTATACTGTAGGAAACGAGGAGGATTCCATGGATCTATTTGACATTGCAATCAAGCTTGAGCAGGAAGGTGCTCAGCTGTATACAGAGTTAGCACAGAGGGCCCCCACTGAAGGCTTTACGACCATATTCAAGATGCTCGCCAATGATGAAAAGAAGCACGAAAGTTACTTCAGGGCATTGCAGGGAAGAAGCGCTCTCGTAACAGTAAGCTCTTCGGTTCTTGAGCAAGCCAAACAGGTTTTCAGAGACTTCGATCCCGACAACTTTTTTGTAATCGATGGCCAGATTCCCGCCTATGAGGAAGCATTGCTTGTTGAAAAAAAGAGCATCGACTTCTATACCGAGCAACTTCCTTCCCTTGAATTCGAGGCAGAGAAGAAAGCTCTCAAACTGATTATAGCCGAGGAAAAACGGCACTATGCAATCATGGAAGAGATCATCAAACTCGTCACCCGCCCGCATCGCTGGGTTGAGAGTGCAGAGTTTGGAGTACGGGAAGAGTATTAGAAAATTGATTACCAGTCTGGCTCTCTCCTAATTAATCGTGGAGAGAGCCTAGCCAAGAAGTAATGTTTCCAGTAGTAATCGCACTGTTTCTGAGGATTGTACCAATATCTGAAGCGGTGACGATAAGTATTGGATGCCCATCTTCAATCACCTCTTTATACGCTTGTGAGTCTACATAACTAGTTGTAACCATAATGCCAAACTGTCTATAGCGAATGCGTGAGATCAGTCTGCTCATCTGCCTTACCCCAACAGCGTTCTTAAGCCCATAACACTTAGCCTCCAAAGCACAGTCGATTCGTAAAGGCCGATTTGCCTTTCCCCCTGAACCAATTGCGTAATATCCAAGTGCATCACGTCCTCCATCACGCCAGGGTCTGGTCAAGTCGAAGCTGACAAACCGGTTATCCATTTTTGAAACCAAATCAATCGCACATTGCTCAAACCCGAAGGGATCAATCTTATAATGGCTCCGTATTGCTTCCAAGCACCGAGTTCCCTCCTCATCATTCTGTAATTGATCATACCGAGTGGGAATATCGAGAATTTTCTTTGCCTTCAAAGCAGAGATACCATCACGTCCATATGCAATAAACTCTTTCCAGACAGTTGGTGCATATTGCAAACTGTTTTCATGGTCTTCTATGAGAGCCTGAAGCCATCTCCGAGAGATTGCACTGTTCTTTGTATCAAGAATGGTGAAATAAGCCTCATAGTTTTGGAAACGATACTCCTTCATAGTCCGCCAGAAGGCCACTAAATCCTTATCTGGAGAAATACGAGGATTACCCGGGGCAGCGAGACCGAGGAATTGGACATCACGACCCCTACCCGTCTTCTTGAAAACGAAAAAGGGAGGAATATCTTCAAGATTAGATAAGGTATGAAGCTTTGCAAATACATCTTCCAACAGAGCATTACCTCGAAGCTTGGTATCCAAAATGCCTCTTCCAGGCAATCTATTGTCACCATAATATCGAAACACACCGGTCTCTTCATCAAGATAATCAGGCCACTCAAGCTCTTCCATGGAAGTATAGAGCACAACATATGCTGGTTTCCCGCTTCCGTCAGTTCGATTGACCTTTCGAAAGCCTCCGCTTGTTCCCAATTTAGGAAAGACCTTACGTAAGGGCTCCGCTTTCATATT
Source organism: Sphaerochaeta sp. UBA5849 (assembly GCA_002432715.1). Lineage (GTDB taxonomy): Bacteria > Spirochaetota > Spirochaetia > Sphaerochaetales > Sphaerochaetaceae > Sphaerochaeta. Next base: position 36,679 of record DJGJ01000005.1, on the reverse strand, counting down.
CGTATCGGATCCCCCCTCATATACAGCATCTACGAATAATTCAGCTGAAAGTAACTCATCAAACGCATAACGAATACTCATTGGATATTCCTCTCGATAAGATGCTCAGGTGCAGAAAACCATACATGCAGCATAATACTACCCTGATCCGAGAACAAGGATTTCCTGTACCACTTGAAATTCTATCCTTCTCAGATATCATCGCGCCCCGTATACTAATTGTGATATGAGCGTAATACGTAGTGTCTCAAACCATTCCATCAAACGCATCGGCTTTCTTGCCCGCAACCCCTTCGGAGGGGCTTCGGTTGAGATGATCAGAGGCCTATGCAAAACACTTGACTCCTCGACCAGCCTCATCATGATTCCCTACATGCAAGAGAACAGTGCATATGAGCACGTGCTCCAACTGCTCACGCCCGACAATTTCGATTCCTTGATCATCTGGGGTAAAGTGGAAGCCTTTGAAGCTGTGTATGCAAAAGCTGCTGCAGAGGGTATACCGCTGGTCAGTATCGGCGGCAAGCACCCCGACCACCCCTGCCTGCTCTTCGACTCGTACTCGGGGATGAGGGCGGTGGTATTGCACTGCATCTATGAACACAAGACGAAACGCATCGCTTTCATCCGCGGGCCTCAGGAGGACGCATATGCACAAGAGCGCTACCAAGCCTACCTCGATGCGCTTTCCTATGCCGGCATTCCCTTCCAAGCCGACCTGGTCAGTCCCCCGGTTGACTGGAGCAACGGACAGCTGGGTTTGGAAGCTCTCTTCAGACGAGGCCTTGCACCAGTCTCTGATTACCAAGCAATCATCTGCGCCAGCGACCTGTTGCTTACAGGAGTATACAGCCTCCTTGGCAAACAAGGCTTCAACATCGGCGAGGACGTGAAGGTCATCGGTTTCAACGACAGCAAGGAGAGCAGGATATTCAACCCACCCTGCACCACCGTACGCCTTCCCTACCGGGAGATGAGCAACGCTTTACACACGATCTTGGACAAGCAATGGAAAGGAGTGCGCGTGACCGACCTGAGTTATCCTGCAAAAACCATTATCCGTCGCTCTTGCGGTTGTACCGTACAGGACACCTTCGGGCAGACTGCACGCAGCCTTGAAGCTGTCCAGAACCGCATGGCTGGTCTTTTTCACCTCAGCGAAGAGGCCGTAGAGCGGCTGACAAAACTATGGGAACTACTCTCCCAGTATAGCGACCACCAAAACAAAGAGGGAAAAGCCCGATTGGAGCGCCAGTTCCTGGTCTGCGTACAGGACATGCTTGCTTCGGGCGAGGATATAGAACTATTGCATGCTGGATTGCTCCGCTGTGCCGAAGTCAGCGACCCAAGGCTGCGGCCCCTGGTAAGTGAGCTGCTGTTTCCCCTCATCTCCCGTGCTCAGGAACAAGAGTACGTGCACACGCTTGCCATGATTTCAAAACGTGAGCAACTGCTCTCCTCCTTCAAGGTTGCACTCAAGGAAGCCCACACCTACAACCAATTGCATACCCTGCTTGCAACCCACCAAAGCGGTCTCGGCATTCTAGATTCACATCTCATATTCACCACTCATGAAACGCCGCTTGTCTCTCAAGCAGGTATCCATGCCTTGGCACCAATCATCAGTGAGCAGAAACCGGTCTGCTTTTCCTTGCTCCATACAAGAGAGTGGGATGCTTCCCTGCTGGAAACATTGCATGCCTATATCGGAGATGCAGCCCAGCACATCCATCGACTCAACAAGCCGCTTTCCGACTCTCAGTCAGCCGCTTTTGATAAAGTCCAGTCGGCCGATCTTTATATCTATGGCGCTGCACCTGAAAGCTTGTCTCATCGAACTAAGCGGACATTCACCAGCTTTGAGCAGCTGGCTCGGGCAATACTCGAAGCCGAACCGCTTGCCATCCTCACAGACTCCCTTACTGCAGTGGAGATACAGGATCTGAGGATGTTGACCAACAAGGAAACGATTCCAATCGTCATCTGTAAAACCCGATGGTCGATCATCGAAGGCGAAACATATCAGCAGCTTTCTCATGTGTTGCTTTGTGACCCAGCCTTGGCAGGAAGCAAAGAGTTCATTGCTCGGCTGGAAGCTCTCTTTGCACAAACCAAGCCCCAAAGAGATGCAACCAGCGCCTCGGCAAAACGCATGTTCTTTGCACTGCGAAGACGCTTTGACACCCCGTTCGCAAGGTGGGAACTCGCTCAGGAACTGGGGCTCAGCGAAGACTACCTGACCGTGCTTTTCAAGGCCGAGTACGGCTTGACTGTATGGGAGTACTTGAACCGATACCGTATCTGGCACGCTTCGAACCTGCTGGGTACCACCACGCTGCCAGTTGAGCTGGTTGCAAAAATGTCGGGCTTCACCTCAAGCCCTTATTTTTGCAGGATGTATCGTAAGCTGACCGGCAATGCTCCCTCGGCCTTCCGAAACGGGAGAAATCGATAGGAATAAGCCCTGTTAAATCTCGGTATAATGCAATTATTTTTAGGTATTGTATTTTTTCCTCCTTCTATACTGAGTGTACACTCAGGGAGGGCCCTGCCCTTCCTGTGAAAGGGAGGATTCTATGAACAAACACCTGCGCATCATCGTTGGTACGACTCTGTGCCTGCTGATGGCACTCTCCTTGCCCGCACAAGGGGCCAAGGAACAAGCAAGCGAGCAAAAGCTGACACCGATCAGCATGTGGTACGGCGCCTTGATGACCGAAGCCGGTCCCCCGCCTGCCGACTGGGTTGTGTATGACATTGTACGCGACAAACTTGGTATAGAGCTTACCCTCACCGCCCTGCCATCCAGCGAAGACGACCAGGACGTCAAAGTTCAGGCAGCAGGGGCTGCGAACAATCTCCCCGATGTCTTCATGGTCCGACGCACTCCGTGGCTCAGATTGGTCAAGCAGGGAGTCATCGCCGATGTCGACGACATGTATCCGCTCATGCCCAAGCGTACAGCAGAGATGTACACCCCCGGAAGTCGTGCCTACACCACGTACAACGGCAAATCCTACGGCCTTGCATCCCCGGGAGCCATTATCAAGAATGAAGGGGTGGTCATCCGCAAGGACTGGTTGGACAGACTCGGACTGGCGGAACCCAAGACCACCGAGGAATATCTGAATGTAATGCGTGCCTTCACCTTCAACGACCCCGATGGCAACGGCAAGAATGACACCTACGGCTATGGCGCCTTCTTGGAGATCAACCCACGCGAAGAAGGTCTCGGGCGCAGGCTCGACCCCTTCTTCGGTGCTTTCGGCGTAGCCGGAACGTGGAATATGAGCAAGGATAATTTCGGCCTGAATATCCGAAAGCCTGCCTATTACGATGCCCTCGCCTTTGTGAAGCAGATTGTCGACGAACGCTTAATCGACCCCAACTGGCTCTCCTACCGCAAGGATGACTTCAGGGCTGCTTGGAAACAGGGTCGCTTCGGCATCATGCGCGAGCAGAATGGAGCCTTGGCCATGGAAGCCAACTACAAGCCGTTTGACATGAACTTCCCCGAAGGCCAGTGGATGGTCATCGATCCTCCGATGGGTCCTGAGGGCAAGTCCTCCGTAGGCGTGTACTCAGTCACCTACCGCATCACCGCAGTAAGTGCCAAGGCGGCCAAGGAAGGTAAAAAGGAAGCCATCGCCCGTTTGTTTGAATGGATGAGCAGTGATGAAGGCTACTATCTGCTTGGTTGGGGCGTTGAAGGGGTGAACTACACATTTGACAAGGACGGCATCCCCACAGCCGAGGGCATTCCCGATCCAGAAATGGCATACACCCAGCCTAAGGGCAGGCCGTTCATTCAGCTTGCAAATCTCATCTACCGATACACCGATGCCGAGCTGAAAGCTACCTTCCCGACTTATAAGACCGCAAATGGCAGAAGCCAGAGCGCACTCGATTTCCTACGTGACTTCCAGACCCGCGCTTGGACCGAGGACACCGGTGCCGACACCCTGCCGCTGCCCAATGACGACCTCAAGCGCTTCTATGAACAGGGTGTTGCAGAGTTCATCACCGGACGCAGGGTGCTGAACCAGGCCAATTGGAAGGCCTTTGTTGCAGATTTCGACCGACTGGGCGGAAAAGCTTGGGAGGACGAAGCACGTGCCTACGCCCAGGAGAATGGCCTCCTGTTGTAGAAATACCAAACCCGGGGGAGCCTGATGTGAACAAACAGGCTCCCTCGCTTCAGAAAAGGACGAAGAACATGGATCGAGCTTTGCTGGTACGTCTGTTGGGTGAAAAACCTGCGAAACAGGAAACACAAACAACCTATAGCCTTGCACCGCTGAAGCAGGAGAATGGGTATCGATACACCGAAGTCTCCTACCAAGCCTGTGATGGTGAGATGGTACAGGCATTGCTTTTGATCCCCGATGGCCTGGATATTGCAACAGACGAGAAGCACCCCGTCATAATCGCCCACCACCAACATGGAGGCCGTTACGATGCAGGTATGCTTGAGCCGGCAGGCTTGTACGAAAACCCGGCAAACACGTTCGCGCTCACCCTCTGCAAGGCAGGCTTTATCGTTCTCTGCCCCGAGCAGATCGGCTTTGGACGGCGGAGGGAGAAACTCTCTGATGGCCAGTACATGAACGGACGGGATAATGAGCGCTGGCTCTTTATCCAGTATTACCTCAAGAACCGCACGCTACTGGGAAAGTGTCTCTTCGATATGGAGTGTGCGATGGATATGCTGGAGCAGTTGCCGTTTGTGGACAAAGAACGTATCGGAATCTGCGGTCACTCGATGGGAGGGCTCATCGCCTATTGGTTCGGCTGGTATGAGAAACGCATCAAGGCAATCGCCTCGGTATGCGGGTTCTCCTCTCTTGCACTCCTTCAGCAACGGCATCTTAACCACACATTCACCATGTACCTGCCTGGCATTCTGAACTACGGGGATACCCCGGACCTGCTTGATGACATCTGTCCAAAACCACTGTATCTCACCTTCGGAGCCGAGGACAGGATTTTCCCTGTAGACGCCTCTTTGGATATCTGCAGAAAGGCTCAAAGCATCTATACCCAACAGGAAGCGTCCAATCAGTGCCTGGCGGAAGTGACTGAGGATGGGCATGTTTTCACTGAAGAGAAGCAATCAAGGGCGGCAGAGTTTTTTAGGATGTTGTTATAAGTATTGTGTCAGATTGCGTTTGCCATAGACTACTCTAGCAACCGTGACGGTCTGCTTTGAATCGTCAATCCAGTAGAACATACAATAGTGCTTGATTACAACGCAGCGATACTCATGCTTCAGAGGTTTATAGCAACGATAGACTTGTATACTATATGGAGCATGTGCAATTCTTTCTGCAGTCTGCACAATGTTAAGAACGAGATGCTCTGCAGCTATAGGATTATGCAGAACCTTGGCAATATACCTAACAATCTCATCGATGTCTTTCTTAGCTATAGGTAGATATGTGAGAGCATACATTGCTTACTCCTCGATGATATCACGCATGGCTTTCAGAATATCTTTCGAGGAGTATCTCGTCTCATTGGTTTCTGCTTCTCGTTCCGCTTCCTGTAATTTTCTATATACTTCACTTGAAAATTGCATGCTTTCGTATGCCTCCATACTCATCACCACCATGTCACCGAATCCATTTCTAGTGAGAAAAATTGGTTCTCCGGTCTCATGCACGATTCTGGATATCTCTGCAAAATTATTCCTTAGATCTGAAACAGGACGTATTGTTTTCATAGTAGTACCTCACGAATAATTTAGCATGATTATGCTAAATTTTATAGTGCTCCATCCAAGTTTCCGATTCTACAGACCAACTGTGTTATATATCAGGCGGATAGTTCAGGAATTCGCTTCAAGAACGCTCATGTTCTTGTTTTATTTCCAGAATGCACTATAATTAGTGCATCATGGAAACAAATAAGCGTGCTTCATATCTCACATTCCGATCTACCTTCTCTGAAATGGGTTGTTTCTCCATGAACCAAATACGCTTTGGAGGAGTCTATCAGGTAGGAAGGAACACCATCTCCCGATGGGTCAAAGAAGGCAAACTGATACAACTCAGACAGGGTATGTATGCGTTTCCTGAATCGAAGCAGGATGGGGATGCCCCTTTCTACATCGCCAACAAGCTCTATGCACCATCCTACATCAGCATCCACTCGGCCCTTGCTTTCTATGGGATGATACCCGAAGCAGTAGTCCAAATAACGAGTGTCAGCAGCCGAAAAACCACCTTCTTTGAGAATGAGCTGGGACAGTTCAGCTACCATAGTGTAAAAAAGGAAGCAATGTTCGGTTATACCATCGAACAAAGTACATTTCATCCTACTTGGGGAATGCTGATTGCTGAACGGGAGAAAGCAATCTTGGACTTGCTCTACCTGTATCCACAGTACACGAGCAAACAGGACATGCTTGACCTACGTCTGGACCTTGATGACATCGACTCTGCCAAGCTCGATGCCTACACAGAGCAGTATGGAGTGAAAGCACTGGAACGTCGTGTAATGACTTTGAAGGAGGCATATTCACTATGATTGACCTACAGGCATTGCAACACTACTTTCCCGCCACGGTGCAACGACGAACCGATTTGGCCGCTTATATGGTAAAAGAATACCTACAGTGTCAGATCTTGGAATACCTGAGCCATACTCAATATATGGAGCACCTCTCATTCATTGGTGGAACCAACCTTCGATTGATCAAGCGAATCGATCGTTTCAGTGAAGATCTTGATTTTGATTGCAAGAACCTCAGCTTTGAAGAATTTCAATCGATGACAGACTTGGTAGTCAAGCATCTTTTGGACCAAGGGTACAATGTTGAACCAAAACAACAGGAACACGAGGGACTGCACGCTTATCGGAGAAGCTTGTATTTCCCCCAGCTTCTCTTCTCCTTGAACCTAAGCGGCTATAGAAATGCAAAATTCCTTATCAAGTTTGAGATGCAGGACCAAGGATGCACCTATCCTGTTCAACGTGCCTTTATCCAAAGCTGTGGTTACTATTTTCCCGTCCCTGTTCCTCCTGATGACATTCTATGTGCCATGAAAATCTCAGCTCTGCTTTCAAGGACAAAGGGAAGAGACATATACGATACTCAATTTCTGCTTGGGCAAACAAAGCCAAATTACGAATATCTGACTGCTAAACATGGGATTACCTCTGAATCGGAGCTCAAGCATGCAATTCTCCAACGCCTCAAACAGGTCGACCTGTCTCTGAAACAGCATGATTTTGAACATCTGCTCTTCGACAAACAGAAGAGCAGCACCATTCTCTACTTCCCTGACTTCATCCAGTCTTACCACAGTGACTGAGTACTCACCTCCACCCATTTCGCACCGCCCTGACTCTTAGCCTTGCAACCATAGCCATCCAGCTGGTGCATCTGGTCTCTGCGCTGTTGAAACCCCATGCTTAGACCACACCGGGTCTGTGGCCGATCATCACCTATGTGGTATTCGGCTGTGCAATGCTCTGCTTGGGGCTTCTGCTGCTCAAGAGTCGAAAAAGCGACGACCACCGCTCACTGAAAACCTTATATGGGGCATCGGGTTGAACTGTCTGCTTTTCGTCCCCTTGGGGGCAATCGAGTATGTACTGCAAGCCTTCTCGCTGTTCGCCTACCAACCACTGAGCCTGGAGTACCTGGTGTATTTGGTCATCAACACCAAGCAGACCATCTATACAGCAGGAACAAGCAAGGAAAACCCCATGCTTCTCTGGCTCGACGGAGGACCCGGCGGCTCGGATCTTGCCTGGGTGAGAAAGTACCTCGGGCCCCTGCACCAACAGTCCACCATCGTCTGCTATGACCAACGCGGAGTCGCTGCAAGCTTCAACGCAGCTAAGAAATGAAAACTACGTCCAGGATGACATCGCCCTCTCCGAGTACTTGATAGAAAAACATGGACACGAGAAAATCTTCGTGCTCGGCCACTATCCTTCGGAACCTTGGCCGCCCAGCGAAGACCTGAGCTCTACCATGCCTATATCGCAGCTTCCCCGCATGTGAACTCAACCGAGAACGACACAATCGGCTACCACATGATCCTGGAGGGAGCAAAA
>DJGJ01000005.1:27991-28583 GCA_002432715.1 Sphaerochaeta sp. UBA5849 | reverse complement strand
CGAGAAGCTGGACAAAAAAGGGAACTTCGTCGGTGACGGGGATGCCTACCATGCAGTGCTTTCGCGTCTCTACTCCTACAGCCCCAACGCTTCGGAGCACTCGCTCTCCGATTGAGTCAATCTGATCCGAGGCTTGATGAAGGGAGTGAAAGAAGTCTACCAGCAACTCAGGCATCGCAACCTCGAAGAGGAGGCAAAGCAGTTCGAGTGTCCCCTTGTGGTGGTCAATGCTGCATACGACTACAGCTGCGTAGCCTCCATCACCGAGCGATGGTTCTCCAAAACAAGCGCTCCAACAAAACGCCACCTCTGGCTTGAGCAATCCGGGCACAACGGTGTGTACGATCCGTCGGTGTTCATCGACTTCATGGTCAACGAAGTATTGCTACTGAAAGACTGAGAAATATTTGTATGCCTCTTGCCTGAAGCAGTTCACCCCTCCTCTCTCCTTTTATTGCAGGGAGGAGGCACGTGAGGGAGGTTTGAGCGAAAAGAGAACAACGATTAGTCGTTATTCAACACCTTTCTCTACCAGTTTATAAGCAATATATAATATTATTCTTGATATTTGCTTATAATTTGCTTATATTAT
>DJGJ01000005.1:0-27971 GCA_002432715.1 Sphaerochaeta sp. UBA5849 | reverse complement strand
AAAGCCATCAAACAGATAAAAAGAATTCCAAGATCAGATCAAGTGAGAATCCTCTCACAGGTTGACTCTTTGGAAAATGGAATCGCAGGAAAAACAAATATCATTAAAATGGCAAATCATCGATATGCTTATCGGATGAGAGTTGGAAGCTATCGAGTATTATTCAATATACTCGAAACAGTTGAAATCATCAGCATAGAAGAGGTAAGAAAACGTGATGAACGCACATACTCAGTATAGCAGAGTGGTTGGATCTGACGGTAAAACACATTACTACCTCGTACCCGTAGAAGACTTTCAGAGGTTGCTGGCCCAATCAGAGCAGATTACCATCCCCAATGCTGTAGTAAAACTCCATCTGTTGGATGAGCTTTCTGTCATTGCAGCGTGGCGAACATATCTTGGATTGACCCAGGAGGAAGTAGCTCATCGGCTCAATATCTCTCAAGCTGCCTACTGTCAGATGGAAAAAGCGAAGCGTCCCAGGCAAGCTTCAAGGAAACGGGTTGCCCAAGCCCTTGGGCTGGATGAACAACAGCTTTCCTTCTAAACCTCAAACATGCATCGACTTCATGGTCAATGAAGTGTTGCCACTGAAAGACTGAGAAATATTTACAAGATTTTGTAAGCTTTTTAGCGAAAGCTTACAAATATTTGCAAACTATTTGACTTTCCGGGAGATACATACAAAAAGACCATCCATGGATGCACCATTGCAGACTCCATCGGAATACCAAGAATTCGTGAGCAATGTTCATGTTTTGAAGCGTGGATTACATCACTGGTAGAATGAGGAAAGCTGCCTAACCAATCTTTGGTATCCTGACAATCCCGGGATCAGAAAAGATGTCCTCTTCATCAAAGCTGGGAGTTGAGAACTCTGATACAACAGCTCCCTCCGCTCCTGCCTGAAACCAGTGCTTGGTATTGGGGGCGAGGGTATACTGCTCGCCTGGAAGCAGCTCAATTTCATGAAAGACCGTGTATATCCCATCGGTCGCTTTGGCCTGGATGGGATTTGTTCTTTCACCCTCTACATAGAGAAACACCCTCCCCCATCGGCAGCGGAAGGTCTCTTCCTTGCCGATGTAGGAGCCGAAAGCCGGGTGACGGTGCTCGGGACACGTCTGGGAGGGGAACAAAACCAGTTCCTTGGCACAGACACGCTCGGTATTGAGGTAGGTGATCAGCTCAAGACCGGTATGAGAGAGGTCGCCCAGGCCGAAGTCGGCAACCTCGATTGAGGCTTTCTCTTCCTCGGTGAGCACAATCTGTGCCTTTTCAAAGAATGAGAGGGTTCTCCCTACTGCCTGTTCATACTCGCTCTTACTGATCATAACTCCCCCTTAGTACTGCAAAGCCGAAGATGTGAGCATCTTGTCAAAGAGCTCACGCGCCTTGTCCAGACTCAAATTCATCAACGGGTCGGAAAGAAAGGCTGTGAACAACAGATTGTCGTCATTGTTGTAGATAGCCTCCAATACCATCTCCTGCACATCGCTGACCTGCCTGACCAGGTTCTGGATGGCAAGCGGCGGATCGGTGGCTACGATCGGTCTGATCGAATCCTCGCTGATAAGCCCATTGCTCTCCACAATCCTTCCCTTGGGCAGGTAGCTGATCTGTCCCTCGTTGGGCCGGTTGATGTTGGTGACCATGCTCTTATCCCCCATCAGGGAGCGCATGATATCCACGCCCTCCTCATCGGAGAGAACAGCCTTGAGGTCCTCGTCCTTGAACGTCTTGCCCCGCTTCTCCGCCGCAGTCCTCATCCTCCACTCATACGGGGTTCTGATCACCCCATAGGTGTGCAGGTTCTCATCGCTGGTAAGGAAGTAGGGTACAAACTCGGCGAGGTGGCGGTCGCCGGCAGCACCGAGGGCGCCGAAGTCACGCAGGAAAGCCAGGGCGATCTTCTGGTCGCAGTCAAACCACTTCTCATTGGCAAGACGCTCCTTGGCGATTGCAGTCTCATCGGCGAAGGTCGCAGGATCCTGTACTTCCTCGATGAGCTTTGCCATCAGGTCGTGGCCCTGCCAGTAGGCCTTGGTCACGAAGGTGAAGTGGTTCACACCCGTCAGGTCGATCTTGATCTCCCTGCGGTCGGGGGTGGCGACGCCAAACCACTGACTGACCTTCCTTGCCAGGAAGTTCTGGGTATGGAACACCTCATGGCAGCAGCCCAGGGCCTTGATGGCGGGAAACGCCTTGTACAGTGCAGCGGTGCAGAGCGTCATCGGATTGGTGTAGTTGATCACCCAGGCTTCGGGACAGAACTGCTCGATCTTCTTGGCCAGATCAAAAAATATGGGAAGCGCACGGCGTGCGCGCATGATGCCGCCCGGTCCGGTGGTGTCGCCGACCGACTGCAGGATGCCGTACTGCTCGGGAAGCACCAAATCGCCATAGCGGCACTCCGTCTTGCCCGGCTCGATGGAGATGATGACCATGTCGCAGCCGCTGAGGGCCTCTCCAAGATCGTCGATGGCGATGACGTTGAATCGTCCCTCGCTCTTATTGACGGCAAACACCTGATTGGCGACCGCAATGTTGTTGCGGGCGGCCTCTTTATCGATATCGTACAGAACCAAGGTCCCATGGGTCATGGTATTATACGCAAGGTCTTTCATGAACTGGATGGCCCACAGACGGCCACCGCCTCCGATGATGCAGATACGGGTCTCTTTCATCTCATCCCTCCTATCAGTAGGTATAGTCTCTCCCCTTGCTGTCTCTGGGAACAGGTTGTTTACCTTGACATTGAGTATCTTTTTTTGACATTTTCCGGTAGAGTATGCCTATGTATACGCTGGTTATTGTAGACGATGAAAAGGAGCTCTTGGAAGGGCTCAGCAACTACTTCCCTTGGGAATCGATAGGGTTTCAAGTGGTCGGGGCCTTCGGCGACGGCCGAAGCGCACTCTCCTTCTGCAGCAAGGAGCGTGTTGATGTCGTACTTACCGATATCCGCATGCCCTTCATGAGCGGCCTTGAGTTGATCGAGCAACTGAAGGCACTTCCTGTCAGCCCTCTTTTTTGCATCATGAGTGCCTACAACGATTTCGAGTACGCCAAGAAGGCAATAGGCTACGGAGTGCAGGAGTACTTGGTCAAACCCGCAGCCTTCGAGGAGATTCGCGCAACCTTTGAAAAGATTCGTCACACCCTCGACGGCACCACCCCTACAGCACACACAGTCTCTCTTCAGGAAGCAGGCAATCCCCTGGTGTCTCAAACCTTCGCTATCGTAGAGAAACGCCTCAGTTCCTGCACCCTGCAAAACATTGCATCAGAGCTCGGTGTGACCACCAGCTACCTCTCCCGGCTCTTCAAGGAGGAGACAGGGCAGAACTTCCAGGACTACCTGCTCTCAGTGAAGATGGAAACAGCCAGACGGATGCTGGAAAGCAAAATCGGGTATAAGAACAAGGAAATAGCCCGTGCTCTGGGGTATCAGGATACACAGAACTTCTGCCGCACCTTCCGAAAATTCTTTGGCAAGAGCCCGCAGAAATTCAAGACGGAGATGGGACAATGAGTGCACGACCATATCGGATAGTCAGGATTTTCATGCGTCACAGCCTCCCGTTGGTCATCGTGGCCTTTCTGTTGGGAGGAGGGGCCATGCTGCTCTCACGCAACTTCATCCGCAGCAACTCGGTGCTCCAGGCGAACCAGAAACTCTCAGCCGTCCAAGCCTATTACGATGTAATCTTGGATGAGATGGACAGCCTGAGCCTGATGTTCAGCACCAACCCCGAGATGATGGCCCGCCTGATGCGGGTCCTTCAGGAAGGGGGGCTTGTCGATCTGGACAACTACCGAGAGCTCCGTCTGATCCGCTCGTTCCTGTCCGCCCCGGCCAACGCCCGGCCGTACATCCACAACATCTACGTATACCTGCAAAACCCGCAGGACCTGGTCCTCAGTGCAGACCTTGCCTTCATACCTCTCTCACACCTGGAGGACAGCTCCTGGTTCACAACCTACCAGAGTCTGCCTCCATCCAGTCAAAGCTATTCCGAACGCGTACAGCTGAAGGAGGGAACTCCTACCGAGCAGACGATCATCCGCATCATGCGCCCGATAACCAATCAATTGAATGCCCGCATCGGTGTAATCGTGCTGGACATCAAGGAGAACTCATTGGCCCAAGCCTACCAGTTCCAGGAAGGGGAAGTGCTGGAGGTCCGAAGCAGAAGCGGCGAGCTGCTGTTCTCCAATACACCCCTTCAGTACGCAAAAGAGGACATGCAGTACTTTGAAGCGACTTCCAGTAAATACGGATGGGAGTATACGCTTGGAATGTACAAGCCCCTGCTCTACCGACTCTCAACCACCCTGATGTACTACACCATCGCCCTTACATTCATAGCATTGTTGCTGGGCCTGTACCTTACCCATCGAACCAATCGACAGGAGCGCAAATTCCTCTCCAATGTCATGCGCCAGCTCACCCAGGTCGCCGATGCCGACCTTACCGGCGAGGGACCCGAGCAGTACCGCAACATTTTCGACTACCTGAACCACCATGTGATCAAGATATTTTTGGAGCAGGACTATTTGAGGTGGCAGAAAGAAGCAATGGAGTACCGGGCCCTGCAGATGCAGATCAACCCCCACTTTTTGTTCAACACCCTCGATACCATCAACTGGAAGGCGGTCAAACTGGCCGAAGGGGAGAACGACGTATCGCGCATGATCCTGCTGCTCTCCAAACTGCTGAAGTACTCGCTGCAGGTGGATGACTTTGCAGGAGTCCCCCTTTCCAAGGAGCTTGAGCAGACCAGCTATTACGTAGAGTTGCAGAAAATCCGATTCCCCGGCCGGTTCACCTACACCGAACAGGTCGACCCGACCCTGCTCGAGGTGAGGGTTCCCAGCCTGCTTCTCCAACCGATCCTGGAGAATTCCTTCAACCACGGATTCGTCGAGAACAGGTTGCTCAACATTACCTTGACGGCTTACACGGCTGAACAGATGCTGAAAATCGTTGTCTCTGACGACGGTAAGGGCATCAATGAATCAGAGCTTGCCGGGCTGAACACCATGGACGGCGATGTGCTGAAGAAAAAGAAATCCCTTGGGCTGATGAACATCAACAAACGTCTGATGCTCTTCTCCCAAGGGAAGTCCCCCATTGTCGTTGCCAGCAGTCCGGAAGGCGGGGTGACCGTTACAATCGTCCTTCCACTGCGAAGAGAGTGATCAGTTCTTCATGCCGGTGGTGGCAATACCCTCGACAAAATACTTTTGGGCGGCGAAGAACAGTACGATCGGAGGAGCGATCGAGATCAGGCTCATCGCCAGAATCTGGTTCCAGTCGAACTCGGTGGAGATGTCCATCGTCATTCTCAGGCCCAGGGCCACAGGGTACTTTGCCACACTGCTGATATAGATCAACACATTCAGAAAGTCGTTCCAGGTCCAGACGAACTGGAAGACGATGACCGAGAAAATGGCTGACTTGCACAGAGGAAGCAGCAGATCCTTGAGAATGATGAAGCTGTTGCAGCCATCCAGCTTGCCAGACTCATCCAATTCCAGCGGCAAGCCCCGGAAGAACTGGACCATCATGAAGTTGAAGAAGGGAAAGCAGCCCAGCATCGCAGGAACAATGAACGGCAGGTAGGAGTCCAGCCATCCCAGGTTGCGGAAGAAGATGTAGCGGGGGATCAGGATGACGGTCGCCGGCAGCATCATCGTCGAAAGCATGATGGTGAACAGTGTCTTCTTGAAGGGAAACTCAAAGCGTGCAAAGCCATAACCGATCAGGGTCGCGCTGATTGCAGTAAACAAGACGGTGGGGATGACCATCAAAAAGGTGTTGTACAGGAAGGTGGAGAAGCCGTATTGGCCGGTTCCTTTCCATCCTGCGGCAAATGCACCGAACATCGGGTTCTTGGGCAGCAAGCCGATGGTGCCGAAAATCTCTTCGTTGCTCTTGAATGCCGCCCCGATCATCCACAGAAGCGGATAAGTCATGATGTAGGCAAGGACGATCAAGAAGAAATATGAAAGGAATTTTGTAACGGGGGTTTTTCTCTTGATCATAGCGAATCTCCATAGTGGACCCAGGACTCGGAGGAGCGGAAGGTCAGGCTGGTGAAGAAGAGAATGATGGCGAACAGGATCCACGAGAGTGCCGAGGAGTAGCCCATCTTGAAGAACTTGAAGCCTTGGTCGTAAAGCATGAGGCCATAGAGATAAGTCGACTTGAGCGGACCTCCCTGGGTGATGACGAATGCACTGGTAAAGTCCTGGAAGGCATTGATCATCTGCATGATGAGGTTGAACAGGATGATCGGGGAGAGTTCGGGGATGGTGATCTTCCAGAAGATGCGCATCCGCCCCGCCCCATCTATGCGTGCAGCCTCATACTGGCTGACGGGTATCTGTTTCAGTCCTGCCAGAAAGAGCAGCATGGAAGAGCCGAACTGCCAAACGGTGACCAGGCTGATGGTTCCCAGTGCATAGCGGGGATCGCCCAGCCAATCCACGGCCTTGATGCCGAAGATGCCTATAAGGTTGTTCACCACCCCTTGGTTCATAAACAAGTACTTCCACAGTACGCTGATGGCGACGCTGCCGCCGAGGATGGATGGTATGTAGTAGAGGGTACGAAACAGGTTGATACCCTTGATGTTCTGATTAAGGATGATCGCTATGACCAGGGCGAAGGAGATTTTGAGCGGGACGGCGATCAGGACGTAGTACGAGGTGACTTTCAGCGACTGCAGAAACGTCGGGTCGGCGGTAAAGATTTTCTTGTAGTTTTCCAGACCCAAAAACTTAGGGTCTCCCAAGAGTTGAAAATTGGTGAAGGAGTACCAGAACGAGTTGATCAGGGGAACGAGCTGGAGCAGCAGAAACCCAATGATCCAAGGCAGGATGTACAGGTATCCTGTGTAGTTGTAACGTTTGCGTATATGCATTTCAATTCCCTTTGCAAGAGGCCATCCGTCCGTGGTGGACGGATGACCGAGATAATGATTTACAGTGTTGCGAGGGTGGCCTCAAGATTCTTGATTAGTTTTGCGGAAGCCTCGGCGGGAGAGAGCTTGCCGAAACCGAACTCGTCGATGACGTCCTGCATGACCTGGATGACTTCGCTGTTCATCTGGTAGACGCTCTGCGGAAGACCGGCTTGGGCGATGCCTTCGTTGGTGGCCTTCTCGGCCATGGTGGTGATCATGCCTTTCTGGGCGAGTACGCTTCTTCCAATCGTGGTGGCAGGAATACCGCGTGCAAGGCCGAGCAGCTCAAGAGCCTGGGCGTCGGTGAACAGGTAGTTCAGGACCTTGATGGCCTCTGCCTTGTTCTTGGAGTTGTTGTTGACAACGAAGATCTGGGACGGTCTCATCAGGACTCCGCTGTTCTTGGCACCGGCCATCACGGGGAACTGTCGGGTTTCCATCTTTCTGGCCCCGATCTCCAGGTCCATTGAGCTTACCCAAGACCAGCTGGTGGCCATCTTGCCGTTGATCCAACTCGGGTTCTCATGGAACTTCTGATAGAAGAGGGAGGTTTGGCTGAAGGGGGCTACGATGCCTTCATCGAACCAACGCTTGAAATAGGTGAAAGCCTCGGTGCCCTGTGCCTGGGTGAAGGCAACCTTCTTGTTGTTGTCTACGACTGCGCCGGCAAGCTGGGCAATATAGATTTCAAACCAGTAGCGCATGATATCAGGTGTTGCTCCGCTGAAGTAGGCAGTCTTGTCCTTCTGGTTGATCTTCCTTCCTTCGGTGATGATGTTCTCCCAAGTCCACTTGGTATTGGGGTCGATGCCGAACGAGGAGAGCATGTTTGCATCAACAATGAAGGTGTTGACGTTGGTTCCGGTGGGAAGCCCAAGCAGCTTGCCGTCGTAGGTGCAATAATTCTTGAGGAAGTCTGCATCGAATTGGGAGAGGTCGACCATGGAGCTGTCGATGGTTGCAAACACGTCTCCCTTGGAGGCGAGCTCTGCAAGCCAGGGCTGGTCGATCTGGATGATGTCGGCAGCGGTACCACCGGCGATCTGGGTGACGATCTTCTGGTAGTATCCATCCCATCCGCCGTACTCGCCTTCCAACTTCACGTTGGGGTTTTGTGCGGTATAGGCTTCCATGGCCTTGAGGGTCGGAGTGTGGCGGGAGTCTCCACCCCACCAACTGAGTCTGAGGGTGATCGGTCCTGACTGTGCTGCAGCTTCTTTCGATCCTGCTGCAAACACGGTTCCCATTGCCAAGGCGGCGATGAGAAGCAGTACGAGTGTCTTTTTCATAACAAGCCTCCATTTGTGATCTAGGTGAGTGTAGTCTGCGGCGTTTTTACCACACGTACCAGCAAGAGAGTTTTGACAAAGTAGTATCATTTCTTGACATCTGAGAAACGAAATCTCCATTGACCGATACGCTGAACACTTGTAGCGTACAGGAAACAAGGAGGCCTTTCCATGTCTTATAGTGATGCCCATGCCCACGTATTTGAACAGTTGTGCGGCTTTGGTGCCGACGGAGAACTCAGGGCCCTGCCCGGGGGAAAAGCCGTTTGGGCCACAGGTGAGGTAATCGACCTCATTCCCCCTTCCTATGGCGATACCACCTTTTCCGCCGAGCGCTTCCTCTCTGTGATGGATGCCCACAATGTCGAGAAGGCTGTGCTGCTGCAGGGTGGCTTTCTCGGCTTTGCCAACCACTATCTCCAAGAAGTAGCAATGCAATACCCCACCCGCTTCAGAGCAGCGGCCACCTTCGATCCCTACTGCCGCAATGCACAGAAGATTCTGGACAATCTACAGAAGAGCTTTTCCATCTTCAAGTTCGAGATGTCCACCGGTTGCGGCATTATGGGAAGCCACCCCGATTTCAATCTCGACAACACGCTTATGATGGGTTTCTATGAGCAGATTGCAGCAAAAAAAGGAGTCGTCGTATTCGACCTGGGAAGCCCGGGCGATGGTTCCCACCAGCCAAAGGCAATACGGAACATTGCAAAGCAGTTTCCGACTCTTGAGGTAGTGGTCTGCCACCTGGCAAGCCCGAGAAGGCAGCACAGAGCAGAGCTCACCGATGCCCTGCAAACCATGAAAGAGGGAAACATCCACTTCGACCTGGCAGCCCTGCACCACAAGGTGCGTCCTGAAGCCTATCCCTTCCCCACCGCGCAAAAGTTCATCACTCTTGCCAAGAATATCGTGGGCTCGGAACACCTGATGTGGGGAACCGATGCTCCTTCGACACTGGTGCAGTACAGCTACCAGCAGCTGCTCGATTACCAGTTGGCTCTCTTCAGTGAAGAAGAGCAGGCGTTGGTATTTCATGACAATGCACAGAGGCTGTACTTCTCTTGATGGCGAGTCGCTGTGGAAATAGGAGGTGATGGTTTTACTGCTATGGAATTTTCTACTCTCTCAGTGAAATTATTGCCTCATAGTCGAAATACATCCGTTCTCTAAGCCCTTCACCCACAATGCCAATAGATTTTTTAAGAGGTCGACGTATCCTCATCATTCGACTTTAGAATATGAATCTTCTGGGGACTGTTCATTGCTCCACCTCCCTATCTATCCTAACAAGGGAGGCTTGTTGCTGATACTCGTGTCGGTATTGGATGTATGCTAGAGGAACAAGTCCCGTAGGTTCACCAGCCTCATTGCTTCATTGTCTTTCGCTGCAGCAAGCAGGTCGGCTGTAAAGCCTGACTTGGAGAAAAGCCAGTAATATCGTTTCTTATCACTACCTACATTCTTGCTTTTCCGGACAAGATCATTGTATTCACGGGTTCCTACCTTCTCATTGGTGAATTTACCCTCGCCAAAGATCAGGTCTCCATCGATGGTCTTTGCAACTATATCAATTTCTTCCTCACGCTTTGTTCGCGGATCTGAGCCCCACCACGAACCAATTTCAGTTATTGGAAGGTTTGCGTGCGAGAGCACATGATTTCTGCAGATTTCCTCAAACGGTCTGCCTGCATATGCCGCAAATAATTCCCCAAGCCATGCCATTGTACCATCTACAACACCCCGTTCGATTAACACTCTATACGGATGAACATGCTTGAAATAGAAGTGAAACAAACCATCCTTGACGTACCAAATCGTTTTCTTCTTGTTTGCATCTCCGAATGGAAGTTTCTTATCAACAAGACCAATATTCTGCAATGTCGAAAGGTAGTAACTGATATTGGAAGCTGACATACCGCTCTTGTCAGCGAGTTCAACTTGCTTATTCACACCATGAGCCAAGAGCTCCAAAACAGAAAAAAAGGCTTGCGGCTCGTTGACTTCCATGTTCAGAATGTTTAAAGGTTCGTTGTATAAAAGGCCATTGCTGCTGAAGAACAATCGCTTGATGGAATCCTCAATTACTTCATCAGGTGAAAAATAGGAAACATACAGAGGAATGCCGCCTGTAATCTCCTGAACAAGTACGGTATTGATTTCCGTACCTCCATATAAGGTTCTTGTTTCGGACAAATCGAAGGGCATTACCTTGCATTGTGCAGTACTTCGGCCATACAAGGGACTTTTATCTCCAAGAACCTGATGCTCCATGAATGATACTGACGAGCCTGCAAGAACCAATTTCAATTTTGTTTTCTTAAGCTTCAAGTCAATGAATCGTTGCAATACTCCCATAACATCGGGAATCGATTGAACCATGTACGGGAATTCATCAATCACGAGCACAAGCAATTCCGTGGCAGCTTTCTGTGCGATGTAATCAAGATAAGCATCAAAGTTGCTGAATACGAAACCACTGCCCTCTCCAAGTCCCTCATAGGTAGATGTTGCTAAATCAGCAAGTGTTTTCTTTTCTGTAGTTTTGGTTGACAAATGGAATATGGTCTTGAACCCTTCACAAGCTTTGGAAATCAACGTCGTCTTTCCAACTCGTCTTCGCCCAAAGACGACAACAAACTCAAATGTTTCTGAATTGAAGATTTTTTTCAATTCTCTCAATTCTGTTTCTCTTCCGACAAATCTCATCAACATCCTCCAACGCCTACACAAAGTATCGTTCAATGTAAGACAAATAGCAAGTTATTAAAATTGCTTTTAATAAAAATGGTTTGAATATAAATTTTACATACCACAACTTGTATTCTACCTTCCACGTTTTTTAACACTCAAACCCGAAATATGGTTTTTTGAGCACATCAAAGGTTGACCAACCTCAGCACTTCCTCGAAGGATTTTCCTTTCTTGTCCATGGCATCCAGAAGCCTCTGGGCTTGCACGAGTCTTTGCTGCTCGCACTGGCTCTTCAGCTTGTGAATGTCAAGGAGTTTTTTCTCTGTAAAAACATATTACCGCTCACAGGATGTCCACGGTGTATTTATTGTGCGTTTCGGGTGCCTCTTTGTAAGAGGTAATTTAACACTTAAATTATGGCGCAATTTGCGCTTCTTGGCAAGCAAAAACGTAGGAAGAAATGCACTGTTTGCAAGGATTTATCTGGTCATGGAATAAGGCCTACTCGATTGAGTGTTAAAAACGCGCGGAAGCTCAGGTTGTATTAATCAAGCACGGACTTCCCGACTTAGGCCTCATCACACAAAAGCTAGCTCCCCCATGCCATCTTCTGCTGTGCATGGTATAATCCAGCCAATGGAGAAGCCATGTTTGAAAACGTACGCAAGCTGAGCACAATCAGGAAACAAGCCTTGAAATCCCTGCTGAGGAAGTTCGATGAATCGGGTCGTGAAATCATCGAAATGCACGTCCTGGACGACAGTGGTTTCCTTTCCCCGTATGCAGGAGCAAACGGGAAAGTCATCTCTTCAGAAGCCACCTCGTTTCTGGACAACTCGGTCGTGTTGCCGGTGACATTCAAGCATGGAATCATCATCCATATCACAAGTGCTTGCATCGACGAGCAGGAACGCATCGAGTATGAGACGGCCATCCGCAACAGATATCGTTCCCGGCTGACGGAACTGTCACAAAGCATGCTGAGAAACACCATCTTCGGCATCGGCATGAGCATCGTCGGAGTACTCATCCTGACCTTTGCAATCCTTATGAAATACCACAATCCGGGTTCCATTGTGCTCGAAGTGACGTACATTGCGGCATGGGTCTTCCTCTGGGAAGCCGTGGACCTGCTTTTCTTGGAACGCAGCATCCTCCGGTATGAGCAGACGAAGGCATTGACGTTGTATGAAGCAAAGATTGTTTTCACCTAAGATGGCAGCTTCGATATCTCAGTTTTCAGGCGGTCATTGGCTTGGCAACCCGTCAATGAGGGTCAATACGTAACGACATAGGGAGATGTTCGTTCGCAGGAGACAGGGTTGCCAAGATTGTGGCTGCTTGTTTTTCTTCCTGCTTTCATAACAACCCTTGCTTACACCGTTCTGGTTTTATTGCAACAAGCACTGCCCCCGCTTTTAGTCTCCTATCTGTGTGCAACTGTACTCCTCTTCCCCCTGGGAATTGACATTATTCTCTGTGCAAGCAAAAAGGAGTACGGCAAAGTCTCGTTGCGAAGCGCCCTTGCAGTGGTGGAATAATCCTGCTCTTTGGATTGTTGCTCTTCGGCTTTGCAGGCCTTATGTCCATCACCGTTGCTCCTTGGGAGGCAACGCTGTCTATTTCAATGCAACAGCGTATCCCCGAACGATGATGATCATCACCTGGGTACTACTTCCTGTCCAACGGCTTTGTGGCCCCATCGCAGAAGAGCTGTACTTCAGGGGGTACCTCACCAGCCATGTGAAGAGGTTCGGCAAGGCTGCCGCCCTCATCGTAACAATCCTCTTTTCGCTCTACCATCTCTGGGCACCCTTTGCCAACATCTTTTCAGTCATTATCTTCATCGTTGGAGTTGCAGCCTAAGCTTCTGTTCAAGGGCCTGTTCGACGATGGGAACAAGACTTGGACAGAGCTCTTGCAGTTTTGCAAGCTGCCAGGCCAGCTCTTGTTTATCATGAAAACCAAGCAGATTGACCAGCTTTGTGCCGTAGTGCACAGGACCGAGACTATGGTCGGCCATGTGTGCGGTTGCCACCGCATGCCCTACACTTCGGCAAAAAAGCTTGTAGGCAGGATCTGCAATATCTTGGGCATGCTTGTGCACCGCCCTGCTTGCCTTCATTGCTTCTCCGGTTCCCGCCCTGCCTTCACTCCACTGCCTTCCAACCTCCAATGCTTCGATGAGAATAGGCTCGACGGGGACGCTAAGATATGGTTGGAGGTGCTCTGTCATCGCAAGCGCCCATTTCATCAACATGCGGTGATCGACATCAGACAACAAGCCACCCCGGTGCTTCGCTTTAAAGGCGGGATCACGCATGTCCACTCCTCACTTCCTGATAGCTGTGTGCAAGCAAAGCCATAAGCTTCTGATCAAGATCTTCAGCTGTCCACAGCTCCTTGTGATGCATATAGGTGCTCTTGCGTACCTGATGGACTTCCTTCCACAGCACTGTCTTATCCCTGAAGGATAGCGGCAAACTGAGCACCAAGGGTGCAGTATTTCCCCTCTGGTAGCGCTCTGGAATCCAGACATAGGCAAAGGGCTTGTCGGCAAGGAATGCAATCTGGCTCTTGGTGACCTTCATACTAAAAGGCCCAAGGGCCTTGATGGCCTTCTCTACTGTTGTGTAGAGATCGAGGGAGCGGGGGAAATTGGTGAAGAATTGCTCAGCTGTCATAGCATGATGGTACTACATGCCCAGCCAAATAAAAACATCTGCTCTCCTCTCTTCTCTTCAATGCTACAATGCAAGCAAGAGAGGGACTGCCTGTGGAGCAAAAGCAAGTCGTCATTACAGAGAAGCTGCCCATCGGAATCAGCTTGTGTGCGATGGGGGGGCCGGTTCGGTACAACGGGAAGGGCATCGATGTTCTCTCTGCCTTGGGCAGGGAGAAAAACGACTTCACCTTCTTCCCTGTCTGCCCTGAATGCCAGGCAGGCCTTGGAGTCACCCGCGACCCGGTGCACCTCAGCGGAGGCAACGGGGAGCAGGTCTGGAGCGGAGAGGCCGAGGTGAAGAACCGTTCAGGCAAGCTGGTGACAAAAGAGATAAAACAAGGCAGCCTGGAGTGTTTGGAAGTACTCAAACGTTCGGGCGTCAAAGCCTTCATCTACATGGATGGCAGTCCCTCCTGCGGTGTGTACCGAACTACGCTCAAGAGCACCAAGCGCGGCAACCCTCCCGGAGTATTCGGTTCGCTTCTGCTGGACGAAGGCTTCTTCCTCATCCCTTCAAGCGACCTGCAAAGCCCGCTGAAGTGGTGGGACTGGAGACGAAGGCTGCTTGCCTTCCACTGGTTTGCCAACCATCCCCTCTACAGCATACAGGAGCTCTATGAGACCTGGTACGTTCTCAAGTTCCTCTGCCAGGAGTTGGACAATACGTGGGCAAGGGAGATGGGAAGAACGCTTGCAAGTCTTTCCAAAGGGGATTTCGCCCAATTCGAACCGACTTTCCGCTCCCAGGTTCTGGATTTGCTTCGCCGCCCATCCACTACTGCCAAGATCACGAACAGCCTGTGGAAGCACTACGCTCACTACCGCAAGAAGAAGGGAAAGAAGGTCGAAGAGATCAACAGCCCCGATTTCAAGCGCAATGTCACCACCATCACCAAGGAGCTGATCAAGATGGAGCGAACTGCCTTGGAAGATGATTTCCTCTTTGGGGCAAGTCCTGTCATCTACCGGGACCAGAGCCGGATGAGGGCTCTGGAGCAGCAGAAAGCGAGCCTGGAGGAAGAGCCTCAGTAAGTCGGCAGCGACTTGTAACCTGCCGTCTCATAAGTAGCCATGGGCCAATCGACCTCATGATTGGTTTCCATGGCTTTTCTTTGTGCTCCCAGCCACCCCTTCAGGTAATCGAGCCGTTCAATGATATGGGCGAAATACGAAAGGGGAATCATGATCTCCGACGTCTTGGCAACTCGCATCCACCAACCGATGAAGTCAATCTGTAGTTGGGTGTAACGGCCGATAAGCAACCTCAATTCATTTTCCCAATCCAGGAATTGGTCGCAATCGGCAGAAGCAGACAGCATGCTGGTACGTATGCTTCTTCCCAACCTCAGCTTGGTGCACACAAGCGACAATGCATCGCACAACCATCGATACTGGCTGCATAGCAAATAGTCCTGCAAGTCGGGAACCAAGGCACTTGCCTTGTGGGCGATTATCTGCAGCTTCTCAATGCTCTCTTCTGAAATACTGAACAACGGCCTCATCAGATGATGGCTCTCCGGGTCCAGTACCCCGGCAACGCCTTCCGGAAGCGGCATGAGGGCTTCAAGATTGTCAGGAGGCAGAGCACTCGTGAGCATCCGGCCTGTAAGCGGTTCATCGAACAAAGCGATGACACACTGGCTTCGGTTCTTCGACCAGAACGCAGGAAGACGATGAATATGAGGAAGCAGCAGATGCAATGCCTGCAGCGCTGGTTCTCCCAGTACCTGGGAGAGCGGGCCCAGCTGCTCTTCAAGGGCAATCTTTTTGCCCGACCAACTCACCTCTGCAGCAACAGCGAACGCGACCAACGAGAAGGCCGGCGGCGTATAACTGCCATGGTCGCCCCAATCGCAGAGCAACATGCCCTCTGCACCCTGCCTGATACCCTCCACGGTTAGGTTCTGGATATTCTTGACCGCACCATCCTGACGGGGGAACAACGTATTCCATGCCCCGGTGC
Source organism: Sphaerochaeta sp. UBA5849 (assembly GCA_002432715.1). Lineage (GTDB taxonomy): Bacteria > Spirochaetota > Spirochaetia > Sphaerochaetales > Sphaerochaetaceae > Sphaerochaeta. The sequence continues at coordinate 12,323 of DJGJ01000005.1, read as the reverse complement.
CCGGACAAACCCAGAAGGTCCTGTTGGAAGCTGCAAACTTCCTTGGAGTCGGATACTCATCATGCGGGTCATAGATCCAGTCAAGGAAGACGATGTCATTGGGTATCTGTTCCAAGAGCTCAGGGTGATGCAAAATCACATCACCGAAAACCATCAAGGTCTTTCCCTGCTTGGCTGCCAGCTTTCGCAGCCTGAGCAGATGAGCCAGGTATACTTCACCCTTGCCCTCTCTCTCCACCATGGCATCACTCTTGCCAGCGCCCAGGTCGTAGGTTTCATCAGAATCGATGTTCAACACGGAGGAACTGAAATTGGGCAGAAACTCTGCATACATCCTATCCAGCAACGTGTACGTCTCTTCAACAGCGGGAGAGAGCGTCCAGTACAGGTCGCTCTCGCGCAGGTGCCGGTAGCCTTTGGTGGTGAGAAGGCGATTGCAGTGCCCGAAGGACTGCAGGTTCGCCTGCAGCTCGATGTAGTGTTCCTTGCACCACTGGTCAAGCTGCCGGATTTCCTCTGCGGTAATCGGATCGGCGCCTTGATGCACATCTTCAAGAAACGAGAAGGCAAAGGTGTGCTCGATGTAAAGCTGCAGCACATTGATCCTCAGCATGGCAAGCTTCGATACCAGTTGTTTCAGATAGTCCAGCGTATATACCCTGCCCCGACTGATATCGAGCATGAGGCCGCGGTTTTCAAGAACCGGCCAATCGACTATCTCCACGTCCAGGAGGGACCCGTCCTCGTTTGCCTGACGGGCTAGTTGCTGATAAGCCAGGCATCCATAGAACAACCCCTGTTCGGTTTGGGAACAGAGGTGAAGGGAATCCTCTTCGATGGCAAGGATGAAGCCTTGATCATGCTCGGGGGGGATTGCATCCAAAACCGAGCCGAATCGAATAAAGAATGACTCACCCTCGGTGTGGCCAAGTGTGACCACATCCAAAGTCTCGATGCTGAGGGTCTTCAGGACATAGTGTATATGCAGGGGGCAGTTGGTATAGACCGTGAGGCTCTTGTAGTTCAAACAGGTGGTTTTCGTCCCATAGGTCATCTGCTTGGGAACGGGAAACAATGTGTACATGATTACCTCCAAGGATAGGCACGGTCCCATAGGTTCGTGCAGTTGCCGGTCCACAGGGTGGTATACCCCTCGTGGGCCTTGTATGTTTCCATCCAGTAGTCCAGTGCAAGTCCTTGGTGCAGGGCAAGGCGCTGACTGTTGAGCCAGATGACTGCCTCGGCGTACCGGCTGGCAGCCTTGTCAAATGCGTAGACGGCACCTTCCGAGCCAATCTCCACCGCCTCATTTTTCCACAGCCGTACAAATTCGTTTCTCAAAGATAGAAAGACGCGATACAGCTCCTTGATGTCGAGAATCCAGCTTAAAATCTGGTCTTCGGTGACTGCCCTTTCCAGGAAAGACTGCCTGATGGCATGACTCAATTGCCCTTTTCGCCCGGTGAAGGAGAGACACCTTGCTGCATGCAGCAGCTCCTCTTGGAACACAGAGTCATCCCTACTCTGTCCCAGTTGGTTGAGAGCCTCTCGGGCAAGGCTCTCGACAGAGGCAAACGTCTCTTTCGAAATAGAGGGGTAGGCATCGTCGCCGACCAAGGACAGGCCTTTGAACAGGTCGTCGAAAAAGGCGTAGAAAATCTGGGTCTTGAACGCTGTGGTAGCCGATGGCAGGGTGTTGATCGCACCAAGAAGCGAATATGCCTTGCTTTGGTGGGCATCGGCGAAGAAAAGAGCATGCAAGGCCGCGTCCAGCTCTTTTTCTTGGGTGACTGCACCATTGTAGGCGTGCTCGGCCCCCCGTACAAAGCCGTGATAGCTGAAGGATATCGGTTGATGATGGCCGTAATCACCCCAATGGGTGACCAGTACGCCTTGCACCTGTCTGGCAAAACCCTCCTTGATGTAGTTTCGTATGTTAGCATCAGCCTGCTGGGTTCGGGGGAAGAGTGCATTCCAGCTGCTGGTACCCGGTGCCAGCCAGAAGGGGCGTTTGCTTGCATCGTGATTGTCCAAGGAAGGGAATTTCTCCAAAGGATTGTAGTTCCAGTCGATGAACACCAAGTCATCATCCAATTCGTCCTGAAGGTTTGGATACTTGTTCAAGCAATCGCCCCAGAGTTGGAGCTTGACGGCTCCCGCTTTGCGGGCGACGGAGGCAATTCTTTGGATGTGCTCTTTGAAGACTTCGCGCCCGCCCTTCTGCTTTACTGCCTGTTTGCTGTATCCGGTCCCCAGGTCATACGCTTCATCCAGATTCAGATTCAAGGTCTTGGACGTAAACCAGGGAAGCACTTCATGGAAAATATCGGAGAAAAGGTCATAGATTTCAGGCTTGCCTGCGGCAAAGCTGAACAAGGAGACTTCCGACTCGGCAAGGGTATGGTAACCGGGGTTTCTCAGAAGCCCGTGGGCATGGGAGAGGCATTGTATATTTGGCTGGAGCTCAATGCCGTACTGCTTGCAATAGGCATCCAGATACGCCACCTCCTCCTTGGTGTAGTAGCCGTTGGAACGAGAGAGCAAAGGATGGGATTGCAGTATGTAGCAGTCTTCCATGTAGAGTTGCAGAACATTGTATTTATAGGAGGCGAGCAAACGGATCACTTCCTCCATTTTTTTTCGATTGGGAATTTTTCCTCGGGAGACATCAAGCATGACCCCCCGGTAGGGAATCGATGGATAGTCCTCAATGAGGGTGAGCGGAAGCAGCCCGTCTGTCTGCCTTGCAAGCTGCTCGAGGGTGGCAAAGGCATTGCGAACAGAGGCGGGCGAGATACCATCGATGATGACCTCATCGGCTTTGATGGTAAGCCGATACGCTTCTCTGGCCAGCAGGTCGTGATGAGCAAAGGTATCGGGTACCGGGACAGGCTTTCGCTCAATGCGGATGGGAATGCCATCGTTGTTGATAGGCGAAAGCATTGCTGTAGCAAGAGGCTGGAGGGAAGCATCAAGCGATGCAATGCAGAAGCCACGCTCTGCATGACAGAATCCTGGTGAAACAACAGAGATGTGCTTGGGATGGGGAATGAAATACATGATTGGATATCTCCGGTAGAGGAAATTGGACCGGGCCGATAGGTTACATCGGCCCGGATCCGTTTCGATTCGTTTATTTTGCCTTGATCATCCCATGCAACAACTGGTAGACGACAAAGTTGTCATCACCGGCGGAGTTGAGGTACAGGTTCTCAGGCCCTTCCCAGATGGTCCTCAGGCCATTGCTGGTCAAGTTTCGGGCCTGCTTGGAGTAGAGAGGAAGCACCGGCAAGGTCTCGCTGAACGCGATGGCGAGTTTGCTGATGATTTTCTTCTGCTGATCGACATCCCAACCCTTGACGGAGTCTTGGATCAAGGTATTGAAGTTCACCTCGCCCAAGGAAGTCTTCTGCACCATCGGAAATGAAATTCCCACCCCGGCGGCCCCGGTGTTGCTTGCCAACAGAGGTCCTTCGTAGGCGTACATCGGATGCGGTTGACCGGTTCCGAAGAACGACATGGCCAACTCAAACTTGCCACTGTTGATGTTCGGGGTTCTCTGGGTGGATTCAATTCCGTGGAATGTCGTCTTGATGCCGAATGCAGTCAACTGCTGGGCGGCTTCCGTAGCTGCTGTTGAGGCATCGGCCCATCCGCTGGGGCACTGCAAAGCCAGTTCAAAGGGTCTGCCGTTTGCCAGGTACCACACATTGTTGCGCTTGCTCAATCCTGCTTCCTTGAGCAGGGCTTCCGCCTTGGCGAAATCGACCGGATAGGTGTTGAGCTTGCTGACATCGACCCAGGATTCAGTTACGCTGTCACCAAGGCCGGTCGCATACTTGACTCCGACCGATACTCCGGGAAGAGCAAGTTGTCCGATGCGGTTGCGGTCGATGACATGGGCGATGGCTTGGCGAACGCGGACATCACCGAGGGGGGCGAGGGCATGGTTGAAGTAGATGGCAAGACCATCGACGCCGGGAAGTTGGACAAACGTGTATCCCGCCCGCTCGAAAGCCTGCATCGATGAGGCCGGGAAGACGTGGGTCAGGTAGTCGATCTTGCCGCTGAGTACCAGCGGGGTAAGATCGGGAACATCACCGTTGTAAATGGTCAAGGTCTTGAACTTGACCTTGTCAGCAAGGAAGGAGTTGGGGTTGAGCGGCATCTCAATGCTTGCCTGGCTCACCTTGGCAGGATCGATGTAGTACGGACCACTGGAGTTCACCAAGGTGGGGCGGAAGGAGTTGAAGTCTGCAACAAGGTTCTTCCACTCCTGGCTGGTGGAATCGAGACCCTTCTTGACCAGCTCGGCGGTCTTCTCTGCATAGCTTCCATACGTCAGGGTATCGACAATGGGCTTGCGCAGCACATTGCGGATAAACAACGGAGTGGCGCTCTTGATGCCGAATTTCACCTGTGTGTCCGAAACAACCGTCACATCGCTTATGTACGTCCATGCAGGGTTGCCTACCAGGCGATAGACATAGAAGGTGGTCCAGACATCCTTGGCTGTCACCTTCTCGCCGGTAAGCCACTTGGCATCGCTGCGCAAGTTCACCGTCATGACAGTTGAAGCATCGTCGATGTTCCAGTCGGTTGCCAGCATGGGGGTATACTCCCCGGTAGCATTGAGGTACAGAGCCAAGGGCAGTTGATGCATCTCTCTCCAGAATTTGAGCTCGATGGCATTGGCTACGAACATGTTGAAATGCCCGGTCGGAGGGATGGAATACGGCCAACCTCCGGCGAACGTCGGTGCCAGCTGAGGTCCTTGAGGAGCAGGGGCGGTCGGTTCAACGTTTCCTGCTGCACCGAGGCTCACTACAATGAGCAAACACATAGCAAGTACAAAACCTAGTCTTCTCTTTCTCATATCAAACTCCTTTTTCGTCGTATGAGTCTTTCTTATTACGTCTCTCCTTCACGGAGAAGAGTAAACTTATTACCATCAGGATCACTGCAATCACCAAGTTCACATAGGTGATAGTGCGCTCGGTACTGCCTGTCATCTGAAGGGGAAGCATCCAGATGGACAGAATCAGAGAGAAAATGCCGAAGCCCAGCATCAGGTAACTCCATCCTTTTTTCATGACTGCTCCTGATACAAATGACAGGAAACCTGCCAAGAGTCGTCAATCGGCCGTAGATTCGGAGTGATGCGTTCACACAAGCCTGCAATAGCCTCAGGGCAGCGCGGGGAGAGACTGCAACCTGGGGGGATATGCCTGAATGAGGGAATCTCAACACCTTTGAGTTCATACGCATCAACCTCATCAATTTTTCCGGCAGCCAGGATTGCCTTGGTATAGGGGTGATGGGGATTGCCGAGCACCTGTTCGGCAGGTCCCATCTCCACAACCTGACCAAGGTACATCACCGCCAATCGCTGGCCCCAGGCGAAGTATCGGCCCAAGGCAAGGTCGTGGGTGATATACAGATAGGCCACCCCCATTTTCTGCTGGATTTCTTTCAAGGTCTGCAACAAGCTGATCCGCATCGAGGTATCAATCATGCTGGTGGCTTCGTCAACTACGATGAACTTCGGATTCATGGAGAGTACCCGTGCAATGCTCACCCGCTGGCGCTGTCCTCCCGAAAGGTTTGCCGGATACTTGTCAATGAAGTCATCCACCGGAGTAAGGCCGACCATCTCCAACAGGTGGACCACCTGGCTGTACAAGGAGGCGAAATCACCAGCCTTCTTATGCCGCTTCAGCGGGGCCGCGATCATATCAAAGACCATCTGTGTCGGATTGAGTGATTCGTAGGGATTTTGATGAATCATCTGCACATCGGTTCGGAACGTTTTCCAATCCTTCTTGTCCAGTTTTGAAACTTCCTTGCCGTTGTAACGGAACGACCCAGCGCTGTAACTTTGCAACCCCGCCAGAATCTTCCCCAAGGTGGTCTTTCCGCACCCCGACTCCCCTACGACGCAGATGGTCTGGGAAGCATCAAGGCTGAGATCAATACCGCGGAGAATTTGAACATCACCGGTCTTGCGATTGTGGAAGGACTTCTCCAAATCCTTGATTTCAATGAGTGCCATTGGGTGCCTCCTTGAGTGCATGACAGGCCGCCCAACGGTCAGGTCCTACCTGCTTGAGGCGGGGCACCTCGATTTTGCACCGCTGGTGGCAGAGTTCACAGCGCGGTGCAAACAAGCAACCTTGCATCTTCTCCACCAAGTCAGGTGTAGAACCCGGGATGGAATACAGTTGTTCAAACGAGGCATCGAGGCTGGGAATCGCCTTCAGCAACCCCTTGCTGTACGGATGTTTTGGATCTGAAAAAAATGCCTTGGTCGGAGAGTTCTCCACCACCGTCCCTGCATACATGGTTACCACCCGATCCGAAAGCTGGGTCACGATTCCCAGGTCATGGGTGATGAACATCATGCTGAAACCCTGCGATGAGCGAAGCTCGTTCAACAGTCTCAGGATTTTCTTCTGGGTGATGAGGTCCAGTGCCGTGGTCGGCTCATCAAGGATGACCAACTGCGGATCAAGCAGCAGGGAGAGCGCTATCAAGGTACGCTGCTTCATGCCGCCGGACAGTTCATGCGGATAGGCATTCAGCACTGTTTCACTGTCCAGATAAACCAACTCAAGCAACTTTTTCGCACGTGCAAGCACCTTCTCAGGTTCATAGGGATTCTCATGGGCTTTCGCCGTATCGAGGAACTGGGTATAAATCTTGGCAACGGGGTTGAAAGAGCTCTGCGAAGCCTGGAACATCATGACAATGTTGTTCCATCGAAGAGGGCGCATCTGGTTCTCGTTCAGCTTTGTCAAATCAATGCTCTTCTGTCCCTCGGGAGCGAACCAAATCGAGCCTTCGACAATCGAAGCGTTGCGGCTGAGCATCTGTACAATGGAGGTTGCCAACGTGGTTTTACCGCATCCTGACTCGCCGATCACGGCTACCGAAGTCTGGTGGTCGATCGAGAAGCTTGCTTGGTGCACTGCTTCAAGGCTGCCCCGCTTGGTGCGATAGTGAATCGAAATATTCTGTATGTCCAACAGTGGTGGTCTCTGCATGCAGGCTTCTCCTCTTACTTACTTTTGCAGGGCAGGGTTGAAGAACTCTTCCATCGAGCGGGAGATCCACACCAAGGAGAGAATCAACAAACAGATGACGATGGTCGGAGCAAGCAGGAACCAAATAGCATCGGGGTTGTAGATGACCCCCTGGTTCCAGGCCACATTGATCATGACTCCCCAGTTCTGGTCCAAGGGGAGCAAGCCAAGAAAGACCAACCCGACTTGCGAGTAGATGGCAGCCCGCATGAGCAACGTGAAGTTTGCGACTACGAAACCCATCATGTTCGGCAGCACTTCCTTGAATATGATGTGCACCTTTCCCATGTCGAGCATGAATGCCGCCTCGACGAAGTCCCGGTTTCTCAACGACAGAACTTCAGCCCGGACGGTTCGGTAGAGCCCTGCCCAGGAAAGAATTGCCAGCACGATGGCAAGGGTGGTTGCATTCAGGGTGAAGAAGCCCGAGAGGACCACCAACAACGGAAAGCGGGGAATGGTGAGCCAGACATCTGCAAAGAAGAGCAACATCTCATCAAATTTTCCACCGACCAAAGCCGAGAGGGAGCCCAGCGTTATACCCAGCACTACTGCAATGCTTGCGGTCATGAACGACATGACCAACAGTTCCCTGCCGCCGCTGACAATCTGCGCCCAAACATCCCTTCCCAGGTGGTCGGTTCCCAAAATGTGCTCGGAAGAGGGAGGCATGAGCAGTTTTGTCGGATCGGAGATGGTATCAAGCGGGAACCAGATGGGCCCGATCGCAGACATCAGGATGATTGCCATCAGAAGTATGAAACCCAAGGTTCCGATGGGATCGCCGAACAAGGCTGAACGCAGGTTTCGGAAGGTTCTGCTCCACTTGGTGGTGGTATGTTTTTTTGCCAAGGCTTGTAGATCATCAGGCATGGGAAGCCCCTCCTTTCACTCGAATCCTGGGGTCAAGCACGCTGTATACCAATTCTGCCAAAAGGTTTGCAAGCACGATGGCAATCGTCATGACCAAGAAGATGCCCTGCATCAATGGATAGTCCCTGTTGGTGGTTGCCTTGAGCAACTCCAGACCGATTCCTTGGTATACGAACAGCTGCTCGATGATGAGCGAGCCCCCGATGATGAAGCCCAGGCGCATCGCAAACTCGGTGGCGATGGGCAGCATTGCATTGCGTCCGATGTAGGAGGTAAGGATGGTGCGGTTGGAGAGCCCCCGAGCCCGGGCGATGACAGCATAGTCGGCGTTCAAGCAGCCGGTGGTGCTTCCCTTCATGAGGATGACCCAGATGCCGATCTGTGAGAGGAAATACGTCAGGATGGGACCGAAGCCATGCTCCAAAACGCTCTTTATGAACGGCCAATTGAAGCCTGCGGTGACGCCGGCATCAAAATTACCCCTCATCTGGAAGATGGGTACGATGCTTTTTGTCCCTCCATAGGTGAAGACGCCAAAAATGAGTATGACAAAAATGGCAATGAGGAAGTCGGGAATGGCACTGAGGAATGAACTCAAACCAGAGATGATCGGTTCGTACCAGCTGTTGCGCCGATAGGCGGAAATGGCTCCCAAGACTATGCCTACCAAAAAGGAGAGGATGAGGCCTGTACCGACAGTGAACAAGGTCCAAGGCAGACGGCTTGCTATGATCGTGGAGACTTGAACACCGGGGGAGAGAAACGAGGTGCCGAAGTCCAGCTGTACAGCAGCTTTGAGGTAATCGAAATATTGGATCAGCAGGCCTTTGTCCAAATCGATGGAAAACAGGGCCTTGGCACGGGCATTCGCCTCTTCGTAGCTCATACCGTACTGGACAACCAGGTTCTGGATGTACTGTTCGATCGGGTTGGACGGCATGAGCCGGATCAGGAAGAAAATCAGGGTTGTCACCACCCAGACGGTGAACACAACCTTGAAGATTCTTCCTCCGACATACCGCAATGTTTCTTGTTTCATGGTCATCGCCTCTCAATTCCACGCAGGACGGTGGAGATATAGCTGTCGGCAACCAAGAGAACCACTCCTTTGGCAGGCAGGGAGAGGTGCTCTTGTGAAATTACTTCGATTGGATAGGGGCAATCCTTGAAGATGGCTTTGATCTGAAGGATGCTCTCGTTGCTCAGGTCACTGAGTAACCCGCCTGTCAGGCATACAAACTGCGGGTCGATGAGATAGAGAGCTTTCAGAATTGATTCCGCCAAGAGTCCCATAAGCTGAACCGGGTCTTGATACAGTGCATTCTGTTCAACCAGATTCTGGATATGACGATCGGAAAAGAAAATTTCACCGCTTGCACCGTTGCAACCTTTGAACAATTTCCCATCAATGATGATGCCGCTTCCGATGCCGAAGGGTTTTTCGTTGATGATGAAGACCATGGAGGAGGCCTTTTCCTGCTTGCTGGCAGTCTGGTAGTACACAGCGGCACAGTTTGCATCATTCTCAACTACTACGTGCAGGTTGGGAAACGCAGATCGGATGGATGCGGTAAAACCTTCTACTTTCCAAATTTTCGGTACTTCTCGATCGACGATCGTACGTTTGAACGAGGAGAGGTTCCCTTCATTGTCCACCACCGACTTGACGGCGATACCCACCCCTTTGATATTCTCATACACGTTGGTGAAGTGGTCGATGATCAAGATGATCTTTTGCGTCAACTCTTGGGGGGTAGGATTTTCCAAAGGAATATGCTGGAAGTGGATTTCTTGGTCTGCAAGCCCGATTACATGCAAATCGATGAAGGTTTCTTCCAAGTACAGACCGAGAAAATATGCACGCTCATTGGCAATCTCAAGGTATTGGCCGGGTTTGCCGACTTTGCCTTTTGCAGCGCTGTTCTCCTGGGAAGAAGGTTGCAACAGCCCTTCCCTTTTCAGGTCGTTGACCAGATACGATATTGTTGAAGCTTGTACATGAAGCTTTTCCTTGAGTTCAGCCTGAGTGAGGGTGCCTTCCAATCGCAGGGTCTGAAAGAGAGCGAACATGTTTTGGTAACGTTCCTGAGATTTGTTCATAAGCCTCTCTAAATTAATTCGTTCAAACTATGAATTAATTCTGAAGCACATTTTTACTTCTGTCAATTGTTTTTTTATGAAACTTTCTCGCTTGCATGTTTCTGGGTGTACGCATAGGAACAAACCATTGAAGTCAGAGGACTTACCAACACCAATCCTATACAGCCGATAAGGGTGTGCAGGATTTCTGAAGCCACGCTTTGGGAGTTGAGAATGCTCATCAGCGGGGTTCCTTGGGCCATGTACACCATCATGATGGTCAGGTAGCTGCCGAGATAGGCAAGCAGCAAGGTGGTGGTTTGACTGCCCACCACCGATTGGCCGATGTGCATGCCGCTGGCAAACAGCTGTCTGCGTGTTACTTGTGGATTATGCAGATGTACCTCGTCCAAGGCTGCACTGATGTCGATGGCCAAATCGAGTATGGCACCGCTGCAGGAAAGGTAGATGGCCGCTTGCAGCAGCTTGGTCAGATTGACCTGCTCGAACCCGGCAAACAACAGGGATTCCGACCAGCTCATCACCGCCCCATGGATGGAAAAGTATGAGGTGCCGACCATGGCAAGCAGGCAGGTGACCAGCGAGCACAGCAAGGAGCTTGCAATGGCGCAGTAGGCTTTTCTGGTGAGGCCGGCAACCAGAAGCAGACAGGAGACGGTCAAGACCGCCCCTACCAGCAGGGCGACGAATATCGGCTCATACCCTTTCAGGCAGAGCGGAATAAGAATCTTCCAGATCAAGAGGAAGGCAAGGGTGAAGGAGAGCAGGGTCCGCAGCCCTTTCCTTCCTGAGACCAACACGAGCAGCAGGGCGAAGAGTCCAAGCAGCTGCAGCTCCTTGGAAACACGGTAGAGGCTTACCATGTTGGCAAAGATGATTTCTCCGTCTTCAGCCCGCTCCACCAACACCCAGGCCAAATCGCCTTCCTGATAGACGGTATCGAATTCCAGCTTGCCTCCCAGCAAGTTGACAGCATCGATTTCCTTCTGCTTATAGGGAGATGAGAGCAGGCGGACGGTGACCACCTGCTCTCCCATGTTCACGACCCCTTTCTTGAAGAGATTGGAGTTGTTCACTGCAACGACGCGGGCTTTTGTTCCCAAGGCGTTGCTGTAAAGTTCCCGTTCAAAACCGGTGGGGATTACAAACAAGATAAGAGCAAGAATGAGCAATCCAACAATCAGAATATGTTCACGAACGGCCAACGTTATTTTCATCACAGGTTCCTTTACAAAACTCTCCCCCCGGTTGGAGGGAGAGGAGGAGAATAGGTTCTTGTCTTGGTTATACAACGCCGGTCAGCTGCTTCAGCTTGTCATAGACTTCGGTGTTGTCGTATGAACCACTGAAGAGCTCGCTGCCGCTGCCGTATGCGTATACGCCGACCGGGGTTCCGGTGTGGGAGTAACTGGTCCAACCGATACCTGCCTTGTTGTTGAGAATATGGGTCAGTGTGACAGAGAACGGATTGTATCCACCATACAGCAGGTAGGCTTGGTCGCTGCCATCGCGCTGTTTTGCGGGAAGCATCGCCTGCTTGAAGGCTGCTTCCAGCTTTGCGTATTCAAGATCGGAGAGGACCAAGGCCTTGTTTGCAGTGCTCTTGCCGGGGGCGACCAGACCAAAATCAGCTTCAACCAGAGCGAGCGCCTGGTTGAATCCCATAGTGGGATTCGCTTGCTGCAGCTTGGAGAACTTCTCATCAAAGGCGACGTAGGAAAGCTTCTGGTTGTACAGGATGTCCAAGGCGGTATTGTAACCAGTACCGGCATAGCCGATGGTCATGCCGCCGGTCTCGTGGTCTCCGGTGACAACGATCAAGGTCTCTTCGGGATGTGCCTTTGCAAAGTCGAGGGCTACCGCAATTGCCTGATCGAAGGCAAACAGGTCGTAGATTTCCGCTGCAGCGTCGTTGGCATGGCAGGCCCAGTCGATTTTTCCCGACTCAACCATCATGAAGAAGCCTTCGGGATTGTTCAGTACATCGATGCCCTTCTGGACAAACTGTGCAAGGCTTACATCGTTTTCGTTCATATCCATCGCATAGGGCATGGAACCGCTGTCCTGAAGCCTCGGGTTCTGGGCGTACACCTTGCCGCTTGCCGAGGTGAGGTTGAGAATCTGACTCTTGCTGTCGGTAACCAGGTAACCGGCTTCCAGAAGCAGGTTGTAAATACTCTTCCTTCCCCCGTCATCCGGCTTGCTGATCGCCCCGCCGCCAAAGTAATCGAAGCCGCTGGCAACCATCTGGACGCCGATGTCGTAATA
>DJGJ01000032.1 GCA_002432715.1 Sphaerochaeta sp. UBA5849 | reverse complement strand
ATCGGTTTAGAATAATTGCGTTGACAACTACCGCAGTCATGGTAAGATATAGTCGCTACTCATACTATAAGAAGTAGCAAGAATGCACTCATACGTCACTACAATAGGAGGAAGACATGAAAAGGAACCGAATAGGGTTACTGATGCTTGCGTTGATACTGGTATCGGGTTTGCTCTTTGCAGCTGCGCAGGCGGAGACTGCTACTCCGACGGCAGGAGGAATGGAACCTCTCAAAGCAGGCACGTACTCATGGACGGCTGGTGGAATGGGAGGCGGTTGGTACACACAGGCTGGAGCCATGTCGGCAATTGTGAAAAACACATTCCCCGAAATTACAATCAAGGTCATTCCTGGTGGTGGCACAGCAAACCCGCTAGCAGTTGATCAGGGAAAAGATGATTTTGGTTGGGGTGTGGGATATGTCGACAAAGCTGCTTACAATGGTATAGCTCCTTTGTATGACAGGGAAGTCAAGAACATCAGAGGACTGCTGGGAGGATTCTCTGTGGACTTCTACCACTTCCTTGCTGCGAAATCGACTGGAGTTACCACGATCGACGAATTTGCTGCAAAGATCAAGGCCGGAGAGAAACTCAACGTTGCGGCTCCGATGCCGGGAACCAGTGAGCGTGCCCTTACCACGTTCATCCTTGAAAACTACTATGGCATTTCCTACGAACAAATCGAGAAAAATGGCGGCAAACTGTTCCAGGCTGTCTATGGTGATATGGTCAACTATTATAAGGATCGACACGTTGATTACGTTATCGCATGTCTTGGACTTCCCGGTGCCGCAATTACCGAAATGACGATTTCCAGAGATTCAACCATCCTTGAAGCCAGCGATGATTTGATCAAGTGGAGTGCCGACACCTATGGTACTGTTGCCCTCGAAACCGGTTTGAACGTGATTCCCGCGGGAACCTACAAGGGTATTGATGTGAACAAGAAGGCCATCGGACACTCTACTGAAATCATTGCTTCTGCCAAACTGTCCGACACTGTTGCCTACCATTTCGTGAAAGCTCTCATAGAGAACATTGGTGAAGTGAAGAGCATCAATCCTTCGTTTGGGAAGTATTTCACGGCTGAGACTGCTCCTAATACAATGATTCCTCTGCATCCGGGTGCTGAAAAGTATTACAGAGAGGTTGGTTTGTTGAAGTAAGAGTACCTCGACTATCAAAAACGGACCTTCCGTAAGGTCCGTTTTTTAAAAACTAAAACAAAAGTGGAGTGAATACTATGCGTGAATTGAAAGGTTGGTTGAAATGGGTTGTCAGTTTTTGCCTAGTTGCGGTGGCTGTTTTTCATTTATATACCGCAATATTTGGAGTTTTCCAGCCAAGAATTCAGCGTGGTATTCACCTGATGGTTCTCTTGCCGATGGCCTTTCTTCTGTTTCCTGCGTCTAAAACCAAGTCGCCTACTGATCGACCGACGGTATTGGATTGTATATTAGCCATTTTGGCTATTTTCCCACCACTGTATCTGATGTTGTCGGATGCGAGACTGAATATGCGGTATGAAATGATCGATCCAGTCCATCCGGTGGAGACAGTTCTCGGCCTTATCAATATCATATTGCTGATCGAGGCGGTTCGCCGGGTTGTCGTACCTGCGATGGCCATCCTGATCAGTCTCTTTCTTGTGTATCTGGTCACAGCTCCGTATCTCAGTGGTATTTTTTACTCGAAGCCGATGCAGCTCAGCCGCATGGTGGAAATTCTCTACCTCTTTACAAGTGAGGGGATATACGGTTCCATCATCGGGGTTACGGCTACACTGGTTGCTGTATTTGTCATCTTCGGTGCGTTCATGCAAAATACGAGGACCGGTGAGTACTTTACAAACTTGGCAGTATCACTAGCGGGAAGGTCGGTTGGTGGTCCTGCGAAGATTGCTGTCATCTCAAGCGGCCTGTTTGGTTCAATCAGCGGGGTGGCTGCTGCAAACGTATATGCAACCGGTGTGTTCACCATTCCCCTTATGAAGCGGTTGGGCTATCGCAAACAATTCGCAGGAGCGGTTGAATCAGCTGCCTCAACAGGTGGGTTGATCATGCCTCCGATCATGGGTGCCGGAGCGTTCGTCATGTCGGAAATAACCGGAATTGCGTATGTCCATATCATCAAGGCAGCCGTCATTGGAGCAATTTTCTATTTTCTGAGTATTCTCATCAAAGTCCACTTCGAGGCCAAAAAAGAGAATCTTCGAGGAATGGATGAAAGCGAAATTATTTCAACGAAACAAGTCTTAAAAGACTCGTATCAGTTGATTCCCCTCATTATCCTTGTCATTTTCCTAGTAATCGGTTATTCGCCGTTCATGGCTGCTGTTTATGGAATTCTGGCTACATTCTTGATTACATTCTTCAAGCGTAACACGTGGATGACTCCCAAAAAGTTGTATGAAACGTTTGAGTTGGCTGGAAAGAATCTCATCATGCTGGCAGTCACATGCGCCGGAGCCGGAATGGTGATCAGCATCGTGACATATACCGGCTTAGCGTTGGGAATAGCTTCCGTTATCCAATCCTGGTCAGGCGGATTTTTGCTGCCTGCATTGATGCTCATCATGGTTACATCGATTCTGATGGGCATGGGAATGCCGTGTACTCCCGCCTATATCGTTGCCGTAACAATTGGCGGTCCGGCTCTGCAGGCCCTGGGTATCGATGTACTGACCGCCCACCTCTTTGTATTCTATTTTGCCATCCTGGCTGAAGTGACGCCCCCGGTGAGCATTGCTAGTTATTGTGGAGCTGCCATTGCCGGTTCCGACCCGTTGAAGACGGGATGGGAAGCGTTGCGTCTGGCGCTGGTGGGATTCATCATCCCCTATATCTTCGTTTACAACCCTGCCTTCTTGATGAGAGGATCCTTTCTTGAAGTCATAGCCCTTTGTATTCTCATATTCTATGCTGTTATTACTATGGCATCATCGATGCGTGGATATTTTAACAGGATTTTGAAACTCTGGGAACGAGCGGTATTGGGAGCTTTGACGGTAGCTATGATCATCGTAGCGTGCACACCGAAAATCATGCATTCGTACACTGTTGATATGGCCTTGATCATATCGGCTGTCATCATCTTGGTTTTCTTTATTGTAGCAAAAATGAAAAAGAAGGTAATTAAGCCCGCCGTACCGGCTTAAGGGAGAGCATTGGTAATAACATAGTGACGCCATCATTCAGGATGGTTGAGCTGGTTGTGCGATACAGCAGTATGAACAACCGGCTAAAAAGGTGGTACATATGAAATCATATCGAGTTGCAATTGTGGGAGCCCTGGGAGCTGTTGGCCAACAGATGACCAAGATTCTGGAACGGTCCTCGTTGGCTGTCTCCTCGCTCAAACCGATGGACATCGAAGAGAATGCAGGAAAGCAAGTACCGTTCAGGAACAAGATGTGGACGGTTGAAACAGCGGACAAGAGTAAGTTCACCGATGTTGATATCGCTTTATTCTCTGCTGGAGCAGAAGCGAGTGAGATCCTGGCTCCGATAGCCGTTTCGGAAGGAGCAGTGGTAATCGACAACTCGAGCCAGTGGCGTATGGCCGAGGGCGTACCTTTAGTGATTCCCGAAGTCAATCCTGAAGCATTGCGAGCACATAAGGGCCTGATCGCAAACCCCAATTGCTCGACGATTCAGATGTTGGTGGCGCTCAAGCCATTGCATGATGCATTCACAATCAAGCGTGTTGTGGTTTCGACCTACCAGGCTGTCTCAGGCAGCGGAGCTGCTGCAATTCGTGAATTGCGGGAACAGTCTCAGTCGGTATTGGATGGCAAACAAGCAGTCGCGAACGTGTATCCGCATCAGATAGCTTTCAATGCGTTGCCTCACATAGATGTATTCTTGGAAAATGGGTACACCAAAGAAGAGATGAAGATGGTAAATGAAACACACAAAATGCTGGATCCCAACATTCTTGTCAGCCCGACGGCTGTCCGAATTCCGGTATTCAGAGGTCATAGTGAGTCCATCAACCTTGAGTTTGAAAAGCCATTCGAGATGGAACAAGTGTTCGAGATATACAAAAAAGCCCCAGGCATACAGCTGGTGGATGATCCTGCCCGTCTGGCGTACCCGTTGGCGATTGATGCAGAGGATTGTTACGAAGTCTTTGTAGGAAGACTCAGAAGGGATCCTTCGGTTGAAAACGGTCTGAATATGTGGGTGGTTTCTGATAACCTGCTCAAGGGAGCGGCGCTCAATACTGTACAAATTGCCGAAAAACTGGTCGAAATGGATTTGGTTGATCGGTCGGCACACTTGAGGAGACGAAGTACATGACTCATGCTGCCGACGTATTGGTTATCGGTGGAGGCATTATCGGCCTGTCTTGTGGTTTTTACCTCGCAAAACGAGGTAAGCGGGTATTTGTACTTGATACAGGGGGCTTTGCCGATGGGGCATCCGGTGCATGCGATGACATGATACTCTTCCAGTCCAAAAAGCCCGGCATCAATCTTGAACTGACGTTTGAGAGCTTGGAACTCTATAAGTCGCTGCGTGCCGAAATGGATGACAACCTTGGATTTGCAAACCTGGGCGGAATGGTGCTGATCGAAAACCAACAGGAGTTGGAGATCATGGAGGAGTTTGTCTCACAGCAACGTTCGTATGGTCTTGATGTCGAGGTGATCGACAAACGTGAGATTCACAAGAAACAACCCTTCCTCAGCGACCATATCATAGCTTCCACCTACAGCAGGATGGACTCCCAGGTGGATCCATTTGCAGTGATGCGGGCCTTCGAACGAAAAGGCGCTCACTATGGTATGAAGGTCTTCAGGCGAAACGGGGTAGTCGGCATCGATCGAATCGGCAACGGTGATTATTTGGTATCCACCCAGGACTGTACGGTGTTTCAGGCCCCGGTTGTCGTAAATGCAGCAGGAACGTGGGCGGGTCAGATCGGGGAGATGGTCGGAGCCAACGTACCCATTACCCCCAAACGAGGCCAAATCGTCATCACCGAACGAGTCCCACCGATAGGGGAGACCAATCTTTGGAGTGCGAAATATCTGGTGACAAAGTTACGAAACGATGTTGTTGTGGATTTGAATGAAGATGAGCGGTCGATGGGATTGTCCTTTGCATTTACCCGTTCGGGAGGTGATACGTATTTGGTCGGCAGCACCCGTGAATACGTAGGGTTCGATAAGAGCACCACGATCGGGGGAATCAGGGCGATCATCAATCAGACGCTCAAGTATCTGCCACGGCTGCGTGATGTCAACTTCATTCGTGCGATTGCCGGCCTGCGGCCTTCGACGCCCGACGGGAGGATGCTGTTGGGCGAGCATAGTGGAATTGAAGGATTCTTTACTGCAGCGGGACATGAAGGCGATGGTATTGCCCTTGCTCCGATTACCGGTACACTCTTGGCATCGATGGTGTGCCGGGACCCGGTCGACCATCGATTGGACGAATTGTCGCCCAACAGATTCGCAAACCTGTAAGGAGGTGTGTGTATGGCTGACGATGATAAGGATATGTTCATCTGCCGCTGTGAGGAAGTTACCTTGGGCGAGATTGAACAGGCTATAGACGAGGGTTTTATAACTGTCAAGGATATCAAACGTGTTACTCGGGCGGGTATGGGCCTTTGCCAAGGAAGAACCTGCTCCAAGACCATTGCAAGAATCATTGCCCAGCGCACCGGCAAACCGCTTGAAGAGGTTATGCCGAAATCCTATCGGTATCCCGTGCGACCTGAAAAGATGCAGGTAGTTGAGAACGAGGAGTTCAATGATGCAAAGAATTCTTGATCATCCGATACTTGGTCCGCTTCCGGAGGAAGAGAAAGTCACCATCTATGTTGACGGCGAACCTGTCGAAGCGCGGAAAGGTGAAATGATTGCTGCAACACTCATGGCTGCCGGTAAACCCTATTTCCGTAAGACGGTGAAAAGACATGAACCGCGCAGTATCTTCTGCGGCATCGGTCGCTGCACCGATTGCGTTATGACTGTCAACGGAACTCCAAATGTACGTACCTGTGTAACGGCGGTAGAGGATGGGATGGTGATAGAGACGCAGATGGGATTCGGCGATTGGGGAGGGGAACGATAGCAAATGGTAGAACGAGATATAGTTGTTATCGGATCCGGCCCGGCTGGATTGTGTGCGGCTATCGAAGCTGCAGAGGCCGGAGCGAAGGTGTTGTTGGTTGACGAAAACGCAAAGCCCGGTGGACAATTGTTCAAGCAGATTCACAAATTTTTCGGCTCTCGGGAACATAGTGCAGGCGTACGCGGAATCGATATCGGGACCTTATTGCTGAAGAAGGCGGAAGAACTGGATATTGAAGTCTGGCTCAATACCGAAGCCTGCGGAATATTCGATCAGGATAAAGTCTGGCTGGTGCGTGATAAAAGCAAATCCCTGACCATCCATGCCAAGCGCATCATACTGGCAACCGGAGCCAACGAGAATGTCGTCAATTTTCCTGGCTGGACACTTCCCGGTGTTATGGGAGCCGGGGCTGCGCAAACCATGATCAATATCCACCGGGTTCTCCCGGGCAAGAAAATCCTGATGATCGGGTCGGGGAATGTAGGCGTCATCGTCTCATATCAGTTGCTTCAAGCCGGAGCACAAGTCAGAGCGGTGGTCGAAGCAGCCCCGCAACTTGGCGGGTATGGTGTACATACGGCAAAGGTCAGACGTGCAGGTGTTCCTTTCTACACTGCTCATACCGTATTTGAGGCTCATGGAACCGATCATGTCGAGTCGGCACTGATTGTAAAACTCGATGCCGCTTGGAAACCGATTGCAGGTACAGAATTTACATTGAATGTAGACACCATCTGCATTGCCGCCGGCCTTACCCCTGCGGTGGAACTGGCCTTCGGCGCTGGTTGCCGTTCGGTCAATAGTCCCGTTTTGGGTGGTTTAGTGCCATGGCATGATGAGTCGATGCGTACCAGCATACCTTCGATTTACATCGCAGGCGATGTTTCAGGTGTTGAAGAAGCCAGTACTGCGATGGAAGAAGGGCGCATGGCCGGATTATCGGCTGCCCAATCGCTAGGGTATCTCGAGGCATCACGGTATAGGTCGCGATTTGAGGCAATCAACCATAATTTGATGGCCCTGCGTTCCGGGATGTTCGGCCAAAAAAGACGCGATGCGAAAGAGGCCATTATGGCTGCCAGGGAAGGGTGAACGAGATGGATTATCAACATGAGAGCGAAGAGAGACTGAAGACCACCGGTGCGGCAAGCTTGGCTGAATTGCACGCAACAAAGGAATACATCCTTCCTGATGAGCGCATGCAACATCCAGTGGCAGTAATTGAATGCATCGAGGCAATCCCCTGCAACCCATGTGAAACGGCATGTCCAGTTCATGCCATTACGGTTGGTTCCGAGATCACCAACCTACCGGTCATCGACATCGAAACATGTACCGGGTGCGGTTTGTGTGTAGCAGCTTGCCCCGGCTTGGCCATCTATCTCAAGCAAAAAAACTACACCAAGAATTTGTCCTTTATTGCTTTCCCGTTCGAATATCTGCCGCTTCCAGAAGCGGGGAGAACTGTAAACATGGTCAATCGATACGGCCAGGTAGTATGCGAAGGGACTGTGATCAAGGTGGTGACCATCAAGCGGTTCAACCGAACCGCAATCATTTATGCATCCTACCCGGTCGAGCAGTATGAACACGTTGTGAATATGCAACGTTTGGCAACCGACTAAATAGCGAATTCTTCCTTGATGATTCGTATTGCCTTATCGACGTCGGTAGAGTAGATTGCATATTCAATCTTACTCTCCGACGTTGTAACTGCAAAAATCGAAATATCTGCTTTTGCCATACAAGAAAACACTTTATACGCTACACCGGACTGGAATTCCATGCCAGGGCCTTCCACGGTCAGCTTGGTGATATTCTCAGAAATAGTTGCTTTGGTTTGCAGCTGCGTCTCAGTAAGCTTGGCAATTACGCCCCTTGTCTTGTCAAGATCTTTCCGATTAATGGTAAAAGCTATTGCGATATGTCCGTTGGTTGCACCCGTATGGCTGATCATGTCAATGAATACATCATTTGATGCCAACGCTCCATAGAGGTCTGTAACCAGCGTCATGTTTCGCGGTATATTCTCAATTGACACCAAAACCTGATCTGGTTGTGCCAACAGCGTCGTTATCGCACTTTTTGCAGTAATCATATCCTGCATCGAATACATGCCGGGTTTTTGTTCGACGATATAAGAAGCCGCCAAGATGGCACCGGTAGCGAACACCTGTCGCGAGAAGGCTTGATGACTGATGGTAATTACTTCGTCTTTGCCTGCAAACAAAACTTCATGCTCACCGACGATTGTTCCACCACGCATTGAGTGGATGCCCAGCTCATCACTTTTCCGCTGTGTATCGCCTCCGTGCCTGCCGTATACGTATCTCAGCCTTTGCGTCCGACCTTCGTTAACCGAATCGGCAAGCATCAACGCCGTTCCACTGGGTGCATCCTTTTTCAGGTTGTGATGCTTTTCGATGATTTCAACATCAAATTGTTCTCCTAAGACCTTTGCTGCATTTTTTACCAGTTGTTGAACGAGATTGACTCCTAGCGACATACTTCCCGAACGAAAAACGGGAATCTTTTCTGCTGCCCTTGTCAATGCATCCAATTCGGGAGTCTCAAGCCCGGTTGTCGCCACAACAACAGCGAGCCTGCGCTCAATGGCAATATCGAGATAGTCGTGCAACGATTTGGGTGAGGAAAAGTCGAGGAGAACGTCTGCTTGAACAGGGCATGCAAGCAGGCTTGGATACACCTGGTATTCTCGTTCACTTGGATATACGTCTATTCCTGCAACAATGGAAAGGTTGTCAATTCGCTCTGCCATTGATGTAATGACTTGTCCCATCCTTCCACTACAACCGTATAGAATTATTCTAACCATATAAAACATCCTGTTAGCAAATATGTTTATATGTTATTCTAAAAACAAAGATGAATCAATGATAACATGGAATTATTTTTAGGTATTTATCCATGCTCTTTGCATAGTGGACAAAAAAAGAATGTTTGTGCAAGACTAGTTTTGCTTCAGCAAGAGGCGATCATTCAACTCATGCCATCCTGGAGATTCTTGAATCCGGTTTCATCTGCCATTTTTGTGTATGAAGCATGGACGCGTGTTGCTGCAAAGAGAATTCTGTTTATACTGCCTGATTGCCTGCAGCATGAAAGAATTTCATTTCTTGCGTTCGTATTCGTTTTGCTAAGATTCAATGCTTGAATGTAGCCAGAAGCGTTTCCTTATGGAGTGTGTTAAGCGGTACCAGCGGAAGCCTGAACACCTCTTCAAGCATTCCTTTAGATGCCATGTATGTCTTCACTGGGACAGGATTTGTCTCGATGAATTGGTTTACAAAGAAGGGATAGATCCAGTTGTAAACCTCCAACGCAGTTTTGAAATCACCTTCGGCGGCAGCGTGAGTCATCTTCACCATCTCGGCCGGAAACATATTGCTGGCTACTGAAATGATGCCTTGGGCACCGCACACCATCATCGGCAGTGTAAGTGCATCGTCTCCGGATAAGACAGAAAAATCGGCAGGTTTTCGGTGAAGCAAGTCCTGTATCTGACCCATATTACCACAAGCTTCCTTATCAGCGACGATACGTGGATGCTCTGCCAGCCTGAGTATAAGATCAACTGACATGTTGATTGCGCTGCGGCCTGGAATATTATAGAGGACAACAGGCAAACCGCCTTTTTCAGCAATCTCGATAAAATGACGATACAGACCTTCCTCAGACGGTTTGTTGTAATAAGGTGCTACCTGCAACGTGTAGTCGGCTCCGGCATCCTTTGCTTTTTTTGTAGCTTCAACCGCCGATTTTGTGCAGTTCGATCCACTGCCGGCAATGACAGGGACTTTCCCGTTTGCAAGTTCGGCAATTGTCTTGATGATCAGCTCTTTCTCTTTGTCATCGAGAGTCGGGCTTTCTCCGGTTGTACCGATCGGTACCAAGCCATCAATCCCTGATTCCAATTGTTTTTGAACGATTGCCGTAAGCGCACCTATGTCAATGTGCCCATTTTGAGAAAACGGTGTGACAAGCGCAGTAAAAACTCCCTGCAACATGGTTATTCTCCTTGCTTTTTTTTGTAATCACTACTCATACTGTGAGTGGTAGTAGTGTAAACCGCCGAATTAGTGCAGTCAAGTAAAACTGCTGGAAGAAATTAGAGTGGGGTGCCTTGTCCGCTTGGAGTTGTAAAGATGTCTTGCGGGAATGGTTCAGATTGGTTAGACTGATACGGAGGTAACGTTGTGGAAATTACAAAAGATAAATGGAAGAAACCAATTCTGGAACTGATAGGAAATTCTAAAGAACCGGTTGGATCATGGTATATTGTCAACAGTCTTAAAAAAAACGGTATTGAAGTCAGTAGCGCGACCGTTGGACGAGAATTGAACGAGTTGGAAACACTTGGATATTTGGAAAAAATTGGATTCAAAGGGCGCCTGATCACTCCACTTGGAAGGAAGATCATTGAGGATACGAATACTACACTCGAACTTGATTATTACAGGACAAGCTTGGAATCATTGTTAAGTAGCGATGTGCTGGAAAATTTCATCATAGTTCTCGAAGCCAGGTCCGCCATTGAGCGCCAAACGGCACGTCTTGCCGCTGAACGCATAACAGATGAGGAACTGCAAGAACTTAAACGCTGTTATGCTAATCAGCAGATGCACTCATCCGACAGGCAGAGTATTGCAAAAGATGATATAGCTTTCCATAGCTGTATCGCAAGAGCTTCAAAAAACAAAGCCTTGGTATCACTGTATATGATGCTTTCCACCATGGGCCAACAGTCTGAATTGTTTGAACAACTCAGGCATCGTGTAGGCGACGACTATCGTACGTATCACCTCAGTATTCTCGAGGCAATCGAGAATCATGACCCTGATAAGGCTGAAGACAGCATGATGGACCACCTGCAGAAACTGACGCACGACGTGAATCAGTATTGGAACGAGTATATGCGCAAGCGCAAAAATGGTGATGGATTGTAGAATCCAAATGAAAATTCCTGATGGTTTTTCCCATGTAATCGAGTAGCCAGCTGGAGCGTTCTCCGAACTGCTTGTAATACGTTCAACATTTGGTATTCCCTGTAGTTGAATACCTTCTTATCCCGGCCGACAGGACAACAGTCGTTGTAAGTCGGCCGCGATTACGACAACCATACTGGAATACCTGCCAACGAATCGGATTTTTCAGCCTGGTTTTTCATTTCGAAATCATGCTTCTTGGTCGTACCTTCCAGAAAATCATGAGTCTTGCTTGGAATGAAAGTGGGTCAATTTGAGGGATAACACTGTTCAAAATAGTTGCATAAAAAACATTTTGTTGTGATTATAGACAAAATGTTATGAGAATGATACACTCCAAAACAATTAAAACAAAGGAGAACTGAATGCACATTGCAATCGTAGGATTTGGAAAGATGGGTAGGCAATTGCATGAGGCTGCAATTACCAGCGGACATGATGTCGTCTCTATAATCGATCCATACGTTGTGGATTCGAGGGTGACGCATCGTACGCTGACTGCACAGGCTTTGGCGGGTGCGGATGCAGCCATCGAGTTTTCTGTAGCAGAGGGAATTGAAGAACGGATGAAGCTGTACTGTGATACCTCGACACCTGCAGTCATTGCTACAACCGGATGGTACGATAAGCTTGATTCTTTGAAGGAACTTGAGTCCCTTCCTGGATGTGCTATCATCTGGTCTGGTAATTTTTCCATTGGAGTCCAACTCTTTTTCTCCATCGTACGCAAGGCTGCGAGTCTGATGAACAACTTTCCTGAATACGATTCCCTGGTTCAGGAATGGTTTCATGCTGCCAAGGCTGATAGTCCCTCTGGTACTGCAGTGATGCTCGGAAATATTCTTACGCAACAGCTTGACGCAAAAGACAAGCTAGAAACTGCACGGCTTGACCGCAGGCGGGAGAAGCATGAAATTCACATCTCCTCGGTTCGTGGCGGATACAGTCCAGGTGTGCATACGGTACTGTTCGACAGTCCTGTCGATACAATCGAG
The DNA here is from genome assembly GCA_002432715.1 of Sphaerochaeta sp. UBA5849. GTDB lineage: Bacteria > Spirochaetota > Spirochaetia > Sphaerochaetales > Sphaerochaetaceae > Sphaerochaeta. The sequence continues at coordinate 9,120 of DJGJ01000032.1, read as the reverse complement.
CTAACCCACACGGCTCGCAACAGTGAGGGGTTTGTATCGGGAGCCCTGAAGGCTGCAGCTTGGATTGTTGCTAAAAAGCAGGGCTTCTTTTCTATCGATGACATGCTTGACGACGTATATCTATCAGTGGAGAAGAATGTATGAAAGAATTGAGTTTCAAGGGGGTTCATACTGCGTTGATCACCCCGTTCACCAAGAAGGACAATCTGGATGAAGAGCGCCTTGAGCAGATCATCGAGATGCAGATTCAAAGCGGCATCGACGGGTTGGTGCCCTGCGGCACTACCGGGGAGAGCCCGACCCTCAGTCACGACGAGCATGACCGCACCATCGCCCTGACCGTCAAATTTGCCAACGGCCGGGTTCCTGTCATTGCAGGCACCGGCTCCAATGCCACCAGCGAGGCTATCAGGCTCTCCCGGCATGCCCAGCAGGTGGGAGCTGATGCTGTGCTGCTGGTCAATCCCTACTATAACAAGCCTACCCAGAAGGGTTTGTATCTCCACTTCAAAGCAATTGCCGAGAGCGTCGACATTCCCTGCATTCTCTACAATATCAAGGGAAGAACGGGTGTGAATATTGAAACCGAAACGGTAAAGGCTCTCAGCGATGCCTGCTCGAACATTGTGGGAGTCAAGGAAGCCAGCGGCAGCCTAGAACAGATGCGCGCGGTCATTGATGCCACACATGGCAAGTTCCATGTACTCAGTGGTGATGACAATCTCTCCTTGGCCTTGATCGAGAGCGGTGGTGACGGTGTCATCAGTGTCGCATCGAACATCTGCCCAGCCTATATCTCAAAAATGATTCACCTTGCCCTGGGAGGCAAGTTTGCTGCAGCGCGGGAGATGGAGGCGAAGCTTGCTGGTTTCTTCAAGGCCTGTTTCTTGGAAACCAATCCCATCCCGATCAAGACGGCCATGGCACGGTACGGCTGGTGCGAAGAGTCGTTCAGGCTACCGCTGTGCAGTTTTGAGAATGAAGAGAACAGGGTCCGCCTCTATGCAGAACTTGATGCATTGGATGAGCTTGGGGCGATAGCAAGGAGATAGTGTTCATGGCTACGATCAATACGAATTATCAAAAGCTTGCAAGCGGGTACCTCTTTCCGGAAATCGCCCGCAGAACAAGTGCCTGGCAGAAGACCCATCCAGGAGTGCCTGTCCTTCGCTTGGGCATCGGCAATACCACCGAAGCTCTTCCCAGGGCAGTCTGCAACGCAATGAAGGAGAAGATTGACGCTCTTTCAGATCGCAGCACCTATACCGGATACGGTGATGAGCAGGGAGATGCCTACCTGCGCGAGGCCTTGGTCGCCTACTACCGGCGCTACGGAGTAGAGTTGGAAAGCACCGAGTTCTTTGTCAGTGACGGGGCCAAGAGTGATGCTGCCAACATTCAGGACCTGTTTGGTGAAAACAATATCGTTGCCATTCAAGACCCTGCCTATCCAGTGTATGTGGATAGCAATGTAGTCGGAGGGCGTACCGGGCTTTTCAATAAGGAGAAGGGTTGCTACGACGGCTTTGTCTATTTGGCAAGCACGGAGGAGAATGGGTTCATTCCCGAGCCTCCGAAACAGAAGGTGGACTTGATCTACCTGTGCAGTCCGAACAATCCCACAGGCTCGGTTGCATCCTATGACCAGCTGAAGGTCTTTGTCGATTACGCACGAGCGCACAAGAGTGTCATCATATTCGACAGCGCCTACAGCGAGTACATCACCGAAGCCGGGTATCCCCGCTCCATCTATGAAGTGGAAGGGGCCAAGGAGTGCGCCATCGAGATAAACAGTTTCTCCAAGTTTTCCGGTTTTACCGGTGTCCGGCTTGGTTGGACCATCGTACCCAAGGCACTGGTCTGTGAGGATGCTCCTCCAACCGTGCTCAATTCGATGTGGAACCGCCGGCAATGCACGTTCTTCAACGGTGCAAGCAACATTGCCCAGAAGGGTGGATATGCTGCGTTGGCCGGAGAGGGATACGAGCAAAGCAGGGCCTTGGTCGCATACTACTTGGAAAATGCCAGGATCATCCGTGAAGGGCTTACCAAAGTTGGCTTGACGGTCTATGGTGGGATCAACAGTCCGTATATCTGGGCGAAGACTCCCAATGGTATGGAGAGTTGGGATTTCTTCGACCTGTTGCTCGATACCTGCCATGTGGTGGTGACCCCGGGAAGTGGATTCGGCCCGGCCGGCAGGAATTTTGTGAGGGTTTCGTCGTACGGCCATCGCGAACAGGTTGTCCAGGCTATGCAGATGATTGAGGAGAATTTGAAGATATGAGTGAGAAAAAGCTACCGATAGGTCATGGACAGATGCTCGAGCTGGCTTCCCAATTGCCGACCCCGTTCTACTTGTACGATGAAAAAGCGATGATCGAGCATGCTCGGAGTTTCAAGAGACTCTTTGCTTGGGCACCCGGTTTTTGCAATTACTATGCGGTAAAAGCTTGTCCCAACCCAACCATTCTCAAGCTCCTGGCCCAAGAGGGGTTCGGAGCAGACTGCTCCTCCCTGCCTGAACTGCTGCTTGCCAAGGCTTGCGGCATCACCGGCAAAAAAATCATGTTTACCAGCAATGACACCCCGTCTGAGGAATTCAAGGCGGCCTATGACCTCGGGGCCATCATCAACCTGGATGATATTACCCACATAGAAGCGCTCCAGCAGGCGGTTGGGACGACTCCCGATACCATCTGTTTCAGGTATAATCCCGGTCCTGACCGTACCGGCAATGCCATCATCGGCAACCCGGTGGAGGCTAAGTACGGGGTGACCACGGCCCAGATCATCGATTGCTACAGGATCATGAAAGAGAAGGGAGTCAAGCACTTTGGTCTTCATACCATGGTTGCATCCAACGAATTGGATGGATCGTACATCGTTGAGACCGCCCGCATGCTCTTCGACCTTGCCATCCGCATCCACAAAGAGGCAGGCGTACGCATTGAGTTCATCGACATGGGAGGCGGCATCGGCATACCCTACCGTCCCGACCAGGAGGCGATGGACCTTGCAAAGGTCAGCAATGATATGCATGAGCTCTATGAGAGCATGATTGTTCCGGCAGGCCTGGATCCACTTCAGATTGTCTTCGAGTGTGGACGGGTGATCACCGGTCCCTATGGGTACCTTGTCAGCAAAGTCCTGCATGTAACGAAAAAGTACAAGGACTATGTCGGCCTTGATGCATCGATGGCGAATCTTATGCGTCCCGCCCTGTATGGTTCCTATCACCATATCACCGTGGTGGGAAAGGATACGATGCCTTGCGACCATACCTATGATGTAACCGGGTCGCTGTGCGAGAACAACGACAAGTTTGCCATCGACCGCAAGTTGCCCGAAGTGCAGAAGGGCGATATTGTAGTGATTCATGATGCAGGGGCCCACGGTCACAGCATGGGCTTCAACTACAATGGAAAGCTCCGCTGTGCCGAGTATCTGCTCAAGCGCGATGGTTCGGTGGTTATGATTCGCAGGGCGCAAACCTACGATGATTACGTACAGACCCTTCGGTTTGAAGGAGCGGAGGTGGAGGTTTGATGCACACCTTTCCAATTCGCGTGTATTACAGTGATACCGACTGTGGTGGCATTGTCTACCACGGCCGGTATCTTGATTTCGCCGAGCATGCAAGGACGGAAATGTTGCGTGAAATTGCCCAACAGCACGGCCTGAATGGTTCGCAAACCAGCCTTATGGAGGCTGAAGGCCTTGCCTTTGTCGTCAAATCGATTACGGTGGATTATCAAAGCCCGGCCCATCTGGACGATCTTTTGGAAGTGCAGACCGAGTTTGAAAGTGCAAAACGGTTCTCGATCGTCTTTCGGCAGACAGTCCTGCGTGACGGGCAGGCTCTGTGCGTCCTTCTGGTCAGGGTAGCCGCAATCAATGCACTGACACACCGTCCGATGCCCCTTCCTGCTTGGTTCGTCCCGGCATTTGAGTCAGCTACCTAGGCATGTCAAGCAGAATGGTTGAGGAGCCCAGGCTTCCCAACCGGTCGTGATTGACGATGACATCGTAGCGGTGAACTCCGGCAAGCGGAATACTGGTATAGGCAGCCTGTGATGCTTGTACGAGGATACCCTCGCAATACCAGTCGATCTGCAGGTCGTTGATACCAATTCCCTCCGGGAGATTGCTCGGAGTATAGGTAAGCGTCACCTCATCCCCCGCTTTTGCTTGCAGTGGGCTAAAGACAATGCTTCCTTCGATGGGAAGCATGGTGTTGTTTACGACCATGATGGTGTAGGCGGTGGATAGGTCGCCGATGATGAGCTCAATGCTGCCATCGCTGGTCACCCCGTCAAGGATTCTCAAGGATTGACTTGCTCCGCTGACCAGAACCTCCTGGCTGAACAGCTGCAGTTTGAGATAATAGGAGCCGGCAGGCAGGGTCTTTGCCAAGGCAACCGTGCCGTCCGTTTTGTTCAATGCACCAACCTCAAGATCGACCGGTGAACCGCTTTGATGGAAAAGCTGGGCTTCAAGGCGAACATCCGAGGCCACCTGATCGGGATCCCAGGAGAGCTCGATGCTCATTGTTCCCTCTCCGACAAGCTGCGTCAGTTCCAAGGTCGCCTCATTGGTTACCGATGAGAGCAGGGTTGTCAAATCCCCGCTGACAAGGGCGGTTCCTTTGCTGTTGGACCCGACTGCATGCAATTTCCACGTTCCGATAGCAAGGTTTCCGATTTCCACCACCTGGTCTGCAGATTGCACATCCACCGTTTGCCCTTTCGGCCCTGTTCCGGTGATCCTCACCGTAGCGATGGTCATGTCCTGTGGTGTGGGCAGCAGGCTTCGCGATGTCCGAAACCGCTCGGAGGCGAGGTTCAACCTCAAGGTCGCATTATCAGGCTCAACGGTGTTTTCACAACCAATGAGCAACGCGAGCAGCAGCAAGAGTCCAGCAAAGGACAGTGTTCGATGGTTCATAATGATATCTCCTCAATTTGTGATGCATATCAAGGAGAAAAGCCTGCCTGTTTGCTTCACAATCCCCTAGGTTTGGATGTACGCTCTCGTCTATACTTACAGAGAGGGAGTATGAAATCATGATTACCATCTATAGCCGACCACTTGCGCAAACCCTTCCGATCAGCCTGATTCCTCTGTGGGGTGAGTATGAGGGTGTTGAGGCTTCAGTGCGCATGGCTTGGGAGAACCAGCTGTTGCATCTACGCTACCAGGTGCGGGAACCCCAGCTCAGGCGCATGGTGACTGAGCACAATGGAAGGGTGTGGGAAGACAGCTGTGTGGAAGCTTTTCTGCAGCGGGAAGGCCAGGAAGTCTATGTGAATGTTGAGTGCAGCGCCTCTTTGAGCATGCTCGTGGGCAGGGGGGAGGGAAGGGCGAATCGAACGTTGTTCCCGCCTGAATTCATTCAAACAATCGATCATACAGTCGAAATACTCGAAAACTCCAACAAACAAAGCCGCTGGACTCTCGAAGTGAGCCTTCCGCTTGATTTGTTGGGTCTGGTAAAACCGGGTGAGGATTTGAGGAATGTGCAGTTGAAGGGAAATTTTTACTGCTGCGCCGACAAGCATGCAGTTCCCCATTTCCTTGCTGTTTCGGAAATAGGCACGTTGAAACCGGATTTCCATTCGCCTTCTTATTTCAGTCCGATACGCTTCGCCTAGGAGTGATTCGGATTGAAAGCCTCCTCTGCTGAAAGCAGTGAGGCATCCAACAATTTGCTGATGGCAAGGTGTGCCAGGTGCTGGCCGAAGATGGCAGTGACGGTGGGAAGGCTGCCCAGCACGTTCCGCCTTCTTCCCCTGTCGATAATCTGCTCATTGAGGTCGGCATGTTCCTCTTCCTCGGGCTTTCGATAGGTGAATTGCACCAATTCCGGACTGTATATCACATCGATGCCTCTTCCAACTCCCCGCTTTCTCAGGTTTGTCCGCACCGCCCGTGCCAATGGACATCCATAGGTATCCATAAGGTCGGCTTTCCTGACCAGGAAGGGGTCGCGGCGAAGGGCGGCCCCCATGCTGCTCACCACTTTGATCTTGCGATTGTACGCTTCCTCCAGCAAGGAGCATTTTGGATTCAGCGAGTCGATGGCATCGACGACCAGATCGATTTCTCCTTCAAGGATTTGCCCCAGCGTCTCCTGGTGCACAAAGAGGGGGAGGACCTCAAGGTTGCATTCGGGATATATCGCCCGTATGCGTTCTGCCGCCACTTCGGTTTTCAGCCGGCCCAGGCTATCATACGTCGCAAGTATCTGTCGATTGAGATTCGTGATTCCAACGGTGTCGAAATCGACGATCCGCAGCGTGCCGACGCCGCTGCGCACCAAAGATTCCAGACACATGCCCCCCACAGCACCCAGTCCAACCAACACGACTCGCTTTTCGTGCAGCGATTGGACGGCATCTTCACCGAGAAGTCTTGTTATGCGTAAGAATTGTTCTGATTTCATCGTTGTGGTTCTCCAGTTGCTCTTCGCTGTACCCGCTGAGGCTGCAAAAGGCTGCAATATGGTTTGCGAAAAGCTGTGCATAGTCGCGTTCGAAGCCTGTGAAGTCGGTTTCCAAGGCGAAAGGAAGCTCTAGTATCTGTTGGATGCGTGATCGAAGGTTGCTTTTGTAGATATTCGGTCCATAGGATGGGATGACTTGGTACCGCACCGCCTCTGCAATCGTTTCAAAACTTGCAGTACAACCATGCCACAACAACGACGGCAGGTATTTGCGCTCATTTCTCAATACCGTCAACAATAGGCCGTTCTCCCGTACGCAGTGCAGGCTGACGCTGCGGCCAAGCTCGAAGCCCATGTGCAGCATTTGGGCAAGAAAGGTTCGCTGGGTCTCCCTGTTTGGATATCGGCGGTCCAAACCAACCTCGGCTATCTGCAGGTCGGGATGTGAGACAAGCATTTCATAGACAGCATCCGGGTCACCGGGGAACTCGGAAGGCAGGATCCCGATACCCCCCACTGCCGACGAACCAAGATTCAGCAGGCTTGGCCATTCAGAGGGACTACTGGTTGCATAGAGGGCATTTTCGGTTGCTTCGCAGTCACTTATGTGTCGATGGGCGTCAAACATGCCTTATGGTACGGCCCGGGGCCCAGGAGGTCAAGCTAGAGCAGAAGAGCAAGGTATGTTACGCCGATGGAGAGCAGGATGGGGATGATCATTCCCTGTCGCTTGTAGGCGAAGAGCGCAGCTGCTGCAATGCCCAGCAATCCTGCGTACCAGCTCTGGTTGTAGTCGAGGATGACACCGGGGAAAATCAGGGGACCGAGGGCTGCGATGGGCAGCAACCTGAGACTCTTCGAGAGGAATGTGGGAAGACGGTCGAGAAAGGTTGCGTAATAGGGCAGGGCGCGTACCAGAAAGGTTGCAACAGCGCTGAGCAGGATGGGGATCATGAAGGGTGGGTGGTCAGTCATACATACTCCTCGATATCGTCAGTGATTGCAGCGCCGAAAAAGCTTGCTGCGAGCATGGAGATGACAAATGCCCAACCGACGCCCAGATGCAGGAGCAAGATGAGAACGCTGTTGAGGATGGCCGAAATTGCTGCAATGAGGAGAACCTTGAAACCTTTCTGCCGGAACTCCTGGGCCAGCAGGGAGCTGAACATCGCATACAGGGTCACTCCAACTGCCAGTTGCAGGGCGGAGGGCAGAATCATGCCCACCAAAAAGCCTGCTGCGGTTCCGCTCACCCAACCTGCATACGCTATGCCTTCCAAGCCTGCCAGGTAGTATTTGGTGATGGGTTGATTGTGCAGTACTGCAACGCTGAAAACCTCATCGGTGGTTCCATGGGCGAGCAGCGCACGCTGCCAACCTCCTATCCCCTTTGTGAGCTTGCGTGACAGTTCTGCTCCCATAAAGGTGTAGCGAAGATTGACCAACAGGACGCTGATGAATATTTCGGCCGGGATGGCACCTTTGCCTATGAGGTTTGCAGCAAGAAACTGCCCGCTTCCGGCAAAATTGGACATGGAGAAGAGCACCGCTTCCCAAATTCTTAGTCCCAGGTCCCTGCACACCAGGCCGAAAGCCATTGCGGTTGGAAAGTACCCTACAAAGATGGGAAAGCCTTCTTTGCAGCCTTGTTTGAAGGTAAATTCTGATTGCATGTGCGTCAGGGTATTCTTTTACACCCTTTCTTGCAAGCCGCGGGTATGCTATCATAGCTTACTTTCGGAGGTGCCTATGGCTGTGTATCTCGCTAATACCGGGTTGGAAATCCTGCTCAAGGACGGCTCACTCGACCAGAAGCAAATGCTCGCGTGGTTCGAGGAAGCCGTGCGCATTCCCACCAAGTATGGATTTTATGCCACCAAGGTGCTGCAAAGCGGGCTTACATTGGTGTATCGCGTGGTTGCGAAAGGTTCCGATACGGAGATTGCCGGTCTGGATATGCATATGAGCGGACGTTGTCTCTGGTCGGCCAAACCCTTGGTTCGCATCGGGGAGGGGGAGGCCCTCTCCCTTACGCTGCTGATGACCAATCCCAGCGAGAGGAGCGCCTTCATTGCTACGCTGGTGCATGCAGCGACTTTGGAGCAGATTGACGAGGATACCATCCTCAATCTCCAGGTCTGTGCGTTTCCCCAAGCCCTCGATGTTTTTGACAGCCGGCAGGCGTATGAATCGGCAACCGATGAGAAAGGAAGGTTGGAAGACAAGAAGTTGCTCCCTTTCAACTACATCATGGCACGTGACGAGAGCCTGAGTGAGGAAACCCGACAAAAATTCGCCCGGCATGAGCAGATGGTGCTGCTTTGCGGTCCGGTCCTGGCTGTTGAAGAACGCAGGCACGGGTTTCGTGATACGCTGTGCATGGTTGCAACCATAGCAACGGAGATGGGGCATCTGGATCTGGTGTTCTCAGCAAAACAGCTGGCAAAACCACTGCAGAAGGGATCCTACGTGGTAGCCAGCTGTGTTGTCAGTGCCGATGTGCTGACCGACTAGTGGGCTGTAAAGTCTAGTGCTTGTATATTTGCTTCGAGCTAAAATGGTGAGTAGCAAGGCCAAGGAGGAGAAGATATCTACGATATCTGATCCGACGAGAACGCAGCTACCCGGCGTTTGGGCCGAAGAAAATGAAAGAAATAGGATTTACAGACCACTAG
>DJGJ01000069.1:34517-34672 GCA_002432715.1 Sphaerochaeta sp. UBA5849 | reverse complement strand
TGGGAGTTCCAATGCCCGAACATGTGTTTAGTCAAGCCTTTTTCCCTAAAATGATCGGATCTATCGGTACCAGCTACAACGTCCACAAATTCCACAGGAATCGCTTAAAGGGGCCTCCAGGGCCTGATTTCTTGAAAACCGGTACCGTGTACCCT
>DJGJ01000069.1:31975-34421 GCA_002432715.1 Sphaerochaeta sp. UBA5849 | reverse complement strand
TTTTCCAGTGACTGCGACCATACTGGTTTACAACTCCGTCCAGACTTATAGTCCACCTCATATCCCTTCCTGTCAATACTGGCCTCTCATCGGTTCTTCCAAACATCAGTCCTCCTTTCTTTTCTCCCAGCCCGCTTAAGGGATGATTCCTTCTGCTTCCAATAGCCCGCAACCCCAACCATCGGTACCAGTTAGAACGTCCACAATTTCCACAGGAATCGCTTACAGGGGCTTCTAGGGCCTGATTTCGGGAAAACCGGTACCGTGNNCTTGCTCGGCTCCTTCTCGCAATTAATTATGAGAACAGCCCGTTCACAGGAAGGGCTCGTCTCCTCCTCTGCCAAGGTTCTCATTGCAGTGCCGGTAGAAGGTCGCCAGCGACATCCCCAGCGAGGACGCAGCAGCCTTTGCCCCTTCGGCGTCCTTGCGGGAGTATACCTCGGCACAGGAAATCCTTGCCCCCCAGGTCTTCCTGGGCCTTCCTGCATTGCGGCTTCGAATGTATTCGGTGTATTGCTCATTGTACCGCACGGAAACGAAGGTGCAGCCTTCTTTGCACTGGAGGCCCACTACAAGCCCAGCGACGGAGGCAAGCTTTCCCAGCATGCGTACATCCTCGTCCAGGGTGTTTCCCGGGACTACCTGAAACAACAGCTGCTTATCCTGCATGTGCATATATTGCTCCTTTGCAAAGGGGGATCGGCCCGCCCCCTAGGTAATAACAACGGGGTATGTGCCTTTGGGATTCTTGAGCCGGAACTCGACGGGGGACAGGAATCCCAGGCTCTCCTTGGGGCGTGTTGTGTTGTAGTATTCGATGAACTCGACAACCGCTGCAATCACATCCTTCTTGGGCACCTTGTGGTTCTTCACGTTGCTTTTCCCGAACCGGCAGTAGAGGCATTCGGTCTTGATTATGCTGTTGAGGGATTCCATCGCCGCGTTGTCGTAGCACACCCCTCCCAGGCTCATGCGCATGCCGAGTTTCTCCAGAAGATCCCTGTATGCATACGACAGATAGGTGGAGCCGAGGTCGCTGTGCAGGATGACGCCTTGGGTATCACCGATCTTCCCGGCCAGGATGTCGACAGTATCGGTGCAGAGCTTGGAATCAACCATCTCGGAGATTGCATATGCAGGAATCTCCCCGTTGAACATGTCCTCGATGGAGTTCAGGTACATCGTCTGCTCAAGACACGGCAGGTAGGTGATGTCCTCGACCATCCGCTTGAAAGGCTCAAGGGAGAAGAACTTGCGCCGAATGAGGTCCGGAGGAAGGGATTCCTTCATTTGTTTCCTCCTGAGGTATATCTCAGCGGTATATTTCTTCGGCCGGACCGTGGACTGCAGGTCTTTCTCCTTCATGATCCTGCGGACCTTCCTCGGGCTTGTCTTCATCCCGGATTCGCTCTGAAGCAGGGGAACCATCTTGCGGTATCCGACGCTGAAGTGATGCCGCTGCTGGATCTCGTCCACAGCCTCGGCTAGTACCTTGTCCTTCAGTGCCCGATTTGATTGATAACCGCCGTAGTATTTGTAGAATCCGCAACGGGAGACCCCTGCGATTGAGCACAGCCGCCTCACATTCATTCGTCCTCCTTGCTCAATGCACAGGCCGATTGCTTTGAAGACTTCTTTTTTTTTACCGGCCCGCTGCGCTGCCTGAGGATCTCATTGAGTTTCTCCAGGAACATGACCCTGTCTTTCAGATACTCGTTCTCCTTGGCCAGTGCCTTGCACCGCTTCACCAGATGCTCGTCTGCCTGTTCCTTGGCCATCTGGACCTCCCATGCATTATCCGGCGGGGAGGAGTCCTTCTCCACGCTGGCTTTCTGCTGGGAATAGTATAATGCCAAAAGCTCTTCTTTGCTCCTATACCAGGATTGAACGCTTGCAAGATTCTTGTTGAATTCCACGGAAGCACGACGAATGCTCATTCCTTCATCTATGGCCATGATGCATTGTATCTTGTCCTGCAGGGGAATCTTGGATCCTCTCCTTCGAACCTGTTTGACCGGCCTGCCTGGTTTGCGGGACAACGAATAAGCGGCTCTCAGCTCGTCCTTTTTCCTCGCCCAACGATAGCAAACATCATCATTGTGGATGCCCATGCTTCTAGCTGCACTGGCAACCGTTCCCTTTTTTTCGAGTGCATCGAGAAACTTGATTTTCTCTTCAAGCGTGTACCTTTTGTTGTCCATAGGACCTCCTTCTGTCTCCAGAAGCGCCCTATCCACAAATGTGTAAACTAAATCGTACTCAGACCATAATGATCTGCCTCATCCTGGCAGCCGGCTATGCAACCCGGCTTTATCCCTTGACCGAGAACTTTCCCAAGCCCCTCTGCTAGCGGTAAGATGCTTTTGAGGTGACGGGGGTGCGGACAAAAAGTTGGACTTTTCTATGATACTAGACCAAGGCTCCTGCGATACTCAAGAGGGGTCCT
>DJGJ01000069.1:19049-31965 GCA_002432715.1 Sphaerochaeta sp. UBA5849 | reverse complement strand
GGGCCCTTTCATGCCCGGTGTCCATTGAGGTGTCTGGTTACGATAATTTGCTATTCATTGAGTTAAAGATTACCTTATAAAAGGGAGGACAAAGGAATGCCTTGGACTTCGGAACATACAAAATGGCTGGTTGATACTGGCGAACGGTTGAAAACCGCAGATGGCAAAGCTGTCGAGGTCTGGGAATTCTGTCATGTACAAGATGATACAGTGCTCTCAGCATGGGCGAAACACTTTCGGAATCACTATTGTCCGGATACCGACATTGATTTTCTCCGTGGGAAACGTTCACGCTCGGATTACCTGACCGATATTAAATTTCCGAGTAAAACAACCAAACTTGGTCCAGGTATCCGAGCAGGAGATTTTGGGGAAATCTTGGTTTCCGATTACCTGCAATGGTTTCTCGGTTACTGGGTGCCCAGAGTACGGTGGTCATCGAAGGTTGTTCGAGATGAATCGCCCAAGGGCAGCGATGTCATTGGATTTCGATTTCATAAAAAAGACGGCGACGCCTCCACCAAGGACGTGTTGTTTGTCTTTGAATCCAAGACCAAGTTCACCTCATCCAAGATTAACCGTCTGCAGAATGCTATTAATGACTCCGCCAAGGACCACATCCGAATCGATGAGTCGTTGAATTTTATAAAGCAGAAGCTGTTTGAAAAAAGAGAGATTGAACAAGCTCAAAAAATCGAGAGATTTCAAAACCCGGTAGATATGCCTTATAGGGAGACCTACGGAGCGGCGGCAATCATTTCTGATGAATGTTTCAATAGTGATGAGCTGGCATCGTCGGACTGTAGCAAAATTCCCAAATCTTCAAAATCAAAGGAGTTCTTCCCTCATCCCAATGGTGACAGCCTTGTCCTCTTGGTTATCAAAGGACCCGGCTTGATGGACCTTGTCCACGAGCTCTACAGGAGGGCTGCGGATGAGGCCTGATAGAAAATCCAATCGTCTTCTTGGTGTTACTCGATCAAAAGCTAAGATGATCGAGTACCATGTACCTGAAGAATATCAGGACATAGATTTATCACTACATCCGAATAAGCTCTTCACCATCTCGATAGGCCTTCTGGGTGATCTTGCCGCCGCTATCAACCGAGGGGAGTCAGATCCCGATTCCCTCGCAGAGCTGAAAAACAATCTGCTATTTTCCGCCCGCTTTTTCGACTCCTATCTCCAGTCAAAGTTGAACGAGACACTTGATCCATATCTCGTGCTACTGGGCTCCGCTTCCTATTACATGTGTGATCTTCCTGGAAGCGCATCGGTATTAGCCAAGCGTTTAGATGGTGACTGCCCAGACATAGATGGCGATGGTTTGGAAGACTTGTTGCTCTGGTTGTTGCAGGCCGATCTTGAAACCTATTTCGATGAAGCCGAGGGACCGTTCGGCGAATTCATTGTTGGGATTTCAGAATGGATTCTTCAGTTTTTTGAAGATGGGAATGGCGAAGACAATCTTCTCGATTTGGCAACCAAGCTGAAAGGCGCTGTCTATGATTTCGGCACACCAAGGCAGCTTCTTTTGGGTGATGTAATCGCGGCTGTGTTGAGGAAAAAGCTGGAGAATTCCGCTTGGAAAGCTTTGCCGTCCTACTCCGATCTTCCTCGTGACAAGTGGCTATATGCATTGCAGAAGGAATCGTTCATCAAGGAGCTTTGGCCTGCACAACACCTTTTGGGCAAGGCTGATGTACTTAAAGGCGAGTCTGCCATCGTTCAAATGCCCACCAGCGCTGGCAAAACAAAGGCAACGGAACTGATCCTTAGAAGTGCCTTTCTTGCTGACCGGATCTCACTGGCTATCATCATCGCTCCATTTAGGGCGCTCTGCCAGGAGATCAAAAACAGCCTCGTCGAAGCATTTCACAACGAACCCACCAAGGTGGACGAATTGTCCGATGCCCTACAGACCGACTTCGACATTGCTGAACTTTTGGGGCACCAACAGATTCTGGTGGTAACCCCCGAGAAGCTGCTCTACGTCCTTAGGCAGACTCCGGAGCTGGCTTCCCACGTAGGCCTACTGGTCTTTGATGAAGGCCACCAGTTCGACAGCGGCACCCGAGGCATTACATACGAGTTGCTTCTTACATCGCTGCGATTCATGGTTCCCGAAGGTGCCCAAAAGGTACTGATCTCAGCGGTCATCAGCAACGCCGAGGCTGTTGGAGAATGGTTAAACGGCGAGCCAAATGTCGTCGAAGGTACAACTTTAATTCCGACTTTCAGGTCGGTTGGATTCGCCAGCTGGCTAGATCAGTTGGGAAGAATCGAGTACGTCGACAGCAGTGACGCCGAAAAGAATGAATTTTTCGTTCCGAGGGTGATTGAAAGATTCAAGCTCGGAAGGAAGAAGCGGGAAAGTATCGACCGTTTTTTTCCTGAAAAAACTGACGGGCAGGCTATCGCACTATACCTTGGCCTCAAATTGGTCCCGAATGGCAGTATTGCTGTTTTCTGCGGAAGGAAATCGACAGCGGCCAGCGTCTGTGAAAAGGCCGTTGATATTATCGAGAGAGGCGCACCCTTGGCCTTACCGTCAGATTTTTCAGACGCCAAGGAAGTTGAGCGGCTGAGACATCTGCATGTCGAGAATCTCGGTGCTGACGCCCCGGCGTCCCAGAGCGCGGCACACGGCATTTTCTCCCATCATGGCAATACGCCGCATGGTATCCGGCTGGCGGTGGAGCATGCCATGCGTGACGACCTTGTGCGATTTGTTGTTTGTACATCCACTTTGGCGCAGGGTGTAAACCTTCCGATTCGATACCTTATTGTGACCAGTGTCTACCAAGGCATGGAGCGTATCAAGGTTCGCGATTTTCACAACCTAATTGGCCGAGCGGGCCGAGCCGGGATGCATACCGAAGGCAGTATCCTGTTTGCTGATCCGGCTATTTATGACAAGCGAAAAGCTCGCAATGATAAATGGCGCTGGAATCAGGTGAAAGAACTATTGGAACCACGCAATTCTGAGCCATGCATTAGCAATCTCCTATCGATATTCGATCCCATCAAGAGTGACGACGAGAAATACACTATCACCATGGAGGCACTGGATTTTGCTAAGGCCTATATCGACGATCCTGATGAAGTCGCCAAATTGTCTGCCGGGATAGCTGCGCAACATGGAGATAAAAATTTCTCAAGAGATGGTGTCGAACGGCAAGTTGTCTGGAGAATAAGTCTCATATGTGCCGTTGAGAGTTTTTTATTATCCCATTGGGATGAAACGGAGGATGGGCTTTCGGAAGCCGACGTGACTCGTTTGGCCGAAGGGACGCTTGCCTTTTTTCTGGCTGATGATGAACAGAAAGAGAATCATATTCACGAGCTGTTTCGGCTACTCGCTCGGAACATATCAGCAAACATCACAGATCCGGCTCGCCGCAAGATTTACGGAAGGACGCTTTACGGCATTCAGGATGCCCAAGATATTGAGGAGTGGGTTCAGACCAACTCTGATAACCTGCTTTCGATTGTTGATGAAACAGAAGTGTTCGATCTTGTTTGGCCACTGCTTACTAAACATATCAGCAGTAGTGTATTCACCAAGTTCGATAAGCCGGAGGTGCTTAAAGAAATCGCGCATGGGTGGATAAGTGGAAAGCCATTCAGCAAACTCCTAAAAATCATTCGTGAGCGAGAAACCAAGATGATATGGGGCACACGCCGGAGGGATTTCAAGATAGATCACGTCGTTGACGTCTGCGAAGGAGCGCTCGCATATGACGGAGCACTTGTTATAGGCGCTGTATCTGAATTCATAGAAACCATTGATAAAGATGGCACCGGAGATCTAATCAATCGTTTGCAGCTTTTTCAGAAGCGGCTGAAATATGGGCTGCCAACCGAAACAACCATCGCCCTATACGAGCTTGGCTTTTCGGACCGTGTCATTGCTCAGGACCTCGCCGCATTCTTGAACCTGGCAGCGACTCAGAAGAAGGATATCGTGAAGGCGCTGAAAAAAGACCCAGACGCAGCTATGGCAGTGATGGAGAAATACCCAGCCTATTTTCAGGAGAGGATGAATGAACTCCTCTGACAACAAAACAACTATCAAACCTAAATGGAGCTGATTTATGGCAGGTGAATATGAAAGAGCAATAAGCATCAAGGAAGCGATTGATGCGATAAATAACCGGGATTACCTATTGCCAGCCATTCAGCGTAAGTTCGTTTGGAGCAGTCATCAGATCTGCGTATTGTTCGATTTATAATAAGACCATGAACTGAGACAGGGAGGTGNNCACAATTTCCACAGGAATCGCTGAAAGGGGCCTCCAGGGCCTGATTTCGGGAAAACCGGTACCGTGTACTATCTCCACAAAATCCACAGAATGATGGTGATTTTTTCATTTTCTCGTATAATATCAATATTAAGAACAATAAAAATATCTAAAATAAAGTATTACTATCTATGATGGAGGTATCGGCTTATGGGAGACATGAATTCCTTGTTGCAGACTGCGATCGATGAGACCAAGCATGTCAGGGAAGGGGAGATCTTTCTTGTGAAGGATCTGTTCAAGGGATATGAGTGGAACCGAATTGCCAAGCGGGACCGGCTCATGCTGGGTTCGCTCTTCCTCAGCTACATCGGAACCCATGACTGCAAGGTGACAATTGCCGATAAAGGAGCTTCAGGACAGCAGAGATATCTGAAGCATTGACCAAAAGTATTGCAGGTTGGTTGTATGGTATGGCTCTGGTGATTTATCGGTTCTTTTTTCGTGTCTCTCGACAACGATGTTTGTCAGAAGCAGGGAAGGATCTTCTCCGGTATCTGAATCCTGCACACTCCCCCTTTACCCTGAGACATGATTATCCAAGCAGGATTTGGTAGGAGAATTTGTTTTCTCACTTTTTGCTTAAAAACTTCATTTCGCGACGCCATTCAGCTTTTTTGGCTGATGTTTCTTTCAGCAAGTCAGCAAGTCAGGAAACCCGCATTCTGGAACCCATGCCGGAGAATCAAAGGTTGAGACACCTGCTCTCACTATTGAAGCTTGCAAAATTGCCGATGCAGTCATGATCACCTGGAATTCATTGCCATCATCAACTCAGTCATCCTGTATACTTCTGTACTTGGAGAGAATCCATATCCATGGAGTGTATAGCCGGATTCCAGGCATCGCTTCTCGAGTTTCTTCGCATTTTCGATTGCCTCTGGCAGATGGCTTTCAGTTCGCATAAACAGGTCCTCATCGGATTTCCCATATCCAGGGAGATAGTGAATGATGTCTTTGAGCACTTCCTTCGATGAGGCATAGTTCTTTGGTGTCGATGTAAAGTGACATATGAACCAGAGTTCAAAACATGGGTTTGAGAGTATGATGTGAAAACCTCTGTCTTGAGCAATCTTCAATGCTTGTCGTATCTGATCATCCTTTGCATGGTTGCAGTCATGATCGATCAGGCAGAATGCAAGATCCCCATCCAGGGATGAAAATCCAGATTCTTCCATGAAATCACCTAGGCTTTCTGCCATTCTCACTGGATCTGTGCTGGAATCAGGAACCATCCTGAGGGCCAGATTCTTATGTCTTGCGATGAATCCTTTGAAATAGTTTCTCTCTGTACGATTGTGGCCCTCGGCTGCAATGAAGACCGTTGAACGCTTTCTCTTCGAGGCGTTGCCTCTTGTCTTTTGCTTGAATCTCCTGCTCATGTGAGTCACCTCAGCCGATATTCGGAACTGCACCGAATTTTCCGTTTAGATAGGACTTTCTCACATCCTCACGGGTTCTTACTGAGTATTCATCCAATGAATAGAGCTCTGAGACAGCCGTATCGTTGTCCTTGTCAATGAAGTATATCTGGTCGCGGCGCATGTAGTGGGTGGACAGCAGCTCGGTGGTGTGAGTCGTTATGATCAGCTGTGCATTTCTTGGGTTTGTCTCTTCGCTGTTGAAGAGACCCACAAGATAGAGAAGCAGAGCCGGATGGAGACTGGCATCGAGTTCGTCGACACAAAACACATACCCATTGTCAAAGGCGTTCTTCAGCTGCGGACTGAGAAAGAAAAGATTCTGTGTTCCTTTGGACTCATCCTGCAATGGGAGCATGAACGCTCTCTTTTCCTCACCGTTGCCTACAAGATGCGTTGCATTGATCTTGTAGGCCTTCTGTTCCAGAGGGCCTGCATGCTTCAAGCCTGCACCGAAACCAACAATTCCAGAGTTTTCGACTCTCTGGGACTCTATCGAGTAGTCGGTAATGTTGATATCCGATTCCTTGAGAAGCCGCTTCGTGAATTCCTTAAGCCCGCCATCCTTGTCGGATTCATACGAGCTGAACATCGGAATTGGATTTGACGGCTCATAGACATCAATGAATCTGCTGAACCAAAGAAAGGCCTCTCTTGTTGCTGTTGCGTTCCAGGTGGTGGCTGTCGCAAGAAAGAGCTTGTTCGGAGTATTCCTTGGGACAAGGGCAGCCAGCTCCTGCTTATATTTGCTATCAGTGAACTGATAGCTCTCCTGAATCCGCTTGAAGATTGTCGTTGGTTTTTGCGTCTTGTAGGCCAACAGATGCTCTTCGCTGATTGTGTTTCCATCACAGGAGAACCCATAGATATAGCGTTTCCCGTTTACGATAAAATCAAACTCAAAGGAGGTGTCCTTCTTCCCGTCTGGATCGAACAAGAACCTGTCTACAAATGGAATCGGCTCATCCAGCTGTCTGACGCTTGTCGTCCTGACAATCAGTATGGCAGCAGCCAACGCCTTGATGAGATTTGACTTGCCGGATGCATTTGAGCCGAAAACTGCTACGGACTTCAGCAGCTTTCCAGCGGACGTCTCAAAGACATTGTCTGGATTCTCCTTTCCTGAAGAAGCCAGCATGGACAATGTCGCAGAGTCTCTGAATGATCTGTAATTCTCAAAGCTAAATTGGATCAGCATACATGCCCTCCAATCAAAGAATACGTGAATATATGCTGGAAATCAATAGTATTATCAATATTTTGCCAAAAAATGACAAAAATAAAAAAAATAACTGAGAATCACTAAACAATCGGTACTTCTTACAACTCCACATATTGCGATGGATTTGGATTCATTTCTTTGACGATTGATTTCAAAGGAATTCCGGTACCAGGAAGGAATTCCACAAAATCCACACATCTGAAAATCAGGCTCTTATTTGGTCTCCCTCGCAGCCGGCTATGCAACCCGGGCTCCATCCCCTGACCGAGAACTTTCCCAAGCGGGGGTGGAGACATTTTCTTGGACTCTTTAAGGAGAAGGGAATGTATTCATATGATGAGAGGAAGAAAGCCGTTGAACTTTACATAAAGTTTGACAAAAGTGCTTCTGCTGTCGTAAGGGAACTTGGGTATCCAACCACCAGGATGCTTACGCTATGGTATCGGGAATATCTTGAAGAAGACGACCTGCACAAGAAGTCCCGATTACAAAAAGGATATACAGCAGAGCAAAAAGCTGCAGCTATCAAATACTACCAGGAGCACGGCAGGGGACTCGCCCGTACGGTCAAGGCTCTGGGTGTCGAGGTTCGTTTTGAACGCGAGGGCATCTCGTCAATGGACGGATCGGCGGAGATGGCGTTCTCCATGCTGGCCGTCGCGGCACAGGAGGAGTCCCGCTCGATATCGGAGAACATGAAGTGGTTGCTTCGCAAGCATGCCGAGCAGGGGATCAGGCACCTGGGTAGCAACCGAATCCTTGGATACAATGAGGTCGATGGGGTGCTAGTGCCGAATCAGGATGCCTGGATCGTCAGGGTGATTTTCGAGGACTATGCTACGGGTTTGTACCCCATAGAGATCCATCGGCATTTGATGGACCTCGGAGCTGCGAACTCCACAACCAAGCGGATTCCCGGATCAGGGAACATGAGGAAAGTTTTATCCAACGAGGTGTATGTGGGCGACCGGATGATCCAGAAGGGCCCGGTGAGGGACCTGATCACCAAGCAGCCGGATTTCTCCAAGCCCTATACCAGCTACTATCTCACCGACGACCATGAGCCGATCGTGGACCGGCAGTTGTTCGAGCAGGAGAAGGCACGGTTTGAGTGGGTCGACCAAGAGCGCAAGGCCGGCATCTATCGGAACTCGCAATCGCATTACCTGTATGGATTGGTATACTGCAGTGAATGCGGCTTGCCCTACAGGAAAGGTGACGGTTCCGAGTACAAGGGTACCGAATATGATTATCTGGTGTGTAGCTGTAGAAAGCGCAGGGACAGGAAACAGCGCACCTGCACCAACCGTTCGATCAGGGTCGANNACTCTCGGATTGCCATGGCGATCGGTTGAGGAGTTTGACTCCGATACTTTGGTAAACGCGGTCGAAAGGGTGGTTGTTAAGCCGGATGGTATCGATGTGGTGATGAAGTATCGCCAGGCGGCTAATGATTAAGTGCTATCCTTGAAAGTCTGTAGTTCATAATTTTATATTGTCAAATACCTGCAAAATCAGTAATTTTGTTTGACAATATTTTCATTTAGAGGTATATATTGAATATGATTTTGCAATATTCTTGCAAAATAGAGGTATTACCATGTTGTTGGAATTCAAGATGAAGAACTACAAATCCTTCAAGGATGAATGTGTATTCTCCATGAAAGTCGCCCCTAAGCAGAAAGGGCTGGACTACAGCATTCTCTCGGAGAAGATCGGGCGTAATGTTCATAAAGCTTTGAGCTCGGCGGTCATCTACGGACCCAATGCCTCGGGAAAGACCAATATCATCGGGGCGATGGAGACATTCAAGCAAATCGTGCTTCGCGGTAATATTCGAAATGTTGAGGCCAAGGATTTACCCAATGCTGCATCCAATATGCTTGAGTTGATTCCCAACAATACGCTTACTGTACCCGAGCCGGTGGAATTCTCCATTACGTTTATTGAGCAAGGTCTTCTCTTCGAATATGCAATCTCCCTTGACCTCGGGCGGTTCCTGGAGCGGGAAAATGAGCGGAAGGTTCTCAAGGAGATCCTTCGTGTCAATAATGCCATCCTCTTTTCCCGTGGTGATGCAACTCTTCAGGTTGGAGATATGGAGGTTGTCCGATCCTACTTGGTTCCTGCGTATGAGCAGAACGCGAAAGGTGCGGCGGCCTTGGCCCAAAGTAGCCTACATAACGAGGAGCTGTTTCTTGCCAACGGATTCAAGACCATGTTCAGCGCAAAACTAGCCTCGATGATTGCCCAGTGGATGGACAAGAGCTTCATCGTCATCTACCGGTCGGATTCGATGCAGTTGGTCCGCAAATTCTCCGAACCGAAAAAACGGTCGGTCTTCATCGAAAAGACATTGAACGAGGCGGCAGCCCTCTTTGGTGTCAATTCGAATGCCTTGGGATATGTCTTGGATGGAGAGCATGAAGAAGCACAGCTTTGCTCCATATTCAAGGGGGACGTTAAGTCTACTGCCATTCCTGTAGAGCTGTTCGAGTCTTTCGGAACGATCCGTTTCATCAACCTGTTCCCTCTTGTCTTGCAAACCTTGCGTAAAGGTGGGGTCTTGGTTGTCGATGAGTTCGATGCCTCGATGCACCCGATGGCATTGATGAATATCATCACGCTGTTTCACAACGATGAGCTGAACACCCACAGAGCACAGTTGGTGTTCAATACACACAATCCAATCTTCCTGAATTCCAATCTGTTCAGAAGGGACGAAATCAAGTTCGTGGATCGTGATGATGAGACGCATTGCAGCACGCACTATTCCTTATCTGATTTCGGCACTGCCGGTGCGAATGGCGTTAGAAAGACAGAGGACTACATGAAGAACTATTTCATCGACCGATATGGGGCGATCAAGAGTATCGATCTTGCACCCATCATCCGAGACCTCATGGAAAAAGCCAATGAGGGGTAGGTGATGAAGAAACTATCAAAACCTTTCTACTTCTCGGTCGAGGGTGAAACAGAAGATTGGTATCTACAATGGTTGAGCAAAAGCATCAATGCTTTGCCGCAGGCAAAATTCAAGTCTTCGTTCGACTGCAAGATAGAAAAAGATCCTCTCTCCCGGGCCAAGGGTATGAGCGTTTTGGGGAAAACTGAGATCTTCCACATATTCGATCGTGAAAGCGAGGAACGGGTTCATGTGCAGCAATTCGAAACAACCTTGAGGCGTATGAAGGAAGCACAAGGTATTGGAAAGACCATCAAGTATTCGCTCGGTTACAGCAATTTTGCTTTCGATCTATGGATGGTGCTCCATAAAGCTGATTGCACTGGGTCCTTGAGTTATCGGCATCAGTATCTGGATCCGATAAACAGGGCATATCAGGAACACTTCTCAGATATGGATGAATATAAGAAGGAAGATAACTTCAAGAGATTGCTGACTAAACTGACATTGGATGATGTACGCAGTGCAATCAATAGGGCTGAGAGAATAATGGAGATGAATAGGGAAAATGGCTGGCTTGAGCAAAACTTTTGTGGGTATAAGTACTATACGGTCAATCCGTCCCTCTCGATTGGAGAGGTAGTGAAGAGTATCTTCACACAATGTAAGATTCCTCCATATGATAGATCACGCTAGGTTTTCCAATCCTGTTGTGTCCCCACCGAGAGAAAATTCGAGAACACTTCATCCATAGTGATTTGCTCCTCGTAGCGCGGACCGCCGTTCAGGAAAGATGTCAATGCCGAGAACAAAGGCGCTACGGATAGGTGATGGCTGTGTAGCTGTAGGAAACACCAGGTTAAAAACACCGTACCCACCCAACCGTTCGATCAGGGTCGATCAGCGCTTTAGAATGCCTGCTCGAAGACTCTCGGTTTGCCGTGGCAATGAAGTATCGCAAGGTAGCTATTGCATAATAAACCGTGATAAGTTTTGGAATGAGAAAACTTTTGTTTCATTCGATAGTAGAGTACCATGTGATAGAAAGCTACGGGCTTAGATATCATGTTAAATAAAGAACGAATCAATCCAAAGAGCAACCTGAAAATCCTGTTCCAACAAATCGAATGCAAGCAAGTAAGGCATTATGCAGGTGATAAGCTGAAGAATATCTTTTCCGACATGAAGTCGGATAGGTGTGGTGCTTACCATTTCCCCGATGACTAAAGTGATTTTAATCCAAAGATGCGCTATTTCTGCGAAAATTCCATCGAAATTTCCTCAAGCTAATAGCATGGGAAACTCATACGAATAAGTCCTAAAGAGATAACCGTTATGTAAAATCATGTACGTACAGTAAAAAGGGTGGTACAATTACAACAATGTGACGTAGCAAGAACACAAAATGGTCTCACTATGTCATACTTTCATACTACACCTACACGAGGAGAATGGTTGTACATACGAGATTAGTTGATTGACTTATCTTATACATTATGTATAATCAAGAGTACTGCAGTGCCAAAACCGCAACCGGAATACGATATCAAGGATTTTATACGGGCATGCAAGGGAAATGGAGGTAGGCCGTCGATAGTAGCTCTTGAAGGAGGGGTGATACGAACAGCTGATAGGGATTTTAATCTCAAGACCAGAAAAGCCATTCTCTCGTTCATTGCTACAGGTGGTCTGGAGAATCTCGAATTTGTCAATTCGATTCAGTATCGACGTAGCGCTGAGATTCCCCCTCCAATTTGCGATGCGTATCATTTCAGGTCAGGGTTTTCCATCGGCTATATCTCCTTCTTTTATAGTGAATCGAATAAGAAGTGGGTTATCAAGTCGTTTCATCGGGATGATGCGTGTGGCCCTACTGCCTTTGAAATCGCGTTAAGGAATGCAAAATTGTTGCCTGAGAGTTTGGAAGGGAGTGAGTGATTATGGAAAAAATCATATGTACATATTGTGGAAAGGACGCTGTGTCGATCGAAGAGCACGAGATTGAGCTTAGCGAACCCTATGGTGGATCTTCCACAGTCAAGATAAAAGAAAAAGTATGTCGTCATTGTGGATTTGTCGAGGATGATGGGAGCAATGATCCCGTGATTCAAAAAGAGCTTTCGATGCTCAAGAGAATTTCAATGGTGAACGTGCTTGATGAGCTTAATGCCATGGGCCATACGACTGCATCCATGGAACGTGCCTTGGGTCTTCCTGCAAGAACAATCGCGAGGTGGAAGAATGAGCGATCCATGTCTCCTTCGGCATCAGCAATCGCACTGATGAGGATTATTCGGACTTATCCCTGGGTACTTGCTGTCGCAGACATGCAATTTGACCATGAGGCAGCCAGGAAGATCCTTCTTCAACATGCAGCCAAGGAACTTGTAAATATTAGTTCTGAGCACCCGGAGGTTGAAGTGACCTCGAATGCCCAGATGTCCGGAAATCATTTCGAATTATTCATCAAAGGATCTAGAAAGATTATTCCAGAAGTAGTGTCAAGCGGGAATAACGTCTTTGAATTCTTGAGGTAGGGAAGTCTCCATGAAAATCAACAGTTTCATCATTTGTGACGATATACGGTCGGAAGTTGGCAACAAGAAATCACTCATGGGAATCTATACCAAAGAGTTAGTATTCTCGGTCACTGCTGAAGAAGCGGGTGTTTGGCCGAAGGATTTGGTCCTTGGGATGATGTTGGACTTCTCGATCTCGGCTGAGCTAAAAAAGAAGGCACATAAGTTCCAGGTCATGTATTCAGTAAATGATGTTGAGAATGCGCTCGGAGAAGGGGAGTTCAAATTTCCTCCAGATGAGCGAGACCCAGAGGGTGATTTCCAAATGACCATCTTTGCCAAGTCCCTATATCGTTTTGAATCCTGCGGGAAGCTTGCGCATTGCGTCAAGATTTTCGATGCTTCAGGCAACGAGATAGTTCAGGCTACCCCGACGACCGAGCTCCTTATCAAGGAGAATGTAATCCCATCTTGATTTTTTCCTTTCCAGCAATCCTAAATTGAAACAGAAGTAAAGAATTAAACTCCTTATTTCAAGTTAAGTG
>DJGJ01000069.1:0-19006 GCA_002432715.1 Sphaerochaeta sp. UBA5849 | reverse complement strand
AATTTGCCGAAATGGCTGAGGAAGCTGCTGTGTATGAACAAGCATGCAATCCTTCGGGAATTCCCCGATGGCACATGTTCAGGACAGCAGATCCTGCGTGCAGCTCGGATTGTCGCGTTCTCCTTCAAGGAGACGCAACTCAGGTATTTGATGGGAACCCTGCACGATTGAACTCCCATAATCTTTTCATTGTCTGTCTGATGAGTACGACGACATCTTCAGAAGCGCTAGTTATCCCGAAAGCTACCCCGGAGGTTACCCAGGAAGTCACCCCGGAAGTCGTAAAGTTGCCACGATACTTGTTGGAAGGTAGTTACTCTCTTTGCCTAACGGTTTGCAATAGCATATATCTTGATATGTAATGATAAAAATTGGCATCTGCTTTACAGAATACTATCTTGTAGGAAGAGAGGAGAATCGTATGGGACAGTCAACCGTAAATATTAATTTCCGCATGGATGCGGACTTGAAGAACAATATGGAGAAGGCTTGTCGGGAACTTGGCTTGACACCTACCGCGGCTTTCACCATCTTCGCCACGAAGGTAGCCAGGGAGAAGCGCATCCCTTTTGAGGTGGCCGTCGATCCGTTCTACAGCGACCAGAATATGGCAAGACTCAAGAAATCGATTGCCCAGATGGAGTCGACCGGAGGTACTATCCACGAGGTGGATGTACATGAGTAAGGCAAGGACGGACGATGCCTGGCAGGATTTTGAATACTGGACAAAGCAAGATAAGAAAACCCTGAAGCGAATTCTAGCGCTTCCTCGCAATCCTAATTTGGAACAGGGATCAAGAATTGTGCTCCTTATCTCAAGTTAGGCGGGGCGACAGTCCTGCCAGAAAGCCAAAACGGCAAAAATCTTAGGATTTGCCGAAATGGCTAGTGACTTTGTAAGAATCTCTTGGTATACTAATTCAGCCAGAACGGCAAAAAAATGAAAATTTGCCGAAATGGCTGAGGAGGGGATGTGTATGAACAAGCATGCAGTCATACGAAAATTGCCCGATGGCACGTGTACGAGACAGCAGATCCTGCATGCCGCACGGATTGTCGAGCCATCCTTCAAGGAGACTCAACTAAGAAATTTGATGGGGACCCTGCACGATTCGGCCCTGATCGTCAGGGTTGGACGCAATCAATACAAGAAAGTTGGGAAGGAGCCGAAGAAAAGCGTCTTCACCGGGGTATATTCCCATGCAGCTCAGCAGGTGATTGGACACATGCAGGAGCAGTTCCCTCTACTTTCTTATAGGGTTTGGGAGTTGTCCTGGCTCAATGAGTTCTTCAATCACCAGTTGGCACACAATAAGATCTTCGTCGAGGTGGAGAAGGACGGTTGTGATTTTGTGTTCTCTTCCCTTGTTGAGAAATTCCCAGGCAGGGTATTGCTGAGACCCAAGGCCCAAGAGCTACTGCAATATGGCACCGATGATGGGATCATCATCGACCGCTTGGTCACAGAGGCTCCCAAGTCTGACAGAGAGCCATATCAGGTGCCTTTGGAGAAGTTGATCGTTGATCTGTTTGCGAATAAGAGCCTGATGCTTTCCAAAGGTGATTATGCCACTGCGATCGAGACGATGTTCGAAAAATACCGCATCGACCAGGTCTCAATGCTACGTTACGCACGAAGAAGGAACAAAGTGAAGGATGTGTTTGGATTCCTTCGAGGCAAGACGTCAATCGAACTTACGGTTCAGGGGTGATGTATGGTGAAGTCAGACTGTTTCACACGTGAGCATATAGAGAAAATCAGAAGTGGTTTCACCGTAGACAACTCCATCCTTGAAAGGAGCATCTTTGCTTTGGCGTTGCTTGAAGCGCTCGCAAAGGTGGGTATGCTGTTCATCTTCAAGGGCGGGACCAGCCTGTTGCTCCTTCTCGAGAAACCGAGAAGACTGTCCACCGATATCGATATCATCGTACAGCCGGGTACCGATGTGCAATTCTATCTCGAGCTAGCTGCAAAAATCTATCCATTTCACTCGATGGAGCAGCAGATTCGAACAGGTAAGAACAAGATTGACAAGGCCCATTACAAATTCACCTATGACTCACCGATGATGGGAGCTCAATTTCACATCCTATTGGACGTCCTCTTCGAAGAAAACCATTATTGTACTCTGGTCAAACGAAAGGTCAACCATCCGTTCCTGAGTACCAGGGAGCCCTATGTGGAAGTAACGATGCCAAGTGTCAACTGCATACTTGGTGACAAATTGACAGCATTCGCACCTCATACCACCGGTATCCCGTTTGGCGTTGACAAGGAATTGGAAATCATCAAGCAGTTGTATGATGTTTCTGTCCTCGTGGATGCCCATGACAATTATGACGATGTGTATACCTCTTATATTGCAACGGTCACAGCGGAACTGGCATACCGAGGGCTCTCAAATTCTCCAGATGAGGTATTGCAGGACACTATTGAGGCCTCAGCCTGCATCGCGAGCAAGGGAAAATATCACCGCGATGATTATCGTCAATATATGCTTGGCATTAGGGGTATCACCAATCATATCTTTGGGGAGCGGTTCAATGCGGAGAAAGCAATACTTCCTGCTTGCAAGACCATGTACTTGGCTGCATGCATGTTGAAAAGAGAAAGGTTCATCCGGGTTACCGATCCTTCAAGTTTCAGTGGAGTGAATATCGGGAAGACCAAGTATGCCAAATTATCACCGCTGAGAAAATTCGACGCTGAGGCCTTTGCGTATGCGGTTCAGGCTATCAATCTGCTACAAAGATAGTGAAAGGGGAGAAGTACCATGCCAATGAGTTCCTTCACAACCGTCTTCAAGTTTTCCCGAAAAACCTTGCAGGATATTGCCAATTCCATCGATAATCCGGCACCTCGGTTCGAACTGTCTGAAAAGGACAGGCATAGCCTTGCCACTAGTGGTGAGCGGTTCAGGAACTGGTTGGAGCAAAGAAAGGCTGATGATGGACCGGCTGACTCTTAGGCTTGGAAATGCTGATATCTATCGGTACCAGTTAGAACGTCCACAATTTCCACAACAACTTCTTTTTAACGAGTGTGAATGTGCTGAGGTATGTCTTGTAGCTCCAGTATCGAGGTTCTCAAATTGGAAGCCGTATGAAGAAGAGTGTGGGACCTGCCATCATATGAATTCATGGCGTATTTATTGGTTAAAGGCGAGGAATGTGGGTATACATCAAGTTTGAGGGGTACTTTTTCAGGAAGTTACCATTTACAGCGGAATTCCTGCGAAACTGTTGCGATAGTATGCAGTGTGGGCATATATTTCTGCGATATGATCATGAATCATCGGTTCATACCATGGAGAATCATCGTAACATTTCCCCATCGCGCTGTGATCAGTACACACATCCCAAGGTAGACGACCACTTCTCATGAACTGCACCACATCATGCTGCAGTTCATCAGCTACTGCCAGGATGGCACTTTTGTCCCGATCAAGAGCAAACAGCGAGCGCACTGCCACTGGAGTGAAATTACCAAAGAGATAGGGGATATCAGAAGCGTGGACGGCATGCATCCCGTTCATCCTCAGTGCCCGACTCTCAAAATCAAACCGATACATCCATACGTTCGTATGCGGTGAAGCAGCTTGGGCAAACCACATACTTGCAACTCGAAACAACAGGTCACTGTACATCATGGGAATACTTCGATGCTCCCCGTATTCATGATCATAAGCCTGTTCTAATTCCCGTAATATTTTTGGATCTTCCTGAGACAACCCCTTCTGTATGATTGAAGTAACATCAATAAGGCGAGCCAGGGGTCTGATGGCCATAAACCCCATCTCTTCTCTCGTCGTCCCGATAAGCATCGGAATTTTCACCTGCCCATGCTTTGCTGCGGCAATGGGAAGCTGAGGCACAAGATCTCCATCTCTGGTTATTCTGAAGGTTGCAGCGCCCATACCATGCGCATGAATAAACTGCTTCTGCAATCCGATGAGATCATCTATCGACTGCTCAAGTAATTGCTCTTCTCGAGTGATACCCGAATTTTCCAAAAAGGATTTTGTGGTGTTCCTACATGTTTCGACCGACTGAAGCTGAGTGGGTCCCCCACTCATCATCATTGCTTGAGCAATAAAGGGACGGGCACACTCCATGGTAACCAATGCACTGACCAAAGTAGCACCGGCGGATTGTCCCACCACGGTAACATTTTGTGGGTCACCTCCAAAATCTTCAATATGGTCGTGTACCCAGGCAAGTGCGGTAAGGACATCCCGTAAACCATTGTTTCCGCTGAATTCTTGATTAAGAAGAGAAAAATCGAGAAATCCGAATATCCCCAAGCGATAATTGCAGGTGACCACCACAATATCCTGCGTCCTCGAGAGGTAAGCTCCATGATAGTATGATTCACTGCCGGAACCATGGGTAAAGGAACCTCCATGGATATAAAAGAGAACGGGACGCCGCTTGTGATCTGCCTGAGGCGACCAAATATTCAAGGTGAGACAGGCAGCGGAATATTTCTTTCGCAGCAGGCTTCGTTGCGGACATATCCCGCTATATACTGTGGCATCATACTCATTTTCGTACTGTCTTACCGGTTGAGGCGGAGAGAACCATGAAGAATCCGCTAACGGTAAGGCATACGGTATTCCCTTCCAGCTTGACACGCCATTATCAATACACCCTTGTATTAAGCCCGATGAGGTGAGTACTCTTGTGTGGTCATGATGCCTCATGATTGTCTAACCCTTCACGTCCGTTCGTGCTTGGTGTGTACTTCATGCACACGGAACTGCATGATGGTACGGATGAGATCTTCCGGGAGCGGTTGGTCAAGAGGAAACTGAATTGCACCATTGGACCACTGGAACCCACCTAGTTCCGATTGCACAGTCTGAACGCCAAATGGTGAGGGATGGAATCCGATATGGCGTTTCGCCAGAGCAAAGTGGACGAGATTCTCATGTAGGTAAAATGCAGGCATGCCGTAGCTCATCTTCTCCGTGGAACCGGAAGCCTCTTTTCGGATAATCTCTCGTAGTCGTTCCAGAATCGGTTGCACCGGTACTTCACATGCAACGATATACGCATCAATCACAGAATTTGACTTCTGTCGTTTCAAAGACATCTGGAGTACCTCCTCAATTACATCCTACTACAGAAACAACGAACGTGCACCAGCACTAGTTACAACCTCCACAAATTCCACAACAACTTCCTTTTTAACGATGAATTCATTGGAAACTCTCAAAAGGTATATGCGCTTCCAACTATAAAACGATGCCATCTGAAGCCCAACAGACTCACCATCTGCTGGGCTTCTTTTTTGAAGATCGACATCAATTAAAAATTCATGCAGGTTTTTCTCCTTTTCTCTCCTGCTGGCTGAAGCAAGCCCGCCACTTTCCGCTCTTTGATAGTATGAAAGGAGGTTGGCTATGGCTTCAGTGATCAGGAGCTTGGGAATTACGGGCATCAGCGGGTACCCGCTTATGGTGGAGGTGGCGATCATCGCAGGGTTGCAGACCACCAACATCGTTGGGTTGGGGGACAGTGCGATCAAGGAGGCGAAGGACAGGATGGAAGCCTGCACCGAGGAGATGGGATATGCCTATCCAACCAGGAAGGTTGTGGTCAACCTCAGTCCCAGCGACATCAAGAAGCGGGGTGCATACCTGGACCTTCCCATGCTCATCGGCATGCTCATCGAGTCGGGACAAGTCAAGCCAAGAAAGAAGGGGTGGGAGGAAATTGCGTTTGTCGGAGGCATCAGCACCACCGGAACGCTCGTCGGCTTTGACGGAGTACTGCCCATGGCCATACAAGCCCGCAAGATGGGGTGGAAGAGTCTGATCGTCCCCCTCGATTGTGCCGATGAAGCCTCCCTGGTAACAGGCCTGTCCATCATCGCCTGCAGCACCGTCTCCCAGGTTGTCTCCTATCTGGAAGAGCGGCTGCATATTTCCAATCACCAGCGCAGTCCTCTTGCCAATGAGAAAAAGGGCCAGGGAAAGGACGGCGACTACAGTGACGTCGTCGGCCACGAGGAGATTCTTCCCTACCTTGCGGCTGCGGTGGCAGGCAACCACAATCTCTTACTGGTAGGCGTCCCCGGTTGTGGCAAGTCCCTGATGGCAAAGCTGCTGCCCACCATTCTCCCACCGATGAGCGAGGAGGAAATCCTGGAAGTCTCCTCCATCTACAGCATCGCGGGGGAGCTGGACGGCCATGAGCTGAAGAGTACACGACCCTTCCGTTCACCCCACTACAACATGTCCTCCCATGCCCTCATCGGCGGCGGTCCCTATGCAAAACCCGGGGAGGTGACCCTTGCCCACCGCGGCATCCTCTTTTTGGATGAGCTTCCCGAATTCGGAAGAAAGACACTGGAATCACTGCGGCTGCCGCTTGAGGACAAGAAGGTGACCATCAGCCGCGTCAGCCAGACCAACCGATATCCCTCCGACTTCATGCTCGTCGCTGCGATGAATCCCTGCCCCTGCGGGTATGCAGGCACCAGCAAATGCGAATGCACCCCCTATACCATCAAAACCTACCGTCAACGCATATCAGGGCCCATCCTCGACCGCATCGACATGCAGAAGTACGTAGGTCGGGTGGATTTCACCGACGGTCACCTCATGAGCGGAACGATCAGCTCGGCCTCCCTTCGTAATACCGTGATGCTGACGCGTGAGCGCCAGCGTCATCGGTTCCGAAAGGCCGGCGAGGGCATAACCACCAACTCCGAAATGAACAGCACCCAGATGCGCAAATACTGCATTCTTGACGACGAGTGTGCAGCCCTGCTGCAGAAGACCTATGAACGAGACAGCCTTTCGGTTCGTGCCCGCTACAAGACGATCAAGCTTGCAAGGACGTTCGCCGACATCGATGCAAGCGAGCGCATCCAGAAAACCCACCTCCTCAAGGCACTCTTCTCACGCGATCTGGAACGGGAGATGCGCCATGCATGACGATACCCTTTACTGGATCTGGCTCAGTGAACTTGCAGGATTCTCGCTAAGAAAGAAACGGAAACTCCTTGCCACCCTCGGAGGCCCCGAGCAGATATTCAGAGCAAGTGCAACGACGGTTGATGAGGTATTGCATGGCACAGGCTCTTGCTCGTCTGCAGCCGAGGGGGCAAAGGAGATTTCTCTTGCATCCAGCTGGAAAGGACGAAACCTTGC
The DNA here is from genome assembly GCA_002432715.1 of Sphaerochaeta sp. UBA5849. Classification (GTDB taxonomy): domain Bacteria; phylum Spirochaetota; class Spirochaetia; order Sphaerochaetales; family Sphaerochaetaceae; genus Sphaerochaeta. The sequence continues at coordinate 11,846 of DJGJ01000069.1, read as the reverse complement.
CATCGCACAGGCAATCCTTTCCAACAACGAGAAGGCCGCCATCAAGGTGCTCGACCCAACCTCGCCATACTACCGGCACATCTATGAAGCCGACGAGAAAGCTCCGCTTGTACTCTATTACCGCGGCAGGCTCGCCGATCCCTCCATACCGGTCGTAGGCGTTGTCGGATCGCGCTCTTGTACCTCCTACGGCCGGCTTGTGACCAAGGCCGCAGTATCGGATCTGGTGGGTGAGGGCAGCATTGTTGCCTCGGGCCTCTCCTTCGGCATCGACGCCCTTGCTCATGAGACCACCCTTGCCTGTGGTGGCATTACGTATGCCTTTCTTCCCTGCGGCCTGCACAAGGCACAACCAGCCTCACATTCCGATCTGATGGAGCGCATCGCCGATACCGGGGCCGTCATAACCCCCTATCCCTACGGCAGGGAGGCGCTGCGCTTCCGCTTCATCGGAAGAAACGACCTGCTCGCCTCCTGGTGCAACACCCTGCTTGTGGTTGAAGCAGGTACGAAGAGCGGCAGCATGTATACCGCCCGCAGCGCCCTCTCCAAGGCCAAGCAGGTGCTTGCCGTTCCCAACAGCCTGCTTGAACCTAAGAGCAACGGTACAAACCTGTTATTGAGTGAAGGGGCGCGTGCCTATGTCAATGATCGGCTTGTCGTAGGGGAGCCGGCTGTCGCACCTTGCTCTGGTGAACAGTTGGTGACCACAGCCCTCGCATCGCGGCCACTCTCCACCATAGAACTGGAAGCCTGGGTGCAGATCGGCAACGGTCCGGTCATGGAGTGCCTGGCCTCAATGGAGCTTGCCGGCAAGGTTTCCTACCTCAGCGACGGGAAATGGCACCTTAGTGGAGGGCTCTGATCGAATGCCCAGACGCAAGAGAAATGTAGAGCCGCATACCCTCCAGCACGTAATCCAGCGGGGAAACAACCGTAATTACATCTATGAGGACAACCGTGACAAGAAGGAGTTTCTCACCCTCCTTGAGACAGCAGTCTCCACCTATGAGGCAACGCTGCTTCAGTATGTGCTCATGGATAATCACTACCACCTGCTGCTGAAGGTGGGGGAGAAACCCCTCTCTTCTCTTGTGTGGTTCCTGAATCGGCGCTACACCCTCTACTACAACCAGCGCTACCACCGCATCGGGACCATCTACGGCGGACGGTACAAGAACTACCTGATCACCGAGGACCAGAAGTTCTACAGCATCGTCCGTTACATCGTGCAGAATCCGGTAAAGGCGGGCTTGGTCGGCTCTCCGGCCGAGTACCGCTACAGCGGCCATGCCGCTGTTCTGAAGCACGAAGACGGTCTTGTTGATCGAGCAATGCTGCTAGGGTATTTTTCCCCTGATGCAAAGGTGGCGTTGGCTCGATACCGGCAGGTCACCGAGCACGAGAACTGGTCGCCACAGGTCGGCTTTGCCACCATCATCGACCGTAAGGTCGAGACCGAGGAGAGGTTGGCCTTCCTTTTGGACAGGCTGCTTGGTGAGAAGCATCAGACCGATAAGAGAACCATGCTCGTCGCAGGTTCTTCTTCCTCGCTGGTACGGGACCTTCGCACTGAGTTTGTTCAGCTCGCCATTGCAGACGGCCATGCCTTGAAGGACATAGCGTCCTTTCTGCATGTCAGCCATGAGACGGTGAGAAGGATGAGCAAGCTATCTTGAAATAGCGGCAATAAAATATTTTGCGTATTTCAAGATAGCTTGCAAACAACATCGGCATTCTCTCAGAGTATCTGCTTAGGACTCATATCCCTGCCTGTCCACCCTTGGCTTCGTGCCCATGTACGCATTTGTATAGCTTCCTCTTTGTCTTCTTCGTGGATGGTATGGAGCATATCTATGTATCCCCAAACATTCCCGCAGTCGTCAAGAACATTCAGGCCGTCTTTTGCTATGCATACAGGTTTACGGGTGGCTATAACGTTGGCAGCAGTTTCATCATCCACCCTCTGATTATCCCTGCCGAATTCTTCGACCAAGGTAATGTCCACCTGCCAGCCATCACCAAAGTCGTATGTATACACAAGCTCGGTGGTGATCGGCTTGACTGTCCTGGGTTCAGTTTCCTTTTGAAGACTCTCTATTTGCCTGAATGCTCGGGAGTATGCAGCATCGTTATGAGAACTATCTTCGCGTTGGGCCTCAGTAACGAAAATATCGCGGTACTGCTTGTACAGCGAAACAGAGCTGGTGTCGGTTTTCAGGGCAGCAGCCTTTGCCGACTCGATGCTGATCGGATCCAAGGAAAGAATCTCGCTGAGCCTGCGACTCTCCTTCAGGCCATCAGGCATGCCACTGTCAAAGACGATTGCAGTTAAAAGATCCTGCAATGTTGCATCCTCGAATTTGACTTTCTTGGGTATTGCCTGCTTGGGCCGTGAGAGGGGATCGACGTCCAGAATGGGCAGGTGTTTCGCCATATCAAGAATCTCGGCCTGATTTTCAATCCAATACTCGCTGAGACCCTCATACCGATACTGCTTGAGATACTTCGAACGCATCCATGTCCTGGGGCTCTTGCTCTCATCGTAGTCGTCGTCCCAGAATGCGTCATTGAACGTGGTGTTCGGAAACTGGAGGTAATACCCGTACACCGGAGCAATTTCCACGAACTTCCCACTGGTCAAGGTATCGAACATCGGCTGGGGCAGCTGGAAATTGTGCAAATGACTATTCGTCCAACCGAATGCCACGTTGATCAGGTAGTGCAGCTGATGCAAGGCCAAGGAAGAGGGGACGATGACATCACGGGAAATGGATTTTTTTACAGCTCCATATTTTGCCAGGATTTTTGCTTCATCGGGATTCATTGCATCGAGCCGGCTGTCATGCAGCTCCAAATGCAGGTGCATTGCAAACAGAGGTTGCTTCTTCTCACTGGATGGTGCATGTTCTTCTCCTGTACCCAAGCCCTCAAGCTTCTGCTGTTCCCTCCCTTGTGTCTTCTGGGCATACGCCCGGTTCCTCTCCCGGTACTTCTCGCTGCGAATTGCCGTGTCAGTCTTGTCGGGCCCATCATACAAGCCCTTTTCATAGGGCAGGTAGTTCTGGACCATCACTGCAGTAATCCCCAGCATCTCTGCAATCTCCGACGGGGTCTTGCCCTGGTCCACCAGATCTCGTATCTGCTCTGACCGAGGGCTTGACCACAATCCTTCAGTGATGAGGATCTTCCGTACTTTCGTTGTTGAAAGCTCTGTTTGCCTGGCAGTCTCACTGATGGATTCTGTCTTCTTGTACACACTTGCTACCCGTTCGATGCTCTCCGGTTTGGGCTCTATTGTACTGTTTGCCATTTGCTAGCCTCTCCTTTATCTACTCAAGGTATACAACGAGAATAATGTCGTGTCAATAAAAACAATAACGTTTCAATAAAAATAATCTATCGGGAAAGGTCAGCAGTGAAAGATAGATAAAGAAACCTGGTCGAGGAAGCGTTCTTATGGTGAAGCAATGCCTTGAAAACGGATTGCCATCTCCACTTTGGAAATCTGACCCAGTGTTAGGCGTTGCTGTGAGCTTTCCTGCACCGGAAGTTACCCCGGAAATCACCCCGGAAGTTGTGAGGTTGTTGAGGTGCCTATTTGGTGAAGTGAGTAAACCCGTCACTTAAACTCAATGCCATTGAAATGACGATACCTGATAAACCAACGAGCAGTAACCAGAAGTGCCGGATCAGTGCAGTTGGCAGACAAACTTTATGAAGAAAATAAGGTTAGGCGTCATGGTATGTACTCTCTGTTCCACTTGCAAATTTTGCACAGCGATACGTTTGAATCTCTTTCTTCAATGTTTCTATAAAGAAATTATTAATTACATTTTTATATATTCAAATAGTATTATTGAAGTAAATGAAAATATAGGTTACATTTCAGCTAAAACCACCGTATACTATAGATAAAGGAGGTCCGCGGATGAAAGTGTTATCCGCAGGTAAGCTGTCTGCGACAGTTTCTAACCTGCGAAACAAAATGAACCTAACCCAGGCAGAGCTTGGCGAACGTACAGGCCTTCATAGAATCATGATCGGACGAATTGAACGGGAAGACTTCATCCCCTCGATAGTACAGCTCCAAGCTTTGGCTGATGTTCTGGGGTTCGACATCACTGATATGTTCGAAGAAAAGGAACAGCCGCACTCCTTCATCGCTCTTCGTAGCGAAAGCTTGAATGAGGTTGAGAAGAAGGGAGTCGATACGCTGCTGGGCATGATGCTTGCGTTACGTCAGCAGATTCTACTGAGGAGAAAGTTCGAGCATGTATCGGAAGACCAAGCTTAGCGAGCAGGACATAGAATCAATTCGGAAATTAGCCAGAGACAAGCGCTTCTTGCTTGGTTTCTCGGATGATCCCCCGATCGCAAATGATTTGTGCACGATTCTCGACAAGCTTGAGATCATCCTCCTCGAAATCCCCATTGAAGCAGAATCTGAAAAACCAGCCTTCTCTGCTGTGATTTTATACTCAGAGGAGGGCGGGGAGTGTCTGGTCTTCATCGGGCTCAATACCGCCGACTATTACGATAAGCAGATATTTGCCATTGCACATGAATTGTATCACTTTTTTACCAAGACCGGTTCGCACCTGAGTCGGCAGGATGGGCAGGAAGATGATCTGGTTGAAGCCAAGGCAAATTGGTTTGCTGCTGAGTTTCTTCTTCCGGAAGAAGTGCTGAAGCGCTGTGTTTTCGAAGAATTCAAATCGTATTCACTTCAAAGCATCCCAATGAAAGTCCTGCTCCGATTCATCGCGAGACTTCATTGCACATGGTGGCTGCCTTATCGTTCGCTGGTGAAACGGTTGTGGGAGATTGCAGCAATAACCAAAACGCAGTACCAAGAACTCTATGGAATTGATGAGCGTAATCGGGATGGAGAGTATTTTAGGATTGGACGTTCAACCCTCAGTGATGTGTTTCTCAAATTGAATACTGCCACCAAGACGACTGGTTCCTCCCCGAAGGCAATAGAGACCATACTGCGGAACTTCGAGGACAACCTGATCGATGAGGATGCATGTATCAGCATGCTGAGGCTGTTTGGGAAAAGTCCCGCCGATTACGGCTATGGCATCTCCATCTCACAGGATGACATGGACGAGATTCATGATTTCATTGAAGGATGGGATCATGAAGGTTGATATTGCAATGAAGAATCCTGCCTTGGAATCAGAGCTACGTTGCGAAACAATTGTGATAGTTGCAGAATTGATTGTACATATATGCTAAATTCATGTAATATATATAGCATGGAAGTACAAAAAGGTTTGGCTACTACCAAAGACGAAGCTGAAATCCTTCAAATGGCTGAAACACAGCATGGAATCATCACAAGCACCCAGGTGACGGAAGCCGGTATTCCAAGACGCTGTCTCTCCTCCCTGGTCCGCTCTGGATTGCTTATCCGAGTCGAACGGGGTGTGTATACCTTCCCGGAAATCTGGGAGGATGAACTGTACGTACTCCAATGGCGGTTCTCAAGGGGGATCTTCTCCCATGAGACCGCACTGTATCTTCATGCCATGACCGATCGCACCCCATTACGATATACGATGACGTTTCCCTTCGGATACAATCCGCACAATGTTGTCAAACGAGGTGTTGTGGCAAAAGTGGCCGGTGAGGAGACCTATTGGTTGGGAATCATGACGATAGCCTCACCAAGTGGGAACGCCATCAAGGTATATGACATCGAGCGTACCCTCTGCGATATGGTCAAGACCCGCCACAAGGCCGATATACAGGTGGTGAACCATGCGATGAGAATGTATGCCGGTTCACAGCAGAAGAACATTGCCCGCCTCTTGGAGTATGCACAAAGACTTCGGGTGAAGTCAAAGATTCTGACGTACATGGAGGTTCTGCTATGATTACCAGCAACCCCATGCAACTATGAGAATACTCTCATAAGATTTCCTGAGGCTGCAGTTCGCGGACTATCAGCATTACATCGGATCAATCCTTCAAACATCCGATCGGCACCACCAGCACACCGTCATCACGGCGATAAGCAAACTCGGTTCCTGTTAGAATCATAAGAAACGAGGGTTCCTTCATCTTCTTGGTATCTACCTTGGCCTTCAACTCCAGCAGGTGTTCGGACGCTTCCTCGATCTGCGTGGCACCGAGTTTCACTTCGATCGGAGCCCACCTGCCGTCGTTGAGACAGACCACAGTATCCGATTCAAGTCCGCTTGCATCACGATAGTGGAAGACCTGCCCATCGATGGCTTCTGCGTAGACCCGCAGGTCCCTTGTGCATAGGGATTTAAAGAGAAATCCAAAATATTGGAAATCATCGAGCAACCGGGAAGGGGTGAGCCGTATCACGGCTGTTGCGATGGAAGGATCCACGAAATGTCGTTTCGCTGAAGTCCTGATCGCCGTCTTGGAGCGTAGCACAGGGTTCCAAGCAGGAAGATTCTCCGTGACGAAGATACGGTCCAACGCAGTCAGATACTGACTGATCGTTTTCTCTGAAACGCTTGTATCGGCATCGCCTAGGGCAATATCGTCACGGATCGTCCTGATCGTGGCCATCGTCGCTATGTTTCTGGCATAGGAGCGCATCAGCGCCCGTACCCGGGCAGGATTTTTCTCCACGCCATCCACCCGGGACACATCCGCATTGATGACCGCCTCCACATAATCCACCGCATGGCGCAACGCGATGCTCTCTTCATCGCCGATGGAAGCCGGCCAGCCTCCCCGGACAATGGCAGAAGCTATGCTTTCTATGGACAGCTCTGAAAACCCCTCGGGATCGGTCTTCCCCTCGAACAACGATTTCAGCGAAACCATGCCATTCGATTCCAGAGATTCGAACAGACTCATGGGGCGCATCATCAGTCGTGAGATTCGCCCGGTTCCTGTATGTTGTACAGCATCATCCTGTGGCACTGCCGATCCTGTCAGAATAAACTGCCCTGGCTTTCCTCCCCGTTGGTCGACCATGAAACGTACGGCATCCCATAATACGGGTGCGCTTTGCCACTCATCGAGCAGGCGGGGCGTGTCTCCCTGCAATAAAAGGGAAGGTTTTGTATCAGCTGCCATGAGGTACGAGGCTGACTTGTCAGGATCCTGCATGAACAGCTGACTGTTTGATGCCCTCGTTGCAGTTGCCGTTTTCCCACACCATTTAGGCCCTTCGACTAGAACAGCACCACTAGATCGGAGTCTCTCCTGCAAGAGCCCGTCAGCAATGCGTTTGAGATAGGTTTGTCTTTCCATATGGGAATCCTCCTTTCCTGAGAACGTATTATACCTCTTACTTCCGATAATATCAACGTTTTACTTCCGAGAATATTGATATTCAACTTCCGATAATAATACTATTTTACTTCTCACTTTGTATCTGTTACAAAAGTCAACGATCTCCCAAAGTTCCAAAATCTCATGATGATACTTTGGAACTTATAATACTCTCGCTGATAAGAAAGAGTCCCCGCATCAACCAAAGCGAGCTTTCCCAGCAGTTTGCTATTTCTCTCCAATCCATAACGAGTCCAGTTGGCGGCGGCATTAGCTGTCATGGCGCGATGATCAACTGTGATATTGCTCGGAATTGATCTGCACCACCATGATGCAGACAAGAATCTGAAGGATCGGTCCATCTTAGGAAAGTACCCTACCAGATCTGATGAAGGGCCTCGTAGGGCGTGCTCAGTTGGCCGTCCACTTGCGCACATCCTGCTTGAGCCACGCGGTGTACTCATCAAGTGCGATCTTGCCTGCACGCACTTCCTGCAGTCGCCTCTTTGCCTCATCGCGCCAGGATGAGAACTCGCCCTCGCTCATCGTCCCCCGCCTCTGACGGGCATAGAAGGTCTTGTATGCGGCGTTGTAGGCCTTCAGGGCGCCATCCTCCTCCAAAAGCCGTGAGAAGGATTGCTTGGGCCCGATCACACCACAGGGGGCGCTCTCGCCCGGCGCGATGCGGGTGCAGTCCAAACCAAAGGCAACCACAGAAGGAGCCCAATTCCACCCAAAGGATGACCCCAAAATCGGAGTAGGCCAAGCTTCCCATGCCCTTGGGTGTGGGAATACTCCCTGAAATTAGCAAAACAGCATCATTTTAGTCAGGAAAAGTGCCCTTCTTTTCTTGGACAGGTAGGATTCAGCTGTTTAGGCTCGATGTAACCTTACATTCGGGAGAACTGCCCACTCTTGAGTAAAAATTGTTTTTGTCCAAAATGGCAGTGAGATTCCTTTTTGCATGAAGGAACTATCGATACAACGTTCAACCTCCACAATTTCCACAGGAATCGCTAACAGGGGTTTCCGAGGCAAGGATGCCTTTCTTCTCCAGTTGCCTTTGGATGAAATTTCAGGTACAGTCACTCTATCATGAAAACCGTCGGTGACGGGGACTTTACCGTTTGCATCGTCCGTCTTTCTCCTTTCAACGACATCGAACGCTCCAGCCCTCACATATTCCTTTATCACGAGTGCCGTGCTGTCCTCCCGGCTGCTTCCATCGATTTCGCTTGGTTCCCCACTGCACGTGAACGGCAACTCCACGAGGGGGATCGTGACGGTTGGCTCACCTCCGTCTTCACCAAGCGCCCGTTGGCACAGTTCGACCTGCTCCTCATCTCCAATGCCTATGCGCTTGAGCTGGTCAACCTTCCCTACCTGCTTACACGTGCCGGTATTGCCCTGTCTGCTTCAGAGCGTCGACAGGCAGGATTCAAACCATTGATTGTCTTGGGAGGTTCGAATTCACTGGCAGCTCAAAGCGTTACATTCAGTGACAAAGACGCCCTAGTCGACGCCATCCATTTCGGAGAGGGGGAGACGTTGGTCTCTGCATTGGTCGAAACCCTTAAAACAAGGCCGGGTGCAGAGCGCCGCACTGCACTGGAAGAACATGCTGCTTCGGTCGACGGTTTGGTGGTATTCACAAGCTCAAAAGCCCCCAGTCGGGTTACAAAGGCTGTCTACCGATCGATGGACCGTTATCCAATCAGATGTGCCAACGACCCACCGTTGTTCGATTCTGACGAGGCCTCGACGATTCGGCTGCAAATCTCAGCCGGGTGCCCCTCCTTTTGCACGTTCTGCTTCGAAGGATGGGAACGCAAGCCATACCGGGAAGTGCCCTACCGGAAGCTGGTGGAAGATGCCTTGTACCTGAAACAGACCACCGGTGCCGATTCGGTCGAGTTGACTTCGTTCAACTTCAATACCCACTCCGATATCGTCGCCTTGATTGTTGAATTGCAGCGGTATTTCAAACAGGTTGATTTCATGAGCCAACGGGCGGACATCCTGGCCATCATGCCTGCTTTAGCCAGTTTTGAGGCGGCAGCCGGCAAACGGGTGTTCACCGTCGGCATCGAGGGCATCAGCGAGCGGATGCGGGCTTACTACCACAAGGAATTGAGTCGTGACCAGATCATGGGGGCGATCGAAGCGATCGTACAAGCCAAAGCGAAGGAGATTAAGCTCTTTTTCATTTTGAGCGGGAACGAGGACGCCAGCGATGGTGAGGAATTCAGGCGGTTGTTGATCTCGATCGATTCATTGCGTTCACGCCATGGCAGCCATACCCGTATCGTTTGCTCATTCGGACTGTTGGTGCGCATGCCATTCACTCCGTTACGCTATGAACGGTTGTTGCTCGACAGGGCACAATGGGAACAATCGTTGCAAGTCGTGCAGGAGGCAGTCCAGTCGGCCTGTTTTGAATTCCGCTTGGCCGAGCAATTTGACGAGTACTTCATTTCGCAGACGCTGGTGATGACGCCCTATCCCATCGCCCCTGCTTTAGTGGCCATGGCCGAGAACGGTTATGTCTACGATCGCAAATTCCCCAAAGGGGCTTGGCAGTTCTTCTCTTCTGTGTTGGGACGACAGGGCTGGCTGCCCGACTCATTCACCCAACCCAAGGATCAGCATGCTCGATTTGCCTTCGATTTCCTCGATGTCGGCATCGACAGTGTGTTTCTGTACAACCGCTTCATTGATGCCCAAAACCATGTCCAACAAAGCTCGTGCATGCCCGCCTCGCATGAGATAAGGCACTGCTCGGCTTGTGGTGCTTGCTCTGACGCAGCTGAACGGCAATTTCTTACTGGGCATGCCATCAAGGCTCCCACGAGAGTCGACATGGAATGCGTCGAAGCGTTGCTTAAAGCCAAAGCTACAATGAAGCCGCTGTATATCCGCTTCACTGTGCCGTTTTCATTGCGTACAGCCAAGGCTGCGACCCGCTCTTCCTACATCATGAGGACATTGGCCGAACGCCTACCAGGGGCAGCGACATCGATCATGCAGGTTCAGGATGTCCTGTTCAGTTCACCCGAATGGCAGGATCGGATGATCGCGTGGTATGGAAAAACCGCCATTGCAGTCTATCCATTGCCGCTAGCAGACCGGGAAGCACTGCAAGCGGACTTGCAAGCAATCGGTTACCCGGTCCTGTCACTTGAGCAAGCTATCGGGTCGCGTTATGCCGTGTCAATCGAGCCGGCCGAAGGTAAACACCTCACTATGGTCATGATGGAACGCTCGATTGCGAAATTGCTGGATCAACGCTTTCTGCCGGCCTCGCTGGTACGGCAAGGCAATGATGCTGTATTCAGCTTTTCTGAAAAAGCCCGTAAAAAGAGGGAAATCTTCGAGGCGATCATACGGACGGCTGTCGACGGGAAGGTGTTAGTTGAGCTCCAAGGCAGTGCGAAATTGGACCTTTCCCCGCTGGGCAAAGCGACATGCGGGCTTCCCGATGACTCGATAACCGCTTGTATGAGGTTCATTGATGACTCAGAGAAACTATGATCCGAAGGAAACCCAACATTGTTACTTTGTTGGGCTTCTTTTTGCCTTACCATCAAGAATTACTTGATTGAGAACCATCGATACCAGTTACAACGTCCACAATTTCTACAGAAATCGCTGAAAGGGCTTCCTTGGTGGTGCTACTTGCCCCGCTTTCCGAGCCCCAGAAGCTCCAAGGGGCAAGCTCGTCGACATGCTGTTCTTCCGGATTATCAAGAACAAACCGGATGAGTAGGGAAGGATATCCCAAGAGAATTCCAGCATCACGATGGCGGCAGAACGTCATTCGAAGGTAGAAAAACCAGGTTATCAGTGGCTGAATAATCTTTCAACCTATGCCACAAGAGGGAGGGTCTTCTCCGGCATTTGAATCCCTCCCAGTCTATCTTTGCCTTGAGGCATGGTCAGAATACCTATCCATGCAGGATTTGGTAGGAGAATTTGTTTTCTTGCTTTTCTCTTGAAATCTTCATTTGGTGGTTCTATTCAGCTTTTTTTGCTAATTTTTCTTTCTGTAAGTCCGAAAGCCAAGGAATCATCATTTTATTAATGAGTTTCATTGCATCAATGATGACAGCTTCAAAACTGATACCTCGAACATAGCTGTTCTTCTTTGAATAAGCCTCCCAACTCTTCAGAAAAGAATCATTCCGTTTCAATCTTTCGAGCAATTCTAGTATTTTTACTGGATCGAATTCTGTTTTGCGATAATGGAATGTCCGCTCACAAGCTCTTGCCAATGTCGGTATATCTATCTCTTTGCTTTTCAGTTTGTAAAGGATATGGAGATCATAATAATCCTTGTTCCGGCTATTCAAGAATCCCCTTGCGTAAATTGTCTGCAATTTCTCTGCAAGCATTGTTTCAATCGGATATGCCTTGATGGGGATTTCATCATCCCCAAAGACACTGGAAAATGAATACTGTATTGGATGCGGTGTTATAACATCTCCCGTTGCAATATCAAGTGGAATGACTTGTCTAATATTTTCAAATCTGCAAAGAATACTCGCTCGATATCCCCCGTATTGATCTTGTTCCATGAT
>DJGJ01000074.1:77534-78273 GCA_002432715.1 Sphaerochaeta sp. UBA5849 | reverse complement strand
TTGCAGGGTACGGCCCAATCGGGGCAGCTGCACTGCATGGACAAGTCTTTCCATGAAGAGGGGAATAGTTGAATTTTTTCGTTATTGCAGACTTGAAGCAGTTGCTTGGGGAGAAAGCCTGCATGCAACTGGCTGAGATAATAAGGGTTGCTTTGTATCAATGCTATGAGTTTTGTCTTCTCAAAGGTGCCGAATTGATTTGCCTTAAGCACAACTTTGTAAGGGGTGTTTCGGCTGCCCTGCACTGAAGCAGAAACCAAAGGCTCTTCGATGATGATTTTTTTTACCGAGCCGTTGCGGGCGTACCGCATGCCTCTGGCAAGCCGGTTTGAGTAGTCTATATGATGCAAGGCGTCCAGCCACCGTTCGCCCCACCATGTATTTCCAAATGTTGAATAAGCCATACGGCATCATACAATGAATCGGTCGTATGCTCTACCGAAATCGTTGGTATGTTGGTGTGCATGTCGCATGGAACTTGCATGCCGGATTCCTTCAAAAAGCTGTGTATATTCATGGAAATTGTAAAGGTTTACACTTATCCAATAGTTGTAGTATGTACTTATTATTGTACCTATAGCAAAGGTTTTCATAAATATTGTAAACGTTTACATTTTTTCGTTGACAAACAGAAAAACCAGTGGGAATATACTCGTAGCATAAAAGGTACCGGTAAGATCGCCTCACTTGATGTGGGAACGATGCAAAACAAGCTTGCCAGGAAGCGTAATCCTGGAAA
>DJGJ01000074.1:76975-77511 GCA_002432715.1 Sphaerochaeta sp. UBA5849 | reverse complement strand
ATACGAAAGGAGTTTTCTATGAAGAAACTAGTGGCCGTTCTGTTGGTGCTCGCACTGTTGGGTACTACTGTCTTTGCTCAGGGTTCCTCCGAAGCAAAGAGTGACAAGGTGAAGATCGGAGCTCTGATCCGAAACCTGAACGAACAGTTCGTGAAAGACTATGCCGACAACCTGCGCAAGCTCGCAGCCGAGAAGGGTGTGGACCTGAATCTTCAGGATGCACAGGGCGACGTAGCCCGCCAGCTCGACCAGCTGAACACCCTCATCACCCAGGGCTATAAGTATTTCGTGATCATCCCCCAGGATACCAGCGCCACCGAGCAGATGGCTCAGCAGATCAAGGCAGCCGGTGGTGGAGCAGCATTCTCCAACATCCAGCCCTCCGTTGCAGCTTTGAAAGTCGGCAAGGACTTCTATCTTGCTTCCTCCCCCGAATTGGTCGCAGGCCAGTATCAGGCACAGATCATTGACGAATACTTCACCAAGTATCCTGAAAAGGCTCCCGGCAAGGTCCTGAACATGCTCTACCTCCTCGG
>DJGJ01000074.1:0-76942 GCA_002432715.1 Sphaerochaeta sp. UBA5849 | reverse complement strand
GGTTTGATCGATACCCTGAAGAGCCTCGGTTACACCGTCAACCTGATCGCCAGGGACACCGCCGACTGGTCCCCTGACAAGGCACAAGAGAAGATGGACACCTGGCTTGCAGCTCACAGAGGCAAGTTCAACCTCGTAGTGGCGCAGAACGACGGCATGGCCCTCGGCGCAGTGGAATCCTTGATCACCAATGGTTTGGTGGACAACGATCCCAGCGACGGCACCATCCTGACCTTCCCGGTCATCGGTATCGACGCAACCGCCGACGCTTTGAACTCCATGGACCAGAACAAGCTCTATGCAACCGTTCTGCAGGACTCCGTCGGACAGAGCAGCACCGCTTTCGAGCTCGCTTATGCCATGGCTACCAAGGGTAGTGCAACCGGCATGACCGCTTGGGGCATTGCTCCCTCCAGCCAGGTCATCAGTGAAGAGCCGGCAAATGATCCGGCCGTCATCGCACAGTGCTATCTGGTTCCCTTCAAGCCCGTCACCAAGGCCAACTACAAGGACCTGATGTAATGAGATCTTGTGTCTCCTGCCTTCGGGCGGGAGACACTTCATGAACGCCGAGAGCAAAGAGGAAAGAGGAAGTCACATGGAAAGCACATTCGCCTTGGAAATGGAGTCGATCACCAAGGTGTTTCCCGGAGTACGAGCCTTGGACGGTGTCACCTTCCGGGTGAAACCCGGGACGGTACATGCCCTCATGGGTGAGAATGGTGCGGGCAAATCGACGTTGATGAAGTGTTTGTTCGGCATTTACAAGGAAGACGAGGGGACCATCAAGCTCAATGGTGAAGTCCATCATTTCAAGGATAGCCATGATGCCCTGCAGAATGGGGTATCGATGATTCATCAGGAACTTTCCAATGTTCCTGAACGTTCGGTCGCCCAGAATATCTATCTTGGCCGCGAGCCCTTGAAGAAAACGGGCTTGATCGATCACAAGCGCATGAATGAGGATGCCAAGGAGCTGCTCAAGCGCCTTGAGATGGATATCAAGCCCGATTGCAGAATCGGCTCACTGTCCATCTCGATGCAGCAGACCTGTGAGATCGCCAAGGCGGTCTCCTACAACAGCCGCGTGGTGGTGATGGACGAGCCTACCAGCTCGCTCACCGATAATGAGGTGGCTCACCTGTTCAAGATCATCCGCCAACTGAAGGCCCACAATGTCGCGGTGATTTACATCTCCCACAAGATGGAAGAGATCTTTGCCATTGCCGATGAAGTGAGTGTCATGCGGGATGGAAAAATGATTGGGACCTATCCCATTNNCGGATCTGACCAACGACAAGTTGATCAGCCTGATGGTAGGCCGGGAAGCAAACCTTCGCTTTCCCACGGTGAAGAGCAGCATCGGAGAAGAACTTCTTCGGGTTGAAAACCTCACATCTCTCAATCCTCGTTCCTTCAAGGATATTTCCTTCTCGCTGAGGCGAGGTGAAATCTTGGGCATCGGTGGCTTGGTGGGTGCACAGCGCACCGAGCTGATGGAAGCCATCTTCGGAGTACGAGATACCAGTGCGGGAAAGATTTTCATCAAAGGTGTGGAGATTTCCGACATCAAGCCCCGCAAAGCCATCGAGCATGGACTGGGCATGATTACCGAAGACCGGCGAGGCAGCGGGATTTTCCCGCTCTTGGATATCTCCACCAATACCTCGATAGCGTCCCTGAAAGAGTACCTGAGTAAAATCGGGCTCCTCAAGCACAAACAGCTCAAAGAGGAAGCGGCCAAGTATAACGAAGCTTTGAAAACCAAGACGCCGACCATGGAGACAATGATCCAGAACCTGTCGGGGGGAAACCAGCAGAAGGTGATCATCAGCCGCTGGTTGATGACATTGCCGGACATCCTGATCATGGATGAGCCGACGCGCGGCATCGATGTCGGGGCTAAGTATGAGATCTATCAAATAATGGGTCAGTTGGTTGAACAGGGGAAGGCCATCATCATGGTCAGTTCCGAAATGCCCGAGTTGATCGGGATGTCCAACCGTGTCATGGTGCTGTGCAGCGGTCGTTGCACCGGCATCCTGGACAAGCAGCAGTGCAGCCAGGAAGCCATCATGCGCCTTGCCACCCAGTTCATGTAGGATAAGAGGGAGAATGACCGAATATGGAAATGAAGAAACTACTGAATGACAGTAAGAAACTCGCAAGCCAGTACACCACCTGGGTTACGTTTGTCGGCCTGCTTTTATTGCTGTCCGTCCTTACCAAGGGAAACGCCCTTCGCTGGAACAGTATCCGCAACCTGCTGATCGCCGAGTCGGTCCGCTCTTTTGCAGCACTCGGCGTCGGCATGATCATCATCACCAAGGGCATCGACCTCTCCATCGGCTATGTTGTCTGCCTCACGGCCAGCGTGGCTGCCTCCTTCGCGCAAAACCCCGACTATGCTTCAGCAATCTACGCCGGACAGAGTTTTCCGCTCATCGTTCCCGTGGTCGCCGCGGTTGCAGCCGGTGGGTTGTTCGGACTGTTCAACGGGTACTTGATAGCCTATGGCAAACTGCCTCCCTTCATCGCCACGCTCGGTTCGATGTCCATCGCCAAGGGTTTGCAGCTGATCTATACAAAGGCTGCCGTTGTCGGGTCGCTGAACCAAAACTTCAAGAACATCAGCCAGGGCAGTGTCGGTCCGATTCCCAACCTTATCATCTATGTCATCATCGCTGCCTTCATCGTCTGGGTGGTGCTCAAGCACACCAGACAGGGTACGCACTTCTATGCAATCGGCGGGAACGCCCAGGCCGCCCGTGTGTCGGGTATCAATGTCGAGCGTGATTTGATGATGGTGTACACCTATGCTGGAATTTTATACGGCATTGCTGGTACACTGCTTGCAAGCCGCCTTGGTCTTGCCAATTCGCTTACCGCCAATGGCATGGAGTTGGACGCCATCGCCGCCGTCACCGTCGGGGGAGTTTCCCAAAGCGGTGGTGTAGGTTCAGTCAGTGGGATGATGGTTGGTGTTTTCACCATGGGTCTGATCAACTACGGTATGTCCTTCCTCGGTGTGGACAGCTATTACCAGCAGTTGGTAAAGGGCTTCATCATCATCGTGGCTGTCTACTTTGATATGAAGAAATACGCACGCAGAAGCTAGACAAGGGGTACACCATGGGCAAGAGTGAGACAGCAACCATCAAGGACGTTGCCAAGTTGGCTGGTGTCTCCATTGCAACGGTTAGCAGGGTCTTGAACAAGCTCGGGGTGGTCAACCCCGAGACCGAGCGCAAGGTGCTCTCGGCAGTGGCGATGCTGCACTATCAGCGCAATGCGGTAGCCAGGTCGCTCAAGCTCAAGGTCACCAAGAGCATTGGGATCATGGTCCCGGAAATCTCAAATACGTTTTTCACAGAAATTGTAGAACAGCTGGAACATCTGCTCGGTCCGCTTGGCTATGCCCTGCTGGTCTGCAGTTCGGAGAATTCGGTAGTTGAGGAGAAGCGCAAGCTCTCCTTGTTGCTCGAGCGCAATGTGGATGGCTTGGTTGTCATCCCCGTCAGCGATGTGGGAGATCATTTTTGTACACCATCACTTTCCAACACTCCGTTTGTGATGATCGACCGGAAAATCGAGGGCCTGGACTGTGACATCATCCTGACCGACAACCGTCAGGGAGCCTATGACGTCACATCAGCCCTCATCCGGGAGGGGAGAAAGCGCATCGGCTTTCTCGGAGGTGATGCTCACGTCCATACTTCAGTAGAGCGCCTCCACGGGTATTTGGAGGCCATGAAGGACAATCACCTGGAGGTTGAGAAACAGTTCATCCTCCTTGGAGGCATGACACAAAAAGCCGGCTACACATTGATGCAACAGGCCTTGGCAATGGAGCAATGTCCTGATGCCTTTTTCATGGTCAATGACATGGTCCATATCGGGGCCACCAGCTATCTGATGGCACACGAAGGACAACAGATACGCAGCCGAATGGCGTTTGCCGCCTTCGACTATCTCTACTATGCCCCGTTGTTGCAGTTCTGCCACTATGCAGTGGCTCAGCCGCTTGATCTGATCGGAGAGTCGGCCGCCCGGATTTTGATCCGGCGGATGGAAGGCGACAGGGAAGGTTTCCCTGCCACCATCGTGCTGCAGCCCACCATCCATGCGATGAGAGAGAACGGGGGGATCGTCACCGACAAGAAGTCCAAGGCCTCCCTGTACGACCACTCCCCCCGATTCAACAAGGTCTTCAGTTAGGAAGCTCCTCGTCAAAACAGACAGCCACCTTGCCGCAGGCTCCGCTTGCCATCAGGGCATACGCTTCATCAGCCTTCTCCAGGGGGAATCGGTGGGTGATGAGATCCTCGGGGTGGATGTTCCAACGCACCAGTCTCTCAACCAAGTCCTCCATCTTCCAGATGCTGGTAACCCAACTGCCGTAGATGGTCTTCTGGTCGTGCAGCATATCTTCGCTGGGATTGAAGTGGACTGTCCCTCCTTCCCCGACGAACGCAATCCTTCCCCATTTGCGGGTTGCCTTGATCGCCGTGGCCCTTCCTGGATCGCTTGCAGAGCAGTCAAAGGCTCTCTCGACTCCATGGCCGCCGGTTACTGCCTTGACTTGGGCAACATTCTCATCGGAGGGGGTGAATACGTGATCGACCAGACCGAGCTTTTTTGCCAGTTCAATACGGGCGCTCTGGCTTTCAATGCCGATGAGCTTGTTTGCACCCATCGCCTTGGCCAGCATGAGGGCGGCCAGTCCCACCGGACCGAGTCCGACAACCAATACTGCATCGTTGCCGCTCACCCCGATTTTCTCGATGGCCTCATAGACGGTTCCAAAGCCGCAGGCCACTTGTGCGCCGTCGGCATAGCTCAGCTCGTCGGGAAGCAGGACCAGGTCCTTCTCATCGCAGAGCAGGTACTCAGCCATGCCGCCGTCACGCTGCCAGCCGTAGGCAGCCCGCTTGTCGCTGGTGCAGCTGATCATGAAGCCCTGGCGGCACTCGTGGCAGACACCGCAGCCGCTGATGTGGTAGACAATGACGCGATCGCCTTTTTTGAATCGCTTCAGGCCTTCGCCTTCTTCAACAATCTGGCCGCAGGGTTCATGGCCGGCTATTACATTCTGATAGCCTTCAGGGCCTTTGCCCAAGTGCTCGCGGTAGATGCATCGGATATCGCTGCCGCAGATTGTGGTGCACTTGGTCTTTACCAACACCTGGCCGTATCCCGGCTTGGGTACTTCATACTCTGCGAATGCCACGGTGCTGTTGCCGGGCAGCATTGCCCCTTTCATCATGCGTTTGGTCATCTTACTCCTCCTGTACGATAGCTCTGTGGGCAGGGAATCGTTCCATCCTCGTCCCATAAGTCATGCCATGAATCGGCTTCCTTCCATAAGAATACCTGTCCCTTGATCAGGCGGTTGTTGCATTCGGCACCGCCGAGGAGATCGAGCTCCTCTTGCGTGAGAGGAGAGCTGAGAACACTTTCCAGGTTGCTTCTCAGGTTCCGCTCCTTGGTGGATTGGGGGATGGGAACGATGCCGTTGCCCCGTGCCCATTTCAGACAGATTGCCGCCGGGTGGACGTTGTGCTTTCTTGCAAGCTCGACTACGATCGGGTGCTCCATGTCCACTACATCCTCACTGGTGGTATCACGCTCGGGACGGTTGGGGGAGCCGAGCGGACTGTAGCCGATCGGGATGATGTCCTGCTCGGCCAGATAGGATCGGAATGCTGTCTGCTGGAAACAGGGATGCAGCTCCATCTCGTTTACCACAGGCCTGATGGAACACGATTGCAAGAGCAACTTCAGCTTGGGCACCGTCATATTGCTGGTACCGATATGGCGGACCAATCCTTGACGGACCAACTCCTCCATGGCCTGCCAGGTTTCCATGAACTCTTCATGAATGTAGGGCCGGGCGTCCGGACTGCGGCTGGAGACATCGCACTTGGGTGGATGGTAGTTGGGAAACGGCCAGTGGACCAAGTACAGGTCGAGGTAGTCAAGGCGCAGGTCCTTCAGGCTCTGTTTTGCCGACGCAATGACGTTCTTTTTCCCATGCATGTCGTTCCAGACCTTGCTCGTAATCCAAAGCTCTTTTCTGGGTATGGTGCTTGTATGCAGCACCTCTCCGATCTCCTTCTCATTGGCGTAGACGCTGGCACAGTCAATGTTGCGATATCCAATTTCCAAGGCAAGCTTGACGGCTTGGGCCATTTCGACGGCGCTGACATGGTCGCTGCCAAAGGTTCCTACTCCGATCACCGGCAATTGTGCACCCGTGGCGGGAATGGTAATGGTTGTGTGACTCATGCGGTCCTCCTCATCTCAAGCATACGGGGTTTCTCAGATATTACAATGCTTGATATGCGAAAAAGCTATATCGTTTTGCGAATATTGTGATACACTCACCGGTAATGAAACAGATTGGTTTGAAACTAAGATTCCAAGATGGCTATGACATGGCCGTCGCAAGCGGGGTGGTGCAATATGCAAGAGCAAAAGGTGATTGGCAGGTCAGGGGGCAAGGGCCGTGGTTCTTCTCCCTCGATCAGGAGGCGCTGTCGGAGTGCGATGCCCTGATCGCCCGCATCGAAGACGACCAGGAGGCGCTCCTGTGCGCCTCCTTGGGAATCCCGGTCGTTGATATTGCAGGCTCCTCCTCTCTCAAGCTCTTCAGTCAAGTGCGCAATGACGACTACCAGACCGGAGTGAGTGCCGGAACATACCTGAAGAAACTAGGCAGCAGGAACGTTGCCTGGTGCGGAGTCGACCAAGTGCACTGGGCACGTGAGCGCTTTGTTGGATTTGCCAGCAGCCTCAGCATGAATCCTTCGGACATTGCTTCCTTTTCACGGCCGCTTTCCTGGTGGAGGCAGTTGTATGAACCGTCGCAAGAGCTGGAATCATGGCTGGCGGGGTTGGAAAAACCCATCGGCTTGTTCTGTTGCAACGATCTTTCGGCGATGAAGGTCGAGCTGGCCTGCCAGCGGCTTTCGATCAGCATTCCCTCCGATGTCATGGTGCTGGGGGTGGATAATGAGACGTTGCTTTGCGAGTTGGCCAGCCCTTCAATTTCCAGCATCCAGCCCGACTGCAAGACGATCGGGTATGAGGCATCGGCCATGCTCGATGCGATGCTGAGCAACAGGCAAAGCGGGATGCATATCAGACGCATCGCTCCCGGCTCTGTTACCGAGCGTGAGAGCACCCGCTTGGTGTTGTGCGAAGATGAGCAGGTTGCGAATGCTCTTCGCTTGATAAAAGCACGTGCCACGTCGGGCTTGACAGCCAGTGATGTTGCAAGCGAGGCGACGATTTGCAGGCGCGCCCTTGAGATGCGGTTTCGGCAATTCCGCAAGCATACGATATGGGAGGAGATAACCTTTGAGAAGCTCGAGCAGGCCTGCCTGTTGCTGAACCACTCGAATGCAACCATCTCGCAGATCAGCGAACAGTGCGGTTTTGGTTCGGTCCATCGGTTCTACAGCTTGTTCAAGCGTGCCTATGAAATGACGCCCAATCAATTCCGTTCCAAGAAACAACGCTTCTGATACTAGCCCCTGCCATCGCATCTATGGCATGATGGCGGTAGAGGTATGCCATGGAACTTATGCTTGATACTGCGAATCTTGCTGAAATCGAGAGGGGCCTTGCGACCTATCCCATCAGCGGGGTGACTTCCAATCCAACCATCATAAAGGCTGAGGGAGGCGTTGACTTTTTCCCCCATATGCAAAAGATAAGAAAGCTCATCGGCGAGCAGCGAAGCCTGCATGTGCAGGTCGTCAGTACCGATTGCCCTGCAATACTTGCAGAAGCCGAGAAAATCATCTCGTTGCTCGGGCCTTCCACGTTCATCAAAATCCCGGTTACCGAACAGGGGCTGGAAGCGATCCGCATCCTCTCCAAGAGAGGGGTCAATGTTACTGCAACCGCCATCTATACCACGCTGCAGGGTATTCTTGCCATGCAGAGCGGGGCCCGATACTTGGCTGTCTACTACAACAGGATGCTGAACATCGATATCGATGCGGCCAAGGTAATCAAGGAGTTGAGCTCCCTTTTGTGGGCGAACAGCTCCAGCTGTCAGGTCTTGGCGGCCAGTTTCAAGAACATCAACGAGATTACCACAGCGTATGCAAACGGGGCCGGTTGCTGTACAGTCCCCTACGCTTTGCTCTCCACCGGCCTTGCCATGCCCTCGATCACCAAGGCTGTCCAGGATTTCTCAAAGAACTGGGAAGAGGTATATGGAAAACGAACACTCCTCGATCTTTGAACTGGCTCACAACGCACTCACGTATCGTCATCTCGAGGATGGATATATACAATTATTGCGATTCAATGAGAGTGACGGCCAGCCGTTCAACTCCCATCCTTTCTATCAGGCCATGGCCAAGACAAGTGCATCGATCTGTCTGCGTTTTGATACAAAAAGTGAGACGGTGGTGCACATCAAGCGGTACCATCAGTCACTGCTGGCCAAACGCGGTGGTCAGGTGCTCGATTTCGCAGCCCTCTACGGAAGGCCGCTTGACCTTTCCGAGACAATCGATGTGAGCATTGATGGGCAGGTGTCGCACCCTCCTTTGGTAAGCGGCCCCCTTGTATTCCAAGCAGGGCGGGCTATTGCCATCCATTTGCCGTTGCACCATCAGGTGGGGGTTGCATTGGAAGGGGATGTGGCTTCTGTTGCCAAGCAGAAAAAGACTCTGCTTCTGATGGGGGATTCCATCGTCCAGGGTGTGGGCATCCACCATCCTTCACAGAATCTGGCAAGTCAGCTGGGTTCCATCCTTGGGGTACAGGTTATCAACCAAGGCCTTGCCGGGGCGATGATCAATGCCAAGTTGGTGCAAAAGCTGGAGCTTGATCAACCTGTTGCCTCAATTCTGGTCAGCTTGGGAACCAATGACTGGACGATCAGGCAGACACTTGCCGAGATCCGAGGAGAGATGTTCGCCCTGTTGGGGCGAATCCGAAAGTTTTATCCCAAGGTCCCGGTTCTCCTGCTGACTCCGCTCTATCGCACCGATATTTTACAGGAAAAGCCTATGGGCAGCTTCAAGGAGCTTGCCCGGGCCATGGTCCAGGCTACGCGATGTTTTGCAGGGGTCGAAGTGGCGGATGGCCTCTCCCTCTCACTCAGGGATGCCTACGATGACCAATTCCTGCATCCCGACCACAGAGGGATTTCGTTTCTTGCCAAGTCGCTTGCCCCTCTGATTCCCTTTCAGCGGTAGGTTGCTTCCAGGAAAGCAACCGCTTCCTTGATGAGGTTCAATGCGCGTTCAACATTTGAACGCTGCGTACCGAAGTTCAGTCGAACGAACTGGCGGTAAGCCGTCCCTCCGAACCAGGTCCCGTCGTTGAAGGCCAGGTTTGCCCGTTGGCCGAAAAACCGGGAGAGCAGGCCTCCCTGGGCACTGGTTGAGCTGTCATAGAGCTGTGGATGTGCCTGTGCATCGCGTTCAACCAGGTCAAGGATGGCCGAGCAGTCCAACAAGCCGATGAATGAAGCCCGGGGTTTGATGAAAACAAGGGAAGGGACTTCCTTTTGCAACGTGTTCTCAATGATGTCTGCGTTCTTCTGCAAATAGACGAGCAACTCGTCAAGCCATTTTGCCCCGCTTTGATAGGAGGCAAGGGCGAGGGTTGTGGCAACCAGGGAAGGCTCGGCGATGAAGAGCTGCTCGAGACGGGTCAAGTAGCGCTGCTTCATGTCGGGATTGTTGAACAAGGTGACCGAGTAGTGCTCCCCGGCGATGTTGAAGGTCTTTGAGGGAGCCATGCAGACCACGGCTTCACAGCCGACCTGCCTTGCAGGTTCGAGCAGCGTGATGTGCTTGCCATAGCTCAGGTCTGCATGAATCTCATCGCAGATGATGACAACGTTGTTCTGCTTGGCGATGCCGCAGAGGCGGACAAGCTCCTGCTCGGAAAACACCAACCCCGTGGGGTTCTGGGGGGAACAGAAGATCAGGATCTTGGCTTGCTTGCAGAGTTGTTCATAGGCATCCCAGTCAAGGCTGAATATATGACTGTCCCGGTTGTATAGCAGGGGCCAGCCTAGTACATTCCGGTGCAGGTTGTTGACAATCCTGATGAACGGCTGATAAGCGGGGAGCGGTATGATGATACCGTCCCCCTCATTGCTAAGCAGCTCCACCAGCACTGCGATGCTGGTGAGCACTCCCTGGCTGATCACCACTTGGGCGGGCTGGATATCCATCTGATGACGTGCCTTTGCCCATGCACAGAAGACTTGCCGTTGGTTGTTGGCATACGGATAGCCGAAGATGGCGTGTTCGCTGAGGTTTCGTGCTTTTTGTGCTACCTCGGCAGCGACAGGAAAATCCATGTCTGCAACCCAAAACGGTTCTGCATCAGGATTTCCGCACAGGCTCTTGATTGCTTCCTTGTTCCACTTGACGGAGAGTGATGAACGGCGGTCGACCGACCGATCAAAATTATACTGCATCAGGGCGATACTCCACGGTGTAGGTCGAACGCGGATTGGGATACCTTCCGTTTTTCACCTTCTGTTTGAAAACAATAGCCTGGGTCGGGCAGCGGTGGTAACAGCCCAGGCAGCCGGTACAGGCCCTGTCGAATTCAGGTTTGCCGTTCACCATCTCGATGTTGAAGGAAGGGCACATGCGATAGCACAGGCCGCAGGAAATGCAGGCATCGGTGACGGTGAAATCGAGGGCCGTGTCCATGAAGGCGCGATGGATGGGTACCATGAAGTGGTTGATGGCAAGCCGGCTGAACGGCGGACGGAAGGGAAGCCTGATCTGTTCCTGCTTGATATCCTTGGCGATTTCTGCAATCTTCCTATCGGCTTTTGCATAGAGTTCGTCGATTTTCCCTTCTGTGGGAGCGGCCAGCAACGGAACATATCCATCAGGCATGACTACATGGTTGACATAGCTGGTGATCGCCCCGGCTTCCCTGACCACCACATCCATGGCCTGGAAGGTGTATGCTTGGAACATGTACCGAGTGGCTATCTGGAAGAGGTACTTGACCGGACCCAGGTCTTGTTTTGCAAAAACTTCCTGGATGAAATGGGTTACCAGATTGGGAGGAAACCCTTTATAGACGGGAAATACAAAGCCGACCTGCTCGGTAAGTTCGAATGCCTGGTTTTGCATCAGGTGCGGGATCATCAAAATCCGGCAGTCGCCAAGCTCCGAAGCAAGACGCTTTGCGATGTAATAGCTGTTTCCCGTTCCGGAAAAACAGATGAGTGTTGTTTTCATGCAAGGGCCCCGGGGTCGAATGATGAGAGCAGGGAGCAGACATTTTGGGTGTCTTCATCGCTTAGGTCGAGATTGGTGACCAGACGCACACTCTCTCCTTCCGTGTTTGCCAGGATGCCGATGCGCGCAAGCTTCTTCACTACATCTTGGGCGCTGCAAGATGGGACGGTGAAGAATATGATGTTGGTCTGCACTCCCTGGATATCCACTTCAGCCCATCCGGTCTTGACCAGGGTGTCGGCGATCGCCTTTGCGTGTGCATGGTCGTCCTTCAGGCGGTCGACATGATGCTGGAGGGCATAGAGCCCTGCAGCAGCGAGAATGCCGGTTTGCCGCATGCCCCCTCCGAGCAGCTTGCGTACGGTAAGGGCTTGGGAAATGAACTCCTTGTTTCCGCAGAGCATGCTTCCCACCGGGCAGCCCAGACCCTTGGAGAGGCAGAAGGTGATGGTGTCGGCATACTTGGCATAGGTCTTGACCGAAATACCGGTGGCTGCCTGTGCATTGAAGATCCTCGCTCCATCCATATGAACCTTCAGGTTGTGGGTGGATGCAAAGTCCTTGATCATCTCAAGGTTCTCAAGAGGGTAGCAGTATCCTCCGATAGTATTCTCCACCTCGATGAGGGCCGTAGCAGCCATATCGTAGGAACCTTGCTTGACCAAGGATTGGAGATCGGTTGCGTTGAGCACTCCCCGAGGTGCATGAACGGTGATCGGCAGGGCTCCGGCTATGGCTGCAATGGAGCCGATCTCATGCTGGATGATATGGCTGTTGGCTGCACACAGGACTTCCTTGGTCCGTCCTGCCTGGATGTACAGGCTGATAAGATTGCCCATGCTCCCCGAAGAGACAAAGAGAGCTTGTTCTTTTCCGGTAAGCTCGGCTGCCAGTTTTTCGAGTTTGGTCGTGGTGGGGTCTTCCCGATAGACATCATCCCCGACTTCAGCAGCGGCCATTGCTTTTCTCATTTCCAAGGTGGGTTTTGTAATCGTATCACTTCTGAGGTCAAATACCTGCATGCTCGCTCCTCCTGCTTCTGTAAAACTATACCGAACACCGCCCTTTCAGTCCAGCTAAAACGGAAGCAGGCCCTGCAATAAGGGCCTGCTTGGGATTTAGAACAACGACGTGGTGAGAAACACCGTGGACATCAGCGAGGAGACGAGTGAGACGACGGTGATCTGTGTGTTGATCGATGGTCCGGCGGTATCCTTGAAGGGATCGCCTACGGTATCTCCGACGACGGCCGCCTTATGGGCATCGGAACCTCTTCCTCCAAAATTGCCCGACTCGATATACTTTTTGGTGTTGTCCCAGAGCCCTCCACTGTTGGACATGAAGAGGGCCAAGAGAAGGCCGCTGACAATGTTTCCCGCCAGAAATCCTCCGATGGCTTGCACGCCGCCGATGAACCCTACCAGCAATGTCGCAATAATGGCCATGAGCCCGGCAGGGATCAGCTCTTTCAGAGCGCCGACGGTAGCAATATCGATGCACCGGTCATACTCGGGCACCACCCCTTCAACCCCCTCTTTCAAGCCTTTGATCGTTTTGAATTGACGGTGGATTTCGGCGATCATGCGCTGTGCATTCCGGTCGACTCCCAATATCAGCATTGCACTGAATACTGCAGGAATGGCGGCTCCCACCAAGAGGCCGAAAAAGACATACGGATTCATGATATCGAACCCGCTCAAGAATTGTTCTCCCATCCCCAAAGCTTCGGCAGCCTCGTTGACTTCTGTCATGAAAGCCCCGAGCAGGGCGATGACGGTCAGTCCGGCTGCTGCGATGGCGAAGCCTTTGGTCACTGCTTTTACCGTGTTGCCGGCACTATCGAGTGAGTCGGTTATCGCCAAGGCCTTGTCTCCCAGGTTTGCCATCTCAACCAACCCGCGGGCATTGTCGACAATAGGGCCGTATGCGTCGTTGGATATGATCATGCCGACAATGGAGAGCATGCCGACAGCTGCCATGGAGATGCCGAACATGGCATAGCCTGGGCCAAGCGGATCGCAGACAAGATACGCCGCCAATGCAGCCGCCGCTATTCCTGCCATTGACGGAAATACACTGAGAAATCCATAGGACGCTCCGCCTAGAATGGTGAATGCCGGACCATTTTCTGACGCTTTTGCAACATGATGGACGGGATGCTTCTCGTCATTGGTAAAGTAGTCGCTGGCGATGCCTATGATGGTCCCGACTCCAAGGCCGATGATCGCCGCTGTCCACAACCGCCAGGAGATGCCAAGCAGTTGGGTTGCAAGTGCGGTAAATACGATATACAAGGTTGTGGTCACATAGGTGCTGCTGTTCAGCGCATGGTTGGGATTATCCGACTTTCCCATTTTTGCCGTTCCGACTCCGATGATGGAAGCAAGAAGGCCCAGGGCTGCAAAGCAAAATACGGTGGAGACATTCTTGGTGGAGGTTCCTGCGTCGAGGGAGATGCCCATCACCAAAGCCGCTGCCATGCTGGCGACATTGGAGTCAAACAGGTCGGCTCCCATACCTGCCACATCTCCCACATTGTCACCGACATTGTCTGCAATGACAGCCGGGTTTCGTGGATCGTCCTCGGGGATTCCGAGTTCCACCTTCCCGACGAGGTCTGCGCTGATATCTGCAGTCTTGGTGAAAATTCCTCCTCCAGCCTTGGCGAACAAGGCCAATGAACTGGCACCAAAACTGAATCCAAGAATGGCTGTTGCATCGTTTGTAATCATGAGGACGAGGGTTACTCCCAGCAAACTGGTGCCCACAACCGCCATGCCCATGACCGCTCCACCTCGAAAGCCTGCAAGGAAGGCGAACTTGATGCCGGTCTGTGATGCTGTTGCGGCTTTGCGATTGGCGATGGTCGCCACTTGGATGCCGACTTTGCCTGCCAGGGCGGAAAAGGCGGCTCCAGCGAGAAACGAAACGGCCATGATAACGTTGTCCAAGGCTCCATTCCAGATTGGGGTGGGGATGAAGAGGAGGATTGCAAGTGCGACGATGCCGGTAAAGCAGGCCAGGATTGTGTACTCCCTCCTCAAAAATGTATTGGCACCTCTTTGGATGTACGATCCAATATGTTCGACCTTGCTATTTCCGGCCGGCTGGGCCTTGACCCAGGTGTACAACCAGAAAGCCATGCCGAAGGCGAGCAGTGCTATTGCTATTGAAACCAGCTGAATAATGGTAATCATATACATACCTACCTTGTAAGGTGCTGTGCACCATGATGAGTTCTCAAAGGAAAAAGGCAGACCCAATGGCCTACCATTGCAAAGGGACCATGCTCAGCGTTTTTTCCCATCTCGGTCATGCATGTAGACTACAAGATAAGCCTGGGAGGTGGGTAAGCGGCCTGAAAGGTGTTCGTATCTGTGGTGTTTGAATGAAATTGCAATTGCCGCGATGGTGCAGACTACACTCATCCAGGATGCCCAGCTCAGTCTTGCCTTGTTTGGATATGCCTCCGACGTCTCGCTGATCAAGTCCTGCTGCAAGGTTTGATGAATAGCCGAAAGCTGGGAAGAAGTGCTTTCCGCCGCAAGATTCAGAGGGCCGGCAATCGGTTGCATTGGGGAGCCGAAAAGATACAAAACCAGGCCGATGATAACCAGCAACCAAGGCGAACATGCCTGAAAGCTGAACATGGTACCCTCCTGTATTGCATTCCCTCAATTAATATTATTCTAGGAAGGCGGGTGGTGGATGTCAAGGAATGGAAGGCGGCAAAAAGAAGATCCCCGGGAAAACCCGGGGATCGAAAATGCTGTGAATGTACAACTACTTGAGGTAGATGTCCTTGACCGGATGGTAATCCATGGTGTTGTTGTACCATCCGCCCCACTTGTTGGTATCGATCATGTTGATCGTTACGTAGTAGTAGAGAGGCATGATAGCCTGGTCTTCGTTGATCATGATGTCCTCAGCGGTCCGCAGAACACCAAAGCGGTCCTCCCCGGCGGGCATTCTTGCTGCTTCGTTGATCAGGACGTCATAGACCTCGTTGGAGTACTTTCCGCCGTTCATGCCGGCACCGGTGATGAACATGTCGAGGAAGGTGTTCGGATCCTGGTAGTCACCAACCCATCCGGCGCGTGCAACCTGGAAGTTGCCTTCGTTACGATTGGAGAGGTAGGTCTGCCATTCTTGGTTCTCAAGCACTACGTTGATGCCCAGGTTGTTCTTCCACTCCTGCTGAATGAATTCAGCAATCTGCTTGTGACCCTCGTTGGTGTTGTAGAGGATGGAAACAGTCGGGAAGCCGGCACCGTTGGGATATCCAGCCTGTGCAAGCATGTCCTGAGCCTTCGAGATGGCTTCGTCCATGGTCTCAAACGGGAACTCTAGTGCGGGGTATCCGGCCATCGGGGATACAATGCCCCAAGCAGGAATCTGTCCGGCCTTGGTCACGCCTTCAACCAGTGCTTCGCGGTCGACAGCATAGGAGAGAGCCTTTCTGACCAGCACGTTGTTGATCGGAGCTTTCTGGGTCTGGAATACATAGTAGTAGGTTGCAAGCTGCGGGGCGAGCTGGAAGTCGTCGCGCATCTGTGCGGCGTTGAGCTGATCCGGGGGAACGTTGGTTGCCCAGTCAATCTCGCCGTTGAGGTACATGTTGTAGTTGGTGGTATCGCTGTCGGAGGAGTAGAAGATGACCTTGTCAAGCTTTACTGCATCTGCATCCCAGTACTTCGGGTTCTTGGAAACGGTGATGGAGGTCTGTGCAACACGATCGGTGAGCACGAACGGGCCGTTTCCTACGAAGTTGGCGGGATCGGTCCAAGCGCTGCCGAACTTCTCGATGGCGTGCTTGGGAACGATTGCGAAGCTGTAGTGGGTCAGGGCATCGACTGCATACGGAAGCGGTCCGATGAGGTCCATCTGGAAGGTGTAGTCGTCAAGGGCGCGGATACCGACAGCCTCGGGACCAGCCTCTCCAGCGTTGAACTCGGATGCACCGGCAAGGAACATGCAGGGGAACCAAGCATAGGGACCGGCGGTTGCGGGATCCAAAATCCTCAGCCAGCTGTATACGACATCATGGGCGGTGATGGGCTTTCCATCGGACCATACGGCGTTCTTGCGAAGCTTGAAAGTATATTGGGTTCCGTCTTCATTGGCTTCCCAGCTTTCAGCAACGCCGGGGACTGCAAGGGCAGTCTCAGGATCGTTTGCCACCAGACCTTCGAAGAGAGCCTCGAAAATTCTGTGCTCGGGAACACCCTGAATGAGTGCGGGGTCCAAGGATTCGGGTTCAGCACCATTGGTGATGCGGAATACGATCTCATCTTTAGCCACAGCTGCAGGAGCCGGGGCGGCGGGTGCCGGTGCCGGAGCAGCCGTTACAGCAGGAGCGGGAGCCGGAGCTGCAGGTGCCGGCGTCGTGGTTGCGGCCGGTGCAGGTGCTTCTTCCTTCTTTCCACAGGAAATAAAGAGGGCACTTACAAGCAGGACGCAAAGCATGATAGCCAGAAATTTCTTCATAGACATATCTCCTTGTAATTCTAAGTGTAAACGTTCAACTTAGCTTAAATCACATTAAACCATGAATCAAGAGAAAACGCAAATAGGTTTGGCTGAAAACAGGCTTGGACTGGATGATTCACATTGAATTTATGCATTTTTTGCATACATTACAGGAGGGCTTGCCCATGACCAGAGTACAAGAATACAGTATACTGATATGATATTGCGAGGTGCTGCATGGTACGACACACTACCTATAGAAAACATGATGGAATTGTTTATGGAATTACCCGTACATTTCATATCCTGTGTCTGGTATTTACCCTCTTTCTCATCTGGGGCCTATCGCTGAACATCGCTGAAGGGGTAAGGTTGATCACCATGCCCCATATTCCTGTCCTGATATTGCTCAGTCTTGCCGGTACACTCTACCGGGACAGCTGGTACTTCAACACGCAGGACAATACGGTTACGAGCATCTACGGGTTTGCTTGGATTTGCAAACGAGAGACGTTCTCGTTTTCGGAGGTGGAGCGGTTGGAGCTTACCCACTTTGTCAGGGGAAGCAGCGACAAAAATGCAAAACCGACCAAGCGTCGTCTCAGGGCAATGATGGTCCTGTCCCTCAGACTGAAGGATGATCAGGTCAAAACAATCGAGGTTATTGCCGAAAAAACTTCAGGGGGAAGAACCGAGTCCTCATTGCAGGCCATTGCAGCCGTTACAGGCCTTCCGATGTATGTGGACCGGCCTCGTGATTTGGACCTCGACGTATCCTACAAGGATCTTTGATATGAAGAAGCCACCCGGTCGGGTGGCTTCAATGATCAGATGCTCTTGTTGGCGTCGGCCTGTGCTTCCTCCATGCTTACCTTGCTGTGGTCCTTGGTATCATAGAGCCAGCAGGCGACCTGGTGCTTGTCCTCGATGTCGAACATCGGGGGTACGTGGCAGGAGCACCAAGGCATCCGTTTGGGACAACGGTCGTAGAAGTAGCAGCCGTTGCGCTCCTTGTCCGGTGAAGGTACGTCACCGGTAAGGATGATGCGCTTCCTCTCACGCTCGATCTTTGGGTCGGGAATCGGGGCGGCGCTGAGCAGGGCGGTGGTATAGGGGTGCAAAGGATTGTCGTACAACCGCACTGCATCGCTGATCTCGACGATCTTGCCGAGGTACATGACCGCCACACGGGTGGAGATGTGCTGGATGACCGCCAAGTCATGGGCGATGAAGATGTAGGTGAGGCCGAACTCCTTCTGCAGGTCTCCCAGCAGATTCAGAATCTGGGACTGGATCGATACGTCCAAGGCGGAAACCGGCTCATCGGCGAGGATGATTTTGGGATTGAGGGCCAGAGCCCGGGCTATTCCGATCCTCTGGCGCTGGCCGCCGCTGAATTCGTGGGGATAGCGGTTCTTGAACGCCTTGTTCAAACCGACGCGCTCCATCAGGTTTTCGACTTTGCGCTCGATATCCAAAGCCGAGAGCGGCTTATCCAATAATTTGCGGTTGTTGTAGATGACCAGAGGTTCTGCAATGATGGACCGAACCGTCATGCGGGGGTCGAGCGACGCATAAGGATCCTGAAAGATCATCTGGATGTCGCGTCGCGCTTTGAGCATTGTTTTCTGGTCGGCCTTGACCAAGTCAATACCGTCGAAGATGACGCTGCCGCTGGTGGGTTTGTAAAGCTGGGCGATGGAGCGCACCGTGGTGGATTTTCCGCAACCGGACTCTCCTACGATGCCGAGTGTCTCACCGGGGTATACATCAAAGGAGATGCCGTCAACTGCACGAATTGCACCAACTTGTTTCTGCAACAGCATTCCGCTGGTAATGGGGAAGTGCTGCTTCAGGTCCCTGACTTCCAAAAGGGGTTTTTTCGGTGTGTTCATGTTGCCTTCTCCTCTCCATTTGCTTCTTTCAGTGCCTGGGTTTTTTCTGCTTCATCAGCATACAGCCAGCAGGCGACTTCGTGTCCCTTTCCCAAATCCTTTACCGGCGGGTATGCATGGCGGCATACTTCCATCGCCTTGTGGCAGCGGGGGTGGAAGGGACAGCAGGGAGGAAGGTCGATCACGTTCGGCGGTTGGCCCTCGATGGAGAAGAGCCTGTTGCCCTTCTTGGTGGTATCCATGCGGGGAACACTCTTGATGAGGCCTTCGGTATATGGATGGGACGGTCTTTCGTAGAGGTCTTCAGTAGCTGCCTTTTCTACAATTTTTCCGGCATACATGACGCAGACCTGGTTGCACATGCCTGCAACCACGCCAAGGTCGTGGGTGATGAGAATGACTGCGGTACCCATTCTGGTACTGAGTTTGTCGATCAACTCTAGAATCTGGGCCTGGATGGTTACGTCCAAGGCAGTGGTCGGTTCGTCGGCCACCAGGACCTGGGCGTTGCAGGAGAGTGCCATGGCGATCATGACACGCTGGCGCATGCCGCCGGAGAACTGGTGGGGGTAGTTTTGGATTCGTTTCTCAGCTGATGGGATGCCTACCAACTTGAGCATGTCGATCGAGCGCTTGAGCGCCTCCTGCTTGGAGACATCCTTCTCATGCAGGCGGATGGTCTCAACCATCTGCGTGGAAATCCTGAGGAAGGGGTTGAGGCTGGTCATGGGGTCTTGGAAAATCATGGAAATCTTGTTGCCCCGAATCTCGCGCATCTCTTTCTCGGAAAGCTTGAGGATGTCGACACCTTCGAAGAGGGCTTCTCCTCCCACGACCTTGCCCGGAGGGGAGGGAATGAGGCGCATGATGGAGAGATTCGTGACGCTCTTGCCGCTGCCGCTCTCCCCGACGATGCCCAAGGTTTCTCCTTCATGGAGCGTAAATGACACCCCGTCTACGGCTTTGACGATGCCGGCGTCGGTTTTGAAATATGTTCTGAGGTCCTTTACTTCGAGGACCACTTTTGCTTCGGTATTCAGACTCATGTGGGTCCTCCTAAAGTTGGTTCTTGCTCTGTGGATCGAATGCATCCCTCAAGCCATCACCGAAAAAGTTCATGGCAAAAAGGAAGATGGTCATGGCAATAGCAGGGAAGATCAACTTCCATGGATACAGCGTCATGC
The DNA here is from genome assembly GCA_002432715.1 of Sphaerochaeta sp. UBA5849. Lineage (GTDB taxonomy): Bacteria > Spirochaetota > Spirochaetia > Sphaerochaetales > Sphaerochaetaceae > Sphaerochaeta. The sequence continues at coordinate 57,151 of DJGJ01000074.1, read as the reverse complement.
CGTTGACAGCGTCTCCTACGAGGGAACCCCACGATGCATACGGAGCCTGAACCCCGAGACCGAGGAAGGAGAGGAAGGACTCCTGCATGATGAATGCGGGAACCCTGAGCGTTGAATAGACAATGATGACGGAAAGTGAGTTGGGGACCATATGGCGGAAAATGATGCGTCCGGTGGAAGCTCCCATGCTGCGGGCTGCCTCAACGTACTCGCTGTTCTTCAGGCTCATGACCTGGCCGCGCACCATGCGGGCGACGGTCAGCCAGCTGACCATTGCCAGGGCAACGAAGAGGTTCATGATATTGCGTCCGAAGATTGCCATGAAAATGATGACCAGCAGCATGTAGGGCAGGCCGTACATGATGTCGACAAAGCGCATGAGGAAGAAATCGATCTTACCGCCTGCGTACCCGGCGATGGCGCCGAGGACAATGCCGATGATGACGCTGGTGATGGTTCCGATCAAGCCGATGGCGATGGATACCTGCCCGCCGTAGATGATGCGTGAGAGCATGTCGCGGCCGCTGTAATCGGTTCCGAGGAAGTACCTGCGCTCGTGCTTCTTGGTTGCATTGATTTCGGCGGTGAGCTGCTCGTTTACCTTGATCTCCCGGTCGATGGGGAACTGTGCATTGCCTTCGCTGATTTCCTTGCGGAGCTCACGCTCTGCATTTCGGGTGATGGTGGTTTTGATTTTCCCCAAGAGATTGGTCTTGCCCATGGAGGCAATCCCCTTCTCCCCGAGAGTGTCCATCTCGATCTCAAGGTTGGCTGCATACTCTTCTTCACTCAAGTCGGGAGTTGAAGCCTTGAGATTGTTGAGCACCTGGCTGCGGATTTCGTCCCTGGTCTGCTTCTCGATGACGGCGATATCGATCTTCAGTAAATCGGCGTAGATGGCTTCAATCTCGCTGAAATCCATACGGGCGAGATTGTGCACCTTTTGGGTGGCGGGATCGGTCCACAAGACCTTGTCGACGCTTATTAAAAATTCAGTGTCGATCTTCTCCTGCAGGCGCTCGATGGTTCTCTGGTCGGCGCTGCTGAACGTGAACGTTCCTGCTTCCTTCTGACGTTCTCCCTCTGCATAGCAGAAGTCCCACACCTTGTTGGTTTCATTTGCTGCAATCCACTCCCTGATCTGGGCGGATTGTTCTTCGGTAACCTTGAGCGTCCCCGCTCTCCATGCCTTGAAATAGAGGTCTTCAAGCTTGGTCTCCATCATCAGGTCGCCGGCATTCTTGGTAAACGAGGGGCGAAGGTGCTGGTGGTCAAGGATGATCTGATCATAGGGATGGATGGGCAGGAACATGGCGCTGGCTGCGAGAATTGAGTACACGACGACAACGATCATGCCGATGACCGCCATTTTGTTTTTCTTCAGTCTTCTGAAGGCATCCTTGCCGAGGCTGTTGCCTTCAACGACCTGGTCAAACTCGTTGAGGGCCGTCAGTTTTGCTTTGTTTCTTGTAAAGAACATGGTCCTCTCCTTATTTGTAGGTAATTCGCGGGTCGAGTTGGGCGTAGACGATGTCTACGATGAAGTTCATGATAATCAGAATGACCGAGTATACAATGACAACACCCACGATCAGGGTATAGTCACGGTTGAAGGAGCTCTGGACAAAGAACTTGCCCAAGCCTGGCACACGGAAAATCTGCTCAACAACAATCGAGCCGGTGATGATACCTGCAAATGCGGGACCGAGATAGCTGACGATCGGGAGCATTGCCCCTTTCATGGCATGCTTGAAAATAATGGCGGTACTCTTCATGCCCTTGGCTTTGGCCGTGCGGATATAGTCGCTTCTGAGCGTCTCCAGCATGGATGAGCGGGTAAGTCGTGCGATGTTTGCAAAGTAGGCAAACGAGAGGGAGAGGGCCGGAAGAATGACAGTCTTCCATCCCTCGCCGGTGGTGTACCAACCGCTGGTGGGCAGCCATTTGAGTTTCATCGCAAAGATCAGCTGCAAAACCGGTGCAATGACAAAGAGCGGAACCGAGATGCCGATGACGGCTATCCCCATGCTCAGGTAATCGATCCATGAGTTTTGTTTTACCGCAGCGATGATCCCCGCCGAGATTCCGAAGACCAGGGCTATCAGCATTGCCCAACTGCCGAGTACGATGGACTTGGGAAGACTGTTTGCAATGTAGTAATTGACATCATAGTCCTTGTACTTGTAGGACGGTCCGAGATCACCGCGCAGGATGTCAAACATGTAGCGGCCATACTGTTGGATCATGGGTTCATCCAGATGATATTTGGCCTCAATGTTTCGCTTTACCACCTCGGGCAGGTTGCGTTCAGTAGCAAACGGACCACCGGGTGCGATGCGGACAATGAAGAAACTCAGCGTGATGATGATGAGAAGCGTTGGAATCATTCCTAATAGGCGGTTCACGATATATTTCGTCATTCGTTTCCTCTTGTGAGATTTTCGTTGCATGGATAGGTAGGCACGGGAAGCCTCAAATCATACAGCATTTCAGATACTATACCAAGACAGTCATTTATGCAAGAATTACCATAATTATGCAAATCCAATACTTTTTGCAAAGCTGTAAGAGTTTTGGGCATAAATAGATACCCTAAGAATGGCTGACAGCTGTTCTTAACACATTTTCATTAACCGTCAGAGTATTTATAGCCCTTGGGAGGTAGGAAAACCCTAGGCTTTTATGCTATTCTGCCATTCTGTACATGAAGCTACCCAGGAGAACTGAATGAAAAAAGTATATATGGAAAATCTTGGTTGTTCAAAAAACCAAGTCGATGCTGAAACGTTGATCAAACTGCTCGAGGACGACCGGTTCATCCACACCGGTGAGGTGGGGGAAGCCGACTTGATCGTGGTCAATACCTGCGGTTTTATTGAATCGGCCCGGCAGCAGTCCCTTGAATCCTTCTTCTCCCTCCATGAGGCGAATCCCGAAGCAAAAATCATTCTCAGCGGCTGTATGGCCCAGCGGTATGGAAAGGAGTTGGAACAGGAGCTGGGGGAGGCCTCAGCAATTTTCGGCAACCGCGACCTCTCCAGGATTCATGAGGTGGTCGAACAGATTTTCGCCGGTGACCGGGTTGTCTCCCTGCCTTCCTATCCACCCATCGAGAATGAGGTGTATGAACGCAATGAGTTGCTCTCGTTCCCCGGCAGCGCCTACCTGAAAATCAGCGAGGGGTGCAACCATTGGTGCTCCTACTGCGCCATTCCCCTGATCAGGGGGGCTCTAAGGAGCAAGCCCATGCAGGTCATTCTTGCCGAGGCGAAGGATTTGATCGGGCGGGGGATCAAGGAGATCAACCTTATCGCACAGGATTTGGCAGCCTATGGCACCGATGGCCCCGACAAGCAGAGCAAGTTCATGCAGTTGCTTGAAGCTTTGGTTGCTTTGGAAGGTGATTTTTCCATTCGCCTGCTGTATATCCATCCCGATGCGTTTCCAAGAGAGCTGATTCCTTTCATTGCGGAGCACAAGAAGGTGCTTCCCTATTTCGATATTCCCTTCCAGCACGCCGATGAGCAAGTGCTGCGAAGCATGGGCAGAACCGGTACGAAGGAGAGCTATCTTGCGCTCATCGATGCAATCCGAAGCACTGTTGCTGAAGCAGTCATTCGTTCGACGATACTGCTTGGGTATCCTGGGGAGGATGAGAAGGCATTTGCCGAGGTGATGGATTTTCTTTCCAAGGCAAAACTCGATTGGGTGGGCTCTTTCATTTACAGCAGGGAGGAAGGGACCAAGGCCTACAAGCTCAGAGGCGAACGGGAGCACAAGAAGGCGAACAAGGTCGCTCAAACCTACCAACAGCAGCTGCAGGCCCTGCAGGCTCCGATTACCAGTGCAAACCTCAAGCGCTTTGTGGGAAAGGAGTATGAGGTCCTCATCGAGGAGCTGGTTGAAGGAGAGGACCTTGCCATCGGACGCATGTACGCCCAGGCTCCCGAAGTCGACGGACTGACGGTTGTTGTAGGCAGGTCGTTGAAGCCGGGGCGGAAGGTGCTTTGCGGCATCCGTTCGGTCAATGGCCTCGATTTGGAGGCTATCCCGGTGCAAGGAGTTCTTCATGGCTGATATCGATGCGATGCTGGATGCGCTGAACGAACAACAGAGGGAGGCGGTGCTTGAAAACAACCGTCCCCTGTTGGTGTTGGCTGGGGCCGGCAGTGGAAAAACGAGGGTCATCACCACCAAAATCGCGTATGCAGTTGAAAAGCTTGGTATTCCCGCCTCTAAGATTCTTGCCGTTACATTCACCAACAAGGCGGCCAGTGAGATGCAGCAGCGGGTGAAGGAAATGCTCGATGGCAATGCCCAGGCCGATGAATGCACCATCCGCACCTTCCACTCCTTTGGAGCCTGGCTGCTCAGACGGTTCGGCTCTGAAATCGGTCTTGCCTCCAATTTCACCATCTATGATGACGACGACTCTCTTTCGCTGCTTGCTTCCTGTTTTCCGAATTACAAGAAACGGGATCTCGATCCTGTCATGCGCAAGATCTCCTATGCCAAGGATCAGGGGCGCAGGCCCACCGACAATCCTGACGGCCTGAAGGTGGGTGGAACCTTCAAGGAGATGTATGATGCGTATGAGAGAAAACTGAGAAGCATAGGAAATGTAGATTTTGCCGATTTGATCGGCCGAAGTATTGAGTTGCTCCAGGAGAAACCGGCTGTTTTGGATTGGGTCCACAACAGGTTTTCCATGATTCTGGTCGATGAGTATCAGGACTCCAATGCTGCGCAGTTCAACCTGCTCAAGCTTCTGGTGGGCCCGGCATGCTTCATTTGTGTTGTCGGCGATGACGACCAGTCCATTTATCGCTTCCGCGGCGCCGAGGTTCGGAATATTCTCAGCTTCCCCGAACTCTATAGCGGTACGAGGACAATCAAGCTGGAACAAAACTACCGCTCCACCAAGCATATTCTCGATGTTGCCAATTCCGTTATCAAGAACAACAAGGGCCGGCATGCAAAAAAGTTGTGGACGGCAAACACCAAGGGAGCGAAGCCCAACCTCTTCTATGTACAGGATGAGCAGGACGAGGCGATGCGGGTGAGCAACATTCTCCTGGCTGACAAGAAGTTCAATGAGAGTGCAATTCTCTACCGGACCAATGCCCAGTCTGTTGCGTTTGAAACCATGTTCAAGCGGCTCTCCATCCCGTACAAGGTTGTTGGAGCCTTGCAGTTCTATGATCGCGAAGAGGTCAAGGATGCCCTTGCCTTGCTGTTCCTCCTCACCAATGAGAAAGACGAGGTGAATTTCAAGCGCATGATCAACAAGCCTGCAAGAGGTATCGGTCCGGGTGCCTTGGACAGCATTCTCTCCTTCGCCCCCCAGACCGACGGCAGCTTGTTTGCCATGCTGCGGCTTGCAATCGAAGGCAATGTGCTCTCTGCAAAGGCGAAAGCCGGAGCATCGCAGTTTCTGAAGATGTTCGAGCATGCAAAGACCCTGCTCGGTGAAGGGGAGCTGGTCGATTGTGCCAACTTTTTGATCAGGGAGGCTGGCTTGGTGGGCTATTATGAGGAGTTGGACAGCCAGAACAGCACCGGAAAAGTCGGCAACCTTGAGGCGCTGGTCAATGCCCTCTCTTCCTATGAATCCTCCCTGGATGGGTTGCTGCAGTTTCTGGAACAGTTGTCGCTCGATCCCACCACCTTGGGCAGGGAAGATCCCCGGGACAAGGAGGGTGTCACCCTCATCACCATGCACAACACCAAGGGCTTGGAGTTCGACCGGGTGTTTGTTGCTGGTTTGGAAGAGGAATTGTTCCCTGGAAGGGCGGGCGAGAGCGACGATGATATCGAGGAAGAACGACGCATCTTTTATGTTGCCGTAACCCGGGCGCGAAAAGAGTTGTATCTTCTGTGCGCAAGGGCGAGGAAAATTTGGGGCAAGAGCAGCTTCCATCACCCCAGCCGCTTCCTTAAGGAGATCGATTCGTCGTTGGTGCATGTGCAGGGCTTCAATCCCGGTATTCAGCATGCCGGCGGTTACCAGGGGCTCTCAAGCCTGGGCGAGAAGCGAAGAGAGCATCAGAGAGGCGGTGCAACTCCCTCTGGCTGGGGCAGCGATGGCAAAGTCCTCATCCGGAAAGGGTTTGGCGACAACGCCAAAACCTTCACGATGAAGACCGTCCACACAGAAGCTGATGGCGGTCCTCTGTTTCCGGTCGGCCAGCGGGTGTATAGTGACAGTTACGGAGAAGGGGAGGTGGTGACTGTGCGGATGAACGGTGACCGGGAGGTCATCGAAGTCCGGTTCAGCGGAGGGCGGAAAGCCACCTTCATCAGCAAATTTGCCCAGCTAGAGAAAATCGGGAGCGAGTGATATGAGTGATGGGGGGAAAGAGACTAGACAAGAAAGGCCGGAAGGTTATACAATGCCTACCGTTGTCCGCGCGCGTTCGTTCTATCTCTATGATAGGCGGGGTGTGCGTTATACCGATTTTTTTCAGAATTATGGCAGAGCCATTCTGGGGCATCGACCCGAACAAGTCCAACGGTCCATCAAGGCCACGGTCAGTCGCGGGTTGATAAGCGAATACCCTTCGCTTTTTTCAGGAAGGCTCGAAAAGCTGCTGGCAATGCTGTTTCCAGACTTTGTGGTGTTCAGGGTATACTCTGACCAGCAGAAGGTCCTTCAGGTGGTACGACAGGTTTCGGATGATGCACTATTCGACCCGGCTGTATCTCCTGAGCATGCGAGCCGTACAGTGTCCTATTGGCGACCGTTCCTAGGTTTTGGCGGGGCAGATTCCGTGATGCTCCTCCCTATCCTACCTTTCCCAGGGAGTTTCGTACCTCAGGTCGTTTGTCTCAAGGAAGAAGCCTGTACAGCTTGTCTACCGCCCTCAGATTGCGTTTCACCGTTGTTGCTTGATTTGCTCGTCAAGGCCACAGCGTCCCTGATACGCACCCTCAAGGTGGAGGATGCAGTTGCAAAGCGAATGGACAATCCCTTGCAGGGAGTGTTCGAGACCAGAGGACCGTACGGATTAACCGGCCTTTGTGCTCAGCGCTATGAGGAGTTTGCTTTGGAGGCCCTGGCCCTCAAGGTGGTGCTTCCTCCTTCTGCCGATGTGCCGTTCATTGTTCCTGGAGAGTATTCGTCAGGCGATGTACAGGCTTTTTTGCAGTTGTCGCGTCAGTATGCTGGTGCTGTAACATACTAAATATGGCAGGTCGGGATGCAAGGCATCCTTCTGTCCATGCAAAAAACACACGCAAGGCTGGTCCTTGCAGAACAGGATGAATAGATGAAGACTATTTTTGTGAAACCGCTGACAGTTCAGAAGAAATGGTATCTGATTGATGCAGAGGGAAAGGAGCTTGGCAAGGTAGCAGTTGCCGCTGCACGCATCCTTCGCGGGAAGAACAAGCCCATTTATGTGCCTCACCAGGACATGGGTGACTATGTGATTATCATCAATGCTGAGAAAGCAGCTCTTTCGGGCAACAAGTACCAGGATAAAATGTATTATCGCCACTCGAACTACCCCGGTGGACTTCGCTCATACAGCTATGCTGATATGATCAAGCGCAACCCGGTCTATCCGATGGAACGTGCCGTCAGGGGCATGCTCCCCCGTGGTCCGCTCGGTCGCAAGTTGTACACCAACATGAAAGTCTATGCAGGTGCGAATCACCAGCAGCAGGCTCAGCAGCCCATCAAGGTTGAAATCTAAGGTAGGAGCGAAAAATGGCAAAGAAAGAAGTGAAGAAAGTTGTTGATCTTGGTCATGGTGTCGGTCGCCGCAAGACCGCTGTCGCTCGTGTCTACCTGCGTGAAGGCGAGGGCAAGATTGTAGTGAACGGCAGGGATGTTGATTCCTATTTTGGAAACCCGATGTTGGTGTACATCGTCAAGCAGCCGCTTGAGACCACCGAAACCACCGGCAAGTACGATATCCTCATCAACGTCGTCGGCGGTGGTCCCTCCGGCCAGGCCGGTGCATGCCGCCATGGTATCGCACGCGCTCTCTGTGCACACGACGAGGCTTACAGGCCCGCTCTGCACACCGCTGGTTTCATGACTCGTGACTCCCGCATGGTCGAACGCAAGAAGTACGGTCAGCCGGGTGCTCGCCGCAAGTTCCAGTTCTCCAAGCGCTAAGTGGCATTTGCACGCATCGAAGGGGAAATCCCTGGCCAGGGCTATCAAGTTCTTGTCCACGAAGGTTTCCCTTTTTTTATTACAGCTGATGTCTTTCGCTTGCGGCACCTCTCTGTCGGCCAAGAGCTCACTGAAGCAGAGTGCAATGAGCTCAAAGACGCTCAGGCGAGGCGCAACTGCCGCTCTCAGGCAATGGCTTACCTTGCCAGGCGCGAGCATACCGCCTTGGAGTTGACCCGGAAGCTGACGCAGAAAGGGTATGAGTTGCACATCATCAAGCCCACCCTTGAGCAGCTCGCGTCTGACAACCTGCTCAGCGAGTATCGGTATGCACTGCTGGCAATTGAACACAGGCAGAAGAAGAGTCCTGAAGGAAGAGTATTGATGGCCCAGCGTCTTGGCGAAAAAGGGGTCAATCGCGAAGATGCCCAGCGTGCCTTGGACGAGCTCTACGGTGAAGAGGCGATTGTCGAGTATGTGCAGAAAGCATACAGTCTGGCGATCAGGAAGGTGGGTGAGGACAAGGCAAGGTATCTACTGCAAAAGAAGGGCTTTTCCTCCTACGAGATTCGTCTCGGGCTTGAGGGCTTTGAGAAGTCCGAGTAAACTAAAATCCTAATGGAGGCAGGTATGAGCAGAAAGAAGACATTCATCGCAGCATTGCTGATACTATGCTTCTCGGTATCATCTCTTTCAGCCTTGGATTTCACCTACGATGCAAATCTCTCCAAAGCCAGTGATATCACCTTGGCTTTGACGCTTGCCACCCCCGGAGTCCTTGGCCTGATAGCACCCCCGTCCGATTATGTCGCCATCGGTTCCAGCTATGCTGCAACCATGACCGGGGCATATGGCATGCGTACCATCCTCAAGCAGGTAATCCATAAACCAAGACCGTATGTCGGACAACTTGACAGGCCCATCGATACAAGTGAGGACTATGAGTCCTTCCCTTCAGGTCATAGCATCATGGCTTTCAGCGCTGCTGCGTATGCCCAGGCCATGCAGCTTCTTTTTTATCCTGATTCGACTACCATGAAGGTTGTCAGCGCCACAACATGGGTTTTGGCTGCCACTACTGCTACGCTTCGGGTGGTCAGCGGCAATCACTATCTGAAAGATGTGCTTGCCGGCGCTGCCATGGGGTCTGCAATTGGTTTTCTTGGTCCCTATATAACCCAACAGTTGCTCAAGAAGGATGCAGATGCTCCTACCGTGTTGGCAGGACCTGTGGTGGGGATGCAGGTGTCGTTCTAAAACGAGCTTTTCTACCAGATATTCTTCAATAGAGCGATGACAACCATCACCGCCTCTACCATGAAGTTCCTCTTGTTCATGCCCCAGGCAATCGCAGAAGTTCAAACAGCTTTGAGTCCTTCCTTGCTGGTGTATTTCCCAGTGCCATCGCCAAGCAGATCGGGGATGCGACCAACTTCATGTTCGTCACCCCGTTGCTGGAAATAGTATCGACCGGCGGCTTTTTGATCCTGCGGGGCGTAGGGCTGTTCAACCCCGGGGGAAGATTGGTGCCAGGTTGCAGCCTTCTCTTGGAAGAGGAAGCGCATGGAAAAGAACAACCACGCCTGTCAAATGCGTGGTTGGTTCTCAGTATGACGTTGTTCTTTCCTGTTACTTCTGCTTGATATGAGCCAGGAACTCCTTGAATCCATCACCGTTATCCTGCGGTTCGTACTCAACAAGCGGGTAGTGTTCCATCACAAAGTCTATGTCCTTGTCTCCTCTGCCGGAAAGATTGACCAAAATCACCTTGTCCTTGGGCAATGTCTGAGCCAGCTTGATCGCATGGGCAACTGCATGGCTGGATTCAAGGGCGGGGATGATACCCTCCATTCTGCTCAGCCCGTAGAAAGCTTCCACTGCCTCGCGGTCGGTTGCACTTTCGTAGATGACCCGCCCGATGGTATGCAGGTAACTGTGTTGGGGGCCGACACCCGGATAATCCAAACCACTTGCTATTGAGTACACCGGAAGGGCTTCTCCCTTGTCATCCTGGAGCAACAGGCTCTTGAATCCATGCAGGATGCCTACACTTCCCTTGGTAATGGTTGCAGCGTGATCGGGGGTGTCAAGACCCTTACCTGCAGGCTCCACACCATAGAGTTTTACGTCCTTGTCGTCAAGGAAGGCACTGAAAATTCCCATGGCATTCGAACCACCGCCGACACAAGCGACAACCGCATCAGGGAGTGAATTGGTCATCTCCTGAATCTGCTTTCGGGCTTCAATGCCGACGACACTCTGGAAGTCACGAACCATCATTGGGAAGGGGTGGGGACCGACAACCGAACCAATGCAATAAATCTGGGTTACGGGATCCTGAAGATACGCCTCGAACGCTGCATCGACTGCATCCTTGAGCGTCTTGGTTCCCCTGGTCACCTCCACGACGGTCGCACCCAGAATCTTCATTCGGCTTACGTTCGGAGCTTCTTTCTTGATATCAATCGCACCCATGTAAATATCACACTCAAGACCGAGCAGGGCGGCTGCAGTGGCAAGGGCAACCCCATGCTGACCGGCACCGGTCTCTGCGATCACCTTCTTCTTTCCCAGCTTCTTGGCCAGCAGCGCTTCTCCGATACAGTGATTGATCTTATGTGCTCCGGTATGGTTCAGGTCCTCACGCTTGAGATAAATCTGAGCTCCTCCGACTGCTTCTGACAGCCGTCTGGCATGGTAGACCGGAGATGGACGTCCAACGTAATGTTTCTGGAGACTTGCCAGTTCGCTTAAAAATTCAGGGTCCTGTACGATCTGCTCATAGGCTTGGGTAATCTCGTCCATGACGGTCTGCAACTGGGGAGGAAGATAGGCGCCTCCAAATTCTCCGAAGCGTCCAGCTTGGTCGGGAAGATTGGTTGTATTGATTTCTTTGGTTATCGGGTTCTGCATGGGAATCTCCTTGTTGGATTCTGATGTTACTGTAGATAGAAACAGTCTGTCAACAGGGAATGCAAAAGTTTCTATAAAAAGAAACAATTCCCAGTGCAAAGAAAAACCCACAGGACTCATATGGCCTGTGGGCTTGCTCTTTGCTGCAGAAATGATATCTAGATTCCCAAAGCTTTCTTCACGGCTGCAGCGTCGCGTACACCGACAGCCTTGTTTACTACCTTGCCGTCCTTGTAAAACAGAAGAGTAGGAATGGACTGCACGCCAAAGGTACCGGCGAGTTCGCCTTCCTCGTCTACGTTGACCTTGACAATCTTGGCCTGGTCGGGGGTGAGTTCCTTGTCCAGCTGCTCCAGGATGGTTCCCTGCATGCGGCACGGGCCGCACCAAGCCGCCCAGAAATCGACGACTACGGGGACAGTGCTCTTCAGGACTTCAGCTTCATATGTGCTCTTGGTTACATGTTTGATCATTCTATGCTCCTTGTTACTGTATACTATACAGGTGAATTCTTGTATCGTATAGATACATTACTACTTTTATTTGCTAACGGCAACTACTTGGGAGCGTTTTTTGATGCATCCGATCGTTGATTTGCATTGCGACACCATCTACGAACTCGCTCAAAACCAAAGTGGATGTCTCTGGGAAAACGAGGGACATGTCTCCCTCGCCTGGATGGACAAGGCTGGCAAAGTGACGACCTGCTTCGCCCTGTTCGTCGACAGCAAGCTTGGTGACTGCTGGCAGGCAGCCCAATACCTGCACCAGCGGTTCCTGCTGGAAATGCTGCGTAATCACGAACGGATCGTACAGGTCAGAACTGCAGATGAGGTGCGCACCTCTGCCCGCCATGGAGCAATCCTCAGCTGTGAGGAGCTGCAAATCCTGGAAGGGAAGCTTGAACGGATTGGGACGCTCGCCTCCTGGGGGGTTCGGCTTGCCACCCTGNNCCCCCTGACATGGAACCATGAGAATGACTTCGGTTTTCCCCATCATCAAGTTGGCGGATTGAAAAGCCTTGGATTTGCAGCAATCGAGGAGATGGAGCGAAACAACATCCTGGTGGATGTCTCCCACCTCAACGACGAGGGCTTCTTTGACGCTGCCTCCATCGCCCGCAAGCCGCTCATTGCCAGCCACTCAAACTGCCGGACTGTGACCAATCACAGCAGAAACCTCAGTGACCGCATGATCCGTGTCATCGCTGACAAGGGCGGGGTGGTGGGGTTGAATTTCTGCCCGTCGTTTCTCAGCGAGAATTGGAATACAAGCACCGTTGAAGCAATGGTACGCCATGCCGCTCATCTCAAACAGGTCGGCGGGAGCGCAGTGTTGGCATTGGGTACTGATTACGACGGCATTACAGGCGACATTGAGATCCCCCACTATGATGGATTGATCTTGTTGTGGCAGGCGTTGGAAAAGTCCGGGTTTACGGATTCCGATCTAGAGGGTATGTGGTATTCCAACGCTCTCAGGGTGCTTTCCTGAGGCTCTTGAGCAAGGTTTTATCCTCTTCTCCGACCAAGCGTGACTCTATGCACTTTTGGATGGCTTTGCGCCGAACCTGCTCGCCCAGGATGCCCGGATACAGATACGGCAGCGTCTTGCTTCGGCTGCTGCAGAATGCTGTGGCATAGGCCCATCCGAGGGCCATTACAACATAGTAGTGGGGATTGGAAACCGTGGTGAGTTCTTCCAGTGTTTGGTCGATCGAGGCAGCGCCAAGGTAGTAGTTCATCAAGCCTACAATGCCCAGCCTCTGGTCATAGGAATCTTGTTCACGAAGAAGTGAACACAAATACCGGTAAAAGTCCGGTTCCTCTGTGAGATGGGAGAAGCATCCAGCAAGGTTGTCATTGGTCGCCCAACTCTCATTGAACGGCCTGAGCCTGTCCAAATACGAAAGGGCGGTTCGATACTCGAGCTTCAGCAAACCGAAAATCGAGAAACTGACTTGAATCTCTTCATACGACGGGTCTCGGTAGGAGAGAAAATCATCGAGAGCTTTGCTTTTTTCGCTCTTGGCCAACTCTTTTGCAAGGCTAGCAAGCTTGGGGGCACGTACACCGAGCACAGCACGGTCGCTTACCTTAAGTTTCTCGCTGAAAGCACGATACGAAGGCTCAGCAATCTCGCCGAGCCTTCGTTTGAGTTCCTGTTGATTCACAGACCCATGCGCTTGAGAAAGCGCATCAGATTGTCCATGGTCTTGGCCATATCCTGCTGAGCGCGGGGCTTGGCAGCCTTGAAGTCGATGGCCAGGCGGTTGATCGAGAAGATTCCGCTCACCCCCTCTTCATAGGCTCCTTCAACATCGTCTCCGATATCCCCGACGATTGCAACCACAGGCACGTTGGCTTTCTTTGCACGTCTTGCGACTCCAATCACCACCTTGCCCCTGAGACTCTGGCCGTCAATCTTTCCCTCTCCGGTGAACACCAGGTCGGCCTTGGTCAAAAGCTTGTCGAAGTTGACCGTTTCAAGTACCGTCTCGATGCCCATTTGCAGTTGGCTGGAGAAGAAGGCAGCCATGCCGCCGCCCATGCCGCCCGCAGCACCGCTGCCGGGGATGGCTTGCACGTCGATGTTGCAATCACGCTCGATGACCTTGGCAAGACTCTGCATGTTTGCATCAAGAATCTTGACCATCTCGGGCGTGGCTCCTTTTTGGGGCCCGAAGATATGGGCTGCACCGGTGGGCCCGTAGAACGGGTTGTCGATATCGCACATGGTGGTGATGGTGACGCCCTTGAGTGCAGGATCCAAGCCCGAGGTGTCGATGCTGTCAACCTTGCCAAGCGTGCCTCCGGTGGGAACGAAGGCTTTGCCGGCCTTGTCACGGAATACAACACCGCATGCAGCTGCAGCACCACAACCACCATCGTTGGTTGCACTGCCGCCGAGTCCGACAATAATGGTCTTGCAGCCGCTCTTGGCGGCATCGAGGATCAACTCGCCGACACCGTAGGTGGTAGTCAGGTCGGGGTGAAGCTCATCACCGACAAGCGGAAGTCCTGCACAGGCCGCCATCTCAATGACCGCTGTGTTTTTCTTGATCACCCCATAGAAACTTTCCATGGGGAAGGCGTAAGGGCCTTGGACGGTAAGAGATCTCTTTTCGCCTCCGAGAGCTTGCAGAAATGCGTCTACACTACCTTCTCCACCATCGGCCACCGGAATGCTGGTAACCTGGGCATCTGGATAGTGCTGCTTGATTGCTCTGTCCATGATGGAACAAATCTGTTCGGAACTCATGGTTCCTTTGAAGGAATCGGGGATTAATAGGATATTCTTCATCGCGGGCTCCTCACTGGTGTGGGGGCCGAAGCCCCCATGGTATCAGTATGTTACAACAAAATGAGGGATAAAAGCCAGATGAAAATGATGCTCGCCAAACCTTGCAGCAACGTGACCATCGTTTGGGTCTTATACCCATCCTCCGGCTTGAGCTTTCCAAAGTTGGTTACCACCCAGAAATAACTGTCATTGGCATGGGAGACCGTCATCGAGCCTGCCCCGATTGCCATGACTGTCAAGACAGCGGCCATCGGGCTTGCAAGCCCAAGGGCTGTCATCATGGAAGAGCTTTCGGCGATACTGCCCATAATGCCGGCAGTGGTGGTGATGGCTACTGTGGAGGAGCCTTGTGCTGTCTTGAGAATGGCCGAAATGAGGAACGGGAAGAAGATTCCGACAGTCGCCAAACCGGCTGCATGTTCCTGCATGTAGACGACAAAACCAGCGCTGGCAATGACTTTTCCCAATACTCCACCGGCAGCGGTGATGAACAGGATCGGGCCGACAACCTTCAATGTTTCGGTGGTCATGTTGTTGAAGTGTTTCATTTCGCTGCGTTGGACAAGCAGTAAAATGCCGAACAACAAGCCGATGGTCAAGGCGATGATCGGTGTGCCGATGAAGGCCAGGAAGCTGGCAGCGGCACCTTTCCACTTCAGAGCGGCGGAGAGCGAACCAAGGGCCATTGCAAGAATCGGCATGAGAATCGGGGCAAGGGCGAGGAATCCGTTGGGTAGGTCTCCAAAACTCTTGAGCAGGGTGTCGTAATCGACACCTTCATCATCTTCGCTCAAATCCTCTGCGCTCTTCACTCTCTTGCCGATGTAGTTGGCATAAAAGTAGGCAATGGCAAGCGAGGGAATGGAAACAAGAGTCCCAATGACTATTACCATGAACAGGTTGTCCCCGATTCCCAAAGTTCCTGCAGCAGCTATCGGGCCCGGAGTAGGGGGAATGAGAACATGGCTGGTGTACAAACCGGCCGAAAGGGCTACGGTCATGGCAACCGACGAGAACTGGGTCTTTTTGCGAAGTGCCTTTCTGATGGGGTCGAGAATGACAAAGCCGCTGTCACAGAACACGGGGATGGAAACCACCCAGCCCATGATTTCCATGGCAAGCTGCGGATGCTTGCGCCCTACGAGCCGAACGACCATTTCGGCAAGTTTCAGTGCTGCACCGGTCTTCTCCAAGATAGTGCCGATGAGGGCTCCAAGGATGATGACGATACCGATGCTGCTGAAAATTCCACTGAAACCGGAACCTATGACACCAGGAATGTCTTTCAGGGGCAGGCCGATGACAATGGCAAGGAGCAGGGAGACTCCCATCAGTGCGAGGAACGGATGGACGTTCCATTTCGAGATGGCCAGGATCATGATCGCGATGGCGATCACAAACGTGATGATCAATGCAATTCCAGACATGAACAACCTCCTCATGGTTTTCATCCAGTATACCACCGGTATGGACAAAAGAAAGAACTATGTCGTATATCCAGTACCTAAAAAAAAGGATGAATTGAATCAGTTGCTTTACCATTTGTCATATGCCCAAGTACGATAAGATGATGCTAGACCCTTCTGAAAGGCAGGCTTTCAGTACCCTCTCCCTTGAGATGGTAGTCGAGAAATTCCCGTACCGCGGCATTGGTGATTTCCATGCAATAGCGAGGATCAACGCTGCCGGTACCCAGCAAGGAAGCAAGCAAGGGCGAAACGAGGGGGAGGTCAGTGAAATTCAGGTGCCCTGAACCGTTGACGACCAGCTGGAATGCCTTGGAAGCATGTTCCTGCATTCTCATATTTGCGTAGTCCAAGCCTATTGATTTTGCATCTTCGTAATGGCTTTCGTTGAATACATCCAATATCGGTTTGGGGTAGGGAACATCGGTCACTACCTCCTTTCCCTGCTCGAAACCCACGATTTCGCCCATCAGCGTACCGTCAAGTACAATTACTGCATCGATAGCGTCGTCCTCGCGTCCAATCCACGCTGCGGTTGCACCACCCATCGAATGTCCGAGTACCCCGATTCGCTCGATATCCAACTGGTGAAAGACTTCGTTGGAGGTTGGAAGGGCAACCTGTTTCCTTATCTGATCCAGTACGAATGCCATATCGGAGGAGCGCAAGGCCATCCAATCTTTTTGTAGATGATAGAGTTCTTCACCTGTGATTTTTCCATTCTCCACATCCATGGCTGTTCGGATGAATCCGCTGTCGCCAAGGATTACCGTTCCATCCGCTTCTTTGGTCATGAATGCCTGATGCGTATGGTCGATGCTTGCAACGATATACCCGTTGCCAGCCAATTCCATGAAGGTGGAATGATTGCTCATTCTATAGCCGAAGGCACCGTGGGAAAATACGACCAAGGGGAAAGGTCCTTCCAATACGGGTGCATTCTCTTCTGCGGTGAGGGCAGGATACCAAAACTGTACAGTTACCTTGCGATAATCCGACTCAGCTGTGAACGAGTCCTCACGGCTTTCATCAATCCAGGTATAAACCATTGTACCAACCGCATTGCTTGCGGTTCGTTGCAAAGGGGTGGAACGGGGAAAAAGAAGCAGCGGAATTACAGCCAACCCAAAAAGCATGGTGCCGCCCACCAGATTGCGAACAGCATTTCCTTTTTTCTGGGCTTTCGGTGATGTTCTCCGGAATAAGACAAGCAGTGAAATCAATGCCCTGATGGCAAGCAGAGCACCCAAGCCATACCACGCAAATCCCCATGGAATGATTCGAACAGTGACAAGCAGAACAAAGAGTAAGAAAAGAGTAATGCGTATGCGTGGAGTGTTTTGTCCCCAGCGTTCTCGATTTCTTGTTTCTGTGGCATACATCACCACTTCCAAGCCACATAGTCCAAAAAAAATACCGATAGCTAGCATTCAATTTCCTACCTTATTTCGTGTGCTGTGCAGTAAAAGCAATATGGGCCTCAGCGAGGATGCTCTCGGCCTCGCCAGGTTCCAATCGGACGAACCCGGTTGCGGCCATCGAGGCGATGCCATGGGTGAAAATGAACATTTTCATGTAGAAACGTTTTGCCGACTCCAAGCTGATATGCATCGCAGTCGATAGGTTTTGTGCGACCTCCAGATTTTCCGGATCATCATACATATGCGAAAATCCATGGAGGTCCATCACCTCGCTCATAAACAAGAGCCTGAACAGGTTGCTCTCATTGCGGGCGAAATTAATGTAGCATTCACCAAGTTTTCTAAATGAATCGCCGCCCTGCATTGCCTGTGCGGCATAGTGATCGAAATACTTGGCTGCATAAGCATGGAAAGCTTTCTTCAACTCATCCATGGTTTCGAAGCGGCTGAAAATTGGTTGCGTCGAACACCCAAGTTCTGCGGCCAGGCTGCGGGCGTTGACATGTTCGAAACCATGCTCCCGGGTAAGGCGGAACGTGGCTTCGAGAATCATTTCTTTGGTGATTTTCTGTCTTGGTGCCATTCTGTATCCCTCCTCAGTAAGTAATAACAAAAGATATATAACATATGTAATATATATAGACGATACAGTCAATACCCCGAGGGGCAAGTGGTATGAATTGGATAGGTCAATGCTTCCAGAAGTGTTTTGAGAACAGGACGTAGACAGTGAAGAGCTCCAATCGGCCGACGAGCATGAGAAATGAGCAGAACCACTTGATCCAAGCGGGGAGGAAGGCAAAATTACCGGTTGGCCCGACGTCTCCAAATCCGATGCCGATGTTGCCCAAGCAGAGGAAAGAGGCCGCAAAGCTGGTAAGTGGATCGGCTCCACTGAGCGAAATCACCACAGTTCCCACCACGCCGGTGAGGATGTACACACCGAAGAAGGTTGCGATGGATACCAACAGGTCTTCACGGAAGGTGGTCTGTCCCACCCTGACCTGGAAGACCCCCCTTGGGTGAATCCTGTGCTTTATCTGCGCCCTTCCCATCTTGAAAAGGGCTACAATGCGAATCACTTTTACACCACCGCCTGCTGATCCAGCCGATCCTCCTACGAAGAACAGCAAAAAGAGCAGAACTTGGGAGAAAGCGGGCCAATTGATGTAATTGGCGGTTGCAAAGCCTGTGGTGGTAAGAATGGATGCAGTCTGAAATGTGCTGTACCGCAGCGATTGGGCGAATGAAGCATAGGTGTTGGTGGAAAAAAGCTTCATCGCGGCCAGAAGCGATACCACCGCCCAAATGCCCAGGTACACCCTCAGCTCCCCATCCTTCAACACCGAAGAGATTTTTCCACTGAGTGCCTTATAGTACAGAGCGAAGTTGGCTCCGCTAATCAGCATGAACAAGGTGACTACAATGTCGACGTAGGCGCTTCCGAACGTTCCGATCGAGGAGTTTTTTACACAAAATCCTGCTGCAGCCATGGTGGAGAAGGTGACCGTTACGGCATCGTAGAGGGAAAGTCCTCCGAGCAAAAGCAGGATCGTTTCCATGCAGGAGAAGCCAATGTAAATGGACCAAAGAATCAGGGCGGTGTTTTTGATTTTCGGTGTCAGCTTGTCTTTGGTGGGACCAACCGATTCTGCTCCGACAAGCAGTGTCCCACTGACGCCCAGAGCCGGAAGCAGGGCCACGAAGAGCACGACGATTCCCATACCTCCAAGCCAGTTGGTCTGAGACCTCCAGAAGAGTATCGCCTTGGGCAGGCTTTCGATTTCGGGCAAAACAGTTGCCCCGGTGGTGGTGAAGCCGCTCATGATTTCAAAATATGCACTGCTGTAGTCGACATAGGCTCCGCTTGCCGCCAAGGGGATTGCAGAAAAAGCTGTTGAGATTATCCAGGTAAGGGTGACTACCAGATAACCATCCCTGGCATACATAGCCTTGCTTTTGGGTTGCCTGATCACCAGCAATATGGCGGAACAGAACATCGCAATGGCAAGGTATGCTATAAGAAAGCCTTGCAGAGCGTCTGCTTCCTGATAGTGATAGGCAAGACCGGTGGGAATGAGCATTAAGATACCGATGAAGAGCTCTATGTAGGCAAGCAGGCGAAGGTCAAGTCTCCAATTGATCATATACTGTTACCCGAAAAGCTTTTGAATGAATTCAGACGAATCGCGCATGACGGCCACCAATACGGTATCCCCTTCCTTCAGGGTGGTAAGGCCGGTGGGAATAGAGCTGTTGCCCTCTTTGTCGGTCACACCTGCCACAATGGCTTTCTTTCTCATATTGATATCCTTCAGTTGCTTGTTGCACACCAAGCTATCCTTACTGACGATGAATTCGTAGATTTCCAATTGGTCGTTGAACAACGAATGAACACTCGTTACACTCTTTCCTCTCAAATATCGGAGTAGAGATTCGACGGTGGTATCGGTGGTGGAGATGACAACATCGATGTCGAGATAGCTGGCCATACGGGTATAGTTGTTGTTCTGCTTGATCAAGGCGATCGATCGATCCACCCCGATGCGTTTGGCATAGCTTGCAGTAATGATGTTCAACTCATCGTTGTCGGTGAGGGCAACGAGCAGGTCATACGAGCCGAGCTGCTCCTCGGCCATAATATCCTCATCGGTGATGTCGGCCTTGATGACCAGGATTTCACGGAAGCGTTCGCTGAAAGAACGGCAGACCTCCTCATCCTGGTCTACGACAGCCACCTTGGACCGCATGGCCGGGCTCATTCGGTTCAGCAACGCTCTTGTTATCCTGCTGGCACCTACGAGCACCATGTTGTTCGGCCGTTTTTGCAGTTGTCCAACAGTCTTGAGAATGTCGGTGACTTCCTCTGATTCTGCTACAATGGATAGGGTGTCGCGTGCCTGGATGGTCGTATTGCCCGATGGGACGATGACCAAGCCTCTGCGGTTGATGGAGGCGATGACAAATTCAGCTTGAAGCTTGTTTCTCATCTCCGTGATGGTTGAGCCGACATACGAGCTGAATGGTTCAATGTAAAAATTATAGAGGAGCAACTTGGAATTGGAAAAGCCTAGAACGTTGCCATTGACCCCTTGTTCTATGATTTTGTAAATGGATTTAGCGGTTTCTGCATTGGGATTGACGATATAGTCGATACCCAGAAGGCCTTCCTTCAGTCCGTCGGCACCAGTGTATATGAGAGAACGGATTGCTGCTACTGTTTTTACCTGTGGATATGAGGAGGACACCAAACCGCAGGAGACGAGGTTTATCTCATCACTGTTGGTTACGGCGATGAACGCCTGTGCGTGCTCGATATCGGCTTCCATGAGCTTTGCAATATCGGTGCCGTTGCCCAGAATTCCCAAACAGTCAAGCTTGGTGACGGCACTTTCGATGCGTTCATGGGAGTTGTCGATCATCACCACATCCTTGCCATCGACGATCAACTGTTTCGCCAATCCCAACCCGCGTCTTCCTGCTCCCAGGATGATTACCTTCTTGCTCGTATCAAGCTCCTTCCTTTCCATTTTCAGGAAATTGCGATGCTACCCCATGATGATAGCAGAACCTTCCTAAAAGCTAAAGGCCTTGGGTTTGTTACGAATATAGGATACTAACTTGATATATAGTTAGGAAATAATGGAAATCAAATGCTTTTTCATATTTCTAGTTGACAAGATTTTCCATTTCCCCTATAGTTGGTAGGAAATTCGACGCAGGGTGGAGCAGTTGGCAGCTCGTCGGGCTCATAACCCGAAGGTCGTAGGTCCGAGTCCTACCCCTGCTAAATAGTTGGCTGATGAATGGACTGTTGAATGTACAAAGGTACACAGCAGGACGGTGATTCCTGATTCTACCAAGCTTTTGGGCAACTTGTTGAGGTGACATTGGTCACACGGCGGGTTGCCTTCCTTTTTTATTTGCCCTCATACTTTTGACAAGATTTGTATATGTTGATACAATACCAGAATATGGACGAAAACACGCCTGCACTTGCACTCGCGGTGGATGCCAAGCATTCACTTGCCGTATATGCCTATTCCTATCATATGGACATGCGCCTCACCATATCGCTGGAGAATGATGATTCGGTTTTTTCATCGGTTCATATCCAACCCATGTATTGTCCTTTTACCGGCAGGCGGGTTGGCAAAAGCAGCCAGGATGTCCAATCCTTGATCCAGGGACTCTCCCTCAAGGGTTCCAATGGGAAGCTGCTTTATCACTGCTGCAGACTGGACGGCTCTCAGCTGATTCTGCAAGTAGGCGAACAGAAGGCTTCTCTTGCTCTTCACTACGATATGCTTACCGGTAAGAAATACTGATAAAATACGCTTTGTTCCAGCAACAACCCTAACATTGCAATCTCTGTCCCATGCGGTATGATGAAAGAAAAGCCACAGCCAAGGAGCGTATTTTGCAGTCCAAGCAACGTTGCATCGGAATATTTACCGCCAATCTGGACGATGAGTACCAATCGGCGCTCTGGCATGCCATGGAGCAGGAAGCAAAGAAACGCAATATCGGTACGATTTCCTTTATTGGTTCCCGCCTTGGCTCGCCGATTGCAAGTGAAGCATCGTCAAACCTTGCCTACCATATCGCCAGCGAGAAGAATATCGATGGACTGATCATCATAGCTTCCTCGTTGGCCACCTTTTTCACAACAGTCGACTTGAACAAGTTCTTCTCCCCTTGGTCGGCATTGCCCCGGGTCTCCATCGGCATGAGGATGCAGGGAATGAGTGATATCACCGTGGAGGGCGAGGAGGGCATTGCCACACTGGTGCAACACCTGATCGAGGTTCACCACCGCCGCCGGTTCGCCATCCTTAAAGGGCCCGAAACCCATGAGGAATCGATACGAAGGCTGCATGCCTGCATCGAGGAGCTAAAGGCGCATGATATTGCAATTGAACCTGATATGATTATGCCCGGAACCTTTACCGATGTAGCCGGGCATGATGCAGTTCGGTATTTGTTGGACAATCATCGAACGTTCGACTGTCTTATCTGCCTTAATGACTGGATGGCCCAGGGGGCCTTGGAAGAGCTGGCTTCATTGGGGATCAAGGTGCCTGACGACGTGTCGGTCATCGGCTTCGATGGATTGGACCCGTCCCGCTATACGCTTCCCCCACTGACAACCGTCGTCCAGCCGCTCTATGAGATGGGCGTGCTTGCCATTGATGTACTGGACAGGATCATGGCGGGAGGGGAAGAGGAGCACATCACCCTTGCCTGTGAAGCAGTGATCAGGGAGTCATGTGGATGCAATCCCCATGTCAGCTATACCCCGGGTTTGCATGAACTGCCCAGCTATGCAACGGTATCGGAGCGACTGGCGGTGCAGGACCTGCTGCGCCTGATGCGCCTCGGCGATTATCATCAGATGATATTCCGTCTCAATCGGGCACTCGATGCAACCGCAAGCGAAAGCGGCTCGATGCACCGCTGGAATGAGTATCTTTCTGTAATAGAATACAAAACGAGTGTGGAAAGCGATTTGAGCCCAAAGACCCAGGCGATGCTCATCGGAGCCGCCCGGGCGTTGATCGGTGACAAGATCGGACGCTTTCAGGCAGCAAAGCGGGTGGCTGTCGAGAGCTCGTTTGACTCACTGCGTAAGGTGAGCGCCATGCTCAGCGGCACCTTCGAACTTGAGCAATTGATAATCAATCTCAAGCAAAGCCTCCATTTGTTCGGCATACACGAAGGGTATCTGGTCCAGTTCCTCAATCACTCCGATCAAGTGCAATTGTTGATGACCGTCCAGGACCTGGACAACGAACAGGCGTTTGCCGAGCCGTATCCGGCAGAGGAAATTCTTCCCCCGGTCTTGGGAAAGCAGTGGAAGCAACGACGCTGGGTCCTGCTCCCGCTTGTGTATACCGATGAGCCGCTGGGCTATTTGCTGGTTCCCTTCGGCATGGTGATGCCCGCTCTGTATGATGTATTGCAGGAGCAGGTTGGCAGTACCTTCAAAGGCTCGTTGCTGCTCGAGCAAATACGCAAGCATGAGAGAAATCTGGAGGAGCAGGTGAGGGTGAGAACCCAGGACCTGCTTTCAGAGATTCGGCGAAGAACCGAGCTTGAGCAGGAGGTCATGGAAATCTCAAATAAGACCATGGAACGAATCGGCCAGGACCTGCATGACGACCTGTGCCAATACCTGCTGGGCATCTCCTTGTTGGCGTCGTCCGCCAAGCAGCGGCTTTCGAACAAGGAAGGTGATCCCAAGGAAGATTTTGAGATGATCAGCAAACACCTGAGTGAGGCAATAAGCAAAATCAAGACCATCAGTCGCGGCTTGATGCCGCTCGACTTGGAGCCTTCGAGTTTCCAGAAGCGTCTGGAGGTCTTGGTAGCCGACAGCCTTCGATATGCCGAGGTGGAGATTGATGTGAATGTAGATCCTGCTTTCCATATCGAGGGTGCCGATCGGGAGCTCAACCTCTTTCGCATCGTGCAGGAAGCTCTCACGAATGTAATCAAGCATTCTCATGCACGCCATATAGAGATTTCATCCGGTAAAACCGTCAGCGAAACCGGAGAAACCTTGCTTTGCCTTACTGTAAGCGATGACGGGACCGGACTGCCCAAGAAACTGCAAAAGCGCGGACTCGGGCTGAGAATCATGCGCAACCGTGCAGCCATGGCTGATGCCCGGCTGTCCATCGAGAGCAGCGAAGAGGGTACGACAGTAAGCGTACTACTGAAGGAGAACCATGCATGAACCATCCTGTACGATTCCTCTTGGTCGACGACCACCCCTTGTTCAGGCAGGGTCTTGCCAGTGTCATAGAAAATGTACGCCGCTATACCGTGACCGCCGAGGCCACCACAATCTCTCAGGCTCTTTCGTTGCTTGAGTCCATCGAGGTGGATGTGGCATTGGTGGATATCTCCCTGCAGCAGGAGAACGGCCTTGAGTTGGTCAAGACCTTGAAAGCGACCCGCCCTGAGATTTCCTGCATCGTCGTATCGATGTATGACGAGATCATCTATGCCTCCAGCGCCCTGAAGGCGGGGGCGAAGGGGTATGTGATGAAGCAGGAGGCAGCGTCCTCGCTGCTCGATGCCATCGAGATGGTGCTCAAAGGAAAAATCTACCTGTCCAAGGACATGCGGGAACGCATGCTCGATACCATGCTTCTTCAGGACTCAAAGAAAGAAATCGATCTGGTAAAGTTGTTGAGCATCCGGGAGATGGAGGTGCTGCAGCTGCTTGGGCAGGGCTTCGGGGTATCGGAGATTGCACACAACCTAAACCTCTCGGTCAAGACGATCAATGTCTACCGGGACAACATCCGCCGAAAGTTGTCGATCGACGATGCAGGCTCGCTGCGCAGGTTTGCAATTCAGTGGGTCACAAGCAATGAACGGTGAAGAAACATAGGACAAATGTCCTAGTCAAAGTCAAGACAAACACCCAGTGTCATTCTCGCACCGCCTCTTTTAGCATGATGGTTGTAGGAGCCTCTGTTCAGTACAAGCGTTGTACGAAAGCAGGGCGGCCTGCATGGAAATCGTCCATATGTCTTGGACATATGCAATGTAAGGAGGAATCTGTATGAAACGGAACATGCGCATTATCGTCAGTATGCTGCTGATCGTCTGCATGAGTCTCTCGCTGTTCGCAGCCGGCCAGTCTGAAGCCGCCAAGGCTCCTGAGAGAAAGGTCATCAATCTTTGGAGCTTCACCGATGAAGTGCCCAAGATGCTCGAAAAGTACAAAGAGCTCAATCCTGATTTCGATTATGAAATCAACACCACCATCATCGCCACCACCGACGGTGCCTACCAGCCGGCACTCGACCAGGCATTGGCATCCGGTGGGAAAGACGCTCCCGACATCTACTGTGCAGAGTCGGCATTCGTCTTGAAGTACACCCAGGGTGATGCAGCTCATTTTGCAGCTCCCTACAAGTCTTTGGGCATCGATGTAGACAAGAAGCTCAAGGAAGCCGATATCGCTCCCTATACCGTAGAAATCGGAAGCAACAGCAAGGGCGAGCTCGTTGGTCTGGGCTATCAGGCTACCGGTGGTGCATTCATTTATCGCCGCTCCATTGCAAAAGACGTATGGGGAACCGACGATCCAGCAGTAATCAAGACCAAGGTCGGTCCGGGTTGGGAGAAGTTCTTCCAAGCTGCTGAAGACCTGAGAAAGAAAAATTACGCCATCATCAGCGGTGATGGAGACATCTGGCACGCCATCGAAGGCTCCTCCCCGAAGGGATGGATTGTCGACGGCAAGCTCTATGTCGACAAGACACGCGAGGATTTCCTTGACATTGCAAAGACCATGGTCGACAAGGGCTATCACAACGATACCCGTGACTGGACCGATGCTTGGTTTGCCGACATGAAAGACGCCGGTGCCAAGAAGGTGTTCGGTTTCTTCGGTCCTGCATGGCTCATCAACTACGTCATGGCCGGCAACAGCGGCGGAACCAAGCCCGGTGAAGGCACCTATGGCGACTGGGCCGTGTGCGAACCTCCGGTAGGCTTCTTCTGGGGCGGCACATGGGTTATTGCAAACAACAACAGCCCCGTCAAGGATGCAGTGGGCAAAATCATCGAGTGGATCACGCTCGACAGCTCCGACACCGGTCTGCAGTATTACTGGGCCAACGGAACCCTCAATGGTCCCGGCGGAACCAAGGACACTGTCGCCTCCGGCACGGTCATGAAGAAGAGCGACGGCACCTTGGCATTCCTGGGTGGACAGAATATGTTTGACGTATTCGTACCCGCAGGCGCTTTTGCTACCGGAAAGAACAAGACTCAGTATGATGAGACCATCAACATGTACTGGCGTGACCAGGTTCGTTCCTACAGCGCAGGCAACAAGAGTCGTGCAGCTGCCCTGGCCGATTTCAAGAAGCAGGTTGCTGACAACCTCGCGATCAGCGCCTATTAAGGGAGTGTTGACTTCCAGGTGCGGGCTGTCCGGCCTGCACCTGGATTCTTCTGCAAAACAGCATCGCTAGGATGGAAATTCTCTTTTCCTGCAGGCTTCGATGCACCCTGACACTTACTGGAGGAACAACGCCATGCGCAAGAAAGGCATCAACTATGCAAAGTACGGGTACTACTTTTCCATCCCATTTGTGCTTGCCTATCTCATTTTCTCGCTTTACCCGACCATTTACACCGTAATCATCGGATTCACCGACCTCAGGGGCCTGGGACGCACTACATTCACCTTTCTTGACGATCCCTTTGAGAACTTCAAATTGATCCTTGCCAATGATACGTTCAAGAAATCCGTGGTGAATACTGCGGTGATTTGGATCATGAACTTCATTCCCCAAATCCTGCTGGCTCTGCTGCTCACTGCCTGGTTCACCAACCGCCGCTTCAAGGTCAAGGGCCAAGGCATCTTCAAAGTGTTGATTTACATGCCCAACATCATTACTGCGGCTACCATAGCCATCTTGTTCAACTCCCTCTTCGGCTATCCCAAAGGACCGGTGAACGACTTGCTCATGACCTTGGGAATCCTCGATGCTCCTGCCAATTTCCATATGCAGGAATGGACTTCAAAAGGCGTTGTCGCCTTCATCCAGTTCTGGATGTGGTATGGCAACTCCATGATCGTGCTCATTGCAGGCGTGCTGGGCATCAGTCCAACCCTGTTTGAGGCTGCCGAGGTGGATGGCGCCACCCCGACCCAGATTTTCTTCAAAATCACTCTTCCGCGATTGAAAACCATTCTGCTCTATGTCCTGATCACCAGTATGGTCGGCGGTCTTCAGATGTACGATATCCCCAAGCTCTATCTATGGGGAGGACCGGATAATGCCACCCTTA
This sequence comes from Sphaerochaeta sp. UBA5849, assembly GCA_002432715.1. Lineage (GTDB taxonomy): Bacteria > Spirochaetota > Spirochaetia > Sphaerochaetales > Sphaerochaetaceae > Sphaerochaeta. Next base: position 30,101 of record DJGJ01000074.1, on the reverse strand, counting down.
CTGCAAGCGTCTTCATCCACAATCAGGCCTTCAGCGGCAGCTATCTCTACAATCGTGCTGCTGCGGCAAGCATGCTGATGTTCTTGATCATCGTCGTCCTCTCCATTGCGATGTTCTATCTCATGCGCGACAGGGGCGAACAGAAACTCAGAAAACAGGAACGGGCACGCGTGCGTGTATTGAAGCGGGAGGCATCGGTATGAAAAGCTTGAAAACCTCAACCAACATAACCAAGACAATCATTTATGTCGTGTGTATTTTTCTCTCGATTTTAAGCATCTTCCCGTTCTGGCTCATGTTTGTGAATGCAACCAGGAGTACGTACCAAATCCAACAGAACTCTGTTGCTTTGTTTCCTTCCACTTTCCTGTTCAGCAACTGGAAAATTCTCAATGGCAAGAGCTTCAATGCGGCAGTCGGCTTCATGAACTCGATGCTGGTAAGCAGCGGAGCAACGCTTTGTGCAGTCTACTTCTCCTCGCTTACCGCCTACGCATTGGTGGCGTATACCTGGAAACTTCGCCAGCCGTTCTTCTCCTTCATCCTGGCGATCATGATGATCCCGGCCCAGGTTACCGGCATTGGTTTCTACCAGATGATGTATAAAATCGGGTGGGTCAACAGCCTTTGGCCCCTGATTCTTCCCTCCATTGCTGCCCCTGCGATGGTCTTTTTCATGCGTCAGTATCTCATGGCAACGCTGTCGTTGGATATCGTGAATTCAGCCAGAATAGACGGGGCGGGCGAGTTTTATACCTTCAACCGCATAATTTTGCCGATCATGAAGCCTGCAATGGCCACACAAGCAATCTTTACGTTTGTGACAAACTGGAATAACCTGTTCATTCCGATGATCATTTTGACCAGAAGGGAAAAGTATACCATGCCGATCATGGTAAGCCTGCTGCGTGGTGATATCTACAAAACTGAATACGGTTCGGTCTACTTGGGCTTGGCTCTTACGGTATTGCCGCTGTTTGTCGTCTACTTCCTGCTCAGCAAGTACATTATTGCCGGCGTTGCACTCGGGGCGCTGAAGGAGTAGGAACCTCTATATTGTTACAAGGAGTTCGGATGTATGCAGCAGAATAGGGAACGGGCGCAGCAGCTCTTGCACAGCATGACCATCGAAGAGAAGGTGGCCCAACTTGTATCCGCCTGGCTGGAAATACGCGAGGACGGAAGTTTCTCCGTTCGAGAGTATGGACAGAAGGATCAACGGGCCGGTGATGTATGTCAAGAGGTGTTGGGCAAGGGCGTCGGCCAGCTCACCAGACCGTTCGGTACCATGGCCAACGATCCGCGCAAACAGGCAAAAGCCATCAATACACTCCAACACTACTTGGTGACGCAGACCCGCTTGAAAATTCCAGCCATGCTGCATGAGGAGTGTCTGACCGGGGCGATGGTCAAGGGGGCCACCGTCTTCCCCTCGGCACTGAACTATGGTGCAACCTGGGACCCTGATTTGATCGGGCGTGCCGCCTCTACCATCGGCGATGAGCTGAGGAGCCTGGGAATCCATCAAGGGCTTGCTCCTGTACTGGATGTCGCCCGCGATGCACGCTGGGGACGCCTGGAGGAGACGTTCGGCGAGGATCCCTATCTATGCGGCGTCATGGGCATCAAGTACGTGAACGGCCTGCAGGGACCGAATCGCACGCCTTTGGCAACACTGAAGCACTTCGTCGGCCACTCGTTCAGCGAGGGGGCGCGCAACCATGCTCCGGTGCATTGCGGGATGCGGGAACTTTGCAACACCTTCGCCCTTCCGTTCGAAATGGTTGTCCGCAACGCCCGGCCGGGGTCTGTAATGCCTGCCTATCATGATATCGACGGCATTCCCTGTACCAGCAATCACAGCCTGATAACGGACCTGCTCATAAAGCAGTGGGGTTTCGACGGCCTGATAGTCGCCGACTATGAGGCAATTGTACAGTTGGTCAACGACCACCATGTCGCCAATGACATGGCCGAGGCCGCTGCCTTGGCTTTTAATGCCGGCATGGATATCGAACTGCCGGGCTTCACCGTTTTCAAGGAAGGACTCATTGAAGCCCTCTATCGCGGGTTGGTGACCGATGCGGCTCTAAACCGGTCGGTGCTCAAGGTCCTGGAAGAGAAATTTCGTCAAGGCCTGTTCGAAAAACCCTACATCCAGGAGGACTCAATCGAAATTGGTTCTGAAAAGAATCATATACTTGCCAGGGAGGTGGCGGAAAAATCGCTGGTGCTGCTGAAAAACGATGGCACCCTGCCGTTGAAGAGGGGGATGAAAATCGCCCTCATCGGCGCTCTGGCCGACCACCCCTATGCGATGTTCGGAGGGTATGCCGCGCCGGTGCACTTGCAAGGCTCCCATGGTCCGAAGGAGACCGTTCCGGTGTTGGCAAAGACCATACGCTCAGCCTTGGAAGAGGTGATGGGACCGGACAACGTGTTGTTTGAGCCCGGCTGCATGCTCTATGAAAGCAATGTCGAACGCGCAATCTTCTTCCCCGGGGACGTGCAAAAAGAGGAAGGTGGGAATGCTCATGAGCTGAGCAGCGATCTGAGCAGGATCAAGCTGGCTTGCGAGGCCAGCAGCAAGGCCGATGCAACCGTCCTGGTTGTCGGTGACCTGGCGGGCCTGTTCGGGCAGGGGACCGTTGGTGAAGGCTCCGATGCATCAAGCTTCACTTTGCCCGGGGTGCAGGAGCAGTTGATGAACCAAGTTCTGGAAACCGGCAAGCCGGTTGTCGTTGTTCTTGTCAGCGGCCGACCCTACACCATGCATAAGGCGGTACGTGATGCCAGTGCGATTCTAGCCGCCTGGCTTCCTGGAGAAGGCGGGGGTGAGGCGATCGCCCGGACCCTTGCCGGATTGAACAACCCCGGCGGCCGTACTCCACTTTCCTTCCCCAAATCGGTAGGGGCCATGCCGTATGCTTACAACCATCACAAGAAAGCAGGCGGACTGCCGACCCAGAAGCAGTTCGGCTGCCTGTTCCCCTTCGGTCATGGGCTCTCCTACAGCCGCTTTGCATGGTCTGACTTCCAGGTTGAGCAAAGCCAGATTTCCACGAGCGGTGAATTCAAGGTAAGCCTGCACGTGGAGAACACCGGCCCTGTCGGCGGTGATGAGGTAATTGAGCTCTACATGCACGACAAGGTAGCCTCGATAGTCCGGCCGGTGAAGGAACTGAAGGCGTTCGCCCGTGTGAGCCTGCAGCCGGGAGAGAAGAAAAAGGTGCTGTTCACCCTTCCTGCAGACCTCTTCTCGTTCATCGGGGAACGCATGGAGCGGGTGCTTGAGACCGGAAGCTTCGACCTGCTTGTCGGAAAAAGCAGCGATGATATCGTCTTTGCCAGTGAACTATCAATCCTTGGTGAGAATAAAATACTTCCCAAATCGTGGCGCTGTCTCTCCTCTGTTTCCATCGTTTCGGTGTCTTGATTCTCCTTTTTGTTGTTTTTACCTCCACGTTTGGCAACTTGTCTGATAGGTCACGCAATCAGGCAAGTTGCCTCTTTTCTTGCTTGCGGCCTTGCATTCTCCCATGGGTGGACTATGATGGAAGCAGGTACCAAAGGAGTTGGACACGATGATACGGAAAGCACTCTTTGCAGGATCTTGGTATCCTGCCGATCAGCAGACACTCAAGCTTCTCATCAGCGAATCGATTGAGACGGTGCTCAAGAATACTACGTACCAGCACTGTCCATGCCGGTTTGCCGTGCTTCCCCATGCAGGGCTGTTTTATTCGAAGACAGGCATCGCCCCCTTCTTCGCTGCAGACCTCTCAAAAATCCAGAGGCTGGTCGTCCTCGCCCCAAGCCATTATGCGAACCTCAGTCCTGACTGTCTGGTCAGTGCACCTTTGGATGGTTTGGAGACACCGCTCGGCATGTTGGAAAGTCAAAACCTGGACAACGCCCAAGATAAGTACTTCTCAGCAATCCAGAGCGAGCATGCCTTGGAGATGGTGCTTCCCTATATTGCGAGCCTTTCCCCTCGGCCAAAGGTGACCCTTGCCCTGATCAGTCACTTCTCCCAACCTCAGGCGGTGAAGTCCATCGGTGATGCTCTGGTTGCACAAGTAGGGGAAGAGGAGATCAAGGCAGGAAGGACCGCCTTCATCGCCAGCAGCGATTTCACCCATTACGGCCCGCGTTTCGGGTATACCCCGTACCAGAGCGGTGCTCCGATGCGAGTCAGGGAAGATGATCTGGCACTTTCCCACCTGCTGTGCGAAGGGCGCATCGAAGAGGCTTTTGCCTTCTGCTCCTCAAAACGAAGCACGGTATGCGGCTATGCTCCCGCCATGGTGGTCAGCTACATTGCCAGTCGCATGCAAAGCAGGGGGTGGGTAGCCGATTACTACACCTCCTTGGATATCAGCTCATCGCCTGATGCAAATTTTGTCGCCTATTCAACCATCCTGTGGAGGTAATATGCAGCACGTGGTGCAAAAGGAATTGTTGGCGCTCGCCCGAGAAGCCATTACAAGCACACTCCTACATGGTCAGATGCCGTTGTACGAGAAACTGAAGGCCGCCAACGAGAGGCCGTACAATCTGGAAATGGGTTGCTTCGTCACCCTGAAAACCAAGGAGGGGAATTTACGGGGCTGCATCGGAAACCTGTGGGGCAAAGGCCCCCTTTTTCAGGAGATTCCCTCGCTTGCCCGTCAAGCGGCCTTCAGCGACCCCCGGTTTCATCCGGTGAATAAGGATGAATTGGACCATCTGGTCATTGAGATATCCCTCTTGAGCAGCATGCAGAGCATCGATGACTGGACAGCCATACGGGTGGGAATCGACGGGGTGCTGCTCACCCACGGCTATCATCGTGCAGTCTTTTTACCCCAGGTAGCAAGCGAACAAGGATGGGATCTGCCGACCATGTTGTCAAACCTCTCCCTCAAGGCGGGCTTGTATCCTCAAGCGTACCTCGATAGAGCCTGCCGTTTTGAAGTCTTCCAAGCGGAGGTGTTCGGTGAAGAGCCGTTGTGATTTTTGTTACCGCCACTGCACTCTGGACGAAGGTCAAAGCGGCATCTGTTCGGTAAGAACACTTGAGCAGGGCCGGATCGTGACCAAAGCGTACGGGCACCTTGCAGCCTTGGCCGTCGATCCGGTGGAGAAGAAACCGCTCTACCATTTTCTTCCGGGAAGCAAGACGCTGTCGCTGGCGATGCCCGGTTGCAATCTAGCCTGCGACTTTTGTCAGAATTACACCATCAGCCAGAGCTCTTATCATCAACATCAGGCCGGCGAGGCAATCGACACAGCTGCGCTTGTGTCGCTGGCTGTAGAGCGCAACTGCCCCTCGATCAGCTTTACCTACAGCGAACCGCTTGTCTGGCAGGATTATATGCTTGAGGTTGCCTCTTTGGCCAAGAGCAAGGGTCTTTCGACCATCATGGTGACCAACGGCACCTTCAGCGAAGAAGCCCTCGAGCGGATTTTCCCCCTGATCGATGCCTGCAACATAGACCTCAAGGGTGATGAGAGCTTCTATCGACGGCGATGCAACGGCAGTGCAAAGCCGGTTTTGGATGCCATCGAATACCTTGTCGGCAAGAAAGCGCATGTCGAGGTCACAACCATGGTCATGGAAAGCGAGCATGATGAGGCCCACATCCGCGCACTGGCAGGCCAACTGGCCGGGAGGGGGGTGCAGGTGTGGCATCTCAGCCGCTACTTCCCCCGCTACCTTGCAACCGATCCTGCAACTTCTGAATCCTATCTGCAGCAGATGATCAACACAGTCTCGTCCTTCGGCATCGACTATGTGTATGCCGGCAACTCCGAGCAAAAGCAGGCCACCTTCTGTCCCCGGTGCCACGCCCAGGTGGTGTCCGACAGACGACATGCTCCCATCCGGTATGACAAGACACTGAAAGAAGGCAGATGCAGCGCCTGCAATCAAGAAATCTACGGCCGTTGGCCATCCTGACATACACAACCATTTTCTGCTACACTCAGCTTTTCGAGGAGTATCTGGTGGTAAAACTGAGTGGTGTGACTGTGGCTTATGGGGATCGTTTCATTCTCAAGGACGCAGATTTTCTTATAAAAAATGGTGACAGGATCGGATTGGTGGGCCCAAACGGCGCCGGAAAGACAACCCTGCTGCGGGTGCTCGCCGGTGAGGAGCAGCCCGACAGCGGTCAGGTACTTGTCGACAACAATACCGTCATAGGGTATTTCAGCCAGAATGTCGGGGAGATGCAAGGCCGAAGTGCATTGATGGAAGTCATTGCGGGCTCGGGCTCGGTCTATGAGATCGGTTTGGAGCTCGAGCGGCTCGAACACCGGATGGCTGATGCCGACCAAGCGTTCAGCGATGCGGATATGGAGCGTTACGGGCAGCTTCAAACTGAGTTTCTTGCACGTGACGGGTATGACTTGACCCAGCGCAGCGAGGAAATTCTCACCGGCCTGGGTATCGGCCCCGACCGGTTCCATGAACCGGTTGAACACTTCAGCGGCGGCTGGAAAATGCGTATTGCCCTGGCCAAGATCCTCGCCCTGAATCCCGATGTGCTGCTGATGGACGAGCCGACCAACCATTTGGACCTTGAGTCGATCATCTATCTGGAATCGTGGCTCGCATCCTTTATGGGTGATGTGGTGATGACCAGCCACGACCGCCAGTTCATGACCCGCATCTGCAAGCGCACCGTCGAAGTGGCGAACGCTCAGGTGACCAGCTACAGCGGCGACTACGATTTCTACATCCGCGAGCGGGAGATCAGGCGCGAGCAACTGATCGCAACCTACAACCGCCAGCAGGCAAGGTTTGCCAAGGACGAGGAGTTCATCGCCAAGTTTGCAGCCCGGGCAAGCCATGCATCCTTGGTGCAGTCCCGGATAAAGGCATTGGAAAAGATCGAGCGGATCACCCTTCCTCCCGAATCGAAGATCATGCACGTGCAGTTTGCACCCTGTCCGCGCAGCGGAGACCAGGTGGTGGTCCTCAAGGATTTGACCAAGCGTTGGCCGAAAGCGCAGGGTGGGGAGCATACGGTTTTCGAGCATATCAGCGGGGTGGTCATGCGGGGCAACAAGATTGCCTTGACCGGCATCAACGGAGCGGGCAAATCAACCCTTCTGAAGGTTATTGTCGGGCTTGCAGAGGCTTCGGGCGGGGAAGCCACCCTCGGAGCCAGTGTGAATATGGGCTACTTCAGCCAGTACTCCAGCGATGTGCTCGACCCGAACAAGACCATTTTTGAAGAGGTGTTCGATCGGGTTCCCCTGTCCACCATCCCCGCCATCCGCTCGATGCTTGGTTCCTTTCTCTTCAGTGGCGATGACGTAGACAAGAAAATCGGGACGCTGAGCGGGGGTGAGAAGAGCAGGGTGATGCTGGCCTGCATGCTGGCGGTTCCCGTGAATTTCTTGGTATTGGACGAACCGACCAACCACTTGGATATCCAAAGTCGTGAAGTGCTGCTTGACGCCCTTTCACGCTTTGAAGGTACGCTGATGATCGTCAGCCACGACCGGTACTTTCTCAAGCACCTGGCCAACCGAGTGTTCGAGTTGGATAAAGGGATGCTCAACATCTATGAAGGTGACTATGCCTATTACCTGCACAAGTCAGGTAGGGAGTGACAAGAATGAAAGCCATGCAAGAAGAGTATGTGAAACGAGCGATGCAGTTGCGTAAAGAAGGCTGCAACTGCGCCCAGGCTGTGGCCTGCACCTTCTGCGACGAGGTGGGATTGAGTGAACAAACCCTTTTCTCGGTGATGGAAGGCTTCGGCGGGGGGATGGGTGCCCATCAGGCTACCTGCGGCGCTGTAAGCGGGGCGGTGGCCGTCGTAGGGCTGCTGACCAGCAAAGGCAGCGTCGAGGCGGGGACGAAAAGTCTTTCCTACAGCCGGTCGGCGGCAATCCTGACAGAGTTCTTGGACAAGAACGGAAGTCTGGTATGCAAGGATCTGCTTGGCGATGAAACCGGCCATGTGTTGCAAACATGTGACGGATGTGTTGAGGATGCTGTACGCATGGTGCATAATTTGTTGCAAAAAGCGATAAAAGAAAACAACTAAGTGCATAACCACAACATACATGGTTGTTATGTGCAGGTTTTGTTGCATAACCACTTGTATAACTATGCAATTTTGGCTATCGTACGCCTATGCAGACAGAGCGAAAACAAGTTGCCCTCCTCCTGGGAAGCGAGAACGACCTGAGCTTGGTACAGCCGGCCATCAAGGTACTTGCAGAACTGGAAATCCCCTATGCTGTACGGATCCTTTCAGCGCACCGACTCGGTGAAGAGGCTTGCCGATTCGCTTCTGAGGCACGAAGCGAGGGTTTCGGGGTTCTGATAGCCGCTGCAGGGAAAGCCGCCCATCTTGCGGGCACGCTTGCAAGCAGAACCCTGCTGCCGGTCATCGGGCTCCCGCTTTCCGCCTCTCTAGGCGGATTGGATGCCTTGCTTTCGACTGTTCAAATGCCAAGCGGGTATCCGGTGGCCACGGTTGCCATCGACGGGGCGGCCAATGCAGCCTTGCTTGCCGCCCAAATCCTGGCCTTGTCCGACCCAAAGCTGCTTTTGCGGCTCGAGGCGGCAAGACAGGCAGGCCAGGAAGCAGTGCGCGAAGCCGATAGGAGAATTGCGAAGAGCTTTATGTAGATAAGGCTCTTTTTTATTGCAACAGGGGGAAGCGATGCAAAAGCTGTCCATGCTCTATGAAGGAAAGGCGAAACGGGTGTATGAAACCGACCAGAAGGGTATCTATATTGTTTCATACAAGGATGATGCAACTGCGTTCAACGGCAAGAAGAAAGGCTCGATTCTCGGAAAGGGAGCGATCAACAACCAGATTACCAATCACCTGATGCAGCTGCTTGCAAAGCAAGGCATTCCCACCCACTTCGTCGCCCAGCTCTCGGAAACAGAAACCGCAGTCAAAGCTGTACGAATCATTCCTTTGGAAGTAATCGTGCGCTCGATTGCTGCAGGGTCGCTGTCACAGCGGTTGGGTCTTGCTGAAGGTACCAAACTGGCAAGCACCGTCTTGGAATTCTGCTACAAGCGTGACGACCTTGGGGACCCCTTGGTCAACTCGAGCCACATCAAGGCGCTCGGTCTTGCCACCGAAGAAGAGCTTGCGCTCATCAAGCGCTACAGCCTTGCGATCAACGACATCCTCAGCGCCTACCTTGCGAAGGTCGGCATCGCATTGATCGACTTCAAGCTGGAGTTTGGCATAACTGACGATGGACAGCTGGTGCTTGCCGATGAGATCAGCCCCGATACCTGCCGGTTCTGGGATATCAAGACCGGCAAAAAGCTGGACAAGGACCGGTTCCGCAGGGATTTGGGGGATGTGGAAGAGGCATATCATGAAGTGATGCAACGCCTTTTGGGGAGACAGTGATCGTGGGTGCCCTGAAGGAAGCCTGCGGCCTGTTCGGCATCAGCTCGGCGCACAAGGAACCTATCGGCCTTGCCTGTCACTACGGCCTGTATGCCTTGCAGCATCGAGGCCAGGAGGGGTGCGGCATTGCGCTGAACACCAACGGGCAGCTGTCGGTGTACAAGGACATGGGCTTGGTGCATGAAGTGTTTCCCAGTGCCCTGGCCTTTGACGAGGAGCATACCCGGATGGCCATCGTGCATACCCGATACGGTACAAGCGGGGAGCGGTCTCGTGAGAATGTGCAGCCGCTTTTGGTTCGGCACCATATCGGCAGCATGGCGATCGCCCACAACGGGAACCTGACCAACGACGAGTCGCTGCGTTCGCAATTCGAAGGGGAAGGCTGCTTGTTTCACACCACCAGCGATACCGAAGTCATTGCCTACCTGATTTACAAGCATCGCCTGACGACTGCCACCATCGGTGAGGCGATCGAGAAAGCGATGGCGGAATTGGAAGGGGCCTATTCCTTGTTGATCATGACATCCTCCCAACTCATCGCCGTGCGCGACCCTCACGGTTTTCGACCGCTGTGTCTGGGAAAGTTGGATGACGGGTATGTGTTTGCCAGTGAGAGCTGTGCACTCGATGCGGTGGGGGCGGTCTTTGTACGAGACCTGAAGCCCGGCGAAATTTGCATCGTTGATGCCAAGGACCAGAACATGACCAGCTCGCTTGTGCATGCAAACAAGGTTGCAAGCAGCCTGTGTGTTTTTGAGTTGATCTACTTCGCCCGCCCCGACAGTGTAATCGATACCATCAGCGTCCATCAGGCGCGCATCAGAAGCGGTTGTTTCCTGGCTTTGGAACACCCCTGCCAGGCGGACGTGGTCATCGGTGTACCCGACAGCGGCATCGATGCGGCCATCGGCTATTCGCGTCAGTCGGGCATTCCCTACGGCATCGGCTTCATCAAGAACAAGTACATCGGGCGCACGTTCATCCAACCGAAGGCCGGCGATCGTGAGAGCGGGGTCCGCATCAAGCTCAATCCCGTTGCTTCCACGGTCAGGGGCAAGCGGGTGGTGCTCATCGATGACTCCATCGTTAGGGGAACCACCAGCAAGCGCATCGTCCGGCTGCTTCGGGAGGCGGGAGCGGTGGAGGTTCACCTCCGCTCCTCGGCTCCCCCGTTTCTGCATCCCTGCTATTACGGAACGGATATTGATTCGCGCAAGGACCTACTTGCCTGCAAGTATGATTTGCAGCAGATGAAGTCGATCCTCGATGTCGATTCCTTGGGCTTCCTGCTTCCCGAGCAGGTCGTCAAACTCAGCGACCATCCCGGCATCGGGTTTTGCAGTGCATGCTTCACCGGCGTGTATCCAAGTGCGGTGCCCAAAGGAGCAACGTATGCACAGTGACAGTTACAGCACCCGGTATGAAGAAGCCGGAGTGGATATCAGGCGGGGCTATCAGGCGGTCGAGTTGATGAAAAAGCATGTCGCTTCCACGTATACGAGCGGGGTGGTTTCGGATTTGGGAGGGTTTGGAGGTCTGTTTGAGCTGGATGTGAAGGATACTCCCAATCCGGTGTTGGTCTGTGGTACCGACGGGGTGGGGACCAAGCTCAAGATTGCTTTCGCCCTCGACCGCCACGATACCATCGGCATCGACTGCGTGGCGATGTGCGTCAACGATGTCATCTGCTGCGGGGCCAAACCGCAGGTTTTCCTGGATTATATCGCCTTGGGGCATCTGGATCCTGCAAAGGTTGAGCAGATCGTCAAGGGAGTGGCTGAAGGCTGCAGGCAGGCAGGCTGCGCCCTCATCGGGGGGGAGACCGCCGAGATGCCGGGCATGTACCAGGGTGGGGAGTACGACCTGGCGGGTTTTTGCACCGCATTGGTGGACAAGAGCAAAATCTTCGACAATGCAAGCATTACAGAGGGCGATGTCCTCATCGCCCTTCCCTCAAGCGGGGTGCATTCCAACGGATTTTCCTTGGTCCGTCATATCTTCGGTTTGGACGGCAATTCTGAAATTCTCCAGGAGGTCTACCCTGAGTTGGGAACCACCCTGGGCGAGGCATTGCTCAAGAGCACGCGCATCTATGTCGATGAGGTGCTTGGTCTTGCACGACAGATCCGCATCAAGGGGGCCTCGCACATCACCGGAGGCGGCTTTTATGAGAACATCCCCCGCTCGCTTCCTTCCGGCCTGGGCGCCAGGATACGAAGAAGCGACGTGCGGGTGCTTCCGATATTCACCCTTTTGCAACGTGCGGGTTCGGTCAGCGAGCACGATATGTTCAATACCTTCAACATGGGTGTGGGGATGGTTCTCTTTGTCGGCAAGGAGGATGTTCGGACGGCTTTGGATCTGCTTGCAGGCTCCTATGTGCTGGGTGAGGTGGTTGCAAGCGACAAGGCATGTGTTCTGGTATGATACGTATAGCGGTTCTGGTCAGCGGCGAAGGCAGCAATCTGGAGGCTCTCCTGGATTTCGAGAAGCGGGGTGGAAACCCTGATGGGCGTATTGTCCTGGTGATCGCCGATCGAAGCTGCAGTGCCCTCGATCGTGCAGCGGGGCATCGGGTGACGGCCTTGATGTTGGACAGGCAGGCGTTGGGAAAAAAGGAGTTCGAAAGATCGTTGCTTGCCGGCTTGGAGCAGCACCGCATCGACCTGGTGGTTCTTGCAGGCTTCCTCACGATTCTCTCGGAGAAGGTGACCGAGCGGTATCGGCGGCGGATCATCAATATCCATCCCTCCCTGATACCCAGCTTCTGTGGAAAAGGGTATTATGGGGAGCGTGTTCATCAGGCAGCCCTCCAGCGCGGGGTGAAAGTCAGCGGGGCCACCGTGCACCTGGTCGATGAGGTTGCCGACGGCGGACCGATTTTGAGCCAACAGGCAATAGAAGTGCTCGATGATGACACTCCTTCTTCCTTGGGCCGACGAATTTTAGAGCAGGTGGAGTGGAAACTGCTTCCGAAAACGGTTGCCTCCTACTGTCTGTACATGGAGAGAAACATGAGTTTATCGCAGAAACTGGCAGAGTGCAGGTACCCCGGCAGGGGAATCGTGTGCGGCATGAACGAGAGGGGGAAGGCAATCATCGCCTACTTCATCACAGCCCGCAGCATTCACAGCAAGAACCGTGCCCTGGTGGCCGAAGGCGATACGGTGCGGACCAAGGCCGTTGACGAGAGCCTGCTTGTCGATCCCTCCTTGATCATCTACCGTGTCATGGACAGGTTGGGCAACGATATGGTGGTTGCCAACGGGGACCAAAGCGATACCATTCTCGATGGCTTGCGACGAGGCCTGGATATGCAGCAATCATTGCAGAGCCGTACGTTTGAGCCGGATGAGCCCAACTATACCCCGCGCATCAGCGCTCTCTTCCATCTGGGGACGGACCCGTTCTACGAGCTGTCCATCCTCAGGCGGTCGGCGGATGGAAGCATCGACCGTTCCTTCTATACCTATTCGGACGTACGGTTGGGTGAAGCCCATCTGATACATACCTATGAAAGGGACGGGAATCCCCTTGTGAGTTTCACAGGAGAGCCCAGGATGGTGCACCTGCAAGGGGATGGGCAGTCGATAGCCGACCAAATATGGGATGCGCTGGACAAGGAATACCGTGTTGCTGTGTTCGTCAAGGAAGTGGATTTGACCGGCAATGATGCAAAGCTGGTCATCAGGCAAGGAGCGGACAATGGATCGTATTGAGTTGAAGTATGGCTGCAACCCCAATCAAAAAATGGCGAGCATCAGCATCGAAGAAGGTCGGCTGCCGGTGACCGTCCTCAGCGGCAAGGCGGGGTATATCAACTTGCTGGATGCACTCAACGGCTGGCAATTGGTCAGTTCCCTTGCAAACGCCACCGGTCTTGCCAGCGCCGCCTCTTTCAAGCATGTCAGCCCTGCTGGTGCTGCAGTGGGTCTTGCCCTCAACGAGACCGAACGGCGGATGTACTTCATCAACGAAAAGACCGACCTCAGCGACCTGGCTTGTGCATATGTGCGTGCACGCGGGGCCGACCGCATGTCCAGCTTCGGGGATTTCATCAGCCTCAGCAGCGAGTGCGACCTCTCAACCGCCCTGATCATCAAGAGCGAGGTTTCCGATGGAGTGATAGCCCCTTCGTACAGCAAGGAAGCCTTGGAAGTCTTGAAAAAGAAGAAGGGCGGCTGTTATACCATTCTGCAGATCGACGCAGATTTTGAACCACCGCTGCTCGAACAACGGTCGGTATTCGGCATCACCTTCACCCAGATGCGAAATACGCAAATTCTGGACAGCTCGGTCCTCAAGCCCATTGTGACAACCAATACTGCACTTCCTGCTGAAGCCGAATTGGATCTGCTGGTGGCTCTCAATACCCTGAAATACACCCAGTCGAACTCGGTTTGCTACGCCATGCGCGGTCAGACCATCGGGGTGGGAGCAGGCCAGCAGTCCAGGATTCACTGCACCCGTCTTGCCGGAACCAAGGCTGATATGTGGCAGCTCAGGCAGAGTGAGAGGGTTCTCTCGCTTCCTTTCCTGCCGAATCTGAGCCGCAATGACAAGGATAATGCCGTTGAACTCTACCTGCGCTCCGAAATAGAGCAATGCCGGCCTTTCCTCTCCGAGGATGTCTTGCCGATGACCGAAGATGAGAAGCGTTCCTGCCTTGAGAAGGTGGGGGGCGTAAGCCTTGCCAGCGATGCGTTCTTTCCCTTCCGCGACAATATCGACCGGGCATCCCGAAGCGGTGTTTCCTATATCGTACAGAGCGGTGGCTCGCTGAGGGATGATCAAGTGATCCAGGCGTGCAACGAGTATGGCATGGTCATGATCACCAACGGCATCCGCCTGTTCCACCATTAGCATGCGCATCCTCATCATCGGCAGCGGCGGCCGTGAACACGCCCTGGCAAAGGCACTGCTCAAATCCTCCCAACCTGTTGTGCTGTTTGCAATCGGAAGGAATGCTGGAATGCAAGAGCTTTGCACCATGGTCGACCTTTCGCTGTCCGACCATGCATCCATCGTCGGCTACGCCCTGAGCCAGCATATAGAGCTTGCAATCGTCGGCCCCGATGAACCCTTGGTCAAGGGATTGGCGGATGCATTCAGATCTCAGCACATCCCCTGTTTCGGGCCTTCCAAGGAAGCTGCCGTCATTGAGGGCAGCAAGGCGTTTTCCAAAGCATTCATGCAGCGCCATCGGATTCCGACTCCTGCATACCGGGTGTTCACTGAGTATGACCGGATCCTGTCCTACCTTGCCGATTGTCCTCTTCCGGTCGTGATAAAGGCTGACGGCCTTGCTTTGGGCAAGGGCGTGGTCATCGCCTTCGACCGAAAGACGGCCTGTGAAACTGCGAAGGGGATGATGGTCGACAACCAATTCGGCTCAAGCGGTAAAACGGTGGTCGTCGAGGAGTATGCAAGCGGCCCTGAAGTCTCCCTTCTGGTGTTCAGCGACGGAGTGACCGCCAAGGCGATGGTCAGTGCAATGGACCACAAATGCGCCTTCGACGGTGACAACGGACCGAATACCGGCGGCATGGGGGTGATCGCCCCGAACCCTTGGTACACCGAAGAGATTGCAGCAGTGTGCGAAAGAACCATCATCGAACCAACCTTGCGGGGCCTTCGCCGGGAAGGAAGACCGTTCACCGGCTGTCTCTTCTTCGGCTTGATGCTCACCCGGACAGGGCCGGTGGTCATAGAGTACAACTGCCGTTTCGGCGACCCTGAAGCCGAGGCCGTGCTCAGCCTGCTTGACAGCGACCTTTTGGATATCCTGCAAAGCTGCACCAACCAGACGCTTGATAGGGTTCCTGTCCGCTTTACAGGAGGGTATGCCTGCAGCGTTGCCCTGGCAAGCGGGGGGTATCCTCTCTCCTACGAGGTGGGAAAGAGGATTTCCATCGGCAAGCTGCCTTCCGGGGTCGAGGTTCTGCATGCAGGTACTGCTCTTGATGAGAACGGCAACCTGGTCACCTCCGGAGGCAGGGTTCTCCATGTGGTTGCCCGCTCAAACACGCTGCGATCAGCCATCGAGCAGGCCTATCGCGCCGTAGGCTCGATTTCATTTGCAAACATGCACTATCGCAAGGATATCGGAAAGAAAGCCTTGCTCAAGGAGATTTGTGATGGTTCATCGCTTCTGGGTACGACGCAAACAAGGATTTCGTAATGCCGAGGAGGCATTGTCTGCTTCCCTTACCTCTGTCCTGTCACTTACCAATGCCGCCCGAACAGCAATCTATCACCGGTATGACATCGAGGGGATGAACGATGAGGAGGCTGCGTATGTGTCTCGCTCAATCTTGAGCATGGTCCAGCGCGATGAGCTGTTTTCCGAGATGCCTCCCTGCTCATGGGCATTGGGGGTGGAAATGCTCGGCGGCCAGTTCGACCAGCGCTCCGATTCGACGGCCATGTGCATCCAGCTTGTCTATCCACACCTGAATTGCAGCGTTCGTTGTGCAACCTTCTACTGTTTCGACTCAGAGCTGACGGACGAGGAGAAACTGCGCATCAAGGCGTATCTCATCAATCCCGTGGAGGCTTGTGAGGCTTCCATGCACATGCCCGAGCATATAGGGCAGAGCTGCAGCGCTCCCTCGTTTCCCGCCTGCCTGGATGGGTTCTGCTCCCGCAGCGACCGTTCGAACGTGTTGGAAGAGTACTCCCTGGCCATGGACAGCGATGACCTTGCTTTGGTGCAGCAATATTTTGCAGACAAGGGCAGAGATCCCTTTCTGACCGAGTTGAAGGTGATAGACACCTACTGGTCCGATCACTGCCGTCATACCACGTTCTTGACCGAACTTGACAAGGTCGTTATAGACGATCCCCAGGTTCTCTGTGTGTTCGCATCATACCTTGAGGCACGCAGGTCGCTTGCCTGCAACAAACCCATCTGCCTGATGGATCTTGCCACCATCGCAGCCAAGCAGCTGAAAAAACAGGGAAAGCTTGATCATTTGGAGGTTTCGGAGGAGATAAATGCCTGCTCGGTCAAAGTCGATGTCCAAACCGATGCAGGCCTGCTTCCCTGCCTTCTGCTTTTCAAGAACGAAACACACAATCATCCAACCGAGATTGAACCGTTCGGAGGGGCCGCCACCTGCATCGGAGGTGCGATTCGCGACCCGCTATCCTCACGCGCCTACGTCTATCAGGCCATGCGCATCAGTGGAACCGCCGACCCCCGTACCCCTTTGTGTGAGACATTGGAGGGAAAACTTCCGCAGCGGGTTATCGCCCAGCGCTCGGCCTTGGGATACAGCTCCTATGGGAACCAAATAGGACTTGCCACGGGCATGGTGGAGGAAATCCATCACCCGAACTTTGTTGCCAAGCACCTTGAACTGGGATTCGTCATCGGTGCCGCCAGACAACAGTATGTGAGAAGAGAGAGGCCCGAGGAAGGGGACCTGGTGATCCTGGTAGGGGGGAGAACCGGCCGGGATGGCTGCGGGGGAGCCACCGGATCCTCCAAAAGTCACGATGGCACATCCCTTGGCGCTTGTGCCGCGGAGGTGCAGAAAGGCAATGCCCCCGAACAGCGCAAGATACAGCGATTGTTGCGCAGGGCGGAAGTCTCATCGCTGATCAAGCGATGCAATGACTTTGGAGCCGGCGGGGTCAGTGTAGCCATCGGCGAGCTTGCCCCCGGTCTTGTGGTCGACCTCGATGCCATACCCACCAAGTACGAAGGTCTCGATGGTACCGAGCGGGCGATCAGCGAGAGCCAGGAGCGAATGGCCATGGTTGTCGGTCCTGCCGATGTTCCCGCTTTTCTGCAGTATGCACATGAAGAGAATCTGGAGGCTACCGTTGTCGCCCGGGTAACCAGCCTTCCGATGCTGAGGATGACCTATCAGGGGCGGACGCTTGTAGAAATCGACCGTTCCCTGCTGGACAGCAACGGAGCGAAAAAGCATGCAACGGTGCATATCCCGCACCTTGGCATACCAAAAGCGGGCACATCTGTACAAAACGCACAGGCGTTTGAGGCCCTGCTCTCAGATCTGAATGTTGCCGGCAAGCAGGCCCTGTCTCAGATGTTCGACAGTACCATAGGTGCAGGTACGCTGCTCCTTCCCTTCGGGGGGAAAAGGATGCGCACCCCAATTCAGGCAATGGCGGCCCTGATCGCCCTGCCTGATGTCGAGAGCGCGACCGCCAGCCTTGCATCCTGGGGATACGATCCCTACCTGATGCAGGCCAATCCGTTCGAAGGAGCCTTTTCGGCCGTGGTGCACTCGCTTGCAAAAGTGGTGGCAGCCGGGGGAGATTGGGACCAGACGTATCTCACCTTCCAAGAGTATTTCGGTCGGCCGGGCGACGATCCACAGCGATGGGGGGTGGTTGCCTCGGCGCTTCTGGGTGCTTACAAAGCGCAGACACTCTTCGGCAAGGCTGCCATCGGAGGCAAGGACTCAATGAGTGGTTCCTTCATGCATCTGGATGTTCCTCCTACCTTGGTGAGTTTTGCGGTCTCAGTCGCCTTTCAGGATGATGTGCTCAGCCCTGAATGGAAGAAGGCCGGTTCCAAGCTCTATCTGCTGCAGGCAGAGCGGCAAAGGGAGCTTCCCGCCCTGTTCGAGCAGGTCAGCAGGTTGGTAAAGAGCAAACAGGTTCTCTCCTGCTGGGCGTTGGGATACGGAGGTATTGCCGAGGCGCTTGCCAAGATGGCCTTGGGAAACAACATCGGCTGCACCGTTACTGCCGAGCTGGACCTCTTGTGCAAGCGTTACGGAGCGTTTCTGGTGGAGTGCGACCAGGAACTCCCCCTGGAGGGAACCTTTATCGGATATACGACCCAAAAAGATGAGCTCTGCCTTCCTTTTGTGAGGATGGAACTTGAACAGGTTCATCGCCTGCTTTCAGCCCCTCTCGCATCCGTGTATGGCGATCTTGAGCAGCGTGATGCAGCGCAGACGTTTCCCACCTTGTCGTATACCAAGCGTGCACGAACTCGATCGCGCTATCCTGTCAAGAAACCTACCGTGCTGCTGCCGGTTTTCTTCGGTACCAACTGCGAGTATGATGTCGAGCGTACCTGGAAGGCCTGCAATATCGATTGCAATACGGTAGTGATCAACACGCAAAGCGAGCAGGATGTGAGACGGAGCATCATACGTCTGCGGGATGCCCTTCGACAGTCCCAGATTTTGTTCCTCAGCGGAGGCTTTTCTGCTGCTGATGAACCCGATGGGTCCGGCAAGTTCATTGCAGCGTTCCTGCGCAATCCACTCATCCAGGAAGAGATTGCCAACCTGCTTGAACAGCGTGATGGCTTGGTGGGAGGTATTTGCAATGGGTTCCAGGCTCTTGTGCAGCTGGGGCTTCTGCCCCATGGCCGTATCACCACAATCAACGAGCACGATCCTTTGCTCGACTACAACCGCAAGGGCAGGCATATCTCGACGGTTGTCAGGACCCGGGTCAGCTCGACGCTCTCCCCATGGTTCAGCGAATATGAGGTAGGGCAGATTCATTTGCTGCCGATCAGTCACGGTGAAGGCCGTTTCACCGCCGATGCCGACACCTTGAAGGCGTTGGCGGATGGGGGGCTGATAGCAAGCCAGTATGTCGATGAACAGGGGCATGCAGCTCCGTTCTCAATCGACAATCCCAACGGATCGCTGTATGCGGTGGAAGCGCTGAGTTCCGCCGACGGTAAGGTTTTCGGCCGCATGGCTCACAGCGAACGTGCTATCAAAAAGCTTTACCGCAATGTACCGGTAGAGGCCGATTGCGGCCTCTTCATGGGGGCTGCCAACTACGTTCGTTGAGTCATATGGGAGCAGAATATGGACCTTTTGGGTATGGCTGTATCATTATGATACAGTTTATTCGGATTGGTTGCTTCCGTGGGGCAAAAAGAAAGGGTGTTGGAGTAAACAGGTTTGGAAGAATTTGTGGAAGGGACATGTAAATATATATAATGGAATAAGACAGAATATAAAAATCGATGGTGGTAAAAGTTGGCACGCCAATTGCAATATGCTTAGTGAATGAAAAACACAGCAAAGTTCACATGGAGGTATCAACATGAAATATTACGTAACCTACAATCAGGATAACGGTCTTTCGGATTTCGATTCCCTGTTCGGCGATCTCTTTGCAGACTGGGGTGTGAGTCGCTCCAAGATTCCCCCGGTGGATATCTATGAGACTGAGAAGTCGTATGTGATCGAGGCGGAGCTTGCAGGCTACAAGCAGGACGAGGTCCAGGTCAATGTCGACAAACATATTTTGAAGATTTCCAGCAATAAGGAAACGCTCAAGGATGCCGATGGCAGAAAGAGCATGGTACGCGAACGATACTTCAAGAAGTTCGAGCGTTCCTTCAGCCTCCCCGAGGGGATTGATGAGGATAAGATTGAAGGCGAGTTCTCCGATGGAGTTTTGACCCTCACCCTTCCCAAGAAGAAGGAAATCCTTCCGAAGACCATTGAAGTGAAGATCAAATAAGTTCTATTGCCGATATACTTGCACACAACAGCCTGCAGAATCCTGCAGGCTGTTTTCAATTCTCTACTCCAGTATGATGAGAGCCATCAATTTCAAGGTTTCATCCTCGTCGTTGCGGATGGCATGGCTGGCGCCGCCCCCGGTGATGACCAGGTCGCCTTTTTGTACAACCTTCTCGCCATCGGCTTCCGTGACGATGCCTTTGCCTTCGGTGATCCAATAATATTCGGTTTCATTGACATGGTTGTGCACTCCGATGGAGCAGCCCTTCTCGATGGTCAACTCGGCAAACAGCCGGCTGTGCGATACCGTCCCCTCATCCATCAGTGACTTCACCACCACCTGTCCGGTGCCTTCCCGCATCCTCTGCTTGACGACGCTCTTCATCTCCTGTTCTCTTTTGATCATGATTGACCCTCCTTCTGCCAGTTTGCCAGCATGAGCCTTCTTGGGCAAGATGCACTTGACACTCCTGTCTGAGAAAACAATACTGACAATATCATGCACACCTGTCATTACTCGCATGGGTGACCCTTTTGTTGGTCGGCCCGGTGGAATGTGCATACCCCAAGACTAGTGTTGAGGAGAGGACATGAATACGATTCTTTCAAAGCAGCGGCTCTCTGCCGAGGTTTTCAGGATGGAGATTGAGGCAAGGGAGATAGCCGAGGCGAGAAAGCCGGGACAGTTCATCATCCTGCAGATGGGTGGAGATTTTGGTGAACGCATTCCCTTGACAATAGCCGATGCCGACCCGGTCAAAGGTTCCATCACCTTGATCTTCCAGGCAGTCGGAGAAACAACCCATCGCCTGGCTCTGCTGGAAGTCGGGGACAGCATAGAAAACCTGCTCGGGCCTTTGGGCAAGCCAACCGACATCAAAAACTATGGCAAGGTCGTCTGTGTCGGTGGAGGAATCGGGGTGGCCCCCCTGTTTCCCATCGTACAGGGCATGAAGCGTGCCGGCAACGAGGTCAAGGTGATCATGGGAGCCCGGAACAAGGACCTGTTGATCATGGAAGAGGATATGAAGGCCACCGCCGATGAGGTCATTGTGGTAACCGATGATGGATCGTATGGGCGCAAGGCGTTGGTGACCGAGCCGCTCAAGGAGTTGTGCGAGACGTATAAGCCCGACTGCGTCGTCATCATCGGTCCTCCGATTATGATGAAGTTTGCCGCCCTTACCACCAAACCCTATGGCATCCACACCATTGTCAGCTTGAACACCATCATGATCGACGGAACGGGCATGTGTGGCGGCTGCAGGGTGACCATCGGGGGCAAGACCAAGTTTGTCTGTGTCGACGGCCCCGAATTTGATGGACATCAGGTCGATTGGGACAATATGCTGCTTCGCCTGGGTACCTACAAGAGCAAGGAACAGGAAGCTCATCACCGCTGCCATATCGGCTTGCACATCAAGGAAGGGGAGGCATGAGCAGTATGCACGCTACAAGAGAAGAGTTGGATACACAGGCAGAAGCATTGCTGGCCCAGTATGCAGACAAGATATTGACACCGAAAGAACGCGCCCGGATTCCTTTGCAGGAAATGCCCACCCAAAATCCTGAGATTCGGGTGACCAACATGCAGGAAGTAGCTCTTGGGTATACGGAAAATCAGGTGAGAATCGAGGCGATGCGCTGTTTGCAGTGCAAGAACAAGCCCTGCATCGCCGGTTGTCCCGTTGCAATCGACATCCCTGCCTTCATCGCCAAGGCAGCCGAAGGCAAGTTCGCCGAGTCGGCCGAAGTGATCAAGCAGAGCAGTCTGCTTCCTGCCATTTGCGGACGTGTATGTCCGCAGGAGAGCCAGTGCCAGCTCTATTGCACCGTCGGGAAAATGTACAAGGATGTTGACCAGTCGGTTTCCATCGGCCGCATCGAGCGGTTTGTCGCAGACTATGCACGGGAGCATGGTTTGGAGAAGGTTCCCCAGGTGGGAGAGCCTTCCGGCAAGCGTGTAGCAGTGGTGGGAACAGGTCCTGCCAGCATCTCGGCTGCTGCCGACCTCAGAAGGAACGGCCATGAAGTGGTGATGTTCGAGGCGCTGCACAAGGCTGGTGGTGTGCTTGTGTATGGCATTCCGGAGTTCCGTCTTCCCAAGAAGATTGTCGAGCATGAATTGAACAACCTGGTTTCCATGGGGGTGGAGATCCGCAGAAACTACTTGGTCGGTAAAACCCGTACCATTTCCGATCTGATGGGAAAGGACGGCTTTCATGCCGTGTTTGTCGGCTCCGGTGCCGGTCTTCCAAAGTTTATGAACATCGAAGGAGAGAACTACATCGGAGTCTTCTCCGCCAATGAGTATCTGACACGCAGCAATCTCATGAAGGCATATGCCGTCGGAGAGGCATTGACTCCTCTCTTTGACTCCCACAAGGTTGCTGTTTTCGGCGGCGGCAACGTCGCCATGGATGCCGCTCGTACCGCAAAACGCTTGGGAGCCGAGGAAGTGACGATCGTCTATCGCCGCACCGAGGTTGAGATGCCCGCCCGTAAGGAAGAGGTCGCCCATGCCAAGGAAGAGGGTGTACAGTTTTTGTACCTCCATGCCCCGCTCAAGATTACTGCCAATGAGAAGGGCCGGGTCAATGGGGTTGAGTTGATCGCATGCGAACTGGGTGAACCCGATGCCTCGGGCAGACGCAGCCCGATTGAGATTCCCGGCAGCCAGAAGATGTACGAGTATGACACGGTCATCGTCGCCATCGGGAATGACAGCAATCCGTTGATCAAGGCAACCACCGAAGGAATAGAGGTCAACAAGAGAGGCAACTTCATCGTCAATGAGGAGACCTGTGAGACCACGCTCAAAGGTGTTTATGCCGGAGGCGATATTGTCCTTGGTGCCGCGACGGTCATCCTGGCAATGGGCCAGGGACGCAAGGCGGCGAAGGCAATGAATACCTACCTGGCTTCGCTTTGATGCATCAAAAGGTGGGCCTGAACCTGTTCGGGTCCACCGCCTTGAAGCTCATTTCGTGTTTGTGTATAGTGACATAGTGGATATTCGAAACGATTGCCGATCGGTGATCTGTCAGCTTCAGGCTACTGATAAAACCCAGGCCATCCTGGAAGTGATAGACTCCTGCACCATATTTGCTTCTCTTCCCGACATCGAACGCTTCAAACGCGGGGTGCTTCGTCGTGAGCGGGCCCAGACAACCGGCATCGGGCACGGGGTGGCTATAGCCCATGGCAAGATCCTGGGGTTGAACGAGGTGCGTATCGCCTTGGGCATCAGCAGGGATGGCCTTGAGTACGAAAGTGCCGATGGAATGCCGGTGCACCTGTTGTTTGTCATTGCATCCTCTCCTTCCATCCAGATGGAGTACCTGGGTGCCTTGAGTTCAATCCTGCGCAGCGTGCGTACCGAAGAGATGAGATCCCACCTCATGGACATTCGCCTGAGCAAGTCCGATGAAGCCTGCCAGCGTTTCTTCTCCATGATGGTTCAGCAGCGATTCGTCTGGTTCTGCAAGGATGTTCAGTAGAAATTTCCTGCACATACCACCGCATCGACGCTCCGATCCCACGGCTCGGTGGGAATACTTTCCAGCAATTGACAGCTGCGACATACGCCGATGCTGAAAACCTCCGGGTGGGATGCGAGATAGCGGTCGTAGTAACCTTTTCCGCGGCCAAGGCGCTCTCCGATCCGACTGTAGGCAAGGGCTGGTACCAGAAGGATGTCCTTCCCTGATGGTTCAACCATGCGATTTTTCAAGGGTTCAAGGATACCGTACCGCCCTGCAGTCAACTCATCAAGACTCTCAACGGCATAGAAGACCAAGTCCCCGTTCTCGGTGCTTACCGGCAGGGCAAGGTGCTTGTGTGCAATGGCATGCTGCAACAGCTCGGTGATGTTCACTTCCGAAGCCATGGGAGCATAGGCAAACAGCCAGGCTGCCTGCCGGTATCTTCTGCAGTGCAGCAATGCAGTACAACTGAGGGCGTCTTCTAGTGAGAAATCTTCTGCTAAGAGAAGTTTTGCCTGACGGCGCAGCTGTGAACGCAAGGTGTGTTTGGCATCCATGGATGAACTATAGCACACGCGCGAACAAAAGGAGTACAAGAACCAGGACGGAAAGCAGTATATCGACGGTTGTGTAAGGAAGTCTCGGCCTTGTTCGGCACGGGTCGAAGAGCCTTGCTTCCAAGGCCAGGGAGAGGTCTTCGGCCTTGTCCAGCAACAGGCTGAAAATGGCAGAGACCAGGGAGGTGAGTGAGTGTAGGGGATTGCGCCGTCTCTCCAGGCGAGCCTTCCTGGCGGTAACCACTTCCAGCGATGCATCGAAGATCATGGGAAGGATGGAGAGGGTCAGTTCGATGGCGCTGGCTACCTCCCATCCCCGAACAAACGGGATTCGGTCGAGAATGCCTCCCAGCGACCTGGCCAAGTCGTCGGGGGATGTGCTGTCGGCAATAAGCAGGCCGCATAGGATTATGCAGACAAAGCGCAGGAAGGCTGAAAAGGCTGCCTGATGGCTCTGTGTTGCCAAGTACTCCGTGATGAGGATGAGCAGCAGAAGAAAGGCGAAGTACCTGAGCTCGCGCTTGTAGCTGCGTAGGGGAATCCTTTGAGCGAGGGTTGCAACAAGCAAGGCGGTACTAGTCAGCAGCAAGCCCGGCAAGGAGAGAGAGAGGATGACCACGCAGATTGCAATGATGGCTGCAATCTTGGTGACAGGGTTCGCCTTGCACAGGAAGGTGTTCTGCTTGCGGTAGTGGAAGATCAGGGCTTCAGCCATGAGAGGTCCTTGATGGCAAGCGAGGAAGGCAGGTAGATGCCGTGCCCCTTCAGATGTGGATAGACATCGGCGGCAGTGCCGCTTTGTACCAAGAGCCCGTCATCGAGCAGCAGTACGTGGTCGGCATGGGCAAGGGTTTTCTCCACCTCGTGGCTTACCAGGATGATGGTGTGTCCCTCCTGCTGAAGGCGAAGCAGCGTGGAGAGCACGCTGACAACCGAGCGGTAGTCGAGGTTTGCAAAGGGCTCGTCCAGTACCAGGAGCTTGGGATTCATAACCAGCACGCCTGCGATGGCGAGCCGTCGCTTTTCACCCCCGCTGAGGGTGCGTGGTCGTTGGTCCCTCATCTTATGCAGGTCGAGCAGCGTAAGTACCTCTTGAAGCCTGACTTCCTGCTCCTGATCGGACAAACTGATGTTTTCCATACCAAAGCGGATGTCCTTCTCAACCGTCTGGCCTACTATCTGCGTCTCTGCATCCTGAAAGACCAATCCGATGGCCTGCATGCGTTGCTTGGCCTTGTGGGTCAGGTCTTCATCAAAGAGGCGTATCGTACCGGTAGTCGGCTGTAGAAGTCCTTTCAGGCAACGAAGCAAGAGACTCTTGCCTGACCCGTTGGGACCTGTGATCAGGGTGAAAGATCCTTTCTCTATGGTAAAACTCAGGTTCTTGAGAATACTCTTGTCCTTCTCAAAGGAAAAGCTGAGATTCTGAACCGAAAGAATGGGCTGATTTGCTTCAATCATGTGCTCCGACTGTAGCAGATGACCCTGCATTGGGCAAGATTTGCTTGGAATTGTCAACCTGCAAGAGTCCCAGCTCCATGAGTTGGAGGCGAAGCGTGGATGCATCACTATATGGATAGGAGATGAGGCCCTGCTCTTGTGCGCTTGCAACATTGGAAGGCATGTCATCGGTAAAGAACAGCTGGTCGGGTTTGAGTTGCTCCTTTTGAAGGATGAATTGAAAGAATGAGCTGTCCGGTTTTGCCCTATGCATCAGGTGGGAGGCATAGACGTGATCGAAGATGTCATACTGATGCAATTGATGATGGATGGTGTAGTGGGAATCGTTGACATTGGTGCCACAGATTACCCGATGGCCTTGCTGCTTGAGCTCGGAGAGAATTTTCAAGGTAGGGATGTCGAGCGTTGGTTCAAAGAATTTTCCAAGCAGGCTCCCTTCATGCTTTACAACCGAAGAACCTGTTGCCTTCTCATAGATCTCCCAGAGTTCCTTCTCTGCTATGTCTCCTTTGCTATGAGACCGCAGTGCCTGTCTGAAAAGGTCGGGCAGTTCGGAGAATGAAGTCTCGCTGCATCCCAGGAAAGCAAGAAGCTTTGGCGCCACCATGAAATTGCGTACCAGCACCCCTCCCATATCGAACATGCAGACCTTGATCATTGTACCCCTCCATCGTTGGGACTATACCACAAAACCGCTTGGTACATGTTGCAAGATCGTGCGTTTTATCAGAAAGGTGTTGACAAGAAATCACCAATTAGGGTATACAAGAGAACGTTGAAGCCGCTTTAGCTCAGTTGGTAGAGCAAAGGACTGAAAATCCTTGTGTCCTCAGTTCAATTCTGAGAGGCGGCATGGACAGAAAGACTCCTCCTCCTGTACAGGAAGGGGAGTTTTGCTTTATAGGGGTGGAAAGGTGTACGACTGCCGAGCAACCAAAAGCTGATCATGTGGTAGTTTTCCCTAACTTGATCTTCCCTTGAATGAACGGCCTGGGAGAATAGCAGCATCTTAACCCCTACTTGGATTCCCTGTATGTTTCGAAGGAATTGTAATCAGTGATATAGCTCCCTTCAGTCCATTGCACTTGCAAAAATCTGTTTTAAAGTCCTTGTCTGCTTTGCTGGATAGTAATTCTTTGATTCTATGGATGTCTCAGCTTCTGATCATTCTTGTTCCAAGTTTTGTACCTGCGGGATGCATACTACTCGGTTAATCATTGGCTGAGAGTTCAGCATTGTAATGTTTTCATTCAAGAGGGTGGCATCAGTGGTGTCAGTATCGAAAATCAGGATTGCAGCAGTGTTGAATCGCAACGATGCAAGAGAACCTCTTGAAAGTGGTTTCTCAACAACATTATGAATCCTTACTTTTCCTGCACAGATGCATCTAAAGTCAGTCTTCAATACTTGCACCTTCTTTGCTTCTGTTTCCCCCCTCAACAAAATACTGATAATAGTGTTGCATTAGATACCCTCACTTCATAAAGCAGCGATGCGACTCACATCAGGGGCTGTTGAGAAAAGATCGTTCTCAACCGCACACTTGAGTGAATCGGTATTTCGCTTGAGAAAGTCATCGGCATTGATGCAACGGATTGTACAAGTATCGCCTATCTGCTCCTTTTTAAGGAAGCAATATGAGTGTTTGGGAAACGACATATCCAAAATGTCTGTATTGTGAGTAGTAAAGAAGAGCTGTCCATCTTCTCCCAATTTTTCTACCATTTTGGCCAGCGCCTCTCGTTCCATATCACTGTGAATATAAGAAAATTTCTCATCGCAGTAGTAGAAGCCATTCTGCTTTGCCATAATTGCAGCCAACATGGAGGCTATTCCAATCCCCGATCTCGTTCCACTAGAGAGGATTTCTCCATTCAGTACGTTTCCATCCTGGATGATTACCTCATGATTTCCCAATTTGATGACATAGGAGTTCTTAATGTCCCTTGCTTTGATAATTCCCTGAATGGAAGGGTCCAAGGCAGAAAGAACGATATCAAGAATTTTTAGCAAGTCGTGCTTATCCAATTCTTGAAAAGTAGGGATTTTTTCCTCGATGCTCGGATAGGTAAAGAGCCATCCGAAGTTTTCTATGGATTCCAATGCCTTATGGTATGGCACATTGTCAGCTCCCAATTTGTCCAACTTAGTAGCACACATCTCATAACTGTCTGCAAGAGAGATAGGTACCGACTTTACCGAGACCCTCATGTCTTTTTCTTCATATGACTCGGGAGTGCCAGGAGGACTAATAACTGCTTCCACCCGATAGAGTCTTTTTGTTTTTGCTACAAATTCAATGGTAAATGATGCTTTTTTTGTTGGGTCATTGATATTTTTAATAACAGGAAGCAGGTTCTTATTGTTGATGCTGTTGAAAATTGCCATGAAAGCTTTTCCCAGGGTTGTTTTTCCTGAAGCATTGGCTCCCATAAGGATAATAAGCTTCTTGTAGCGGAAATTGGTTCTCCCAGAGAGAAATTCGGCCTCAATTGTAGACCCGACAATCTTTTTCGGGTAAGAAAGCATAATTTCAAAATCATTGAAAGCAAACACATTGTCCAGCTTCAAGCGCATGACAATCATAGTTGACTCCTTGTTTAGTTCGTAAATTACGAACTAATATAACCATACTATAGCAGTCCACAGACAAGAAGGCAACTACAATACATTCGCCCTGTACTGAAGAACTTTGTATAAGCGTGAATTTCCAGCAAACCGGTAAACACCTCGATACTATTACGGCTATTTGAGGGTTGCCGGCTTACTGCTTTTGCTTTTTCCCTTCCTTGTTTTTGGAGCTGGCCTAAGCATCTGCCTTGGGTTTGTTTTTGCTCCCTTTGGGTCTTCCAGGTTTTCTTTTTGCCACCCCTTCCTGTTGTGCAGGCGTAGCCTTCTTCACGCTTCCCTTTGGCCTTCCCGGCTTTTGTTTCGGCTTTGTCGGTGCAGCGGCCTTTGCCTTGGCTGGCCGGCCCCTCTGCCTGGATCCCTGTTTTTCGTGACTTGGCTTCACCCTGACCTGGCTGGTCATGCTGCTTGAGAGGCGGTTGTTCACCTCTGTAGCTATTGAGTCAAAGTCGGATGGGATGATGTCAAATAGGGAAAGGAGCTCCTTTGCCCTTGCACTTTCATCATGGATTGCAGCATAGGTACCGTTGGGAAGCAGCAGGAGTTCAATCCTGTCCACTTCACGAATCATCTGGTTGGTGGCATACCCCAGGGCCTTGCAGGCGTTCATGATTTCACTTCTGATGATTGCCGCCATGAAACAGGCGCAGAACTTGTTTTGGATGCTTGGAGTGGAATGGACCCTGGTCACATCATACCCAAGCTGGCTCTTG
This sequence comes from Sphaerochaeta sp. UBA5849, assembly GCA_002432715.1. GTDB lineage: Bacteria > Spirochaetota > Spirochaetia > Sphaerochaetales > Sphaerochaetaceae > Sphaerochaeta. The sequence continues at coordinate 1,393 of DJGJ01000074.1, read as the reverse complement.
AGTATCGCATACTGGGTTTCCGACGAATCCCTGAGATGATAGATCCTGTCCACCTCCTCCGGCCCGAAATCCTCCGAGGATGCGATGCTGCAGAAACCCTTCAGGTCCATATCCTTCTGCCATCTGGCATAGTCGTGCTCGACACAAAGGGTGTCCCCTTCCTGTCTGAGCGAGATGTACTTGGCCAGGGCCTGGGGAACAACCGGCTTCTTTCCCTTTTGTATCTCCGCCTTCAGGCCCTTGGTGGCCTTCACTATCTTTGAGATGAGGGAAAGGGCGCGCTGGGAACCATTGGAAGCGTCGAAGAAGAGATTGACGAAGGCTTCTTCCGTATGACCGTGGAATAGCCTCTTCTTCTCCGATATGCCGAACAGGCCCTTTTCACCGACTGCATAGGGTACGCGCCATCGTATTGTCTCGCTGTGCTGTGCCACCATCTGCGAATGGCCGAAGGTGTCGGAGGGCAGCATGACCACATAGGGGTATCCCAGCCGGTCAAGCAGCTCGAACACATCATGGGTGCAGAATGCCCTGTCAAGAATGACGCCTTCGGCCTCAATCCCATGGGAGGAGAGTATGGCCGCCATCTTCTGGATGGCCTTGGAGTCGACCTTGCCCCCATTGGATACCGTGTAGGTGATGGGCCTGCCGTCCTCTGCATTGACTGCATACATGTAGCTTACGATATTGGTGTTCTTCCTGGATTTTGCGTGTCCCTTCTCAGCCAGGCCGCACGCTGCAGCATCGCAGTTGTTGTTGCCCCCGTCAATGCTAATCCAGGCTTTCGTCACGCCTCTCCTCTTGCATTCGTCAAGCCACTGCGACCTGAAGGCCGCATTGTCGTCCTCGCTGATCTTGTTCTGGAAGAAGTCGGAAAGCCGGGAGTCGCTCACACAATCCTTGGAGAAGAGCACCCGCTGCGCCATCCTGTCAGGAAAGAGCAGGGAGACATCCGATCTCTCGAGGATGGAATACATCGCATAATCCATGAGGATGTTGCCGTACAAGGGTCCGTAGACATTCTGGAGAATCTGGTAGAGGCCGGTCTCATGGCCGATGCCGAGGGTTAGGGCATAGAGGCCGGAATGGAGGATGTGCTCGGGAAGTTTGCCGCTGCCATAATGCTCATTCCACAGGTTGGGAAAGAGATACCTGAAGGTGTCGTTGGGATGCATCATGGTCTCGCTTGTCGCATGGCCGATGACTTTCCGCCTGCTCTTCCTTACCGGGGCATCCCCCGAGCTGAAAACGAAGACCCTCCCGTCACTCTTGTTGATGTATGATCCTGCAGGCCGTGGAATCTCTTTCAGTTCCCAATAAATGTGTGCCATAAAACACTCCAATTAACGATTACCAATGGTAATCATTATTATAAAGAGCCAATTTCAAAATG
>DJGJ01000068.1 GCA_002432715.1 Sphaerochaeta sp. UBA5849 | reverse complement strand
CCTGACTATTGGAAAGCGTGTTTACAGGGACAGGAAACAGCAGATTCTAGGATGTTGTATAGTCTAACCGTTTGGGAAAGTTGTAATTGAAAGAACAAATACCGGTGCGATCCGCCTCACAATCCTTGTGCTTTGGCCGGTCGTGGTATCGATATACCCATTCATGTCATCCAGATGGATTCCCATGGCGACTATCCAGTCAAAGTCCTTGTAGAGCTTGGCATAGGTGAGTTTCTCGGAGATGGTTTCGCTGCCCATCTTCTTGAAGTAATAGGTGAAAAACAGTTCACCATGTTGTTTCACACCTTCCAGCTCGGTCTTATAGGGGGTGGTGCCCTTCACATCGGTCATGTTGGTGGAAAGCTTTGTTCCAACTGTATCACGCAGGTTGGGGTGGATGCGCCTGATGGCGTAATCATCACCTCCTTCGTAGTTGAGAACCTCATTCACCCAGATGTAGGAATTCTCCGAATATGTTGAGTCATAGATTTCCTTGGCGATATGCTCTTTCACCTGTTCATCAACAAAGTCTTGGGGAATACCAACAAAGAGCGTATAGGGCCCTAAGGACTTGAGTGCATATAGGTATATGCTTGAGAAAGATAGCCAGCCATCTCAACAGGGACAACACCCATCTGAAACACCCCGTGGCTGTCCAGAAGCACATGTCCTGTATTCTTCTCCCAGAGTATCGCCGTCCAGAGCGCATTGCTCTCGTTGGCGAAATAGGAGATGATTTGGTCGATGTGCTCGCTGCCGCTTTCGTACAGGTGATCGACCATGTAGATTGTCCTTTCCAGCTCCGTAAGAAAATACTGCTGAGCCAGCTCGCGTTGGGTATCGATCCGCTTTATTTGGTTGTTCACCGTATCGTAGAGGAACCGACGCTTCAGCTGCTCTATGCTTTGCGCTGTATTAGTGGTATAGACGCGCTCGACCCGCATGAGCGTCAACAATGACATGACAAGAAGCAGGATGGTGGAGAGCAGGACGAGTGCTGTACTGACAATCCAATTCTTTTGCTTCATACCACTCCCTGCATAATTTTTTCTTCAAGCGTATCATACGAAGGCCAAATCAACAATGCAAAAACTTGCCCTGCAGCATGTGCAGTTATCCACAAGTTCTTCTTGTAACAAGAGAGAAAAACCTACTTGAGAAAATGCTTGTAAGTACTGTCGAGAGGTGATTTACCCAGTACTTCAGAATCGAGGAAAGGTTGTGGATAACCTGTTGATAACTGGTTTATCTTCTGTACATCGATCATCAAAAAGAAGTATGTAAAACCACATGAAACCCATATAAAAATTAGTGTGAAGTTGTGAGCTAGGAATTTAATTAATTGCATATAATATATTAAGTTGTCATTCTTCGAAGATACGTCGCAAAACCTGTTGCAACATACAGCAACTTATCACTTCTCCGCCTGGTATGCAACACGGAAAAACCAGGTTGTGGATAACTTGTGGATAACGTTGTGGACAGCAGACGGAAATCAAGGCGAATTCATGATTTACTCACATCTTTCTATCTCAAGACCAAGTGCCTGCAGCTTTCCTGCAAGGTCCTCGTATCCCCGTTCAATTTGGTAGATATTCTGGATTACACTCTCCCCCTGGGCACAGGCTGCAGCAATGACCAAGGCCATTCCAGCCCGAACATCAGGACTGGTGACCGTAGATCCGAACAGCTGGGAAGGCCCATGCACTACGGCACGATGGGGATCGCACAAAATAATATCCGCGCCCATCCTGATGAGCCAATCGACGAAATACATCCTCGATTCAAACATCTTCTCATGGATGAGAATGGAACCTTCCATTTGGGTTGCACACACGGTGATGATGCTCAGAAGATCGGCGGGAAACCCCGGCCAGGGAGCGTCGTCGATCTTTGCCGTATGGCCTCCAACCTCCTTGGTCAGGATGCGCTTCTGCTTCCGGGGAACCAACAAAGAGGAGGGGCCATCCTCGACAAAGGTGATACCGATTCGTTCGAAGCCGAGCCGTATCATTCGCAGATGTTCATGCTGTACACCCTTGATCAGAACCTGTCCGCCGCTGGCCCCGGCGAGCCCGATGAATGATCCAATTTCCATGTAGTCACTGCCCAACCGGAATTCACAACCTCTCAAGCGTTTTTGTCCCTTGACCCTGAGCCGGTTCGAACCAATACCGTCGATGATGCATCCCATGTTCTGCAACATGACACACAAGTCCTGGACATGCGGCTCGCTTGCGGCATTGTTGATAATGCTCTCGCCCCGGGCAAGGGAGGCTGCCATCAGGACATTTTCCGTGGCGGTGACCGAAGCTTCATCCAAAAACACATCAGAGCCGATGAGTGTTCTGTTTCTCGTCTTGATATGAATCTCACCTGCTTCATTGATCGTGCAGTCGGCGCCCAGGGCGGACAGCCCCATGAAATGGGTATCCAAACGCCTCAGGCCGATGACATCCCCACCCGGAGGAGTGAGCCGGACTTCTTCGTTGGTTGCCAGCAGAGGGCCGAGGAGAAGAATTGAACCCCGTACCGCCTCAACCAGATCTCGCTTGAGCAAGCCATTGCGGCTTCCTGTGGTGATCGTATACGTATGGGCGTCCTGTCGAACCACCGCTGAACCAAGGCCTTGCAGCAATTGGAGCATTACCTGTACATCCTCGATGTCGGGTACGTTCATCAAATGAACAGGCTCGTCTGTCAGCAGCGTGGCCGCAAGACAAGGAAGGGCGGAGTTCTTGTTGCCACTGGTCAGCACCTCTCCGCTTGCTGCCTTCCCGCCTACGATTCGATACTCACCCATCGCCGCCCCCTTTGCTGTCATCCTACCCTTGTGACACCACTTTCGCAAGGTCATTGTTGTATTGCATGCATCAGCGATGATAGAATAGCAGTACATGAACAAGATGCAGCACATGGTATATGGAATAGGAAATCCTCTCATCGACATCATCGTAAGCGTTGATGAGCAGGACGTCATTGACTTGGGTATTCACAAGGGCACCATGGCGCTCATTGGCAGAGAGCGGATGGAGGAACTGCTGCAACTGAGCAAGAACCGCAAGACCACCTACTCATGCGGAGGTTCCTGTCCCAACACCATCATTGCCTTGGCTTCCTTGGGAGTACCTGCGACCTTGGCCGGCAAGATCGGCAACGACGAGAACGGCACTATTTATCGTAATAGGCTGGTAAGCCTTGGGGTGCAGGATGAATTGGTCACCACGGACAAGGAAATGACCGGGTCCACCGTCATCCTCATCACCCCCGACAGCGAACGTAGCATGAATACCTTTCTTGGAGCCAACCGGCTCTATGAGGAGAGCGATGTCCGTGAAAGCACGGTTGCCGCTGCAGACTTCTTTCATTTCACCGGGTACATGTGGGACACCCAAAGTCAGCAGGGAGCCATTAAAAAAGCCCTTTCCATCGCCAAGAAAAACAACACCACCATCTCGTTCGACCTTGCCGACCCGTTTGCCGTCGGTCGATACCGCGAGCCCTTCCTCTCTTTGATCAAGGAGAGCTGCGACATCGTATTTGCGAACCGGGAGGAGGCACGCATCCTGTTCGACAACTACGACCCCTATGAATGCTGCCGCTCTATGGGAAAGCTTTGCAGAACCGCCATTGTAAAGAACGGCAAAAAGGGTTCCTACATCTGCCACGATGGAGTCATAACCGCCATTCCGGTGAAAGGTCCGGTAGTACCGGTAGACACCACCGGTGCCGGGGATGTCTACGCCGCAGGCTTTTTGTACGGTCAGTACCACAAATTATCAATCCAGGATTCAGGCATCATCGCATCGATTCTCGCAGGCGAGATCATCACCCAGAGGGGAGCCCAATTCAGCAATGAGAAGGCTGAGGAGTTGAGAAACCTGCTCGGTTCAGGTGCGTGGCGTTCGGTGTAACAGCCAAAAAGAAAGAAGGGAAAACACTGCAGTGGCGTGTTGGATTGCGAAAGTACTAATTGCATGACAAATATCAGGGCAAATGCCAGAAAATATAAGCCTGAAGGACGCATATGCGATATAAAACGTTTGCCGATTATCGATTCCAGTACACTGACGGCAAAAATTGAAGCTGAGATCAGACCAAGGATCCAAAGCTGGGAATCAGAGACCAACAACTGTCTGAAGTAGGCTGCCAGTAGCTTTCCAGAGAGGCGAGCTAGAGAGAACCTGTCCAAGCTGTTTGGCCTGTGCTTTGAAGGAAGTGGCAGCATGCCGGTCCATCATCACTCAACAGATGGAGAATGTCCTGACGCTTTGGATGCATGAAGACCTGCAGTTGGCTGTCATCTTTCAATGGGATACTTTCAAAACAATTATTGTTCTGTAAAGAAGGCCACACCGACTCTTGTACAATTGGAGCATCCCTGTTAGTATCGTGACCAATGACGTCGATTTGATAGCCTCCCGGCTTGCGGGCGTCACTAAAGAAACTTGCTAAAAGGGGAGCGCAACAATTCTCAGAATTGAGTTCCTCCTTCCCCAAGTTCTCAAAGGAAGGGTGTATGCTGTCACATGGATCACACATTTTCACATCAGAATCAGTAAGCGAAGGACATCCGGACAAAGTCTGCGATCAGATTTCCGATGCCGTTCTCGACAACTGTCTTCGTCAGGACCCCAAAAGCAGGGTTGCCTGCGAGGTCTTTGCCACTACCGATACTGTAATTGTAGGCGGGGAGATCACCACCAACGCCACACTGGACATTGAAGCTATCGTCAGGGAAACCGTCAAGCAAATCGGCTATACCGAAGAAGGATGCGGATTCGACTATAAGACTCTGAAGGTCGTCAACCTGACCAATACGCAGTCGGCCGACATCTCCATGGGGGTGAATGCCGATACATCCCTCTTCGGCGAGCAGGGAGCAGGAGACCAGGGCATGATGTTCGGCTTCGCCTGCGACGAAACAGAAGAGCTCATGCCCGCCCCGGTCATGTGGGCTCATCAGCTGCTGATGGAAGCAAGCCGGCTTCGCAAGGCCGGAGATGCCCCATTTCTTCGCCCCGATGCGAAAAGCCAAGTATCGCTGCTCTATCAGGACGGAAAGCCGGTGCACATCGACTCGGTGGTCATCAGTCACCAGCACACACCCGAAACCGACCGCAACCATCTCATCTCCTTCTTGACCGACAAAGTGATCAAAGTGGTGCTTGAGAAGACAGGACTTCTGGATGAGAAGACAAAAATCTACATCAACCCGACCGGCCGTTTTGTCATCGGCGGTCCCAGCGGTGATACCGGCCTGACCGGCAGGAAGATCATCGTCGATACCTATGGCGGCATGGGTCGTCATGGAGGCGGGGCTTTCAGCGGAAAGGATCCCTCGAAGGTTGACCGCTCCGCTGCGTACATGGCCCGGTTTGTCGCCAAGAACCTGGTGGCAAACAAGTACTGCACCCGATGCGAAGTGCAGCTCTCCTATGCCATCGGCGTACCTTATCCCATCTCCATTTATGTCGATACCTTCGGGACGGGAATAATTGACGACGAGAAGCTTGAAGACCTTGTCAGGCGGAAATTCAACCTTTCACCGGCAGGTATCATTCACAGCCTCGATCTTCTAAGGCCCATCTATCAGCAGAATGTAAACTACGGGCATTTCGGTAAAGCCTCCATGCCCTGGGAACAAATCATCAACGTATGACCATATTCGGCTGATACGTCCTCAGCATAGTAAGATTCAGTTCAACCTCCCTTCGTGACATGCAGGGGAGGTTGATTCGTTTTTCATCCTCACGCTTGTACTGCTTGGGAAGACGATACTCCTGCAGATACCAACGTACAACCGGAGGATGCTCCTTGACCATGCAGATGAGGTCCTCGATGGACAACGTTGGCACAAGAGTCGTTCTCACCTCATAGGAAAAGTCCGGATGGTTCTTTTGGTACCCATTGAGGAAAGCCACGCTCTGCTTCACAGCAAGAGCATCGGCGCTTCTGCCTGCTATCTCAGCATACCGTTTACATGGAGCTTTCACATCCACGGCAACATACGAAAGCAAGTCGGAATCGAGCAACTGTGCTACGACCTCAGGTCTGCTGCCGTTGGTATCCAATTTGACTGCAAACCCAAGATTCCTGATACTTTCAATGAAGGAGAGCAGGTCTCCCTGCAACGTGGGTTCACCGCCGCTTACCACCACGGCATCTATGAAACCCTTTCGCTCCAGCAAGAACGATTCTATCTCTTGATGGCTTATTTCATCTGATTTCTCACATAAAAGAGACCTGTTGTGGCAATAGAAGCAGTCATAATTGCATCCTTGGCAGAAGAATACGGTACAAAGCTTTTGTGGGTAATCAAGCAGGGAGCAAGCTTCCAATCCTGTAATATTCATGATACTTCTACCTCAAAAAACATTCGTTGACGGTGTTCCTCCTGCTTGCCCGGATGGAAATCCCCCTTCGGCCTGAGATATCCCACCACCCTTGTCCACACCTCGGTAGCCGATCCGCAAAAGGGACATTGTTCCACTTCCCCATCCAGATACCCGTGGTTCCTGCAGGTGGAAAAAGTGGGGGTGAGAGACAGGTAGGGAAGCTTGTACCGGCTGAACGTCGTTTTGACCAACTGCTTTGCAACTTCCACATCCTTGATCCGTTGGGCCAGATAGAGATGCAGAACGGTCCCACCGGTATACTTGCACTGCAGTGCATCCTGTTTTTCCAGCGTTTCAAACAGGTCGGAAGTATAGCCGACCGGCAGCTGGGAAGAGTTGGTATAGTAGCCGACTTTCTCTCCAGCAGTAATGATATCGGGATACAGGATGGTATCGAGGCGGGCCAACCTGTAACTGGCTCCCTCGGCAGGGGTGGCTTCGAGGTTGTAGAAGTTGCCCGTGTCGTTCTGGAAGCCACTGATGAGCTCTCTCAACTCATCCAGCACCCGCAAGGCAAACTCCTGTCCCTCTTGGGTGACCAAGGAGCCCTGCCGCCCGAAGAGATTCAGGCAGGCCTCCTCCATCCCAACGATGCCGATGGTGCTGAAATGGTTCGCCCAATACTTGCCAAGCCTTTGTTTTACATCGACCAAGGATCCTTGGCTGAACGGATACATGCCCCGCTCGGTCTCGGCTTCGATGACTTTCCGCTTTATTTCAAGACTCTGTTTGGCAAGCTCTGCAAGCTTGGGCAGCTTTTGGAAGAACATCTGCTCAGAGCCTGTCTCATAAGCCAGTCTCGGAAGATTGAGCGTTACCACCCCAATCGAGCCGGTAAGAGGATTCGATCCGAACAATCCGCCGCCGCGTTTTCTGAGTTGGGAAGTATCGAGGCGGAGTCTGCAGCACATGGAAAGGGCATCCTCGGGTGAAAGATCGCTGTTCACATAGTTGGAGAAGTAGGGGATTCCGTATTTTGCGGTCATGGAAAAAATGGCATCCACCACCTTGCTTTCCCAAGGAAAATCCTTGGTTACCTTGTAGGTGGGAATCGGAAAGGTGAACACCCTGGACGAAGCATCTCCCTCTTCCATGACTTCACAGAAGGCAAGATTAAGGATTTCCATCTCCTTCTCAAACATCCCATATGTCTCTGCTTGAGCCACACCTCCTTTGATAACCGGAACATCACGCAGCGAGGATGGGACGACCAAGTCGAATGTCAGATTCGAAAAGGGGCATTGGAATCCGACGCGGGTCGGAACATTGAGATTGAAAATGAACTCCTGGAGAGCCTGCTTCACATCGTGGTAGGAGAGATTGTCGTAGCGAATGAATGGAGCAGCATAGGTGTCGAAAGAGGACCAGGCTTGAGCCCCTGCACACTCCCCCTGAAAGGTGAAGGTAGCATTGACGATTTGTCCAAGAAATGAACGTAGATGCTTTGCAGGTTTGCTGCTGACCTTTCCATCAACGCCCCCGAATCCATTGACCAACAACTGCCTCAGGTCCCAGCCACAGCAATACGGGCCAAAAAATCCGAGGTCGTGGAGGTGGAAGGCTCCGCTTTCATGCGCCGCCTTGATTTCTTTTGGATAGATTTCATTGAGCCAGTACTGTTCGGTGAAGCGTTCACGAATGAAGTTGTTCATACCGTTTACCGATCGACGGGTATTGGCATTTTCCTTGGTCTGCCAGGTGGTTTGGTTCAAGTAGGAGTCAAAGAGCGCATTGGTTGCCTTGATGAGAGCATTGCCCTCACGAACTCGCTCGCGCTGGCTGCGATACAGGATGTAGGCTTTCGCCGTCTCCTTGGCACCACTGTCCATCAAGGCTTGTTCGACCAGGTCCTGGATTTGTTCCACCGTAATTGGGTTGACGTCCTTCATGTTGGCGAGGACCAACGCTGCCACTTTTATGGCATCGACATCCTGATGAGCAGCAGTTGCTGCCTTGTTGATTGCATTGATGATTTTCTGAACCTCGCAGAGAACCACCTGCCCGTCCCGTTTGACCACCTGCTTTTGCATGGGTTCCTCCTGACGGAGAATGAACAAAGAGACGGTGCTTTGATTGCACACGCCCCTGTCATGCTCCGTGACGGCGTGTCTGTACAGGCAAGGTCTTCTGGCTCAGGTTCATCGACTACGCTGCCTTCCCGGATTGCTCCAGTGGCTGTTAGCGTAGTCTCCCCTTTACAGCGGCGGGACCGCGCGGGCTTTTCACCCACTTCCCTTTTCCTATACACACAAGATATAGTGTTTAGTACCATACGGTACACTACTCACAGTAGGACTGATGTTGTATCTTGTCAAGGCATTTGATAAAAAAAAGGGGGACAAAAGTCCCCAGTGTTGTCATTGTTTTTGATTGGTGATTCGAATCTGCTTGTACAGCCCCTCGCCTTCACTCTTGGTCTCCACTCCCCCGAAATCATTGAGGGCTGTATGCACCAACCGTCTTTCATACGGGTTCATCGGCTCAAGCAATCTGCTCCGGCCGCTCTTTTTTACCTGTTCTGCGGTCTTGAACGCCATTCTGATCAACTGCTCCTCGTGACGCATGCGATAGTTTTCACTATCGATGATCACTTTCAAATCAGGGTCGATCTGACCGGCGAACACATTGGCCAGCAGCTGGATGGCATCAAGATTCTTACCCTTGCGGCCGATGATGATACTGGAGTTGTCACTCTCAATATTCAGGCCGAGCTTGCGGGCCTTGCGGAAGGAGATGGATACCTTGCCCTGATATCCCATCTTCTCAAGAATGGTTGCAACGAACAGCAAAAGCTTGTCCTCAAGGTCGCTGTTGATCGGAGCATCAAGCTCATCCTCATCCTCATCCTGCGCACCCTGTACTTCGTAACCCTCTTCAGGAACATCGTTCTCATCTTCAAAGTGAATTCTGATCTTTACATTGCTTTTCTTGAACAGTCCCTTGCGGACAGGCTCGACGATTTCCACATCGAAATCTTCCCGTTCAATGTGCAGTTCTTCTATTGCCTTTGCAATAGCTTCCTGCTCGGTACGTCCTTCGAATTCTTTCATCATATAGCTACTCCGTTCGGGGGAACGGGTCCCCCGGATAATATTTCTTGTGGGAACTAGGTCCGTTTCTTTCCCTTGGGGCCTGGGAATTGCTGCACAGAGGCGCTCTTCTCTGCTGCCTCCCTGCTCTTCTTCTTGTTGGTATACAACTGTTGGAAGATGGAGAGTGCGTTCATGACCGACCAGTAGAGAATCAAACCGGAGGGTGCATTGTACAGGACAAAGAAGAACATCAACGGCATGCCGTAGGTCATGAACTTCATCATGCCCTGCTGGCTTCCTGAAGTCGAGGCATTCTGGGTGATTTTCATCGAGTAGATCATGCTGACCGTGTAAATGATCGGCAGCAGGTGCAACTGATTGCCCAGGAAGGGAAGATTGAAACCAAAGGTGAATACCGTATCCGGCATGGAAAGGTCAGGAATCCAACCGGGAATGAACATGGCTCCGCGAAGTTCAAAGTGCTTGTTGAGCAATCCATAGAAGGCAATGAGAATCGGGAACTGGAGCAGCATCGGCAGACAGCCGCCCATCGGATTGATTTTTTCCTTCTTGTACAAAGCAGCCATCTCTTCGTTCTGCTTGGTCGGATTATCCGGATACTTCTCCTTGATCTCCGCCATTTTCGGGGAGAGGGAAGCCATCTTTGCCGTAGACTCCATACCCTTCTTGGAGATGGGATACAACACCAGCTTGAGCAGGAAGGTCAGGATGATGATGCCCACACCATAGTTGGGAATCACCTTGTACAACAGGTTCAGGATGGTCTTCAGAATGGTCTCAAGCCAACCAAGCCAGGAGCTGCTGTCCAATGCCTGTTCCAGCTGGAGGTTGGCTACCCCGAAACTGTTCAGGGAAGCATCATTGTAGATGGTCATGTCACTCTTCAGCTGCGGCCCTGCATAGAATCGGAAGGTGTCGGTTTGCGATGCACTTTTGATGGAAGGCCGGGTCAGGAAGATGCTCGATTCAAGCGGCAGGCCTGCATCACTGTCCTCCATGAGGCTGACGGTATAGTTGGTGGCATCGGGAATAGCAATCAGGGAGAAGTACTTGCCGACCAAAGCGACCCAGGAGAGGGGCTTGGTTGTGGTATAGGCACCATTGCTGAGCTTGACCTGGTTCTTCTTGGAAGATCCATCTTCCTTGATGTAGAACCTTCTGTAGTTGTAGTTGTTGTCAAGAGAAGCAAACGACGGGCCGATCTGCGGCTCAAAAGCCAGGGTATAGGCAGCATTCTCGAAGGAGAGGGGGACAGCCTTGTTCACACTGTTCTTGGTAGCAACATCGATCTGGAACAAGTAGTCCTCGTTGCCGAAGGTGTAGGTCTTGGTGATGGTGAACGGATCGCCTGCACTCTTTCCATCTTCAGAAAGGAGGGCGAACTCCTGGGTGAAAATTACTTTGTTCCCGCTGATCTGATACCTGAAATTGGCATCGATGGGGTTGGTCTTGTCTTTTCCTGCATAGAGCAGGAACGCATCGTTGGATTGTGGACTTTTGAAAAGCAGTTCCACCGGCTGCCCGTTGTCAAGGTGTTTCTTCAGCTTGAAGGAGGAGACAGAGGCGCCGTTGGGATTGAACTCAACAATGAAGTACTCGGTTGAGAAGGTGAAGGGTGCACTGGAACCCTGATTTCCCACCGATACCAAAGACCCCGGCAGATTGCTGTTCCAAGCAATGTTGGAGGGAATCTGTGAATACTGGGCGGGTTCCAACGTGGTGGTTGCGGCATTTGGCTGCTGGACTACTTCCTGCTGGGCTGCCTGTTCTACAGGAGCGGGGGCGAAGAATGTGGTTTGAATGGTCATACCGATTGTAATGACCAAAACGGAAAGGACTATGGCTAGAATGGTATTTTTGTCCATATCTGCTCCTGATGATGAGGTGTGGTGAGAAAACGTTCACAGGAAAGATAGGCACATAACGAATTTTTGCAACAACAGGAGTGGGAAAGACTAAAAAATAGTCTTAAGGCTCGAGGAAAACCCCAGCCTTTTCACAGAGTGAGAGGAGTTGTTTTTTTTGGAATGTATGGTCATCAACCTTTCCTGGATATACGATGAATGCAAAATCGTAACCGGGAATCATCCGAGGCTTTTCATTTCGCCAGATTTCCTTGATCTGTCTGCGTATTCTGTTACGCTCAACAGCGCTTCCATAGTGACGGACGGGTATTACCACAATCCGGTCAAGATCCAGCTGGTTTTGGCTAACAATCAGTTTTAAACCACGGCAGGTGTATGTCCTGCCGGTTTTAAAAATTCGGTCAATCTCCGGTTTACGCTTTACAATTTCTTGTTTAGAAAGGCTTCTTCTCATCACATACGGACAGCTTGTGTCTGCCTTTGGCTCTCCTGCGGGCCAATACCAGGCGTCCGCCCTTCGTTGCCATACGAGCCCTGAATCCGAACTTTCTGTTTCTCTTGACTTTGCTGGGCTGGTAGGTTCTTTTTCCTTTGTAACTCATGAGATAATCTCCAATTTTACATCGCTTAACGCGGATATTTTCTAGTGTAGCGGAGGATGATCCTCCGAGTGGTGCAGTATAATGAGCAACTGTCGTTACGTCAAGTAACTAGGCGCTCAGCATCTGTATCGATTTGATCCCCAATGATGGGTATTTCTTGGTAATTAAAGCAAGTATCTTCTTTTGCTGCATGAGTGCAATCTGTGCCCAAGAAGGATGATCGGCACGAAGAACCAACGTTGTCCCTTTGATTTCCACAATTTTTACATGGGGATACAGTCGATTCCCAACGATTTTCTGCCACTCAAAACCAATGGCCGCCTTGGGATTGTCACTTCGGATATCAAGCGACCGCAACACGTAGTCCAAGACTTCTCTTCCTTGCAGAGGTTCCCCTTCCTTGCATAACCTGGGCTTCCTGTCCTTCATGAGCGTAAAAACCTTCCTTGTTGGACAGTATAGAACAAAGAGCCTTCATCGGCCAGCTCCGAAAAATAGTGTTCTTCAGGCAGAAATGTAAAAAAGGCCTGGCAGTACGTCTGCATCAACTGCAAAAACTGCTCACGCTTCTTGAAATCCAACTCCAAAAGCACATCATCTACGAGGATCAACGGCTCTTTTCCGGTTTTTTTCTGGAAAAATGCCATCTGGGCTGTTCTAAAAATCAAGGATGCCAATCGCAGCTGCCCGGTGGAACCTGTTTGGGAAAAAGGCTTGCAATCCTCCATGACAAGAAACCTGTCACGGTGAATGCCGCTGGTTGTGGTAAGCAGGCTCAAGTCACGGCTTCTGGTGCGGGCCAGGTGGTCGACAATTTCCTCTTCGGTTGCACAATCGCTCCACGATGGATGATACTCAATATGCACATCGAGCGAGCTTTCTGAAACATTTTTGTACATCAAGGGAAAAATCTGGTCGAACTCATACACTGCATGCGTTCGTTCCCTTTGGATGGCAAGCCCGTATTTTGCAAGCTGGAGATCGTACAGGTCCAACAGTTCAAGAATTCCATCCTTGATTGCCTGATTGCGCTGACGAAGGATCAGACGATACCGCCTCAAATCATCGAAAAAAAGCGGGTTGTACATGCTCATCGTCTGATCGAAGAACCTTCTTCTCTGTTCCGGCTCCCCCTTGATGAAAAAAATGTCGTCATGACTGAAGACAATGCAGGGAATATTGTAGATCAATTCCTTGCGGTCCCTCACTTCACGATCATCGAGGGTCAAGATTCGCTTCCCGTCCTTCAACTGCAGCACCAGCGTATGGATTACTTGGTCGTCACCAAGATATCGGCCTTCTATCCTGAAGGCTTTCTGACCGTGCTCAATCAACTCCTTCAGCTGGTTGGTGCGAAAGGATGATCCGTAGCAAAGTGTATAAATTGCTTCAAGCAGATTGGTTTTTCCCTGCCCGTTCTGCCCAATGAGGAATACCTGCCGATTGTCGACAGGTATCCTTTCGGAGACAATATTTCTGAATTGGTTTGTCCAAAGTTCGATGAAACGCATTAGGAATTGGGCTGCATCGGCATGATGATATGATAGTAATCCCTGTTGCTTTCAGGCTTTACCGTCATAGCTTTGGTCGGCTCGGTGAAGTTGATCGAGAAATACTCACCTTCCATCGCTTTGAGAGGGTTGAGCAGATAGGTGTAGTTCAAGGACACCTTGCTGTCAGGTCCTTCATACTGGCAGGGAATTATCTCCTTGGCCTCCCCGACTTCACTCTCGTCGCTGGTCAACAGTACTCCTGCCTCGCTGATATCGAGGAAAATCCGTTTTGCCTTGTTTTCAACCAGCAGTGATACACGCTTCAATGCATCCAGCATATCCTGGATGCGCATTGTGCAGCTGTACGTCTGGCTGTCGGGAATGACTCGGCGATAATTGGGATACTGGCCCTTGATCAGGGTGGTGTAGAAGGTTCTATGGGCTATTTTTGCGAAGAGCAGCTGGTCGGTGATGCACAGTTTCAACACTCCTTCGTCTGTCGATAATTTCTTAAGCTCGGTGAAAAACTTGGCTCCGATGATGATCGGAGTAAACATAGGAAGCTCTTCCTCAAAAGTTCGCTCAACGATGGAAAGCCTTCTTCCGTCGGTTGCAACCATGTTCATGCCGCTGGCATTGCGTTCAAGATAGAGACCGCAGAGGAAATAGCGGGTTTCATCCTCGCTGATGGCAAACATGGTTTGATTGGCCATATCGGAAAAGGATTTCTGAGGAACGGTGAAGTACTGTTCTTCAGGAACAGCCTCCAGGGCCGGAAATTCATCTGTGGAGATGGTTCTCAACTTGAAGTCAATGTTTTGGCCCACGGGCTTGATGGTGAACATACCGTTTTCAACGTTGAACTCAACATTGGACTCAGGCAGTGAGCGGAGAATGTTCAAAAGTTTCTCACAAAAAACGGTTGTTTTCCCTTCCTCGAGTGTCTGTACTGCGATATGGGTGCTGAATCCCAGTTTTTGGTCTGTAGCTCTGATAACCAGGACATCGTTGTAGGTTTCAAGGTATACGTTGGAAGTTATGGAAAGAGAGTTCCGTTGGCTGGTGAAATCCATGGAATATGTGATCTCTGTGAGGATGGCTTCTTTGCTGCAGACGAATTTCATCTTAATACTCCTAGTTTATTAGAATATGTAGTAATAATAGTAATAATAGCACATATTTTGTGGATAACTTTTTAATTCATTATACAATCTCTTCTTACTTTTTGTCATCCTGTGGATAACTTTTAAACTTGTCCACATTTCATCCACAAGCAAAAAAGCTCCATCCACAGGTTTTCGAGGTTATCCACAGTGTGTCCGGAAGCTATCCACAGGGAATTACTTCTTACTATTTGTTAAGTCACGCTTCAATTTCAGGATGGTATTGGAAAACGATTCATCTCCCTTCATCAGCGACTCGATTCGGTCGTATGCATGCATGACCGTCGTATGGTCCCGCCCTCCGAATTCAGTGCCTATTTCGGTTGTTGAGTACTCGGTTATATCCCTGGCGAGGAACATGGCGATCTGCCTCGGTTGGATCAGGGACTTGTTCTTCTTCTTGCCCTTGATTTCAAAGCTGCTGACGTTGAAATACTCGCCGACGACCTTGATGATGGTGTCGATGGAGAGCGTTTGGTTTGCGTTGGCAGCCAAGGAAGGGAGAATGCCCAACAGCTCTTTTGCCTTCTCGAAGGAAATCTCCTGGGAAAGCAGCTCGCTGTAGGCGATCAACTTTGTAAGGGAGGATTCCAAATCCCTGACATTGGTGCACACATTGGTTGCAATGTAGTTGAGGATTTCCTCGCTCATCGAGCTGCCCCTCTCTTCCAGCTTCTTCTTGAGAATTGCCATCCTTGTCTCATAGTTGGGTGGTTGCAGGTCCACGTTCAAGCCGCGCTCGAACCGGCTGCTCAAGCGGTCGGTAATATTCTTCAGTTCGCTGATGGGGCGGTCACAGGTGAATACCATCTGTTTCTTCGACTCATAGAGGTTGTTGAAGGTATGAAACAACTCTTCCTGGGTGCTGTCCTTGCCCTGCAAGAAGTGAATATCGTCGATCAGCAGCACATCGACCTTGCGGAACTTGTTCTTGAAGTGCTGGGTTCTTTGCGATCCGATGGATTCGATGAATTCATTGGTGAACATTTCGGCGGTGACATACATGACCTTCAGTTCAGGTGTATTGTTGATGATGTAATTCCCGATGGAATTGAGCAGGTGTGTCTTGCCAAGTCCCACCCCTCCGTAGATGAGGCAGGGGTTGTAACTGACACCAGGATTCTTGGCAATGGCAAGACTGGCATTGTAGGCGAAAGCGGAGTTGTCTCCAATAACAAAGGTGCTGAAATCATAGGAAGGGTTGAGATTGCTCTCCTCCTTCATGCGCAGCGTTTTTTCATTCGAGATTTTTGATTTCGCCTGAATCTGTACCGGCTCTGGATCCTCCTCTTTTTCCTTTGGGTTCCTTTGTGGTTTTATTATCTGTTCAATTTCTGTACGCGAGACAACAGTAAACTCAACATTGATGTCTTCACCAGTCAATTCACAGAGTGTATTGATGATTAAATCCCTGTACCGGGCTATCACTGTATCCAGAATAAACTGACTGGCACCCGCCAGAATTACTTTTTTATCCTCTGATTTCAGGTACGCGATACGGTTGAACCAGGTGTTGTATTCCTGCTCAGGCAGCGTATCCTTGATTCTGGAGGCAGTCTCCTGCCAGAATTCAAAATAGGTGGTATGCATGTCGCTCATGCGGCCATTTTACCCTGTAGATACAAGTGGTGCAAGTATTGTTCATATATCATCGAGTGTAAAATGTAAATCTTTATAATATAAAAATTAATAAATAATTTTGTTTTCCTGTCCAAGCTTGCAACTCCTTTCGATTTTTGTTATAATCAATCAAAATCAGCAACAGCATTTTTTTATTATTGCATAAGGATATAACGAATGAGTGAAGGGAGCTTTGCCAACGGAACGTTCGAGCCGTCCTTGCACCGCGATGGTGTGATGATGGAGAGCGCTTCTCATAGCTATTCTGCCGGGAGCATCCAGGTTCTCAAGGGTCTTGAGGCCGTTCGGAAGCGACCCGGTATGTACATAGGTTCGACAGGCATCGAAGGATTGCACCACCTTGTTTACGAAGTGGTCGACAACAGTATCGATGAAGCAATGGCGGGGTACTGTTCAGACATTCAGGTGTTCCTTGATCTGGATGCCGACGGCAGGGAAGTCTGTACCGTAGAGGACAATGGTCGCGGCATTCCCGTCGATCTCCATCCGACTGAAAAGAAGAGCTCGCTCGAAATAGCCCTCACCCAACTCCATGCCGGCGGCAAGTTCGACAAGAACTCCTACAAGGTGTCAGGTGGCCTGCATGGTGTCGGTGTATCGTGCGTCAATGCCCTCTCCATATGGATGGAGGTAACTGTCTATCGTGACGGAGGGGTGTACCGGCAACAGTACAGCTGCGGCATCCCGCAGACGGAGGTTGTCCGCATCGGGAACTCAGACCGGTCGGGGACCGTGGTCAGCTTTACTCCTGATTACAGCATCATGGAGCAGAATGCGTTCAATTATGAAGTGTTGGTGAGCCGGTTCCGGGAGCTCTCCTTCCTGAATAAGGGAATTTCCATCACCGTCACCGACCGCAGGGGTGATGAGATCCGCAGCCAGAGCTTTCAGTCCGAGGGCGGTATCAGCCAGTTTGTCAGCTATCTGAACGAGTTCAAGCGGGTGCTGGTCGATCCTCCTATTTCCATCGAAGGCGAGAAGGATTCCATCAAGGTTGAAATCGCCCTTCAGTACAACGACAAGTACGACGAGAAAGTGCTCAGCTATGTCAACAACATCAACACCCGTGAAGGCGGCACCCACCTGACTGGATTTAGAACCGGCTTGAGCAGGGTGATCAACGCACAGTTGCAGAAGAACACCAAACTGCTGAAGAAATATGAAGAGAAACTCGAGCAGAGTGATATCTCCGAGGGTTTGACTGCCGTTGTATCGGTAAAAGTGCCTGAGCCTCAGTTTGAGGGTCAGACAAAGATGAAACTGGGAAACTCAGCGGTTACCGGTGTGGTTTTCTCGCTTGTATATGAGAAGCTGGGCAACTATTTTGATGAGTTCCCCGCCCAGGCTGAAGTGATTCTGGAAAAGATCATCAATGCAGCGCTGGGACGCATCGCAGCCCGCAAGGCACGTGAGCAAATCCGCAAGAAGAGCGAAGGCGGCGGCCTTCCGGGCAAGCTTGCAGACTGCTCTGAGAAGGACCCGGCCAAGTGTGAAGTGTTCATCGTCGAGGGTGACTCGGCAGGCGGATCGGCAAAACAAGGCCGGGACCGAAGGTTCCAGGCAATTCTGCCGCTGTGGGGAAAGATGCTCAATGTCGAAAAGGCACAGGAGTACAAGGTTCTTGGCAACGACAAGCTGCAGCCCGTGATTTCCACCATCGGTGCCGGCTTGACCCGCTACAACAATATGGGAAAGGACGATGATTTCGATAGTGATGTGACCTTCGATGTAAGCAAGGTCCGCTATCACAAAGTCATCATCATGGCTGATGCCGACGTCGACGGCTCTCACATCAGGACGCTGTTGCTCACCTTCTTCTTCAGGTATATGAGGCCCCTGATCGAAGCCGGCTATGTCTACTTTGCCATGCCCCCCTTGTACAAGATCACCATCGGCAAGAAAGTGCAGTACGCCTACGATGAAGAGGCACGGGTGAAGATTCTTCAGGAAAACAATATCAGCGATCCTTCAAAGGTCGCCATTCAGCGGTACAAAGGTCTCGGTGAAATGAACCCCGAACAGCTTTGGGAGACGACAATGAATCCTGAGACCCGCTTGATCAGCCAGATCACCCTTCATGATGCCGAAGAGGCCGATCGGGTATTTTCCATGCTGATGGGTGAGGAAGTGGAGCCCCGAAGGGCTTTCATCGACGCGAATGCCGTCTATGTATCGAATCTGGATGTCTAGGAAAGGATAGAATCGTGGAAGAAATAAACGAAAGCAGGACGATTAGGGTCGACGTGTCCAAGGAGATGCGTACCTCGTATCTCAACTATGCCATGTCCGTCATTGTAAGCCGGGCTCTGCCTGATGTCCGTGACGGCCTGAAACCGGTCCACCGAAGAATCCTCTTTGATATGTTCGAAATGGGACTCAGGGCCAACTCATCCTACAAGAAGTGCGCTCGTATCGTCGGTGACGTTCTGGGCAAGTATCACCCGCATGGTGATGCCTCTGTCTATGATGCCCTGGTCCGTTTGGCCCAGGACTTCTCGCTGCGCTACCCTGTAGTGAATCCCCAAGGAAACTTCGGTTCCATCGACGGGGATCCGGCGGCGGCCATGCGATACACCGAAGCGAAAATGAGCCGTATCGGTGAGGAGATGCTGCAGGACATCCAGAAGGAGACGGTCGATTTCGGCCCGAACTATGACGATTCCTTGCAGGAGCCTACCGTGCTTCCCGCCTCCTTCCCTTTCCTGCTCGCCAACGGGTCCAGCGGTATCGCCGTCGGTATGGCGACCAACATGGCTCCCCACAACCTGCAGGAAATCTGTGATGCCGTCAGTGCAGTGATCGATAATCCCGATATCACCATCGACGAGCTCATGGAGCATATCAAGGGCCCCGACTTTCCTTCCGGAGGAGTCATTTGCGGTATGCAGGGTATCAGGGATGCCTTTACCACTGGTCGAGGCAGGATTGTCGTCCGCTCCGTCTACGAGATTGAGACCAGCGAGCGCGACCACGACCAGATTGTCTTTACCGAGATTCCTTATCAGGTGAACAAGGCTGATTTGGTCAAGAAAATCGATGACCTTCGCAAGGATGGTGCAATCCCCATGATTGCAGTAGTCCGTGATGAATCCGACCGAACGGGAATCCGTATTGTAGTCGAGCTGAAGGTTGGGGCGGAGCCCATGGTGGTATTGAACCAGCTCTTCGCCCGCACGGCCTTGCAGTCGAACTTCAACGTCAACAACCTTGCCTTGGTGCAGGGCCGCCCGCAGATGCTGACGCTCAAGGACATGTTGGTCTACTACATCCGCCACCGTGAGGAAGTGGTGACCAGAAGGACGCGATACGACCTGAGAAAGGCCCAGGAACGGGCTCATATCCTCAGGGGTTTGAAGATTGGTTTGGACAACATCGACGAGGTCATCCAGATCATCAAGGATTCGGCGGATAATACCATTGCCGCCGAGCGTCTGATTGCCCGTTTCAGTCTCGACCAAATCCAGGCCCAGGCGATCATCGACATGAAGCTCGGTCGTCTCAGCCATCTTGAAAGTTCCAAAATTCTGGAAGAGTTGGCCGACCTTGAGCAGAAGATTGCCTATTATCAGGATTTGCTTGCCGACGAGGTCAAGATTCTCAAGCTGGTGCAGAGTGAAGTACAAGCCCTTCCGGCAACCTTGGCTCCCAAGGATCGAAGACTCACCCAGATCGTTCGTGAGGAGCTCGGTCAGGCCACCCTGGAGGATTTCATCAAGGATGAGCAGGTTGTTGTCCTGATCAGCAACAAGGGCTTTGTCAAGCGCATTCCCACTGAAGAGTATGAGGCTCACGGTAGGGCCGGCAAGGGAACAAAAACCGCAAAACTTCAGGATGGGGATTTTATCGATCACATGTTTGTCGCCTCCACCCACGAGTATGTGATGTTTGTCACCAACGCAGGCAAGGCTTACTACACCAAGGTATTTGAAATCCCTGAGGCCAGCAAGACTGCAAAGGGGACCAGCATCAAGAATATCCTGCAGCTGGAGACTACCGAGAAGATTACTTCGATCATCAGCTTCAAGGAGTTCAGTGATGACCATTACCTGATGATGGCAACCCGTAATGGTGTGGTGAAGAAGGTGTCCTTGACCAACTTCATCAATGCCAAGGTCAGGGGCATCAGGGCTCTCTTCCTCGATGAGGGTGATGAGCTTCTCAGCTGCGAGCTGATTCAGGAAGGAGATGAGGTCATGCTCGTCACCAAGCTCGGACGGGGCTTGCGCTTCCGCCAGGAGGATGTACGGGCCATGGGTCGTGCCTCACGCGGCGTACGGGGTATCAGGCTGCTCGGTGATGACCAGGTAGCGGGACTTCTGAAAGTAGACAATGATAAGCGCATTCTCATGATCACCGAAAATGGACAAGGCAAGCAGGTGACCTTCGATAGTTTCACTGTCCATGGCAGAGGAACGCAGGGTCAGAAGATTTATCGTCTTGGCGGCAAGGCCAACTTCATTGTCGGTGTCTTGAGCGTGGATGATGAGGATGATGTAGTCTGCGTGACCCTCATGGGACAAACACTGAGGGTGCATGTGAACGCAATCTCCATCCAGGGCAGGAATGCTGCAGGTGTCAAGGTTGTGAAGATGAAGTTCAATGGTGATTCCATTGTTGCCATTGCCTCCACCGAGCGGGATGAGGAAGCGGAAGTTGAGATTCCTGAGCAGCCGAATCCTGAAGCACAAGAGGTTGTTGAGGACGAGGACGTTCCTGTAGAGGATGATGAGCCTGCAACTGAGCCTTCAGACAACGAATAAAACATTTGTTAAGTAGTTTATCGGGTCGTTCCAATACACAGGAACGGCCTTTTTTTTAGGCCGATAAGAGTAAGTACTCAGGTGTTTTGA
>DJGJ01000028.1 GCA_002432715.1 Sphaerochaeta sp. UBA5849 | reverse complement strand
AAAAAAATAAAATTAAATAATATAAAGATATAAAGTTTACAAAATACAAATTATATGCAATTCAATTGCACAAATATTGTTTGACTGCATATTTTTTCAAGCCAATAATGAACATGGACAGACACATAGAAGATTGGAGGAATATTCATGCAAGTCGAGAGAAGAAAGCCCCTTGCTGCAAACATCGGACTCTTGGGTGTAGGACATGCAACCTACTGGCACCAGTTTGATGGGTTATTGCAAATAATGCATGAGAAGCAAGCAAAGCTTCACACAAAGTTGCAGCATTATGAGAAGAATATTATAGATTTCGGCTTAATTGACAACTCCGAGAAGGCTTATGAGGTTGTGAAGGCGATTTATGCAGCCGATCTCGACTTATTGTTTATTGATATGCTTACATATGCAACCAGCGAGACATTCGCTCCCTTGGTAAAGGCATTGCAGATACCGATGGTTCTGGTCGCCCTCCAGCCGCTTACAGCAATGGATTATGCAAAAAGTACTACGTTTATTCAGCTTTGCAATGATGATATCTGCAGTGTTCCAGAATTCTGCTCCGTTGCTGTTCGAATGGGTAAGAAAACTCCTCCGGTAATCATTGGAACTCTCGAGGGAGATGCTGAGGCGGATTTGGAATTGGCTTCTTGGTGCCGGATTGCTCATGTGGTGCACGATCTGAAGCATGCTCGCATTGGTTTGATGGGTCATGTCTTGGAAACAATGTACGACATGCATGTTGATCCTGCGCTCATAACAAAAAGTTTTGGTTGCCATGTGGTTCCTGTCGAACCCGATGATGTCATGAAACAGTACCGTCACGTACATGAAGAGGAACTGCAATTGATGAAAAAAAGGATTCTGTCGTTTTTTGACACTCCCGATCCTCAATCTGATTCCATCACCTTCATGCTTCGAGAAGAGGACTTGCAGCTTGCCGCAAAGACTGCTGTAGCTCTGGAAAAAATGATAGAAGAACGCAACCTGACTGGTCTTGCCTATTACTACGAGGCAGAGGATGGCTCGGAAATGCGCCGTCTAGTGACAAACTTCATTGTTGGAAATTCTTTACTTACGTCTTCCGGTTTTCCTATGTGCGGTGAATACGATTTAAAAACATTGATGGCCATGTTGATTCTAGACCGATTGGAAATCGGGGGAAGTTTTGCTGAGTTGCATCCGATGGATTTTGCACGGAATTCAATTTTGGTTGGTCATGATGGACCTCATCACATAAATATAGCGGATTGCAAGCCGGTACTGCGTTCTCTGAGTAAATACCATGGAAAACCGGGCAGTGGTGCAGGAGTTGAGTTTAAGATCCAGGAGGGGCCGATTACCATGCTTGCCATCACAGTATCCAAGAAAGGTGATTTGAAGTTCGTGGTCGCCGAAGGACAATCTGTAGATGGACAGATTCCGGCAACTGGAAATACCAATACCCATGCTCACTTCAAGCCTGATCTAAAAACATTCTTGCGAAGATGGATGGCGGAGGGGCCGACTCATCACTTTGCGTTGGGTACCGGCCATCACAGTATAGAAATAGCAAAAATTGCAGCTGTTTTTGACATAGAGTGCGTAGTAATTTCTCAAGAAAAGGAGATCAGATGTGAGACAAGTAAAACGAATACTTGAACGGATAATGGGATTGGAACTTCTCATAGGAGGCCTTCTGATCATCACGATGGTAGGCATAATGGTGCTCGAAGTCATTATGCGATATATATTCAACAGCTCTATTATTTGGGTTCAGGAATTTGTCATCATGATTTTCATATGGATTGTCATGCTTGGTGGAAGTGCAGCCTCTATGACAAAAACGCATGTGACAATTACCACGTTCAGTCACCGATTACCCGAAACAGGGAAACATATCCTCCAAGTGTTCGTTTCATTGATAATACTTGCCGTAATGGTCTATCTCTTGCAAACCTTGCCGGCCTCCATCGCCATACAGAATAAAACCAGTACATCCTCCATGCCGCTGAATATCGGTAAAGGCCATTTCTACTCGACTCCTCTCTTGATTGCGGTAATCCTGATGAGTGTGACCGAGCTTTACTACCTTTTCTATGAGGTGAAAATGCTGCTGGGTAGCGAATATCCCGAGGATTATATGTTGAAGGCGTATCGATTTACAAAGAAATCGGTAGAAGGGGGCAAAGCATGAGTTTCCTTTGGATGGTAGCATTGATTTTTGTGGCAATTTTTCTCGAGGTCCCTGTTGCCTTTTCCTTCATAGCCGGAACTGTAGCCTATTTGATCATGGGTCAAACATTTCCCATCACGGTGGTTGCAGGCAGGCTTGGTCCCGGTCTCGACAGCTTTCCGCTTTTGGCTTTGCCTTTGTTTATATTTGCAGGGAATCTTTTGGGCGGATCCGGGATTGCCAAGCGAATTTTCAGCTTTGCCAATAGTTCGGTCGGACATATTCCTGGTGGACTCGGTCATGTGAACGTTCTTTCCAGTATTGTTTTTGCAGGGATGAGCGGTGTTGCAATGGCCGATGCAGCCGGTCTTGGCAAAATCGAGATGGAGGAGATGGAGCGGCATGGTTATCCCTTGGCTTTCAGTGCGGCTATTACTGCTGCTTCGGCTACCATAGGACCGATCATTCCCCCTAGCGGCCAGATGGTAATTATTGCTGTATTGGCAAATATTGCATTGGATAAGCTGTTCCTGGCAGGCTTCATTCCTGGGTTGATGCTCGGCGGTTTCTTGATGATTACCATCTACATCATGGTGAAATCGGGGCATGTGAAGGTGGCTGTGCTCCCCAAGGAGCCCCTTCTGGTCCGATTCTCCAATTTCCTGAAAGCAGTTCCAGCTTTGGCTATTCCAGTGTTTCTGATTGTTGGCTTGATTACCGGGATAGCCACACCAACCGAATTGGGAGCCCTTACGTGCCTGTTTGCTGTCATACTGGGATTTGTCTATAAGGATTTGACATGGACTTCCTTTTTTGACTGTGCTTTGGAATCCGCAAAAACTACTGGAATTCTCGGTATGCTGCTGTTGGTTGCCAGCCCCTTCACCTGGTTGATGGGTGTCGGCAATGTAGGTCTGCAGTTGCAAGCCTTCATGCTCGATGTAACGACAAATCCGATTGTATTCCTGCTGATAGCCAATGTCGTGCTGCTTGTCGCCGGAATGCTCATGGAGACTACGGTTGTGGTTCTCATAGCGGCCCCGATTCTGTTCCCCATCGCAGCAAGTTATGGAATTGACTCCATCCATTTTGCGATGGTGATGCTGATCAATCTCCTGATGGGGACGCTGACCCCGCCGTTCGGCTCCCTGTTGTTTGTGATGATGAACCAGACAAAACTCACCCTGGCCCAGATGTTCAAGGCCGTTGCTCCTTTCTATTTCCCATATTTGGCTTTCTTGGTGCTTATCACGTTGGTTCCGTCGATAACTACCTTTGTACCGCGATTGTTCGGGGCTTGACCCCGTGGTGATACTCGATTACGAAAAAGGAGATACGTATGAAAAGAATGCTGGTAATGTTACTTGTCGTAACACTTGTGGTGGCAGGATTGTTTGCTGCAGGAGCAAATGAGCAAAACGCTCAGCAGGAGAAGACCATCACCCTGGCAACAGGGGATGCAATTGGCACGCTGAGAAATCGGGCAGGGGAGTATTTCAAGGCAGAATTGGAGAAACGCCCCGAATTGAATCTGAAGGTCAACCACGTCCAAGGTGCCGTCTTGGGAACCGCCAATCAGATTCTTGATCAGGTGGTTGAAGGCTCGGTACACTTGTTCGGCAATGATATTGCCTGGATTGTTCCCTACGATGCAGACTTTCAGCCGATCAGTTTCGGATTTATGTTCCGCGATGTAGATCATATGAACGCCTACTTTAAAAGCCGGACGTTTCTTGATCTCGCTGACAAGGTGGCTGCGAGCAGCGGACTCCGAATTATTGCACCGGTTCCGATGGCCTCACGCATGTTTTTCTCAGTCAAGCCGTTGAACACTGCAGCAGATTTCAAAGGCCTGAAGATACGGGCACCAGGTCTCGAAATGTTCGTTAAGTCCTATGAGGCATATGGTGCAAGCCCGACGACCGTTGCCTGGAACGAGATATTCCTGGCACTCAAAACCAAGCTTGTTGAGGCTGCCCATGGTCCGGTGGCTGACGTTATCGCCAACAAGTGGCACCTTGCCGCTCCGTACATCACCCGTACTGAAGACATGTATGCGGCAAATGCCTGGTATGTGAATGAAGCCTTTTGGGATGGTTTGAGTGCAGATCAGCGTAAGGGA
The DNA here is from genome assembly GCA_002432715.1 of Sphaerochaeta sp. UBA5849. GTDB lineage: Bacteria > Spirochaetota > Spirochaetia > Sphaerochaetales > Sphaerochaetaceae > Sphaerochaeta. Next base: position 6,595 of record DJGJ01000028.1, on the reverse strand, counting down.
ATCGAAGAGGCTCTGGATTCCACCAATGAGTGGTCGTTCAATGAGTCAAAGTTATCAGAACAAAGTTTGATTGATCAGATGGTGGCCGAGGGCGCCGTATACAACGCCTCATTCGCAGATCGCGACAAGTTGAGGGTGCAGGCCATTGAAGCAGTAAAGAAACTGGAGGCTTCAGGCAAATGGTCTTTGGGCTTGGTAGATGAAATTCAAGCTATCAAATAGCGAGAAGAAACGACACAACGCTTTTGCCGCAGGACAGGTGCTGTTCTGCGGCATTTCTTATCATGTTCCGAACGTAATGATTTGAGAAGATACCTGCCTATCGGGCTCGATGATCCGATACCCAAACGGCTTGTCATCCCTCTCCAGCGTTTCTGAATATTTCTTGATCTGGTAAAAAATCGAAGGTGTTATGTACTGGTGGATGCAGCCGTCGCTGCGCTCATCGGTTGTGTGGTAGTGGCCACAAAACAGATGTACTTCCTTGTTTGCCGCCTGCAAGGCCGTCCTGACTTCCTCACGATTCTTCAGAGCGTACGTGCATTCCCTATAGCAGTCATCGCAATCGAGGACCGGATGATGGAGGAAAATCAGGAGGGCCAGCGTGCTCTCATGGATTTCCTAGACCAACCAGTTCAGCTGCTTATCGTCCAGAAACGCTTCGCTGGTGTCACAGACGAGCAGGGTTGCCTGCTCACAGTAGAAGAGACTCCATGCATGTTCTCTTGAGCCAACTCCATGGCTGAGGGATTGTCATGGTTGCCAAGCACAAGATGCATCTCAAATCCATACTCTTTGATGGTGTCGAAGAACCACACACACTCGTCGTTCTCTGCTATATCGCCGGTTACCGCTATCTGCGTGATGTTCCTCAGACGGATATCCTCCAAGATGGTGATGCGATTTTTCTTGATATCCACACCAAATTTATGAGCTAAACGATGTCCAAGGTCTGTGCCAATGTCATGGCAGCCTTGCTTTCCTGTCAGGGATTTCAATTTTGGAATGAGATCCGTCAAATGTAAAGAGGGATTGCTTGAACGGTCAAGGTCGGTCAACGTAGGAACTGCAGGCTCAAAGCAATCAAGAGTTGACCGATATAGTAGAGTGATAGGTTCACAATCCTCAGTTTTTGCTGGTGTCTGGGGCCAAAGGTATTGAGATCGCTTACGAAAAAAGAGAGGGCACCGATGAAAAACAAGACACTGCAGCTTGAAGGGGAGGCAAAAGCAGGACCCCCGCTGCAATACCGCCCGGGATCAGGCCGATGATGATGCGGTTCGCAAAGAGGGTGTCGTCGGATGCAAGGGATCTGGAAAATATGCCGAGGAGGATGAAACAAAAAGAAGCAAAACCTTTGAGGAGAACGGCTGTTGTAAATTTTTCTTTGTGCTCAACATACATGAAGCAAGAAGCAGGCGGCAACGAAAGCAGACCAATAGGCAGGTATCGCATCAAAGCATTCCTCCCTTCTTTCAAGAAGATAGGCGTTTTCAGCCTGATTGCAAGCAGGAAGGAAAGATTGTGACGCACACAAAAAAGGGACCGCTTTTCAGCAGTCCCTTGCAGAGTCGGGCTGGACGGATTTGAACCGTCGACCCCTAGTCCCCCAGACTAGTACGCTAAACCCCTGCGCTACAGCCCGAACATGTATCGGTCACCCGACAGGAAGGAACCTTAGCATAGATGCATACTTGTGTCAATAAATGGATAATAGGTAGCCAAAGAAAGATTTTTGGAGTAATATTAGTACTAATTTTTAATAACACATCTATGGTTGAGCTATATATATTCGTACGTAGAGCAATGTGAGGGATACCCATGGCACAGATGACCAAAATAGCACTGGCCCAATCGCTGAAACAGTTGATGGTTGAACGGACCTTGGACAAAATTACTGTCAAGGAAATTGTGAATCGTTGCGGAGTCAACCGCCAGACATTCTATTATCATTTCAAGGATATTTACGATTTGCTCGATTGGATGTTCATCAATGAGGGACAGGAGTTTTCACGCAAGTACCCCGACACCCGGACAAACGATGACGGTGAGACAGCGATCCGTAACATGTGCACATACCTCAAGGACAACAGGCAGATAGTAATCAATATCTACCATAGTCTGGGTCGTGAACTTCTGGACAGGTATCTCTGTCGGGAGATGGCAAAACTCTTGCATGGAAATCTGAGTTGCCGTGCACAGGTCCTTGGCGTCAGCGAAGAGGACCTTGACTATCTGATTGATTTCTACAAGCATGCGTTTGTCGGTTCCTTGCTCGATTGGGTGCATGGAGGACTCTCTGGCAATATTGAGGATATCGTGCAGAAAATGGTCCCAATTTTGCAGGGTACCTTCGATGCAGCCCTGAAAAGGATGGCTCAAAGCCGTTAAATCGTAATATTGTTCTCTATTCCGGTCTTGATGAATCCATATCGATGGCGTACACTGTCACAAATGTCACTGTTGTAGAAAAAGAGAGAATAAAATGAATCAATGTGCGAATAAAACTATGAAGAAGGTGGTGTTGACGCTTGGTTTGCTTATACTCCTGCTTTCTTCCGTCCATGCGTATCAGTTTTCTCCGTTGGAACAATCGTTCCAACCTACCGGAGCAGAAAGTACCAAGACGTATACCATCGTCAACGACAGTAATGATTCCATAGCCATCAGTATTTCTGCTCTCATTCGTGATCAGGACGCGCAAGGAAATGAGGTAAACACCCCTGCAGACGCTTATTTTTCCATTGTTCCCAATAAGTTGGTTGTGCCTCCCCAAAGCAGTTGGGTCGTACGGGTTCAGTATCGCGGACCAAGAACGGTTACAAACGAGCTTGCTTTCCGACTCAAGGCAGAACAGATTCCCTATTCACAGGGTAGGGCAAGTACCGACAAGGGTATGTTCAACTTCCTGTACATCTATACAACCAGTTTGTATGTGCTTCCTTCCCGTGTAGTGGAAAATGTTGCAATCCGATCGGTGGCCGCCTCCACAATGGAGGATGGTTCTCCAGCCCTTGCCGTTACGTTGGCGAATCTCGGCACCGTACACCAATTGCTGATTTCTGCAGTTGTAGAAATCAAGGACAGCAAAGGAAATTCCGTAGTATTGCAAGGTGCTGAAGCTCTTCCCGGTATTGATGGCATGAATATATTGGCTAAGAAGACTGTAACGAAGAACGTTCCCTGGCCCGAGGGCCTTTCCCGCGATTCCGGGGTTACCTACCAAGCTACCATCAAGTATACAAAGTAGTAGGAGTTTCCTCCTTCCAGATTGAGAAAGGGCTTTTACATGAGGAAAAAAGGGTTTGCACACGCAGTGTTCCTGGTGGTCTTGCTTGTGCTCTTGACCCTCTTTCTTTCTGCCTTCGTCTGGACATGTTTTCATCAGCCTGTCGGTGTTGAGCAACCTGCTCCGATCAGGGTGGTCACTTCCGTTGTGCCTCAGCCACAAGTCCCAATCGAACCTGCAACAGTTCTACCCGATCAGCCGGTGGTTTCCGCCATCCCTGCCACTCCCCGGTTCAGCGGAAAGCCGATTGTTGAGGAAATAGTACGAGAAGTCAAACCGTTGCCGCCTCCTGTCCACTTGATTTCCCTACCGGTCATCAAACCCATTGAGCGGGTTGTGCTCCCTCCCTCCCCCAGGTTTGCAGGCCCTCCGACGGTGAAGCCACTTGTTCCCGATCCTCCGTATATGTTCGAACCCTTGGTACTCACAGAACAAGAGTATGATATGTTCTATCCTCAACCTTCTGCATTTGTTGAGCCTTCCGATGACTTCTGGGCGGACTTCTTTGTTGTTGGGCAGGATGCAACGATTGCGTTCGAAGATGGGTTCTACTTCCTCAACTTGTTTGTGAACGACGAACGGGTAGGCGACATCGAGGTGGAATTCATACAGGAACAGAGACTGCTCAGCACCGAGGATCTCACGTACTATGTCGGTACATATATCACCAAGGCGGCATACGAACGGATCTTTGGTGATGGGTTGCAATATCTGTCTTTGGACGATTTGAGAAGCCGTGGTGTGGATGCCCGCTACGATGCCGTGGAATTTGCCGTGTATTTGAATTTCAGCATCGCAGATATGCCCGAGCGGTCGGTGAGTGTCACTGCCACCTCCATCAACCGCAGGGAGCAGTATGGCATGAGCGGTGCCATCGTTCTCAAGCCGGCCAAATTTGCTCTGGCAAGTTCCTTGAGCCTCTATGCAATGATGGATTATCCCTCTGATTTCTCCCAATTTAAATCCCAACTTGTCTCTCTATCGGTATCCAACAGGGCATCCCTGTTGGGCATCGGGTTGAACTTCTATTTCTCGTTCTCGTCGAAAGCTCCAGTTTTCAATCCCGGAAGCTGGAACGGCTTCTATGACTTTGTTGAATCGAACCATCGGTTCAGCTTCGGCAACGTGGGGTCCAACCTCAGCTCGGTTACCGGCGCCAATTCCAATTTCGGATTCACCTTCGAAAAAAACTATGCATATGGTACAGGAAGCGCCAAAGGCAACCAGTTCGAGTATCGCATAGTCTTGGTAGAACCTTCAACGGTGGAAATTTTCATCAATGAAGTGTCAGTGTTCGGGCCGCGGGACTTCCAACCAGGTACCTACAGGCTCAAGGATTTTGTTTTCGCACAAGGAGCAAACAAGATCAAGATTGTCATCAAATTGAAAAATTCTGGTGAAGAAAAGGTTGAATACGTCGATATGGGCTACGACTACCGCCTCCTTGGCAAGGGCGACAGTCTCTACGGCTTTGGATTCAGTGTCCCCAAGGTAAAGAGCACAAGTGCAGGGGCGTTGATCAATCTGCCATGGTTTGACAACCAATACCTCTCATATTACCTGGACAAATTTACTGCAACCTATTATCAGCAGACCGGTTTGACCGATACATTCACCCTCACCACCGACATTGCATTCAGTCCTGGAATATTCAGGGGGACGGTCAATGGGGTGGTGGCCACCTTGTTGGGCACCTCGCAAATCCAGCTCACCCTTGGCCTTGATGCAAGCAACTATACGCCTTCTTTTGCTGGAAGCTTGAGTCACAGGCTCAGCGGTGCACCGGATAGCTGGCTTGGTACCCTCAGCGCTACGCTGAATCACAGCATACCTGCACGTCCTACCTCTGCTGCACCATTCTCCTCAGTTTCGACGCTCTCTCTTGCCTACTCCGGCAGTCTGACTGAGAAAATCCGGTATACGCTTTCCAACAATGTAATTTTTGACACGGCTGCTGCAAACCCTGGCTGGAGCCTCTCATTCGCCTCCGGATTCTCCCCCTTCAAGGGCTTCTCCCTCAGTGGTTCCCTCACAGCAAACGGAAGCAGTACCGATCCGCTCAGACCTTCAGTTACCGCCCAAATCAGCGGCAGCTACTCCTTCAGCCCCAAACTCAGTGCCAACTCATCGACCAGCATCCAAAGTGGTACCCCCTTCTTCGATGGAACGACTACCAGCTCCGCCGGGTTGAGTTGGAGACCGTCAGGAAACGACAGCCTCAACCTTTCACTGAGTTCATTCAAGTTCACCGACCCGAAGAATCATTCCTTGGTCGGTTCATGGTCGCACAGCGGAAATCTCAGTTCATTCTCCCTCAGGCAGCAAATCTCCAACTCCTATCAAAATATGTCCACCACCTTTACTGCCAACACCTCGTTTGCCTATGCTGGTGGAGCCTTTGCAATAGGCAAGTCGGTCAATGAATCCTTTTTACTTGTCAAACCGGTCGGCGAGTTGAAAAAGAGCGAGGTATCGGTAGCCCGCAGTCTCGATAGTGCCCCCTCATACCTGCCAAGACCGCTGGGCAGTGCGTTGTACAACAATATCTCCACCAATGTGAAGAACAGTGTGGTTGTTTTCTCAAGCGGAGCAACCGAGTATTCAGCCGGTTCCTCCTTCGTCTATGAGATAACGCCCAGAAGCCGGCAGGCCTTTGTTGCAAAACTCGATGTCGAGCCTTCTTTCACCGTCAGTGCCGTTTTGTTGATGACCGACTCGAGCCCGTATATGCAGTATTCATCCCCCGTCTACAAGGTTGTACTTGATGAGGCAGGCAATGAGAATCTCATCCGCGACGATGCCTTGTACCTCTTCACCGATCAGGAGGGGAGGTTCATTCTCAGCGAAGTCAAGAGTGGAACCTATCTGTTTGATCTGCAGGTAGGGGATCTGTGGTACGCGGTGCGGTTCACAGTTCCTGAGATCGAGGCGGACAAGCTGGGCTTGGACCGTGTTCTTCTTCTCGAGGATTTCTGGGTTGCCGACCCTGCATTTGTTGAGAGAATCATCGTGAAGGATGTCTTTACCGGCGAGCAGCTTGAAGAACAAGAGGATGTATTTGGTACAGAACTCGCCACAGGATATGATGCCGAGGTGACTCTGGATGTTGTCGATCGCATCAGTGAAGAGGTTTTCTGGAACATCATTTTCCCGCCGTTCGACGAGAGTGATTTCAGCTTCGAGCAGTTTGACGAAAGCTTCGTTACGGATGCTGATTTCCAGTTTGATGAGAGTCTCTATGATGCATTGGTCACTGAAGGCGAACAGGACGAAACTGCTCAACAGGTGTTCACGGCGGCACCCTGA
>DJGJ01000070.1:5584-35383 GCA_002432715.1 Sphaerochaeta sp. UBA5849 | reverse complement strand
CCATTTTGAAATTGCCTCTAAAGGTTTTATGATACTAAATCAAGAAAAATCGATAAAAATTATCTCGTTGCAAGTAAGATATTTATGCTGAAATGCAGAGAGAATATATTGGTCTATTTAATTATGGCCGTTTACCTGTTTACTGGTAATTGACGTATAAGTGAGACATAGAGGGAATGGTTTGGAATTTTACAGTCCAGTCAATATCGTCCCCAGATATTCCATATCCTCTCTGCTGTAGCGCTGATCGATCTGTACACTCACCACATGGTCGTAGATGTAGGAGGCGTGGGGATACTGTTCCTTGTTGGTAAGCATGGGGGGAAGGGGCCAGTAGACGGTGCTCGTTATACCCTTTTGTTCGAGCTGCTGTCGAGCTTTCGCTCTGTTCTCACTGTAGAATGAGAAGTGACTCGGACAGGTATTTTCATCAAGGCTTTGGAAGATCGGTTGGCATTGAGAGGATGGATGAAGAGAATCAAGCACTGTTTGGTAATTGGCCCTGCGTTTTTCAATCATCTGTGTCGGGTCGAGGTTGTTCAGAATGGTAATGGACTTTTCATCGCTTTCAAAGGCGTCGAACATGCGCCTGAGGCGCATCTCCGTCTCCCAAAACACCGAGGATGCCAATTCGTTGTATGAGTCCTTTCCGGTCTTGATGGCAAGCTTGCGGTATTCCATCGCCTTGTAGCGGCCTTTGAGGTGTTCTTCGTCGGCTCTCAGCGGTTGTATTGAGAATGAACCTTGTTTCTTGATTGCGACACCGCCGCTTGCTATTCCAAACCATTTGCGCACACTGCCTGCATAGTAATCAGCACCCTCATAGTGTCCATCGCTGGAAAACATGCTGTGGGTGGTGTCCTGAAGGATCGTAATGTTTCTTCTCTTGCATTCATTCAGAAAAGCCTTGTCATAGCGGCTGAAGCCGTAGTATCCGCAAAGGTTCAGCACCGAGACGTCCTGCAGGTCTTCGGCCTTGAAGCATGGTTTGAGTTCTTCTGTGTCGACATCGTAGAAACGCAGGGCGTACCCCGCCTTCACGTAGCTGGCGAGCACCGTCTCACAGGTGTAGGCGGGAACGTATGCCAGCTTTCGCCCCATGGTGGTCGGACAATCCAATAAACAGGCATACAGTGCGCATCGGCCGGAGAGAAAGTACTGGACATCAGACCCCCTATCCAAAAAGAAAGAGGATGGTTTCCCCCCAATTTCCTGCAGGGTGAACATGCATCCGATGCGTATTGCCATATCAGAAGCTCCTGATGGTCTCTTCGTCGATTCTCAGCAGAATTTCCTTGGCAAGGCGGACTGCCTGCTCGACATCGAAGAGGGAGCTGATCCCGTAATGGGTGTGGGCATACCGGACAGGGATTCCGATGACAATGGCAGGAATACCCTCATTGGCCAAGTGAATCGGGGCGCCATTGGTCGCTCCTGCACTGCGGACAGCCTCCTGGACCGGGATGTCAAGCTGGCGGGCAAGGTCGAGCGCATAGCGCTGGAAGCGCGGGTTGGTGATCATGCGTGAATCGATATGGCGCAGCATCGGGCCCTTTTTCAGGCAGGTTTGGGCCTGATAGGCAGGTACTACGGTATCATCGGCGGGACATCCTTCAAAGACGATGGCAAGGTCTGCCTTGATCGTGTTGGCACTGACAATCGAGCCGCGCGTTCCCACCTCTTCCTGGCTGGAGAAGTCTCCAACAAGGTTGACCTTCAGCTTTGTCCCCTGCAGCTCCATGAGGGTGGCAAGGGTGCTTGCGCAACCGATTCGGCAGTCGAACGCCTTGCCGATGAACAGGCCGTGTTTCTCATCGTAGGTGCAACTGACATCGGGGACTACCGGGGCGGCTATGCCGATCCGGTAGTCGTTGATGACCTCTTCACTGCTGCCGGCCCCTACATCGAGTACTAGGTTTGTAATCTCAAGAGGAGCCTTTTTCTCTGCCTCACTCATGAAGTGCGGCGGCTTGCTTGCCACTACTGCAGGGATGTAGAGCCCATCCTTGTTGCGGATGCGTACCAGGTGGGCGGGGACATTTGTCACGATCCAACCACCGATGGTGATGAACTCAATCATCCCGTCGGGCCTGATCGCCTTGACCATGAAACCGACCTCATCGGTATGGGCATTCAGCTGAACGATGGGCCTTCCGCTTTTGTTTTCATGTCGGTAGAGGTAGAGGTTGCGCATCCGGTCTTCCTCGAAGGTTCCCAGGCCATTGCCTTCTTCTCGGATGACGGTAAGCACTTCATCTTCGAATCCGCTGATGCCGTTGGCATCGCTGATGCGCTGTATGCTTTGAATGAGGTCTTGCGTATTCATGGACTTTGTCCTTTAGGATGGAAAGAATTCTACATTAAAACCAGACAGAAGCATCACAAGAGACCTGATGATGTGCAGTAATGAACGTATGTCCGCCTGCAATAGCTTCTGCCTGGAACCTATAACCTGTTATTTGGAAACCTTGACGGTCTCCAACCTGTGATATCCGATCGGGTCGAGGACGAAGCCTTCGACTTTCTTGTTTGCACCGGCGGTGATTGCGGTGTAAATGATCGGAGCGTTGTTTGCGACTTCCTTCAATTTGATGGCCAGATCCTTGTAGGCTGCATCACGAACCTTGGGGTCGGCGCTGGTGCGGCCCAGCATGACCAGACGGTCAACCTCGGGATCTGCAATGAAGGAACGGTTGCCGGGAGCTCCCTGTTGCGAGCTGTGCTGCAAGGAGTAATAGGTGTAGTCGGCATCCTTGGTGGAAGTGACCCAACCGAAATACCCCATGTCATGCTCACCTGCGGTGGTGCGGCTGATGAAGGTACCGAACTCCATTACCTCAACCTTCACGGTGATGCCGATTTCCCTGAGCATTTCCTGAATGGCCTGACACATCTCAACACGACTCTGGTTGTTGTTCACCCACAGCGTTGTACTAAAGCCGTTGGGATAGCCGGCCTGGGCGAGCAGCTGCTTTGCCTTGGCGGGGTTGTACTCCCATACACCGGTGGAGTAGTAGCCGTACACAGCAGGGGCGATGATCTCATCGGCTGGAGCACCGGTGCCGCTGTTGACGGTGTCAACCAGCAACTGGCGATCGATGGCCATGTTGATCGCCTGACGGACCAGCTGGTTGTTGAACGGGGGCTTGCGCATGTTGAAGGAGATGTAGAAACAAGTCAACGACGGAGCTTCCAACAAAATGAGGTTCTTGTTCTCCCTGACCCGCTTCATATCGGAAACCAGAACGTCATAGACGATATCCAGCTCACCGGTCTCCAGTGCGATGGTTCTCTGTGAAGCTTCAGGAATGACCTTGATGATCAAATTCCTTGTCTGGGGGGCGCCCTTGTAGTACTGGTCGAACGCCTCTAGCTTGGTATTGTCGTTCTGGGTCCAGGAAACGAACTTGTAGGGTCCGGATCCGACAGGCTTGGTCTTCAGGATGTCCTGGTTTGCAGAGACATAGTCCTTGGGAACAATGGCGGCAAAGGGAACCGCAAGGTTGCGCAGCGTCGGGCCGTACGGGGCCTTGGTGGTGACAAGGACGGTGTACTGGTCCTCGATCTTGACTTCCTTGATGAAGTCAACGATGTAAGAAACCGATCCGCTTGCAATTGCACGGTCGAGGGAGAATTTTACGTCATCGGCATCCAAGGCTTCACCATTGTGGAACGTCAGGCCCTTGCGGATAAAGAACCGATACGAAGTAGGGGAGACTACCTCCCACTTCTCAGCAATCTGGGGGACAACCTCGCCGGTTACCGGGTCTGTGTCCACGAGTGTGTCAAAGATGTGGTTGGTGACTGCGACAGCGGGGGTCTCCTTGCCGATGTGGGGATCGAATGAGGTGACATCCGCACCTTGTCCAACAGTAATCGTATCCTTGTAGCCTGTTGCGGCTGTTTTGGACGATTCTGCGGACCCGCCCGCGAAGAGGGCTGCGCTGCAGAGCAAAACGAGTAGCACGGTCAGCATCTTTTTCATGGTCTTTTCTCCTATTTCTTTCATTGACCCTTTGGCAGGGGCAATGAGTTACACCAAGGTACAGGCAACGAAGTGGCCAGGCTGTACTTCCTTCAGCGGAATATCGGCCTTCCTGCAAGCATCAGAGACATACGGACAGCGTTTGGCAAACCGGCAACCTGGAACGGGATCGACAGGACTGGTCAACTCTCCCTGGAGTAGCACACGGTTGACCGCATAATCGGGGTCGGGAACAGGAATGGCGGACAGCAGGGCTTGGGTGTAGGGATGCAGAGGTTTCTCAAAGAGCAGCGATGAAGGAGCGTGCTCCACAATCTGCCCCAGGTACATGACGACTATGGTATTGGAGAGGTGCTTGACCACCGAGAGGTCGTGGGTGATGAAGAGGTAGGTCAAGCCGAATTCATCCTGGAGATCCTGCATGAGATTCAAAATCTGAGCCTGGATGGAGACGTCCAGGGCTGAAACCGGTTCATCGCAGACTATGAACTTTGGATCGAGGGCGAGGGTGCGGGCAATGCCGATGCGCTGCCTTCTTCCCCCATCGAGTTCATGCGGATAGCTGTTGACCAACCGGGGAGACAAGCCGACGAAATCTATCAACTCCAAGACACGTTTTTTCAGTTGCGCTCCTTGTTTGCGCGTATAGATCTTTTGGATGAGCAGGCTTTCGCCAATGGTCTCGCTGATGGTCATCCGTGGATTAAGCGAAGCAAAAGGGTCCTGGAAAATGATCTGCATATCGCGTCTGATGGCCTTCACCTCTTGTTTTCCCATGGAGGTTATCTCCCGTCCTTCGAAAAACACCTTGCCGTCTGTCGGTTCATGCAGGCGCAATATTGTTCTGCCAAGCGTTGTCTTGCCGCAGCCCGACTCCCCGACGACACCCAGCGTCTCGCCCTTGTTCAGGGTGAAGGAGACATCGTCCACAGCATGCAGCGTTCCCTGATTGGTGTGAAAGTATTTCTTGAGGTGTTCCACCTTGAGCAAGGGCTCAGCCATTGTGTACCTCCTCCCTTGCAAGAATGCAGCGCACCTGGTGGGTTGTACTGACTTGATAGGATGGCGGGACGTCCTGTTTGCATACTTCACTCGCGTACTGGCAGCGGGGTGCAAACTTACATCCCGGCGGCAGGTCGGTCGGGTCGGGCATCATGCCCTTGATGGGACTGAGCCGTTTCACTTCCTTGTTCAGGGAAGGGATGGACCCAAGCAGCCCTTTGGTGTAGGGGTGGGTGGGCCGTTTGAATATATCGCTCAGCGTACCCAGCTCAATAATCTGGCCTGCATACATGATTGCAACACGGTCGCAGTTCTGTGCCACCACCCCAAGGTCGTGGGTGATGAGCAGCATGGCGGTGTTGAGCCGATTCTTCAAGGCGGTGATCATATCGAGCACCTGGGCCTGGATGGTTACATCCAAGGCTGTGGTAGGCTCGTCGGCAATAAGCAGAATGGGATTGCATGCCAGCGCAATGGCGATGATGACCCGCTGCTTCATTCCCCCAGAGAACTGATGGGGATACTCATGGCTGCGCGATGCGGGAATGCCAACCATCTCCAGCATGGAGAGCGCCTGCTTTTCCATCTCCTCCTTGCCCAGAGCCTTGTTGTGGGCTTCCACCACTTCCATAATCTGGTCCCCTACGCTCATGACAGGATTGAGACTGGTCATGGGATCCTGAAAGATCATGGAAATGCTGTTGCCGCGGATGGAGCGCATCTGTGCTTCGCTCAATGTGAGCATGTCCTTGCCTTCGAAGAAAATCCTTCCGGATTTGATGATACCCGGAGGGGACGGAATCAGGCGCAGGATGCTCCGGGCAAGGGTTGTCTTTCCTGCCCCGGTTTCTCCCACCAGACCCAGCGTCTCCCCTTTTTTCATGGAAAGGGAGATATCGTTCAGTGCATGAACCACCGCATCATCGGTTTCGTAGTGGACGGTAAGGTTTTCTATGCGTATCAGTTCGTCGACAGTACTCATGCTCCCTCCTAATTCTTCAAGCGGGGATCGAGTGCATCCCTCAGTCCATCACCCATCACATTGAGCGCGAGGATGGTGATCATGATTCCCAAACCGGGAATGACGGTGATGTGCCAACCCTCCCGGATGTACGACCTTGCGGAGGAGAGCATCGATCCCCACTCGGGTGTCGGCGGCTGGATGCCCAATCCAAGGAAGGAGAGGCCGGCAATGGACAGGATTGCACCGGCGACTCCCAAGGTGGCCTGGACAATGAGCGGAGCCATTGAGTTGGGAAGGATATATTTGAAGATGATGCGCAAGTCACTGGCGCCTATGGCACGGGCTGCCTCGATGAACTCCTGATCCTTGATGGTAAGCACCGAAGCGCGCACCGTTCGGGCGAAGGTCGGTACATAACTGATGGCGATTGCGATCAGGACGTTGGTCAGGCTGGTGCCCAAGGCGGCAACAATCGCCGTAGCCAGCAACATGGAAGGAATGGCGAGCAGTACATCCATGAAACGCATGATGATGTTGTCGGTAACCTTGCCGTAGTATCCGGCGATCGAGCCGAGAATGACACCGACGATCGTCGAAAGGGCGATGGCGATGGTTCCCATGAACAGTGAGTACCGCACCGCCCAGATCATCCGCATGAATATGTCACGGCCGAACTCATCAAGACCGAAGATATGGTCCTTGCTCGGACCTTGCAGCCTGAGACGGAGGTTTTGCTTGATCACCTTGTTGTTGTAGATGGCATTGTCCGTCACCAAGTCGATGACTATGGTGGAGAGGGCGATCAGAACCAAGGCGAGCAGGACAATCATGCCGGAAAGGGCAAGCTTGTTTTTCTTGAAACGTCTCCAGGTCTCCGCCGAGAGTGTGCGTTGTTTTTTGGCATCCGCTGTCTTCATGCGAAGACCTCCTTTTTGGCAGCTGCTTTCTTGCCCTTGTATTGGCTCTTGATGCGCGGGTCGAGGAATGCATAGAGGATGTCGACCAAAAGATTGACGAAACTGAACATGACCGCCATGAAAATTACGGCTCCCAGCACCATGGGAATATCCTTGCTCGTGATGGAATCGACCATCAACCGCCCCAGTCCGGGCCAGGAGAAGATCGTTTCGGTGAGCATTGCACCACCAAGAAGGTGGCCGAACTGCAGACCGACTGCAGTGACGATGGGAATCAGGGCGTTCTTGAGCATGTGCTTGTTTGTCACCTGTTTCTCGGTGATTCCTTTTGCTCGTGCGGTGGAGATATAGTCCTGACGGATGACTTCCAGCATGGAAGAGCGGGTCATGCGCACTACGGTTGCCGCAACACCGGTACCCAAGGTGAGGGCGGGCAGAACCAAGGATCTGAGCAAGCCGAAAAAGCCGCTGCCCATGCCTTGTGAAGGCAGCCAACCGAGCTTGAGGGCGAACAGGAGGGAGAGCAACAGGCCCAACCAAAAGTTCGGCATGGAAACACCTATCAGGGAGAGGACCATCGAGGAGTTGTCCATGAACGTGTACTGCTTCTTTGCAGACAGGATCCCGACGGGAATGCCGATCAGGAGAGCCACGAGGATGCCTGCGATTGCCAGGATGGCGGTATTGGGAAACTTGTCCCATACCTGCTCGGCCACCGAGAGCTGATTGCGGTAACTGAGCCCCAAATCCCCGCGGAAGAGGTTTCCCATGTAGCTTGCATACCGTACCAGCAAGGGTTTATCCAAACCCAGCTCGATGCGTTTCTGGGCCAGTGATTCGGCGCTTGCCTGGTCGCCAAGAATAATGGCGGCTGGGTCGCCGGGCGTCAGGGACATGATGAAGAATACTATGAAGGTGACTCCGAGGAGCACCGGTATCATCATGAGCAAACGTCGTACTATGTATTTCCCCATACCTCTTCCTCTCTCACGTGCAGGTTCGTCTTACGTATACTGGGCGAATTTGCCACCAAGCATGGCAATGGTCAGGATCATGTGAAAAACATCTCTATAGTTGCTGCTGGTGTATTGCACGGTCCTGCCGTCGAGGCGCTTGATGCCCGGCACTATAGCCACCGCATCGGCGATGACCGTCGTCGCCAGGTCCACTTCCAACACCACCTCGCCTTCCAGCCGCTTCACCTCGAAGCTTTTCTGCTTGAGGAAGGCATGCACCTCTTTCTCAAAGGCTTTCTGCACCCGTTCTGGGCTGTACATCTTGGCAGCATAGCGTCCCATCCCTTCCTTGGTCCGAACATAGGGGACCTTGAGAAAATCCCTCATCTGAGATTCAAGGATGTCATCACCGCTGATGAGGGCTATGGGAACATTGAACAGGCCGGCATAGTAGGCATTGATCTCCACTTCCCCCACCTCCCTGCCGTTGAGGCGCACCCGATAGATGCACGAGGAGCTGTAGGAGTGATCCATGCCGCCGTTGAGAGAGCCTATGCTTGCATGGTAGCCGAGCAGGAACACTGCATCGAAGCTTTCATCCAGGCCTTCCATCATATAGTTGTGGCGCGGATAACCTTTCACATGGGTGATCCGCTCATCCCCGAAGGAACCATACAGAAGATTCTCGCCCCGGCTGTGTGAATCGCAGATGCATATTTCCTCGATATCGGCATGCTCCAACAGCGTTGAGATCACATAGGTCAGTTCCTGTTTCAACAGGTTTGCACACCATGCCTCCTTGGTGGTCATCTCATTCCAGGAGGAGATGCCCTCGATTCCTTCCATATCGGTTGAAATGAATATCTTCACAGCGATCCTTCCTTTTGGGTTTTCAAGAATGAGTAGCCCTCTTGCTCTGTATGGTATATTTCCTTCATATGGGAGATGAGCGTACCTTTGCTTGAGAGCAGAAGCATGTTGATGAATACTTGGATTACGGCAACCATGCCTACGTACGAGTTGGTCAACAGCAGTGAGTTGTTGGCACATCGGACCACTGCTTTTGCATTGGGATAAATCGGGCAGTTCGCCGAGTCGGTGAAGAGGAAGACCTGCGCACCCTGCTTCTGCGCTACACTTGCCACATGGATTGCCTCAGGGGAGTAGGGCGGCATGGTCAGGATGAACAGGCTGTCGTTCTCTTTGATGGTATGCAACTTCGGGCTGTAGTCACTGATGGAGCCGGTAATGCCGTGTACATCCTTGATCTGGAGGCAGGTCAGGGCATACTCGAAAATCTGCATGATGTTCTTGCTGACCCCGAAACCGCTGATGAAAATACGGTTGGCGGCAAAAACGCCTTCGACCATCTGAAGCAGCGATTGCACATTGATGTCCTTCAGGGTTTTGCTCAAATTGTTGATTTCATTCTCTGCAAGCCTCTGCAACTGCTTCTTGACCGGAAGCAAGTCAAGTTCATTGAGGGTTACTTCCGTACCCGGATGAAGTTTTGTTTTCACCTCTTCCTGAACCGCTTCCCTGAACTGCTTGTACCCTTTGAAGCCAAGAGCCTGTGTGTACCGCACCAAGGAGGCGTTGCTGACTCCGATGGTCTTGCTCAGGTCGTGGACCGAGGAGAAGCCGATTGCATCGTAGTTGTCTAAAAGCCATCGTCCAATCTCCTGAAAGGACGGAGACATGCTGCCAAGGTTTTCCCGAATCCTCTCTCTGATCATAAGCCCCTCCCCGTCGGATAAGCTGGTATGTAATAAAATTTGCAAACCACTACCTAGATATTAACAAATATTACAGAACTATGCATCAATTATTTTAACTTTTTATCAACTATGACGTAAACTATTACTGGGTAATTGTATAATTATTTGAAGAATCAAAAATATCTCAGAAAAACTGCATATTTTGACAAAGCTTATTCATTTTGCTTTTTCTGTCTACCTTGAGTATCATAGAGAAAGGAGGAACGTGAATGGATGATTTGAAAGCAGCCTATGAGGCACTCGAAGCTGATGCAACCCAAGAGCAGATCAATCTCACCGCCGAGGCTTTGGTGCGCAGGCAGTATATGCCGACACTGCTTCTTTCTGTACATGACTTCTTCAAGTTTACAAAAGAGGACATGCTCAAGGAGTATGCGCGGGTGCAAATGCTTGAGGATGATAGTGAGGAATTGAAAGCTGTTGTCGCGCTTTCCAGCCCTCAGGAGGTAAAGGAAAAGCACCTGCTGACCTTGCTCAATCAATATAAGCTGCTGTGCGGATTGAGAACGGGGGACGGGGATGCATGGGCTCTGGTCAACGAGCTGTACGAAGACGATTGATGGCGAATATGCAGTGCAGTGTATGTGACGACGGCAAATCACCCTGTTTGCTCAATGTCCCCATTTTTCAGCATCTCAATCCGGCTGAGATCAATCGGGTGCAGAAACTCATCCTCCAGCGGGAGCTCGAGGCCAATGAGGTGTTGTTCCGCGAGGGTGATGCATCGGAAAACCTCTACATTGTGCGTTCAGGGTCTGTAAAGCTGGTGCGATACTCGGTCGACGGCAGGGAGCTGCTGCTGGACACCCTCTTTCCCGGCGATTTCTATGGTTCGGACGGCCTGTTTGCCCCCGGGACCGTGCAGGAGAGCGCAATTGCAGAGCAGGACAGCGGGATTTGCATGATTCAGGGAGAAGCGCTCAAGCAACTGATGCTGGCCGACCCATCCATCTCGCTGAAGGTCATGACGTACTTGAACACCAAGCTGGACCAATATCGACAACAGCTGGAGATGCTTTCCACCAAGGATGTGAGCAAACGCTTGTGCATGTACCTGCACCAGCGCTCGCAGCGTAGTGCGAGCCTGGACCTCATGCTGTCGCAGGAGGACATCGGCAATGCCATCCACCTGACCAAGGAGACCGTGAATCGCAAGCTTGCAATCCTGCAGGAGCAGGATGTGATACGCATTGTCGGGAAGAAGAAGATCACTATTGTCGATCCAGCGATGTTGAAAGAGCTGGCTTTTTGAATTTTCCTCCTGATTATTGATTCAAATCATAGTTGCCCGACTGTAGACGGTGTATATTTCCCTATGAAAAGGAGTGGAAGCATGAAACGGGCCATCAAGAACAATGTCTCCTGGGTTGGAAGGATTGATTGGGAACTCAAGACCTTCCATGGCGACGACTACTCGATCAATCATGGTTCGAGTCAGAACGCCTATCTGATCGAGGAGGAGAAAACCGTCCTCATCGATACGATTTGGAAGCCGTACGAGAAAGAGTTCCGGGACAATCTGGAGAAGGAAATCAGGCTCGAGGACATCGACTTCATTGTCGTCAACCACGGGGAGGTCGACCACAGCGGAGCACTACCGTACCTGATGGAAAAAATCCCCGACACCCCGATCTATTGCACAGCAAATGCGGTAAAGTCCCTGGTCGGCCAGTATCACCATCCAAAGTGGAATTTCAAGGTCGTCAAGACCGGCGATTCTGTTGATGTCGGCAATGGCAAGCAGCTGGTCTTCGTGGAGATGCGCATGCTTCATTGGCCTGACAGCATGGCAACGTACCTTACCGGTGACAACATTCTGTTCTCCAACGATGCATTCGGCCAACACTACGGGATTGAAGAGCTCTTTAATGACAAGGCCGACCAGTGTCTGCTTGCAGAGGAGGCGATCAAGTATTATGCGAACATCCTCACTCCGTTCTCATCACTGGTGAAGCGCAAGATTGAAGAGATTGTGAAGCTGAATCTTCCCATCGACATCATCGCCCCCAGTCATGGAGCCATTTGGCGTGACAATCCCCTGCAGATAGTTGAGAAGTATGCTGCTTGGGCGGATGCCTATCAGGAGGACCAGATCACCATCGTCTACGACACGATGTGGGATGGGACGAAACAGCTCTCTCATGCCCTGGCAACATCCATCCAGGCCCTCAGTCCCGAGACCAGGGTCAAGGTTTTCAATATCAGCCAGACTGACAAGAACGACATCATGACCCAGGTATTCAAGTCCAAGGCAATCGCAGTAGGTTCTCCGACTGCAGGCAAATCGATCCTCTCCTCGGTCGGCGGCTGGCTCCATTTCCTTACCGAACTGCAGTTCAAGAACAAGAAGGCAGGAGTGTACGGCTGTTACGGCTGGAGCGGTGAGGGAAATGCAGTGCTGCGTGAGGAGCTGAAGAAAGCAGGATTTGCCGTGGTGGATGCCGAGGTCAAGGTAAACTGGAATCCGACCGAGAAAGATTTGGAGGGAATGCAGGAGCTCGCCAAGGCATTGTTGGCTTAGCGACAGTACCCGAGATCAAGAAAGCGGTAGAGATACCGCGCAGCAAGTGAACGATAGGGCTTCCAAAGGGAAGCCCTTCTTTCCATGTCCTCATCACCATAGAGAAAGCGGTAGGCTTGCAGAAATGCTCCGTCTTCGATCGGCAGGACATCCATTCGGTCCAGTACGAAAATAAGGTACATTTTTGCCGTCCACGGCCCGATGCCTTTGTATTGGCATAGGCTTGCCAGACACTGACGGTCGTCAAGGTCTGCCAGATTCTTCAGTACCGATGGGTCTTGGTCGACCAGCGTTGCAAGGGCTCGTATGGTTTGGGCCTTTCTGCGTGCGATGCCGAATCTACGCAGGACCTCCTCATCAATGCTCGCTATGATGATAGGGTCTATTCTGCCTCCGACTGCAGCGACAAGGCGGGCATGGATGGTGTCGGCTGCCTTTGCACTGAGCATCTGGCCGATGATGACTTGTACCAAGAAGGCAAAGCCGTCCTGTTCGACTTCATAGTCCAACACCCCGACTTTTTCAATTACTCGGTCGAGTATTGGATCTGCCTGCCTGATTTGATCGATGGCGTACTGCTGCATAAGCCGAGTATAGCGCATTCGTTCCAGGAAACAACCCTGGTGGGAAGTGCCTACGGCACGTTTCTCTCTTTTTGCTTTGATTGCGCTTTCCTTGATGCTTGTGATACCATGGGGTATGGACAGCATACAGCTTCAAGCCTTGCATTACGAAACCTTGCTCAAGGCCGCCAATGGAGCCGAGGCAAAGGCTGCACATGCCTTCGAGAAGGCGGTGGAATACTCGATCATCAACGAGAGCCTGGTGCTGCACACCCAAACCTATGCAGAGCTGCTGGGTGTCGAGGCCTCGGCCATCAGCAATGCGTACTACGATATTCGGCCGGTTTTTGAGGCAATGGACAGCTCGGTTCACATTCTGGGCTGGGACAGTCCCCATTGGCCCAAGCAGGTTGATTCTTTTGCATTTCGGCCGAGGTTTCTCTATGTACAAGGCAATGAGAGCCTGCTCAGCCAGAGCTCGGTTTCGGTGATCGGCACCCGCTCCCCCTCCCTGGAAGGAAAGCAGCTGGCTCTGGCCACTGCGAAATCACTGACAAAAGCCGGGTATGTGGTAGCCAGCGGTCTGGCCTTGGGAATTGACGGTGTGGCGCATAAGGCCGCCTTGGCGGCAGGGGGGCCGACCATTGCGGTCATCGGTACCCCGATCAATGCCTTCTATCCTCCCGAGCATCGCGATTTGCAGTTGGAGATTGCAAAAGTCGGGGCGGTGGTAAGTCGCTTTTCACCGGCAACGGTGACACAGAAGTGGCATTTCCTGCTTCGCAATCGCCTGATGAGTGCTCTCAGCGATGCTTCGGTGGTGGTCGAGGACCGTGACGGGGGTGGGGCTGTACGGCAGGCTGCTTTTGCCTTGGAGCAGAAGAAGTACCTTTTCATCTACCAAAGCAGCGTGGACAACCACAGCATCCTGTGGCCTCGGCAATTCGCCAACCAGAGCAGGGTCTTCGTAATCAAGAAAAGCCAGGACCTGCCCAGGTTGCTCAACCAAGCCAAGAAGACGCGCGAAGGGGTCGGCAAACCCAAACAAAAGGCGGTCCAACTCAACCTCTTCTGAGCAGTGTCTCCTTGACAGACGATTGCCGACGAGACTACTATCTGCATATTATGAAAAAACAACTGACCGCCAACGAATTACGGCAAAAATTCATTGACTTTTTTGTGTCTAAAGACCATGTGCAGATCAGTGGGGCTTCCCTGATTCCCGAGAACGATCCTACGGTGCTTTTCACCACTGCAGGCATGCATCCACTGGTACCTTATATCCTGGGCAGCGATCATCCCAGCGGCAAAAGGCTCACCAACTATCAGAAGTGCATCCGCACCGGAGACATCGAGGCGGTCGGTGATCCTCACCATCTCACCTTCTTTGAGATGCTCGGCAACTGGTCCTTGGGCGATTACTTCAAGAAAGAGGCCATCGCCTACAGCTTTGAGTTCCTCACCAAGTGGCTGGACCTCGATGTTTCCCAGCTCTCGGTTACCGTTTTCGCCGGTGATGAGCTGGTAAGCCGCGACGAGGAGGCCGCCCGGACTTGGGAGAGTTTCGGTATTCCGCGCGAACGCATCTACTTTCTTCCCCGTGAGGACAACTGGTGGGGGCCTGCCGGGGAGACCGGCCCTTGCGGTCCTGACAGTGAGATGTTCATCGACACCGGCCGTCCTTCCTGTGGTCCTGACTGTCGCCCGGGTTGTTCGTGCGGCAAGTACTTCGAAATCTGGAACGACGTCTTCATGGGGTACAAGAAGAACAGCGATGGAACCTATGTGGAGATGAGCCGCAAATGTGTCGATACCGGGATGGGCATCGAACGCACGATCGCCATTTTGCAGGGCAAGAAGTCGGTCTATGAAACGGAAGTCTTCACCCCGATCATCGAAGGCATTGAGCGCCTTTCCCAAAAGCGCTACGGTGATGACGAGGAGAACGATGTTTCCATCCGCATTCTTGCCGACCATGTCCGTACCAGTGTGTTCATCCTCGGCGACCAGCGCGGCATGGCCCCGTCGAATGTGGGGCAGGGCTATATCTTAAGGCGTTTGATCAGGCGGGCGGTTCGCCACGGCAATAAGCTGGGAATCGAAGGGGCTTTCCTCGGAGAGCTCGCATTGATCGTACTTGCCTTGTATGGCAAGCCGTATCCGGAGCTGGTAGAGAACCGCGAGTTCGTACTCAAGGAACTGGCGCTGGAAGAGGCCAAGTTCTCCGAGACCCTGGCAAAGGGCGAGCGCGAATTTGAGAAAATGCTTCCCAACCTGCTCAAGGGAACCAGCAGGCAAATCAGCGGCCGTACCGCCTTCAAGCTGTACGATACCTATGGGTATCCGATTGAATTGACCAAGGAGCTTGCTGCGGAGCACGGTTTTACCGTGGACGAGGCGGGGTTCAAGGAAGCCTTCGAGAAGCACCAGGAGATCAGCCGAAGCGGCTCGGAACAGCAGTTCAAGGGCGGCCTTGCCGACCACAGTGATAAAACCACTGCCTTGCATACCGCCACCCATATGCTGCATCAGGCGCTGCGCACCGTCTTGGGCGAACATGTCGGACAGAAGGGCTCGAACATCACCGCCGAGCGGCTTCGTTTTGACTTCACCCATCACTCTCCGATGACGACCGAGGAGATTCAGAAGGTTGAGGACATGGTCAATGAGGCCATTGCACGCAACCTTGAGGTCACATGCCAAACCATGACGCTCGAAGAGGCCAAGGAGCAGGGAGCCATCGCATTCTTTGACAGCAAGTACGGCGAGCAGGTGAAAGTCTATTCAATCGGCGACTACTCCAAGGAAGTGTGCGGCGGTCCTCATGTGCAGAACACCAGTCAGATGGGCCGTTTCAAGATTCTCAAGGAGCAGTCCTCCTCCGCCGGAGTGCGAAGGATCAAGGCTGTGCTGGAAAAATAACAGAGGCGCACCAAATACATTGCAAAGGCTGTCCCGGGGAATTGCTCGGAACAGCCTGTTTTCGTTTGGATGGGGCTTGGATGCCGATGACAAAAAAGCAATCAAACTTTGCTTTGACCGGCTTTATTCATCATCCTCATCAACCATGCTTTCATAATCCAAATCAAGGCCTTTGTTGATCGGGACGGCAAGCTGTCCGCATGCTCCGTTGATCTGCCTGCCTCGTGACCGACGGCGGGTGTAGTTGACGTGCAGGCGGTCGAGCAGCAGCGTGAAATGATCGATCTCTTCTTCTGTCGGAGTCTGGTAAGGCAGCTCCTCGGCAGGGTTCCAAGGGATGAGATTGACGATCACATCCAAGTCTCTTACATAGCTTGCTAGTTTCTTTGCACTGATTTCATCGGTGTTCGTATTGCCCAGCATGCAGTATTCGATGGTGAAACGCTTGCCGCCAAGACGTTGATAGTGCAGCAATGCCTTCTTCAGGGCCATGATGTCCCAGGTCTTATTGACCGGCATGATCCGGTCGCGAAGCCGGTTGTCGGCGCTGACCAGCGAAACCGCAAGCTTGACCGGCAGTTTCTGTTCGGCAAGCTTGAGAATGCCGGGCACTACACCGCAGGTCGAGACGGTGATGCGCCTGAGGCTGATATTGAAGGTGGTGGGATTGTGGAAGTAACGAATCGAGCGGGTAACCGGTACTATATTGGCAAGCGGCTCGCCCATTCCCATATATACGATATGGGTGATGGGCTGCTTGCTTGCCGAGAGCAGGTGGATATACTGCTCGATGATCTCCTCGGCGCTGAGGTTGCGAAGCAGCCCCATGGTGCCGGTCCTGCAGAAGGTGCAGCCTTGGGCGCATCCAACCTGACTGGAAAGACAGGCTGTATGCCTGCCCTTCTTGTCGATGAGCAAAACGCATTCAACCACCTTGCCGTCATGGAGGCGGATACCCATCTTGGTGGCTCCGCTCTCATCGGTCTCGGCCGTGTGAATGGTCGAGGAGCAGGCGCTGCTCATCAGTGAGGAAAGCCTCTCGCGTTCCGCTTTCGGCAGGTCGGTCATGGCCTCAAAGGTATATACTCCCTTGACAAGCCAATTGAAGATTTGCTTGGCATAGAAGCTCTTCGGAAGTGATAGTATCTCAGCGATCGTCTGTGCCTCAAGCCCGTAGAGGGAGAGGGGTAGGTTGGTATTTTGTTGCATGCTGGACAGTATAACTATTTAAACATTGAAAGAATAGCAATTGCCACCCCGGTTATTCCCTCGCCTCCCAAGAGCCCGCTGGCGACCAGGCCTGTCTGCTCCCCAAGTTTCTCCTTGCCATATTTCTTGGATAGCGCCTGCTTCGTGAAAACAGACAGCAGCGCCCCCAGTCCCATGATCGAAGAGATGTAGATCGGCAGGTAGACTCCGAGTCCGAGGGTGGCGCTCGGGAGCTTTGTGAAGTACAGGACCAACCCGACTCCAAGGCCGATGAGGAAGGCGGGAATATGCTGAAGGCCGCCAACCATCGCCGCGACTGCAGCAGCCTGGGGAGCCGGGAGCTCGGCGGTGCCGAAACCTCCGAAGGCAGACTTCATGATCAAGAGCACGAAGACGGAGAGAATGGCTCCGATGACCCCTCCGATGCCCTCTCCAAGAATTTGCTGCCTCGGGTCTGTCTTGAGCAGGTACCCGCTCTTCAGGTCATTCATGACATCTCCGGTAAGGCCGCAGGCAACTGCCACGATGGCTGCGATGCTGAATGATGCAAGCAAGGAGGGGTTGGAAATGAGCTGGATGGCCAAGAGGACGAGGATTGCGAAGATCTCCATCGGGTTGATGCCGGTCTGGCCGGTAAGCATGCCCGACAGATAGGTTGCCAGGTAGATGCCCGCCATCAGGACCAGAGCCTCGATGAGGCCGAGTTCGGTTCCCAAGGCAAGCAGGATTACGGCGAAGAAGAGAATAAGGACGATGATCAGGCGGCTGGAGGATGGAAGTCCTTTTTGTTTCTCCTCAAGCTTCTTGTGTGCACCCAGTTTGCCGGCAACCGCCTTGAAGAAGACCCCCAGACCCGTTCCGATCATCAGCCCGATGCCGAGATTGGATCTGAATACATCGGCTTCGGCCATGGAGGCGAAGAGACCTTGCTGTATGCCGAGCGGGGTGAGTAGGTAATACCCGAAGATTGCCCCTCCGAACCAAAACAAGGCAAACAGGGGACCGATGATCGCCCCGATTCCCATAGCCATCGGTGAGACCCAGATGGAGAAGGAAGGGATGATTGCGCTCCCCCCGTAGAGGGTGAGCAGGGCGGGGATTTTGCCGAAGCCGTCACGCAGGATTGTGAATATGACCGACCCTCCCATGGAGGCAAAGAGGGTTCTGGCACCCTTTCCGCCTTGCGTGCCCGCCTGCAGGGTGTTGTAGCTTGCGATGCCCATTGGATAGGGTAGTGCTTCTTCCTCGATGAGTTTCTTCCTAAAAAGTGCAGAGAACAGGGTTCCCAGTATGGCTCCCACCACGGTAAGTATCAGGAGGCTGGGAATGGAGAAATTGGCAGTTGGATCAAGCATCCACAGGCCTGGAAGGGTGAAAGCAAGGCCCCCGGCGACCATGGCGCCACTGCTCATGATGGTGTGGGTGACGTTGATCTCCTGCAACGTTGAGCCTTTTGCCTTGCGCAGGGCGGCCATGCTGACAACAGTGACGAAAATGGTAGGCCATGGGAGTGCTCCCATACGCAAGGCCACATACATGGAACTTGCGGTGATGACCAAAAGACCGGCGATGCCGATTATGGCTCCACGTACTGTCAGGTGTCTATTCATATTTTACACTTCCTCCGTAAGTGTATGGTAACGAGGATTGGTGAAAAACGCTAGAGGTTGATTATTTGTTGTTGATTCATCGCTTTGAAAATTTGACAGTGAAGCGTAACTATCCAAGAAGTGCAGCATATGGTATATTCAAAGAAACATTACAAAGTAGGAGAGAGTCCTACAAAGGGAGAATGTGTATGAAGAAAGTATTACTTGCTTTGATTCTGGTCGCCCTTGTTCTGGTTCCTGCAACCGCTGCCACTGATGGTGTAGCCAAGAGTGATCTTGCTGTCGGCCTCAACCTTGGTACCAATACCGGTGTAGGTGTACAGTATCGTATGGATAAGTTCGATATTGTAGGTAATGTTGGTTTTGAGAATTTTGGAGGAACGCTCGCTGTTGATGCAGCCGCAAACTTTGCAGTGTATGATTTCGTGATTGAAAAAGCCAAATTTGATGTAACAGTAGGCGGTGGTCTTGCATTGGCATTGCCGTTTGATGGCAGTAATTTATCGTTGGAAGCAATTATTCCCGTTGGACTTTTCTATAGTATGAACAATGATGACTTCCCGCTTGATTTTTATCTTCGAGTCGGCCCGACCGTAAGAATCATCAAGGGTGATAAATCCAACCTGTTTGGTGGTTATGGTGTTCTCGGAGCTCTTTGGAGATTCTGATCATCGTCTACGGACGTTCGGATATTGCAGTTGGGTGCTTCCTTTCGGAGGCACCCGATATTTTAGTCCTGCCTGAACGGGTGCAGCGGTCCTTGGAACCTCACCTGGATCCTGCTTTTCACCAGGATTCCTTCCTCGGTGTAATCAATGCTTTCGACTTGGCCGTATCGGTGGATGTGGGCTACAAGGTCGTGCCTTGAGTTGGGAAGCAAATAGGTGGTGGTGGGGCACAGCTCGTGCAGTGTGATGCCGATTTGATTCATCAATGCATCGAGGCCGGCTCCCGTCTTGATCGACGTCTCCAACACCGGACTGTACAGTGACTTGAGCCGTGAGACGGCAAAAGCATCCTCAACCTTGTCCATCTTGTTTGCAAGCACGATGGCCGGCTTGTCGGTGCAACCCAACTCCTCCAAGACTTGTACGGTGGTGGTGTAGCATGCGATCATATCGGGATGGGATGCATCGCAGACGATGATCAAAAAATCAGCATACTTCGCTTCCTCAAGGGTGCTCTTGAATGCATCCACGAGATTGTGCGGCAAATCGCTGATGAAGCCTACCGTATCGGAGAGCAGGATCTCCTCCCCGCCTGGGAGTTTGACCATCCGGGTTGTCGGATCGAGGGTTGCAAAGAGCTTGTCCTCAACCAGCACATCTGCGTTGGTAAGGGCGTTGAGCAACGAGGACTTCCCGCTGTTGGTGTAGCCGACGATGGCCCCGGTTGGGATGTTGCCGTTCAGCCGTTGGTTGCGCTGGATGTTGCGCTGCTGCACCACCTTCTCCAGTTGTTGCTTCAGATTTACGACCCGGTCCTGGATTTGTCTTCGGTCGAGCTCGAGCTGCGTCTCCCCCTCGCCTTTGGTTCCCTTGACGCCTCCCTGCTGACGGTTGAGGTTCGTCCATCGGCGGGTGAGCCGGGGCAGCGAGTATTCAAGACGGGCGAGTTCCACCTGCAACGTGGCTTCCTTGGTGGCGGCACGGTCGGCGAAAATCTGCAGGATTACCTCATCGCGGTCGATGACGCATGTTTCCATCTCTTTTTCCAGGTTGCGCTGTACACGAGGATTGATGCCTTGGTCGAAAATGACAACGTCGATTTCCAGTTCTTCCACCAAGAGCTTGATGGCTGCCACCTTGCCGCTGCCGATGAGCGTTGCACTATTGGTTTGGCGCAACGGGATGAACTCTGTCCTTACCGTGAGGGCTCCCATGGTGGAGACAAGTGCCTTGAGTTCTTCGGCTCTTCGCTTTGAGCTTTGGTCTGATTCTGTTGGAGGAACAAGGATGAGCAAGAGAGCTCTTTGGTCTTCATCCTTGATTTCGTAGACACGCTTGCCTTTGGAAACAGGCTCTTCGGAGCCGATATACTGTTCAATACCCATTGCTGATGACTATAGGGCTGGTTAACGTGCAAGTCAATATGTGCTACACTGCCCCTGCTGGCTCCAAAGAGCCGAGAATGAGGTAAATAATGGGTTTAAATTGCGGCATAGTAGGGCTTCCCAATGTTGGCAAGTCGACGATTTTCTCAGCCTTGACGGCAGCACCTGCTGAAGTTGCGAACTATCCTTTTTGTACAATCGACCCCAATGTGGGCATAGTGTCCGTCCCCGATCCCCGCTTGGACAAGATTGTTGCGTTGATTCCTCCCGCCAAAGTTGTCCCGGCCACCTTCGAGTTCGTCGATATCGCCGGCTTGGTAGCAGGAGCAAGCAAGGGAGAGGGCCTGGGCAACCGTTTCTTGGCCTCCATCAGGGAGGTGGGCGTCATCGCCCATGTGGTCAGGTGCTTCGATGACAGTGACATCATCCACGTAAACAACAAAATCGATCCCGCCGGTGATATCGAGACGATCAACATTGAATTGGCCCTTGCTGATCTGGATACGGTGACCAACAGGTGGGCGAAACAGGCGAAGCTCACCCGCCTGAGCAAGGAGGCGCAGAAAGAGAATGAGAAGGTGCTTCCTGTTCTATCCAGGCTCAAAGAGTGTTTGGAGGATGGAAAATCGGCGCGCTCCTTGAAGCTGGAGGAAGACGAGCTAGCCATGGTCTATGACCTGCATCTCATCACTCTCAAGCCGGTCATCTATGTCTGCAACGTAGATGAGGACGGCATTGTAGAAGAGAATGAGTATGTAAAGACAGTGAGGGCCATCGCCGAGGCTGAAGGATCTGAAGTGGTGGTCATCTGCGGCAAGATTGAGTCGGAAATCGCTGTGTTGGAGACCGAGGAGGAGAAGCGTGAGTTCCTGGAGGCGGTAGGACTGAAGGAGTCGGGCCTGAACCAGCTCATCCGCAGTGCCTATCATACGCTTGGGATGCGCACCTTCTTTACCGCAGGTTCCGATGAGGACCGGGCGTGGACGTTCCGCGCAGGGTACAAGGCACCCCAGGCTGCCGGAGTCATCCACTCTGACTTTGAGAAAGGCTTCATCAAGGCGGAGGTGTACAACTGTGAGGACCTCTTTCTGTACAAGACCGAGCAGAAAGTCAAGGAAGCAGGAAAGCTCAGGATGGAAGGCAAGGAGTATGTGGTGCAGGATGGGGACATCATGCATTTTCGCTTCAACGTATAAGCATTGCAGCCAAGAGAAAGTATGAAAGGCAGCGGGTTTCCCGCTGCCTTCTTGGCATCCTGAGTACTATCGGGCTCTACTTCCAACTGACTGAGAAGGTTATGGGATCTTCGAGCAGAAGGAAATCGATCAAGGGGAAGCTGAACTCATAGAGGGTGTCGGAGATTTTCCTGCCGTTGGAAAAGCCGGTGATGGAAGTGGGCGTTTTTACCTGCAAGGTGATGACGGACTGCTCGATTGCAGGGGGGCCTTCCTCTCCGAGCATGAAACTGATCATCTCAAGGTAATCAGCTTCACTGAGGCCTTGGTTGTACACCGGGCCGAACGCCTCAAAATTCTCATCGGCCAGAAAGGGGATGACCGGCACAAGCTGCTCATAGTTGTCCATGGAAAGGAAGAATGTCATGCTGTTTTTCTGCATCTTCAAAAGGCTCTGGTTGCTCCCGGCACCCAGATCGGTGATGAGCTGCTGCAGATTGTTGAAGGTAAAGGTCCCTTGGTACGCATTGTCGTTGAGCTTGGTCAGCCTGACATTATCGGTAGTGGAGCTATAATCCAGGGCTCGCTGGAAATCGCTGATGGCCTTGTCCATCAAGGATTCATCCCCCTCGGGAGGGACAAACTCACTGAAATCCTGCAGGACTGCGATGAAGAAATCCTCAACGGTGAAATCAAAAGCAGATTCATGCGTTTCCGTATTGGTAAACGTAAGGCCTTCGGTGATGGTGCAACCGGAAGCTGCAAATAAAAGAGCGAGCAGAAGGACTGCTCGAATGCTATGGTTCACATATTTCACTGGTTTCATTCCTTATCCATACTGTACGGGATTTTTTGTTGCTTCTCAACTAGAAGTTTGCTTGTCTCTCGCCTGTTACAGGAAGAAACGTGAGTTCTCCGACTTCGTTGCACTGGATTGCTAGCTCCATCTCTTCCCCGTCAGGATGGGATTTAAGGAAATCATCAAGGGACATGGAGTCCAGCAGGGCGAGCTGCTCAAGCGCATAGGAGAGCTTGATGACGGGACTTTCCTGATACAGGTGGAAGAATGCAATTCCCTGGTGCAGCTCCATGTACGAGAGCAGAGGTTTCAAATAGCGTTGGTTGCCCAGTTTCTTGAGCAGGCTGGTGACGAAGGCCTCCTGGAGGGCGAATATGTCGAGTTCGGATGCATCCACCTGCGTCTTTTGCAGGTAAAAAGAGAGATAGGAATCGAATAAGGTAAGCAAGGATGAGGGTTTTTGTCCCGTCGCCTCACAAAGCTTGGGCATCCACATACCTGCCTGGCCTTGGGTGAAGAAGAGGTCGCACGCTTTCTTCAGCCGCATTGCTTTCTTCAGGTCCTCTTCGCTGAAGGTGGGGGAGTGAAGAATGGTATACGGGGCTTCGCTCATGCTTGCAATACCGAAGGATGCTGCTTGCTCGCCGACCAAGGTGCCGGGAAGCAGCGAGAGAGGGAAAATGTCGAGGTTGCTGGGTTTAAGCAGCATGGCATAGTCCAGACTTTTGGTGAAGGAGGCCAAACTGTCATGAGGCAGGCCGATGATGAGGTCCAAGCCGAAAGCGATGCCCCGCTGGTTGAGCAACTGGATTTTCTTGGTGAACCGCTCTGCATCGAAGGTGCGGTTCGCTTCTTTCAGGACCGCCTTGTCGATGGACTGCAGGCCTATCTGCAAAGAGCAATCGATTCTGGAAAAAGCATCGGCAAGCGCAGTGTCAAGCAACTCGGCCCTCACTTCAAAGACAAAATGGATGGGAGCCTGCTTTGCTTCAAGCATGGCCAGGATGGCAAGGGTTCGCTTCTTATCCATGTTGAACGTAGGGTCGAGGACATAGACCTCGCCTACCTCATGGTCGATCAGGTACTCAAGTTCGGCTTCAAGCCGTTCGAGGTTGAAGTGACGCACACTTCGCTCTCCCCGCGACTCAAAGCAAAACGAGCAATGGAATGGGCAGCCGCGGGTCATCTCCCACAACACCGAAGCTCCTTGTTTGAGGAACGG
This sequence comes from Sphaerochaeta sp. UBA5849, assembly GCA_002432715.1. GTDB lineage: Bacteria > Spirochaetota > Spirochaetia > Sphaerochaetales > Sphaerochaetaceae > Sphaerochaeta. Next base: position 11,707 of record DJGJ01000070.1, on the reverse strand, counting down.
GTCGGCCAGCCCGCTGAGAAGCGGACTGGCTAAGAGATCGAGCGTGGGACCGGCTGCCGTACCAAAAAAACCGGTTCGTGGGAGCACTCCTGCAAGCTGTGGGCTCCTGCCTTCCTTGAGTTGGTCAAGAACGTTCACCACCGTCTCCTCGCCCTCGCCGAGAATGAGGAAATCGTAGAGGTCAAGGTCAAATGAATATGGGTTGGCTGTGGCCTCGGGACCGCCGGCAAAAAGGTGAAAGGATGTGGTGTTCTTCTTCAGTGTTTGCGAAAACTGGTCCATCCAACCCCTGTTCCAAAGATATACTGAAAGTCCTACGACATCATTGGCTTGTAGGGAAAGCGATGCGGCCGCTTTTACGGGATCATCGGCGAGTGTAAACGCGTGGTGGATGCACTGCTCTTTTTCCTGCCGGGCAAGAATGGCGCTTTGGATGCACAAAGCTCCGAGGGGGTAGCTGAGATTGCCCTCTTCGAGGCAGCAGGAGATCACGTATATGGTCATGGCTTCGATAGTAGCCGGCATGGCAATCTCTTGCAACCAGGCGACCACTGTGTCTATAGTAAGGTATGAAACGAGCGGTTGTCAGCCTGTTGCTTCTCTGCAGCCTGCCCCTCTTTGCAGCAGCACTGAAGATTGACCTTCTGGCGGCACATCCCAATCAGTTGCATCTGGCATGGGAGGCGGTTTCGGGTGCAGACTATTATGATGTCTACTTGGATGGCGCTGCGATGCATCGGGTGCGGTCGACCGGCGTAGTTCTTGGTTCCAATGAGCACCCTTTGGAAAGCCATCGCCGTTACGAAGTCCTTGTCGCCGCACGCAGGTCGGGCAATATCGATGTAGCTGCAGATAAGGCTTGGTACGAGACAGGTGGCTGGGAAGGCCTCTACCGGTGGGTTAATGTGACCGACAAGGACAACAAGGGAAAGTGCAGACAGCTTGAATTCCTGGTTTCCCATACCCCGCCTTATTATTCCATTCAGGCTTTGTATGATCGTCCGTATACGGTTTTTCCCTTGCTGGCCAACGACCGCATCAATGAAGAGATACCATTCGAGGGAGAAAGCGAGCAACAGCAAGCCTACCGGGCCAACGCCGAAGTTTTCAACACAACAAAATTCAAACCTTCTGTTTGGAGCGTTACCTCCGTTGAGTTTGGTATCGACCGCTATCAGGTGGAAGTGAAAACCAAGGTTGGTTCCCTCTCTTTCAAGACCCGGTCGACCTATCGGTTCATCCTTTCCCCTAAAGGGGAAAAAGAACTGCACTTCGAAACAAAGGGCGACGGACTTGCTTCGTGGGGACTGTTCACATCCCCCAATCCCGGGGAGAAAGGGGTGTTTGTCTGTACATGCATTCCCTAGTCCAATTGGAAAGTATGCGTTGACAAAAGCTGAAGGCGGCAGTATATGTGTTAACCTAAGACCTCGGGTCTTCAGGAGAAGAATGCATGGATGATGCCAATACGTTGATCATTGTTGAGTCGCCTACCAAGGCGAAAACAATTACAAAATTCCTTCCTTCCAATTACAAGGTTGTCGCAAGCAAAGGGCATATCAGGGACCTTCCGGAGGACCGGATGGCCATCGATGTCGAGCGTGATTTTGCATGCGACTACGAGGTTGTGGAAGGGAAGGAGTCCTTGATCAAGGAGCTCAAAAGCAGTCTGAAGAAGGCCGACCGGCTTTTATTGGCAACTGATGAGGACCGTGAGGGAGAGAGTATTTCCTGGCATTTGCTCGAAGTGCTCAAGCCGAAAATTCCGTTTAAGCGGATGGTGTTCCACGAGATTACCAAAAGTGCGATCACCAAGGCGCTTGAAGGCGGCAGACCTCTGGATGAGAACTTGGTACAGGCTCAGGAAGGACGGCGCATCGTCGACCGTCTCTATGGCTACACACTCTCTCCGACGTTATGGAAAAAGCTCTCCAACAAGAAACTTTCCGCCGGGCGTGTGCAATCGGTCGGGCTTCGTTTGACTGTCCAGCGTGAGCGCGAACGGCTTATGTTCCAGCAAAGCACCTACTACGATGCCAAGGCGCAATTGCTGGCTGCTCAAAAGCAGGGTTTTGAAGCCAAGTTGACAGCCTATCAGGGTCAACGGTTGGCGAACAGCAAGGATTTTGATTCGGTGACCGGCCACTACAAGGCAAATGATACGGTTTTGAAACTTTCCAAGGAGCAAGCCCTTTCCATTGTGAAGGAACTGAGAAGCGAGCAGTTCACGGTGCAGGACATCCAGAGAAAACCCTTTGTCACCCGACCCAGCATCCCGTTCACCACCAGCACCCTCCAGCAGGATGCGATCAAGAAACTGCACATCAGCGCTTCCGATACGATGCGCATCGCCCAGAAACTCTATGAGAACGGCTTCATCACCTATATGCGTACCGACAGCCCTTCTTTGAGTGTGGAGGGTACCAACGCGGCAAGGCATCTGGTTGACCAGCTCTATGGCAAGGAGTACTTGTCCCCGTCACCCCGCTACTTTGCTGCAAAGAGCGCCGGTGCGCAGGAAGCACATGAAGCGATCAGGCCGGCCGGGGATTCCTTCCTTCAACCCTCCCAGACACATTTGTCCGGCAAGGAGTTGGCCTTGTACGAGCTGATCTGGAAACGCACGCTTGCAAGCCAGATGGCCGAAGCGAAAAAAGCCACCACCACGGTCACCCTTGAGGCCGGCAACGGCACGTTTACCGCAACGGGGACCGAAATAGTATTCCCGGGTTTCCTGAGAGCGTATGTGGAAGGATCGGATGACCCTGATGCCGCCTTGGAAGACAAGGAGACGTTGTTGCCCGCCATGAAGGTCGGTCAAGTATGTCCGCTCGAGAGCCTTGAGGTAGTGGAGCACCAAACCAAGAGTCCTGCACGCTATACCGAAGCTTCCCTTGTACAGGAGCTGGAGAAACGAGGCATTGGACGACCTTCAACCTATGCCACGATCATCAAGACTTTGCTCGACCGTCGATACGTGGTCAAGGAGGGCTCCGCCCTGGCTCCCACCTTTATCGGGTTTGCCGTATGCCAGTTCCTGGAGACCAACTTCTCCCGGTTCGTCGACTATGACTTTACTTCCATGATGGAGGATGGCTTGGACAAGATCGCTTCGGGCGAACTTGATAAGAAATCCTTTCTTTGTTCCTTCTATTGCGGCGACAGCGGCCTGCAGAACCAGAATGTCCTGCAGTTGCAACAGGACAACAAGGTTCTGTCCAAAACGCTGCAACTGCCGCATATCAGCAATGACAACCCCGTCATGATCGGTCCGTACGGCGCCTATGTCATTGACGCCAACGGTGCTTTCATCTCCCTGCCTCCCACTTGGATCCCCGGCAACATCACCGATGAGGATGTAAAGACCCTCCTTGCAAACGGCAAGGAGAAGCAAGAACCGGTAAGTTTGGGAAACGGTGCTGTCAATGGTGGGGCGGTGAAGGTGATGAATGGAAGGTTCGGCCCTTACTGGCAGGAAGGTGACGGCAAGGACGCCAAGCGGGCGAGTATTCCCAAGTGGGTGCAGGATGCCGGCAGGGCGGAAGACCTTGAACTGGCAAATCGGTATCTCAGCCTTCCCCGAAATTTAGGGAAGGATGAAGAGGGAAATGACGTGCTCGCCTTCAAGGGCAAGTACGGCCCCTACATCGCGTGCAAAAACAAGACCCGGAATCTGAAGAAGACCGACCATGACGAGCAACTCTTTTCGATTACCTTGGAGGAGGCCCTCGCCCTGCTCTCCCAAGAAGTGGAAAAGAGCAAAGGAAAGGGTGGTTCGAGAATGGCCAAGGCTTCCACGGTCAAGAATCTGGGGGAGTTTGAGGGCGAAGCGGTTGTTCTGGCCACCGGGCGGTATGGCTTCTACCTGAAGGCGGGCAAGGATAATGTCGCACTGCCCAATGAGTTCAAGAAGGATGAAGAGAAAGCACTTTCTCTTACGCTCGCTGAAGCTATCGAGCTCATCCGCACCAAGCGTGCGAAGGATTGATGGAACCCAATCATGGCAAAACTCATGGGCAGAAGAGCCCCGGCTATCAAAGTGGAGACCATCTCGGCAGATAATGCACTGGATGTGCTTTCCTCCGAATTCCGTCTGGGAAAGGAGAAGCTTGCCAGTATTCTCCGAAGTGCCGGGATCAAGGTGGAAGGAGCAAAGGCTGCAAGCGAACTGCCTCTTTACCGGGAGATCATTGCATGCAAGCTGGGTGAATGCTCCCGATTCGCAGCTCCTGATGAAGCGTACCTTGGGATGTTGGATGAGCAGCTGCGCTCTTTTGACGAGATATATGTAGACACCGCCCCGATCATCCAATTGGATTATTTTCTCTATTTTGTCACCAATGCAGAACCTATCCTCAAGCGCAGAAAAAAGAAGTTGCTCATTCTTGAGAAGACGATGGAGGAGTTGCACGGCCTGAAGGACAATCCTGAGAAGGATTTGGAGGTGCGTGTCCGTGCCACCATCCGTCCCGACCTGATTCGTCAACTCGCCAAACGCGGAATTGTGCGCATCGGGGATACCGGCAGCACCGGTATTGCAGACGATCATCTGGTCTCCTTGTTCCGTCAAGTCGGGGTGAACAAGAGCCTGTTGCTGATCACTCAGGACCGGGGGTTGAGCGAGCGGATCGTCCGCCTTGCCCAGGAGCTGGAGAAGCAACCCAAGGTCAAAAAGGCTCTTCCCTGGTGGAAAAAGGTGTTCAAGGGAGAAGAAGAACTTTCCGGGCATGAGCACCATATGGTGGTGTGCAAGCTCGTTGAGGAAGGAAAACTCAAACGTTGTTATATTTGTCCTGAATGCAATGAAAGCTACTACGACGACCTCCACGATTGCGAGGGTTTTGTTTTGTGCGGCCGTTGCTACCTCAATCTGAAGGAGCAGGAAGCCCGACAAGTCGAGGTGAACAAAAAGAAACGTGAAGCCGAGCTGAAGGCGGAGGAAGAGCGTCAGCGAAAACTCGAGGAAGAAGAAAAACGGCTTGAGGCGGAGCGCAGCAAGCAGACCGTTGAGCAGCGACTCGAGCAGCAACAAAAGAAGCTGCTGAAGATCGGCTTCATGGCACTACCCATTGTGCTTCTCCTGCTGATTCTGCTCTTGTTCCTACTCCTATGAACCTGTACCGCCTGCTCTTGTGCAGGCGGTCTTACTTAAGATCTTGCACATTACCAATGGTAATGTTTAGGCTGGCGTGACCATTTGCAGTTTCTTGATACTCTTTCTCGGCATTGTTTGATGCTGTTTCTGTTCAGTGGATGCATGTCTAGCTTGCACCGATTCTGACCCTGCCCTCATAAATCATGGTTCGATGGCTGAGAAGGTCTGCTCCAGCACACCTGAGCGATGGGTAGGTCTTCGTAGTCGGATTTTCATACACGGCAGGCTTCGCCTGGCGGTGACCGGGAACTAACAAACCTCGTCCAGGATACCGTCAACATGGGGCGAATGCTCTTATACGGGTCTTCCTTCTCTTGACGTGAGGTCGATTGGGTGTAAAATGAAGATATGAATGATATCTTCACTTATTCACCTAAAGGTCTGAAAAGAAAACAACAACTCTTTGAGACAGCGCTGTCGGTGTTCTCCGAGTACGGGTATCGCAAGACCAGCATGGAAGACATTGCTCTTCGCATGCAGGTCGCCGTCGGTACCCTGTATCGCTATGTACAAGACAAGCAAGACCTCTATATCCAGTGTGTCGCCTATGCCTTCGAGCAATGGCAAGCCTACGCTCTCCAGCAGGCAAAAGCCCAGGAGCATCCGCTCGAAAGCTTCAAGGCGCTGTGCATGAGTGCGTTTTCCTACATGCAGAAGGAACCCAGGCTCAGAAGAATCCTTGCAAGCGATCCTTCGCTCTTTCCTGTATTGGATGGTATTGATCCATTTGCAAAAATCAATGACAAGTCCATACAGTTGTTGGCTTCAGTCATCCAGAAGGCTGTGGATGAAAAGGTGTTCTGGGTGGAGGATGTACAGCTTGCCGCCCGGATTCTGTTCTCGCTGTATCGGCTTTCTATCGAGCGTGCCTATGTGGAAGAGTCGGGCAGTGAGGAGAGACGGTTCACCCAGAGCTTGGATTTGGTATTGCACGGGCTGTTGGCCCGTACGCCACATAAGGAGGAATG
>DJGJ01000070.1:763-5540 GCA_002432715.1 Sphaerochaeta sp. UBA5849 | reverse complement strand
AGATCGACCCCGCGAAGATGCACAACGTGACCACTTCGATGGTGGACATCTATGAGAACGGACCCGAGGGGAAAGAATTTTTTCTCTATCTGAAGTGTGAGGATGGCAAGGTTGTTGCGTTTGAGACCGGCGAGGTGCCTGCCCCTGAAGCTGAATTCATTATTCGCGGCCCATACTCGGTTTTTGCTTCGATTACCCGCGGGGAGCTGAGCAGTACCCGGGCCTTGATGACCGGCAAGCTTCGCCTGAAAGGCAATATGGCAAAGGCAGTCCGGCTTGCACCGCTTGCTGATCGGGTGAATAAGATTCTCAGCATGATTCCGACCGACTACAGGGAGGTGTGAGCATGGCAAACAGATTGGACCAAGCAAGCCCGTATTATATTGATAATCCCAAGCGAGTGGCAGATTTGCAGAGCGCGATGGAGAAAGAGGGGCTTGATGCATACTTGGGTACTCGTCCCCGAACCCTGAGTTTCTTGTTGGATGCCTTCATCCCCTGGCGCAGCTATGTCCTTGTTCCCCGCAAGGGAGAACCGATTCTCCACACCTTCATTGTTGATGCAACGAGAGTAGGTGATGAGACCTGGCTCTCGGCCGACAATGTTCGTGCGTATGCTCCGATGGGAGGACAGGATCCTGTAAGCCTGATTTCAGCCTGCCTGACCGAGGAGCTCGGAATCGCCCAAGGGAGGCTGGGCGTCGAGGACGGGATAGCAACCTATACCGCCGAAGGCAATCTCAGCCACTATGAGTACACCCAGATCGGGGCCGCCCTCCCGGGATGGCAACTGGTAAACGCCCATCATCTGGTCGATGAGCTTTCCATCATCAAGGATGCGGCGACGGTGGCTCGCTTTCGCGAGGCCTCACGCATCGTCGATGTCGGGCAGAGAGCTGTGTTTGAGGCGCTCTGCGACGGTGGTTGGAAGCATCTGACCGAGACGGTTGTTGGCGGTATCGCCGCTTTGGCAATGCGCAAGGAAGGCTCGGTGTCGGAGTGGAACTTTGCCGGGCTCAATGAGATTTCAAGCGGGTATCGCACCGCCCTCGGAGCTTGCACGCCTCCGACGACCAAGGCCCTGGCGGCTGGGGAGCCACTGATGGTGGACCTGCATTCGATGTTCCTCCTTGCCTTGGGTGATCATTCACACAACTATCTGATCGGCCCGGCAACCAAACGACAGCGCCGTCATGCAGACAACTTTGTTGATTTGGTGCAGACTGTACTCGATCACTATCGCGAGGGAGCGACTCCATCGAGTCTTGCCCAGGTAATGATGGATCGGGCCGAGAGCCTTGATTGTTCCGATTTCCTTCTGCCCGGCTGCGAGCACGGCATCGGGCTCTTTGGTGATGAGTGGCGGATCGGGCATGCCATGGAAGGTCCGTTCCCCTATTGGACGAATCCAGACCATGTCTACCAGGAAGGGGAGATGGTCATCTGTGCGATGCAGTACGCCAGCATGGAAGAGGGTATAGGCTTTCGCTATGAAAATCCGATTCTCATCGGCAAGAGAGGCTGCGAGCCGCTGTCCAAATACCCGCTGCTTATTGAGGAGATTCTCTAGAAACAAAAAAGAGAGGCTGTGTGAACAACCTCTCAAACGTGCCCCTGGCGCGATTCGAACGCACGACCCCTTCCTTAGGAGGGAAGTGCTCTATCCAGCTGAGCTACAGGAGCAAATGCAGAATCGATAGTACCGCAAATGGAAATGGGTTGCAAGGGGCGGGAGTAAAAACTTCTTATCCTTGCTGGTATTCTCCTTATTTCTTCTTCAGCAGGTCCCTGATTTCGGTCAGCAGGACGATGTCGGGTGGAGTAACAGGTGCCGGGGCGGGTGTTGCCGCTGTTTTGCCCTGTTCTCCAGCGTTTTTCGATGCCTCGAGGTGGTCGCGCAGCCTGTTGATCGTCCTGACCAGCATGAACACCACAAAGGCGATGACTAAAAAATCGATGACTTTCTGGATGAAGACCCCGTACATGATGGCGACTTCAGCAGACTGTTCGGTAGCTTCGGCGATGATGATTTTCAAATCAACAAAACTTACACCCCCCAGGATCAATCCGATGAAAGGCATCAGGATGTCCTTTACCAAAGAATTCACGATGGCAGTGAATGCTCCGCCGATAATGATACCGACTGCCAGATCTATTACATTGCCACGGGAGATGAATTTCTTGAACTCGGCGAACATGTTGCGTTTCTCTGCCATGGAGTCCTCCTTGGATGAAAGCTGAGAAAAGCATAGCACGAGGAGGAGCGTATGGATAGAATGAGAGACCGCAATGAGTGATATATGAGGGCTGAAAGGCTTCCCGGGTGCCGATATTTGGAAAATTTTCAAATTGCAGTGTTTGAATATTGCATAAATATACTTGTTATTGTATAACCAAGTAAATGTTTCGATAGTTTACTGTCGGGCATCATTTGGAGGTACCAAAGATGAAGAAAAGCCTGTTTGTTCTGTTGGCCATCTTGGCCGTATTGTCCTTTCCCGCATTTGCACAGGGCGGTGGTGAAGCAGCCAGCCCGAAAATCGGTTTCATGGGTCCCATGAGCGGTGACTACGCCAACTATGGTGTGTTGAGCAACAACTCAGCCATGCTTGCTGTCGAGCAGTTCAACGCCAAGGGAGGTTTTGGCGGAAAACTTCCTGTCGTACTCGTCACTGAAGATTCCGAAGGACGAGTCGAGAAGGGTCTTTCCTCCATCGAGAAGCTCTCCTCCTCCGATAAGATTGTTGGTCTGATCGGTCCTGTTCTCACGGGAACGAGTTTTGCAGTCGGTGAACGCGTGCAGAACGAAGGCATTGTGATGATCAGCCCGTCGGCCACCCATGCAGACATCACCAATATCGGTGACTATGTATTCCGCACCGTCGTATCCGACGGCCTCCAGGGCGAGGTAGCAGGCCACTATTTCTTTGATAAGCTTGGGTATCGCACCATCGGCGTCTTGTATGCCAAGAACGACTACAGCCAGGGCTTGTATGAAGGCATGTCTGCAGCTTTTAAAGCAGCCGGCGGCCAGATTACCATTGCCGAGGCTTTCAATGTCGGCGATAAGGATTTTAAAACCCAGTTGACCAGAATTCGCTCTGCCAATCCTCAGGCCATCTACATCCCCAACTATACTGCAGAGATGGCTCAGATTCTTGAGCAGGCTTCCCAGCTTGGCATGAAGATTCCGTTCCTCTCCTGTGATGGTTTCTCCAACCCCGACATATACAAGCTTGCTGGTGAATTCACCGACGGTGTCATCTATGTCGGTCCTGCAAAAGTAAAAGAAAGTCCTGCTTTCAATACCTTTGTTTCCCAGTATACTGCAAAGTATGGTGTAGGACCTGATAGTTTTGCCACCAATGCCTATGACGGCACCAACATCCTGCTCGCCGCCATGGACAAAGTCTATAAGGCCAGCGGCAAGTTCGACCGCAAGGCAGTCCGTGATGCAGTTGCTGCAACCAAGGATTACCCCGGCGTAAGCGGAACCATCAATTTTGCAGAAAACGGCGACTTGGTTGCCTACCAGGGCCTGTACAAGGTCAACAAGACTACTCCCGAGTATCTTGGAACCTTTACGGTGGTCGATGGCAAGCTGGTCCAGATTGACTAAGGTCTAAAAAGTATTCCCGTTCTCGCGGGATATAGGAGGACCGGTGTTGTTTACACCGGTCTTTTCATGTTATCGTACTGTTCAGTTCTCGTACGAAGGAGAGAGCATCGTGGGAATTGCTGAATTCTTCCAACACTTGATGAATGGCCTGACGCTCGGAGGCATCTACGCCCTTATCGCCCTTGGATATACGATGGTGTATGGCATTCTGAAATTTATCAACTTCGCCCATGGTGACGTCTTAATGGTAGGCGCGTACGTAGGGTTGTTCCTCTTTGACCTGTTAAGGGGTTCTTCCCCGCTGGGTTTATGGACAATCACATCATTCTTCCTAGCCATGATCATCAGTATGGCATTCAGTGCACTGCTGGGGATGTTCATTGAACGGGTGGCCTATAAACCACTTCGCAAGGCTACGCGCCTTGCACCGCTGCTGAGTGCCATCGGGGTGTCGTTCATTCTCAGCAACAGTGCCGCATGGATGTTCGGGACACACTCAAGGAAATTCAACTATCCGTTTGACAACACCCCCCTCCACTTGGGAGAAGTGGTGATAACCCCGCACCAGGTTCTTATCCTGGTGGTGTCGCTCGCAATGATGATCATCCTGAAATTGTTCATCGACAGGACCCGCATGGGCAAGGCGATGCGTGCCACCAGTCTCGACCAAGGCACGGCAATGTTGATGGGCATCAATGTCAACCGTATCATCAGCCTTACCTTTGCCATCGGCAGCGCCCTCGCCGCCGTTGGCGGCATCTTGATAGCCTTGGATTTCAAGGTGTATGCAACCATGGGCACCATGACCGGCCTGAAGGCCTTCGTCGCTGCTGTTGTCGGAGGCATCGGCAATATCAGCGGAGCCATGTTCGGCGGTATCCTGCTGGGTCTTTTGGAAACCTTCGGTGTCGCAATCTTCGGGATTCCCACCGGCTTGAAAGACACCATTGCCTTTGGTGTACTGATCATCATCCTGCTGGTCAAACCTGAGGGACTCTTCGGCAAGGTCGAAAAGGAGAAGGTATAATATGTTCAACTTCTTTTTGCTTATTCTGATTTATTCGGGGATATATGCCCTCATGGCCCTCGGCCAGAACATCATCACCGGTTACGGCGGGATGCTCAGCCTTACCCAGGCAGGTTTCTTTGCCATCGGCA
>DJGJ01000070.1:534-717 GCA_002432715.1 Sphaerochaeta sp. UBA5849 | reverse complement strand
ATTCGGCAGCTATGCAACAGCAATCCTGACGACCCGTTTTGGATGGAGCTTCTGGGGAACTCTTCCCGTGGCTTTCCTGTTGAGTGCACTCTTCGGGCTTCTTATCGGATTGCCTACCTTGCGGCTCAAGGGTGACTATTTAGCTATCGCCACCCTTGGTTTTGGTGAGATTGTACGTAACGT
>DJGJ01000070.1:0-368 GCA_002432715.1 Sphaerochaeta sp. UBA5849 | reverse complement strand
TTGTTTCAGCGTTTGGCTCGTTCCCGAATGGGAAGGGCCCTTACTGCAGTACGCGAGGATGAGATTGCAGCTCAAGCTATGGGCATAAATATTACCAAGTACAAGGTGTCTGCCTTCATCCTGGGAGCTTCGGTTGCAGGTATTGCCGGCTCCCTCCAAGCAACATTCACCCTTTCGGTCACTCCTGGAACCTACACGTTCATGGTTTCTGTCATGGTGCTGTGCATGGTGGTCCTCGGTGGCATGGGCAACTTCAAGGCCTCGATTCTCGGCGCCTTCATTATTCAGTTTATCAGCTATTTCCCGCAACTTACAGGATTGTCTGGGAGTATCCCGGCACAATTCCAGCAGATACTCTTTGGCCTCAT
>DJGJ01000015.1 GCA_002432715.1 Sphaerochaeta sp. UBA5849 | reverse complement strand
CTACGGACTAACACCGATAGTGACTGCAATTATTGCAATTGTTTTTATCTATTTCGGGATAACCAAGTATGGATTCATGCATGAGGTCAGGGGACCACTCCCAGGCTTTTTCCCAACCATCATCGGATTTTTATTACTCGCCTTGAGTGTTCTGGCCTTCATTGGGTCGTTGAAGGAGGAGAGCCCGGGCTTTCCGGTCGAGAACTGGTACCCCGCCCTCGGTGTTGTAGCCATCATGCTCTCCACGCTGGTAATCGGCATGCTTCCAAGCCTGGCACTCTTTGTGTTGCTTTGGCTCCGCTGGTTTGAGAAATTCAGCTGGAAAGCAACTCTGATCGGGTTTGCCGTGATTATGGCAATTGTAATCGGTGCGTTTGTGATGTGGCTCGGGGTTCCCTTCCCCAAGGGCTTCATCTACAACCTTATTGCATACTGAGAGGCAAACTATGGAAAATCTGCAAATGTTGTTTATGGGCTTTTCAGTAGTCCTTACCTTGGAAAATGTAATGGTTACCCTGCTCGGTGCCATTCTGGGCTTGATCGTGGGTGCAATGCCAGGAATCGGGTCATTGGCAGGAGTTGCCTTATTGCTGCCCCTTACGTATAAGTTCAATCCCACTACCGCAATCATCATGCTCGGCTCCCTGTACTATGCCAACATGTACGGCGGTTCCTTCAGCGCCATCCTGCTGAACATTCCCGGCGACTCTCCTGCAGTCATGACCGCCTTGGATGGATATCCGATGGCTACCAAACGAAATCGTCCTGGTCAAGCCCTGTTTACTGCCAACTCGTCGTCCTTCATCGGCGGCTTGATCGGGATGCTTATTCTTACCTTCATGGGACCGCTGCTCGCCGACCTTGGCCTGAAGTTCGGCCCTGCCGAAATGACCTCCCTGTTGCTCGTAGCCATGACTTCGATCGGTTGGCTGGTTGGAGAGAGCCCGACCAAGGGTGTCGTACTTACCTTGGTTGGTGTCCTGCTTGCATCCATGGGTATGGACACCTTGACAGGAAGTCCTCGGTTTGATTTCGGCAACATCTATCTATTGGGGGGTATTCCCTTCACTCCGTTCGTCATCGGTACAGTAGGCTTCAGCCAAGTGCTCAAGCTGATGGAGGAGCGTAACAAGAAGGTTGAGGCGAACCTCAATCAGAAGCTTACAATCAAGGGCTCTTTACTTACCGCCCATGATTTCAAAAGGTTGCTGCCTCCTGCTATCAGAAGCGGTTTCATGGGAACCTTCGTCGGAGTACTGCCGGGAGCCGGTGCAACTACCGGAGCCTTCCTTGGGTATGCCATGCAGAAAACCTTCAAGAGTGAAGAACCCCTTGGAACCGGTGCCATCGAAGGAATTGCCGCATGTGAGTCTGCCAACAATGCAGCGGCGGCAGGTGCTTTTGCTCCATTGCTTGCCTTGGGTATTCCCGGATCAGGTACCGGTGCTGTTCTGCTCGGTGGTCTTATGATGTGGGGGTTGAATCCTGGCCCGCTGCTCTTCACCACCAACCCTGACTTCGCCTGGGGCTTGATCGCCAGCCTGTTCCTTGCGAACATCCTGACCCTTATCATTGCAGTGGGTATCATCCCCTTCTTGATCCAGATCCTGACCGTACCGGTGCGTATGTTGATCCCGATCATCACCGTTGTCTGTGTAGTTGGCGGTTATAGTACGTCCAACTCGATGTACGGGGTGATCATCATGTTCCTTTCAGGCGTATTCGGCTACATTCTCGACCGCAACGGCTACGGTGTCGCCCCGATGTTGCTTGCCTTCGTACTTGCCCCGCTGCTTGAGTCGAATATGAGAAAGGCCTTCATCATCAGCAATGGAAAACTGGACATCTTCTTCGATAAGCCGATTTCCGCATTCCTGCTGCTCGTTCTGTTTGCCATCGTGCTCACCCCTGTCATCAAGTTTATCTTGAGGAAAGCGGGAGTATCGAAAAAGAAGTGATCCGGCTCATACGAGTTGGAATGAAATGGAAATTCCAGGACAGGTGTCCTGAAAGAAACAATAGGAGATAAGACTATGAAAAAACTTGCTATTCTGCTTGGCGTTCTGCTGCTCGTAAGCATGTCCGTATTCGCTGCCGGCCAGACTGAGGCTGCCGGTGCTGCAAAGACATTCACCCCTTCCAAAAACATCGATTGGTATGTAACCAGCTCCCCCGGTGGTGGTTCTGATATTTTCACCCGCACCATCATTGATATCGCTGTTGCCGAGAACCTGCTCAACGGCCAGAACGTTGTTGTCCAGTACAAGACCGACGGCGCCGGTGAGGTAGGCCGCCTCTTGGTTTCCCAGATCAAGGCCGGTGTACAGGCCGACCATACCCTGCTCACTTTCAACAGCGGCGACCTCATGCCGATGTTGAAGAACACCTCCAATCGCTTTGAGAACTTCCAGCCCATCGCCCACATGGCTGTTGACAAGCACCTGATCTTCATCGGCGAGTACTCCAAGTACAAGAGCTTTGAGGAAGTATTGGCTGCCCTCAAAAGAGGCGAGAGACTCGTGCTTGGTGGTTCCAAGGGTGACGACATCGCTTGTCATGCTGCCTTGATCAAGGAAATCGGCGTAACCGAGGACCAGTTCTCTTACATCGCCCACGACGCAACCAGCGGCGCCATCACCGCCATCCTGGGTGGTCACTTCGACCTTTTGATCTCCAAGCCTGCTGCTGCTTCCCAGTATGTCGAAGCCGGCAAACTCAAGCCGATCCTGGCTCTTTCCACCAGTCGCTTCCCCGGCAACCTCAATTCTGCTCCCACCCTCAGTGAGTTCGGATACAAGAACGTCGAGGTTCCCAACTGGAGATCCATCGTAGCTCCGAAGTCCATGAGCGCTGAAGCAGTTGCCTACTGGACCAACGTATTCAAGAAAGTCTCTGAGACCGAAACCTGGAACAAGGGTTACATCGAGAAGCAGAAGCTGGTTCCCGATTACATGGATTCCGAGACCTTCAGGGCCTATGGTATGCAGTTCCAGAAGGAGTACCTTGCTTCCATCGGGAAATAAGGATGCATAGCAGCATCTGATGGTTTGCATTCGAAGGGATGGGGGATATAATCACCCTCATCCCTTTTATACACTATGAGGTAAGAATATGAAACGTGTTGCAATTGTCCATACGGTACGGCCGGTACTCGCAAGTTTTCCCCGGCTGCTGGAGCAGGTGGTTGGACAGCCGCTGAAGATACATAATCTGCTGGATGAGTTTCTGGCATCAGACCCTGCGGAAATCGGATACTTCTCCGTGGAGAACCGCAATCGTCTTTTCAATGACCTGAAGTCTTGTGAACTCACCAAGGCCGACCTGATAGTTGTCACATGTTCAACGCTCACCCCGGCTGTGCAGCTCATCCGCCCGTTCATCAACGTTCCCGTCGTTGCAATAGACGATGCAATGACCGAGCAGGCGGTTCGCACCGGCAAACGGATCAAGGTTGTGGCAACTGCCATGAGCACCCTCAAGCCGACCATTGCAAAGCTGGAGCAGGAAGCAAGCCTTGCCGGTGTGGAAATTGAAGTGGATGCCCAAGACCATGAACCTGCCTATACCGCAATGCGTGCCGGTGACATGGCCACCCACGACCGTCTTGTTCTTGAGATGATCCAAAAGGTCAAAGGCTTTGACTGTATTGTCCTCGCCCAGGCTTCCATGGGTCATCTGCAACAGCAGGCACAGGAGATTGCAGGAGTTCCGGTTCTTGCCTCCCCGATACTTTGCTGTGAGAAAGTGAAACAGATGCTTGAGGAGATGTGACATGAAGGACAGTATCCACAACTACTGCAACCTTGGTATTGTGCTTTCGATGGCCTATCCCGGCTGCCTCAAAAGCGAGAAGGAGTACAAGGCATCACTGAAAAGAATACTGGTCGATCCTTTCTTCAATGTCGTGGAACTCGGCTCCTTGCCGTTTGCAAGTCTGAAAGACGCAGTCCCGGCCATGATGGAAACCGCTCACTGCACTTCTACCTTCAGCGGTCATTCACTGCTTTTTTCCCGGAAGCTGAATATCAACAGTCTTGATGAGAGCGAACGGGCACAAGCTGTTTCCGCCCTCAAGGAAGGAATCGATGAAGCATATGAGTTGGGATGCTCTGAGTTTCAGTTCCTTTCCCGCGGCTATGAAGTCGGGAAAGAGCAGGCCTATCTCAAGGCTTTACTTGCAAGCACAAAAGAGATATGTGCGTATGCCAAGAGCAAAGGCACCATGCCGGTGGTGCTGGAAGTTTTCGACCACACCATCGATAAGAAATCCTTGCTTGGACCTTCTTCCTTGGTCAGACAGTATGCACAGGCTATGTGCAGCGAGTATGACAATTTCGGCATCATGATCGACTGTTCCCATATCCCGATGATCGGGGAGACCATCGATGAGGCTGTGGATCCCATTATTCCCTACATCCATCATGTTCATGTTGGAAATACCCTGATCAGCAACCCGACTCACCCCAGCTATGGCGACTACCATCCTCGCTTCGGTTACCCCGGCAGTGAGAACGACACCGAGTATCTCGCTTCCTTCCTGCAGAAAATGAAGGACATCGGATATCTGGCTGAAGACAGCTCGAATATCCTCTCCTTTGAGGTGAAACCCCAAGCAGGGGAGGATGCCGATCTGGTTGTTGCCAATGCCAAAAGAACGCTGTTGGCTGCCTGGAGGAGCGTACAATGAAACTGGGCACCACCGATATCGAAGTCTCTCCCATCGCCCTGGGAACCTGGGCCATGGGGGGAGGGGACAGTTGGGGTGAAAGTGATCCCGTCCTTGCGGTAAAAACGGTACACCGCGCTCTCGAGCTTGGCATCAACTTCATCGACACCGCCCCCGCCTACGGCAACGGGCTGAGCGAGCAGCTGCTTGGCGATGCCTTGGCAGGCAAACGCCATCAGGCGGTATTGGCCACCAAATGTGGTTTGGTCTGGGGAAACGATGATGAAGGGTCGGTGCATAAAAGCCGTGACGGTGTCACAATTCGGCGCAACCTGGGTAAGCAGAGTATCATCAAGCAAGTGGAAGAGAGCCTTGGGCGGCTCAAGACCGACTATATCGATCTGCTGTTGACCCACTGGCAGTCGATTCCTCCGTTCCATACACCGATTGAAGAGACCATTGAAGCCTTTGAACTGCTCAAGCAGCAGGGAAAAATCCGCAGCTATGGAGCCTGCAACGTCAGCCTTGAGGAGTTGAAGGAGTACCAGAAATTTGGAACCCCCTCTTTGGTGCAGGAGCGTTTCAGCATGCTTTGGAGAGATAAAGCCGATCTTGCTTCCTATTGTGCAGAGAACCGTATCACCTTCCAGGCTTACAGCCCGCTTGAACGCGGTGTGTTGACCGGAAAAGCAGCACTTTCACAGAATGTTGTAGGGACAGCCAAGGCATCGGTAGCCTGGTACAAGATGGAGAACCGGCCCAAGGTGATGACGCTGCTCACCTCGCTTGAAACCATGGCAGATACCTACAACACACGTGTGGGAAATCTGGTCATTGCATGGACCAGACAGGCAACCGGTACCATGAACGTTCTGTGCGGGGCAAGAAAACCCAACCAGATCGAGGAGAACAGCAAGGCTCAAGACCTTGTGATTACAGCCAAGGACTGGGCGATCATCGATTCTCTTGCACGAACGCTACTCTAGCTCCTTGATGAACCTGATCATATCAATAGCCTTCGGGGGACACCCGGGGAGGCTTTTCCCAAGTCCCCGCGTGCAGATTCCCACCCCAACCTTGGAAGGGTTGGTTTTGCCCTTGTAGCCTTGGCCGATACAAATCGGTGTCTTCAAATTCTTAAGGCGGTTCACCTCATCGAGACGCTTGAGAGCATGGATGAGATTCCCGTAGCAGGCCGAGCATGCACTGTCGGGCTCGGTGAATTTGCCAAGATAATTGGCTCTTCCACTCGGTTTGGACGGAGCCTCGTCGCTTGGTTCGTTGAGTTGTACCAGTACGGCCTTGGAGAGGTCGGCCGACCCGACACCCAGGCCTTCCGCCAGTCCAATATAGGGGATGTCCTGATTCTCAAAGCCCATCAGGCTTGCCCCGTAGCTGTCGCACAAGACGCTGTCGCGGCATGCGAACATCCGGTTCGTCTCAACCGGATTGCCCCCTTCCTCGAAGTCGAGGTCGCCGTTGAGGCTGTCCACAATGATGAGATCAGCAGCTCTGACTTTGTTCAGGGCGGCTATGGGTCGATTGAGACCGAGAGTATGGAAAAGCCGTTTTGAACGATCGGAGAGCACCCCTTTCATGTTCTTCAAGGCACAGGTCATCGCAGTCTGGCAGTGTCCCTTCAGTACAGGGAGGCTGATGAGAAAGTCCGTCTCAAGGATGGTCCTGCTGACCTCCATGGTAATGCCGTCCACTGTCTTTTTTACATACTCATCATCCTTTACATCCACCAAGGGCACCTTGTACTGTTTGCTGATCTGGTTGTACCCATTGACCCGGAATCCCTCTTTGGTGGAATCGCCCACCCAGGCACTCTCGACAATGCGTATGGTGCGATACCCCAGGCCTTGGAGATGCTCGATGATGGCAACCACAATCTCAGGATGGGTCGTAGCTCCGCTGTCGGCTGTTACTGCTACGACCAGATTGGGCTTGAGTGCAATGGATGCCTGTTTGTCAGGAAGCAATGCCTCAAAGTCGATGTGCTGCAAAAGCGCCTTGGTCATCAGCGATGCATTTGACCCATAGGTGATGATTATTTCCTCTCGTTTCATGCGTTCCGGCTCCCGACATGGCTGGTCAAATCGTGGGTGATGTGTTCATACAGCATTCTCTTGCAGGCTTCCTTATCCCCGTTCTTCAGCAGCGTCATCATCTGTGCATGCTGGCCGAGGTAGTAGGAGAGCTCGTCATCAGGAAGGTTCTGGGCGATGCGAAGCTGCTGGATTTTTGCATCCAGGCGTTCGCAGATGCTGATGAGTGCGCTGTTCCCCGATGAACGGACCAAGGCCAGGTGAAACAGGCTGTCCTGCTCAAACACCGTCGCCCTGTCCCCGATGCCCATGGCGTATTGGCAATCGGCTGCATAGCGGGAAAGTTCCTTGACGTTTCTGGAATATGAGGCTTCATCGATGGAATCGATGGCAAGCTGCTCCAAGGTGACACGAACACGGGCGATGTCATTTGCTTCCTGCTCGGTGATGGCTGATACGGTTGCATGACTTCTGGGTTTGATGGTGACCAAACCATACTCAGCCAAGCGTCTGATGGCCTCGCGGATGGGAGTACGGGAAACGCCGAATTGTTCAGCCAGCGATTCTTCAGGAATCTTCATCCCCCCCTTCAGTTGTCCGGATAGAATCTGGTCCTTGAGCATGGTATAAACTTGGTCGGATAAGCTGTTTTGTATACATTTGGGCATATGATGCCTCCTTATTCACTCTCCACTAAGAGTAAAAGGAAATTCCTGCTTCGTCAATCTAATTGTGTACAAAAAAATAACTGGATAAGTTTTTCCAATTACTGCTTCATTAGTGCTCTTTTATCGTGAGATAAACAGTGTTTATGGTGTTTTTTCAATAAATTCTCTGATACATACAAGAATCCCTTTGACAAGATTCTTTCTCCATGATATCTATATTGTATACAGTACACAATGCAGATAAAAACAAGGAGTTTCCTAGATGAGTAAACGTATCAAGGAGTTGCTCTCCCAGCCGGGCAGAACGTTCAACGCCGATGAACTTTCCGCCTTGGCAGCATATTTCAGGATCGTTATGTTCGATATCCTGCACGATAGGGGAACAGGACACTGGGGTGGGGCTGCTTCCAGTGCAGAACTGACAACCGCCCTCTACTTCAACCGCATCTCCATCGATCCCTCCAACCCTCGGTGGGAGGATCGTGACCGAGTCATTCTTTCCAAGGGACATGCGTCGATGAATCTGTATACGATTCTCGCCCACCGCGGATTTTTCCCTGTCGAGGAACTGTCTTCGTTCCGCAAGCTTGACTCACGCCTGCAAGGGCATCCCTGCATGAACAAGCTTCCCGGTGTCGATATGTCCACCGGAGCCCTGGGCCATGGGCTTTCAGTCGGCCTTGGTATGGCTCTTGCAGCAAGACTTTCCAAGAAGAATTGGTGGACCTATGTGATCAGCGGAGAAGGGTGCCTGAACGAAGGACAGAGCTGGGAAGCCATCATGAGTGCCGCCAAGTACAAGAGCGAGCACTTTGTCCTGATGATCGACTACAACAAGGTACAGCTTGATGGAACCGAGGATGAAATCATGCCTCTCGGACCGCTTGCCGATAAGCTGAAGGCTTTCGGCTGGAATGTTGCCCCAAAGGCTTGCAACGGTCACGACACCAAGGAAATCCTTGACTCGTTTGCCTGGATGGACAGTGACGATGTATGGCCGAAGGCCGTCATCTACGACACCGTCAAGGGCAAGGGTGTTTCCTTCACCGAAGGAAAGAATACCTGGCATGGGGCTGTCATCGATGATGCCTCCTATGCAAAGGGTATTGAGGAACTGAAATCTGATCTGAGCAAGAAGGAGGCTGCACTATGAGCATTGCCATGCGGGATGCCTTCGGCAAGAAGCTTGCCGAGCTGGGCGCTACCCATCCTGAGTTGGTGGTCCTGGATGCCGATGTATCCTCTTCCACCAAGAGTGCCTTGTTCGGCAAGGCGTTTCCGGACCGTTTCTTCAACGTAGGTGTTGCCGAGGCCAACATGGTGGACATTGCCGCCGGTATGGCTACAGCCGGTTACCACCCGGTTGTCAATGCTTTTGCGATTTTCCTTGCTCTCAAGGCAACCGACCAAATTCGCAATACCGTCTGCTACAACAACCTTCCGGTGATCATTGCAGGTGCATACGGCGGGCTGTCGGACTCCTTCGACGGTGCAAGCCACCAGTCCATCACCGACATTGCCATCATGCGCGCCCTTCCGAACATGCAGGTGATCGTCCCCTCGGACAGCGCACAGGCAGAGAAAGCCCTTGAATATGCCCTGACGCAAAAGGGGCCTGTCTATATCAGGCTCAACCGGAACGCAATGCCGGACCTGCCTCCAAGTGAGGCCATCGGGACCGTCTGTGCAGTCGAAGGTACCGATGTAACCATCGCTGCAAACGGCATCACCGCCAGTTTTGCCATGGAAGCGGCCGCCTTGCTTGCCAAGGAAGGCATCACAGCTGAGGTGCTCAGTGTTCCCATGGTCAAGCCGTTCGACCCGGCACCGGTCGTCAAGAGCGTTGTCAAGACGGGCAAATTGCTTTGCACCGAAGAACATGTGCTGGCTGGTGGCTTTTTTTCGGCAGTCAGCGAGGTCTTCATGAAACAGGGAATATCCTGTAAATTTGATGCTGTTGGAATTGAAGATACGTTTACCGAGTCCGGCCCGTATGAGCCGCTCTTGGCAAAGTATGGAATAAGCGCAGAGAACATTGCAAACCGTGCAAGAGCTCTCTGCAAATAAGGAGAATAATAATGGATCAAATGAAACGTGCCTATGAACTTCTGAAAGAGTGGAAAGGGGATTCCTATGTCCATGGTCTGGGTGTCCTTGACCAGGTAGGTCCTCTCGCTGCAGCTTTCGGCAAGCGTGCACTGGTGGTCAGCAATACCACCTATATGAAGCCTGTTGCCGATTGTGTAGTCTCGTACCTGCAGAGCTCCGGTGTTGAGCTTGCCGGTGGTGTCATCGCCCCCGATGCCAAGCCCAATGCCCCCCGTGAGGACGTCTATCGTCTTGAGTCGTACATCCTGCACACCAAGCCGGACAGCATTGTTGTCATCGGCGGCGGTTCGGCAATCGATGCTGTGAAGGCCGCCAATGCCTTGGCAGCCCTTGGGTCCAAGGTCACCCCCGAGATCGACCACTACTTCGGGACCAACGTGGTAAGTGATGCTCTTGCAAAGACCAATACCACCCTGATTCCGGTGATTGCCGTCCAGACTTCCGCTTCCAGCGGTGCCCACCTGACCAAGTATTCCAACATCACCGACCCGGTTGTCGGGCAGAAGAAGCTGATCGTTGACGATGCATTGATTCCCACGGTAGGCCTCTTCGACTACGAGACCACCGTCTCCATGCCGATATCGGTCACCATCGACGGGGCCCTCGATGCCATCGCCCACACCTTCGAGGTGTTCTGCGGTGCAAAGGAAGCCACCTATGAGAAAGCCCGGCAGATTGCTGAATGCGCCATCAGCCTGGTAGCCCAGTATGCCAAGGTGCTGGTTGACGATCCGAAGAACATCCAAGCCCGTGAAGCCATCGGCCTTGCCACCGACCTCGGCGGCTATGCCATCATGATCGGCGGAACCAGCGGTGCTCACCTGACCAGCTTCTCCCTCGTCGACATTGTCAGCCACGGCACGGCCTGCGGAATCATGAACCCGTACTATGCGGTGCTCTACAGCAAGGCCATCCAGAAGCAGCTCAAGGTTGTTGGTTCAATCTTCGCTTCCTTCGGGTTCGGTTCCCCGGTTGAGAACCTTGAAGGCCGTGATCTCGCCGTGGCCGTAGCCGAAGCTATGATCGCCTTCAGCAAGTCCATCAAGGCTCCTTCCAAGCTCACCGACCTCAAGGGCTTCACCGATGCGCACATCGAGCGTGCACTCTCTGCAGCCAAGGACCCTCAGCTTGAGATGAAGCTGAAGAACATGCCTGTGCCGATGACCAGCAGTGATGTGGACGTCTATATGGAGCCGCTGCTTCGTGCAGCCGCCACCGGAGACCTCTCCCTGATCAAGGAGATGTAAGCCTGTTACCCGGAAGCAGGGCGCCCCAAGGTGTCCTGCTTCGCTTTACAAGGAAAGAGTAAAATCATGAAATTAGCAGTAGCCATTGCCTCAAAAGAGGCCCTTCCCAATGCCTTTGTTGTGTTCAGGGGAGTGAAGGAGTCGATCATCAAGGCTCATGAGCTCGGATATGACGGGGTGGAACTCGCACTGAAGAATCCCAATGAAGTGAACAAGCACGAATTGAGGCAGTGGCTCAGGGAGAACCGGTTGGAAGTGAGTGCCATCTCCTCCGGTCAGGTCTTCGCAGCCCGCGGTCTTCACTTCACCGACGAGAATCAGGAGAACAGGGCGGAGCTCTACAAGACATTTTGTGAATTCATCGACCTGGCCGGAGAGTTCGGCTCTTTGGTGAATATCGGACGAACCCGCGGTCCCATCGCCGGACGCGATATCGCCTTGGTTGAGCGTCTCTTCCTGGACATGGCCCACAAGGTTGCAGACCATGCAAAGAAACGCGGTGTCGAGTTGATTCTCGAACCGGTGAACCGCTACGAGATCGACTTCATCAACAACCTTGATGAATGTACGGCGATGCTGAAGAAGGTCAACCGAAAGAACTTTTTCATGATGCCCGATGTCTTTCATATGAACATCGAGGATGACAAGATCGGAGAGAGCTTCATCCGCAACAAGGAGTATGTCAGGTACGTGCATTTTGCCGATACCAATCGTCATGCACCCGGCGACGGACACATGAACTGGAATGAGGTTTTCGAGGCCTTGACCGCAATCGGCTACGATGGATGGACTACCGCAGAAATCCTGCCCTATCCCGACCCCGATACCGCAGCCAAGCGCACGATTGCCTTCCTGAAGGAACATTACGGCAAGTATTACCGCTAAGCAGATTGAGAGCCTCCGACCGGAGGCTCTCACCGTCTTCAGCGAAAGAGTTCCTCGATGTTGGCCCCTACCATTTCAGCAAGGCTTCCTCTTCCCCCTCGTTCGGGGAAGTTGCGCCACACCACCAATCGGGAACCGGGGGAGACTTCGAGCAGGGGTTTTGCAATCGGGTTGTGGACGTTGTCGATGATCAGGTTGTAGCCGCCTTTGGCAACCTCTGCAATTTGGTCGGCTGTGAGCGGTCCCGGGCCGAAGGTTCCTGCAACAAAGAGCCCCAAATCCTTGGCAAGGTAGACCTGCATGCTGTGGCAGTATACCTTCAGCCGGTCCATACCTTGTTGCCTGACCTTCTCCGCTCCCTTTTCAACAACCTGTACATACTGCTCGACACGCTTATCACTTTCCGCCTGCGTCCCCGTCAGGGATGCTATCAGCTGTGCCTGCTCCCTGACGTTTTCAATGCTGTTGTTGGTGTTTATCTTCACCAGGGAAGCCTCATTCTTCTTGATCGAGGAGCCCATGCTCTGCATCATCCGCTCATATCCGGCATAGATGAAGTACTGTGCATTGTTGATCTTCAAGACATCGCTGACGATGATTTCATACTCCGGCGGGTGGATCAGGTTGGCGGGGGCGATGAAGGGAACGTCATCGAGGCCTCCGATGTCTGCGAAGGCGGCAGTCCAGCTGGTGGAAGCAACGATGGCAGGAGGAGCTGCCGCTTGTTCAGGCATTGCCTGGGCGAAGAGCGGGACAGATGCGATGAGCAGCAAAAAGCAAATACTCCATTTTTTCATACGGTTTTTCCTTTCTTGCGTGATGTGGGTATGAGATACAGCAGGGCCGAGAGCAAGGCAATCGCTGCGCTGGGGGGGAGGTCGGTGGCGACAGCCAGCAAATAGCCGAACGTCGAGATGAACAGGCCGGTGAGACATGAGTACCACAGCAGCTGCTTCAGGCTGGTTGCGCGCTTGCTTCCAACCATGACAGGAAGGATCAAGAGGGCGTCGATGAGCAAGGCACCGAGCAGCTTCATGGCAAAAGCGATGACCAAGGCGATGATCAATACCATGAGGGTGTGGTGAAGCTTTACCGCCATTCCCAACGATTGGGCGATCTCCTGGTCGAAGAACATGGCACTTATGGTGCGGAAGTTGAGCACCAGATAGAGCAGAAGTACCACTGCGATGGCGATCAAGGTCGCAATGTCAATGGTGCTCAGGGCAAACGGGCTGCCCCACAGCAGCTGCAAGGTATCCTTGGCAGGGACATCCCATAGGTGCATGACCAAGGAGGCGAGGGCCATGGAGAACACCATTGCTGCGGCACCGGCAAGGCCGAATCCATGGGATGAGTCTCCTTTGAGAAGCAGCATGAGAAGCACGAGCAGGACATTGAGCAGGATGCTTGTCGGCAGCACCGGCAGTGTGAAAGCCAATGATATGGCCCCGCCAAGGATGACGCCATGCATGAGCATATAGCGCATAGGCACCAGGTTCAGGCGCAGCACCATGACACCGCTTGCAGGGAAGCAGAGTCCGGCGATTGCCATTGCAAAGAGGCCCCGTGCTACAGGAGGGAGACTGAGGGCGAACAGGAAATCATGCATGCCTGCCCTCCAATCGGAGAACCGGCCAGGTGAGGTCGGCTTCAAGCTCCTTGTCGTGCGTGACGATTACGATAGTCGGCATCTCATCCACGGTGAGGGAGTGCAGCACCTCGACAAGCGTTTTTCGGCTCTTTGCATCCAGAAACGAGGTGGGTTCATCGAGAAGCAAGAGTCGCGCTTTTTGGCAGAGGGTGCGCGAGAGCGACACTTTCTGCCGTTCCCCACCGCTGAGCGTAAAGAAATTGCGGTCGGCCAGTTCATACACCCCGGTTCTTCTGAGGGCGGTGTCGATCTCCCACTTCTGCTGCTTGGGCTCGAGGCTGGAATCGACCGCCATGCCGACCACCTCCCGTGCCGATACCGGGTATTGCTCCTGGGTCTGTTGCTGTTTGATGTATCCGATCGTCCTTTTGGCCAGAGCCGATGGCTCCTGACCATCGATGAGAATGGTTCCGCTTGTGCACTTGAGCTTTCCCATCAAGAGATTGAGCAGGGTGGTTTTGCCCATGCCGTTATCCCCTTGAATGATGAGTCTTCCCCCTTCTTCAACATCGAACGAGAGGTCCTCAAGCACCGGCGGGTTGTCGGGGTACGCAAAGGATACCCGTCGGGCGGCAATACTCACCCCCTGTACCAGCTTTGCCCTTCTTCTGAGCAGGCGGTACATCTCCTCCTCGCTCTCCATATCCATAAGCAACTCTTCGGTTTTGCAGTCCAGATGTGGAATGCGGGTCTCCCAGCTTACTGCAATATCGTTCGCTTCATAGAACTCGACGGCAAGGTCGCTTATCAGATTGATGTGAGCCCGCTTGATGCCCATGCGGCTCATCAACACCGCTGCAGCTTTTCCTGCCGCCGTATCATGGGCGCACAGGCAATCGCGTTCGCCTTCATACGTGGACAAGAAGCGTTCAAGGGCAAAGAGCGGAGTAAGCCAGTGGCCGCTGTCTGAGAAGATGAGCCGGTCACGGTTGTAGACACATAAGGTGATTCCCTCAGCAAGAGGCTTTTTATAGAGTTCCACGATCAACTCCCTATAAAAAAGCCATGAAAGCAAAGGATTGACATCCTTCTCTGCCTTCATGGCTCTTTTCGTAAACAGGTAAACGGTTTAGGAACAGCCCCTTCATGGGGCTGGGTAGGGCGTATTGTACTAACCTTGACGCTGATTGTCAAGAAAGGTTGCAATTTCAGATAAAGCAAGGTCAATCATCTCTGTCAGGTTCAGGTCCTGCCTTCCTACGACGCTTACATTGCACTTGCTGATGGGAAGCAGGATCTTGTGGGCCTTGCTCTGAGCAACAGCCACCGCCATCGTCGGGGTGATCTCCCCGTGCAGGGCATCGGCTGTGATGATTCCCAAAGGTCCAACGATCAAATCGGCATTCCGTGCGGCAACCACAACCGGATTCTCCCCCGTGGCAATCCCGTCGGCACCACTGCGCAGCATGGCGCTCGTTGCAAGGCTGTTGGTTCCGATGGCCAGTACCTGTACGTGTTCGAATCGCTTCTTTATCGCTTCGACCAAGCTTTTCCCGAGGCTGCCGCCCTGACCGTCGATGATTACGATTTGCATGCTCCCCCCTCCTTCTCCAGTCGGTCCAAGCCTACCAGATAAATCTCGAAGGAGTCATCCCTGCAAGCCTTCGGCTTGAAGGGTTTTACCTTGGCAAAGAGCGTACGCATGAGCTTGAGCAGCTCGACCTGGCCTCCTCCCTGAAAAATCTTGACCACCAGATTCCCGTGAACCTTCAGATGATCCTGTGCCAGATATACAACCTGCTCGGCAAGGTTTTCACTGCGTGCCGTATCCACGGCCCGGTTGCCCATCGTCATCGGGGCTGCATCACTGATGATGACATCGTAGGGTCCGTGGGATATGAGCTTCTCTCTCATCTCTTTCCCAAAGGCATCCCCGACGTAGGATGTGACAGTCGGTGGTACCGGATTGAGGTTCAGGGGATTGAGGTCGACTGCAATAATCGTACCCTTGCCCTTGATCAACTCATTATGGGTATAAAGCGTCCACGATCCTGGAGCCGCCCCCACATCCAAAACAGTATCACCGCTTTTGATAAGCTTGAAATTCTGCTGCAGCTCCTCGAGCTTGTAGACGGAGCGGGCGGGGTAGCCTTCCTTGTGTGCACGTTTGGTATAGGAGTCTGCACGGTCTCTTCTGCTGGTTGCCATGCCTAGACTATACCAAAGCAGGCAGAAGGGTACAAGAAAGGTGCCAGTGAGATTTTGTGGGGTGGGAAGGTAATTCTCACTGGCACCCAAGGTAAAACACGAAAAGGAGGTTGAAAAAAACGGTTGCTCTGTTCTGTAGATAACATAGCAATTATCGTGCCAATTGTTTTACATGTACTCTAAGCGATGTATAAATACTGTAAGCCTTAGAATGAGAAGTGCAGGAGAGGGTATCAGCTGTGCAATTACTTCACATGCTTACAAGATTGCACACCTCAGGGCAAAAAGATGGTGCCAGCGGTATTTGTGGGGTGGGGAGAGAGAGCCGCTGGCACCAAAGAAATCACACTTTAAGGAGGTTTGAAAAAACTGTTGCTCTGTTCTACTTAGTACCATGCAACTTGCGTGCCAACTTTAATAGTTATACATATGGACAAAATATACAGCTTATTGTATTGATGCAGGAGAGCCATCTTGCTGGGTCGGTGTGCAAAAAAGTAACATCATCACAATTTTTCACAGGAGAGGGCAAAAAAGAAGGATGCCAAAAGCAGATTGGGGTAAATCTCTTGGCATCCTGTCGGTATGAAAAAGGAGGAGTATGAAAAAAATGTTGCTCTGTTCTGTTTATAACAATGCAATTAGCATGCCAACTTCAAAACCTCAAATGCGAGTGTCTGGAGGGGTTTTGCATGCCATGAATCTGTGTATTGCTTGCACACCCGATGAAAACTGTGCAATTTTTGCACAATTGACGATTTGGTCGGCAATTTATACTGTATAGCATATGAAGAAAACCTCACTCATCAACCGGAGATTCCGGGATGGAACATATCAGAACTACACCCTCAAGTTGGTAGTGATCAACGCCTTGGTCTACCTGCTTACCGCTTTTTTGTATCCGAGAAGCGCCTACTATTTGGCGATGATTCCCTCATTCGTACTGGGTGGGTATCTCTGGCAGCCGTTCACCTACATGTTTGTCCATGGTAGTTTCAATCACCTGCTGTTCAACATGCTCAGCCTCTTCATCTTCGGCTCGATGGTGGAAAAGCGAATCGGCAGCAAGGAATTTTTGCTCTTCTATCTTTTGACAGGCCTGTTCAGCGGGATTATCAGCTTTATCAGCTACTATCTGGCGGGGACCAATGTGATTCTGGTCGGGGCTTCAGGAGCCATCTACGGGGTGTTGTTGATGTTCGCTGTCTTCTACCCGTACTCGGTGATATTCGTATTCGGATTTATTCCGGTCAGGGCTCCGATATTGGTCATTCTCTATGCAATCATAGAGCTTTCCAGCCAGCTGTTCGGCAGCGGTGGCAATGTAGCACACCTGACCCATCTGAGCGGGTTGGTCTTTGGGTACCTCTATTGCAGGATCAGGATGCGCATCAATCCCACCGACGTCTTCAAGCGCACTCTTTAATAGTCGTTGATGCCGTACTGTTCGCGAATGGCAAGATATCCTTTCTTGATTACATCGTAGATGATGGAGAGCTTCTGGTCGTGATGGATGAAGGCTGACTTCATGGCATTGATGGTAATCTTCTCCAAATCCCGGATGTTCAAATTGTAGTATTGAACAGCCAATTCCATTTCACGGGTAAGGTTGGTGTCGCTCATCAAACGGTTGTCGCTGCAGAGGAAGACACGGAACTTATTCCGGAAGAAAATCGGGAAGGGGTGGCTTGCATAGTCTTTTACGGCTCCGGTTCCCACATTGCTGGTCAAACACATTTCCATCGGGATTCGGCGGTCGAGTATGAAGTTGGCAAGCGATCCCATCTCTTCGATTCTCGTTCCTTCAAGCCCCATGTCCTCCACCAGACGCACCCCGTGTCCGATACGGTGTGCGCCGCACAGCTGTACCGCCTGCCAGATGGACTCCACTCCGAAGGCTTCTCCGGCATGGATGGTGATGTTGAAGTTCTTGTTGCGGATGAACTGAAAGGCTTCCAGATGTTTCTTGGGAGGGTAGCCTATCTCATCACCGGCAAGGTCGAATCCAACCACACCACGGTCTGCAAATGCAACAGCAAGTTCGGCAATGGCATGACTGATTTGTGGACTTTGGTTGCGCATGGCGCAGAGAATCAAGCCAGTGGGCATGCCCGTCTGCCGGGTTCCTCTCTGCAATCCATCGAGGACGGCCTGGACCACCTGTTCCAGACTCAGTCCTTTGCTGACATGGAGGATGGGGGCAAAGCGGATTTCTGCATAACAGATGTTCTCTTTTGCCAGATCCTCAACCGCTTCAAAGGCAACCCGCTGAAGGGCTTCTTGTGTCTGCATCACCTGGGTGGTTACCCCGAAAGGTTCCAAATAAAGGGTAAGACTTTTTTGTTTGCAACCGCGAACGAACCAATCATGCAGCTTCTGTGGATCCTTGCTGGGAAGCTCTACCTGTTGTTCCTTGGCTAGTTCCAGAATGGTCTGGATTCTCAATCCGCCGTCAAGATGGTCATGCAGTTCCACTTTCGGAACCTGCTGGATGATTTCCTTGGTTACCATACAAGCATCATACAGCATATTTGTATGAAGTGGCAAATCCTAAAGCAGTCAATTGGAACGAAGATGCCCGAACTCGGAAAATTATTGCCTTCGAGACTATACAATTTTAGGAAAACTTGGAATACTATGTATAGATAAATATAAATCAAATAATAAATAAGGAGATATTGAGTTATGGCAAAACGTGAAGAAACCCTGAATAAGAAGTTGCTCGCAGCTGCTGTTTCCGCTACCAAAGTGAAGGAGATCAAGACCCTCCTGGACCAGGGTGCTGACATTCACACCCAGAACGAGTGGGGCCTTACTCCCATCATGCTTGCCGCCCAGTATAATCCTTCGGTCAACGTATTGAAGGCCTTGCTTGAGGCAGGGGCCGACATCCAGGAAGCTGAACCGAAGTACCGATCCAACTCCCTGCATCTTGCCGCAAACAAGAGCACAAGCCCGAAAATCATTGAGGAACTTCTCAAGGCGGGTGCCGATCTCAACGCCCGCAACTACCTTGGAGAGACCGCCCTGATCATGGCGGTGAACAGCAATCCTGAAACCCGCATCGTCTCAGCCTTGCTGAAGGCGGGAGCCGATATCAATGCACGGGATTATCAGGGGCACTCTGTGCTTGAGTACGCCAAGGCTGCCAAGAGAACTTATATTGTCAATCAATTGAAGAAGATGGGAGCGAACTGATTTCACCCAAGAGCTTTGTCCCAGCGAAGGAACTTTTTTGGTTTATGAAACGATAAGCCTCAAGTTCAGGATCTTGTACACCTAGAAGACGCAAGATTACCATGCACCAGGGGCAAATAAAAACCTTCGCCGGCTGACGAAGGTTTTATGCAAGGGATCCGTGCGTTAGGCCTGTTTCCACTCTTTTTCGACTATCCGGTCCTCAAGTTCAGCCTTAAGCTTGGCGATGAGAGCCTTGGTTTCTTCAACTACCGTGGTGAGTTCGAAACTGAAAGACTCCTCGAGGTTTCTTCTGAGCTTCACCTCAACCTTGCCCTCCTTCAGGGAGCGGTTGCCCAAGGTGATGCGGATCGGAAGCCCGATGAGGTCGGCATCGGCAAATTTGACACCGGCCGACTCCTTGCGGTCGTCGTACAGGATCTCGATACCGGCTGCACTGAGTTGCTTGTACAGCTGTTCGGCGATTTCGGCGTCCTTCACCAGGCTGACAAGGTGCACCTGCATGGGAGCAACGGAAATGGGAAGGGAAAGACCCTGCTCATCACTATAGTTTTCCGCCAGACAAGCAAGCAGGCGGCCCACCCCGATTCCATAGCTTCCCATGACGACGGGCTTCCGTACTCCTCCCTCATCCTGATAGCTGCAGTTCATGCTCTCACTGTAACGGGTATTGAGCTGAAAGATGTTGCCCACCTCAACGCCCTTGGAGGCGGACAGGCTCTCATCGCACTGTGGGCATGCATAGCCGGCCGCAGCACTGGCGATATCGGCTGTCAGGCCGGTGTAGTCCCGGCCAAAGTTGGTGTTCAACAGGTGATAGCCTTCCTCGTTTGCACCCGCGACAAGGTTGTTGCTCTTTGCCACCGAGTCATCGACGATGACCACTACATCCTCGCTGCAGCCGATGGCCGAGCCATACCCGGGAACCATCTTCTTTGCAAGGATTTCCTCTGCATGGGCGGGTCTGAGGACATTTGCACGAGCGGCATTCTGCAACTTGTTCTCTTCGACCTCCAAATCACCGCGGATGATGCCGACGATAAGCTTGTCCTCTTCCTCGCCATTGGTATCGTTGATGAAGGTGCCGACCATGAACACAGCCTTGGCGGTCTGCCTCTTCTCAATCTTGAGGAAGTCAGCCAGCTCCTCGATGGTCTTGCAATCGGGGGTGAGGACCTTTTCGGTCGGCTTCATCGGTTCGGGGTAGTACGTCTTCTTGAACGTGGCAACCTGACGGTTTGCAGTATAGCCGCACTTTGGGCAGGTGATGATCGTGTCCTCTCCGATGGAGGAGAGATACATGTACTCGTGGGAGATTTTGCCTCCCATCATGCCGCTGTCGGCACCGACGACGATGACGGGAAGTCCGCACCGACTGAAAATCCTGAAGTAGGCTTTGTAATGGGCACCATACTGCACATCCAAGCCGGCTTGGTCGACATCGAAGGAGTAACTGTCCTTCATGGTGAATTCACGAACCCTGATCAGGCCGGCGCGGGGACGGGGATCGTCACGCCACTTGGTCTGGATTTGATACACCAGAAGCGGCAGGCGCTTGTAACTGTCGATCTCCCCACGTGCAAGGTCGGTGACAGCTTCCTCATGGGTCATGGCAAGCACCATGTCACGGCCTACACGGTCGTTGAAGCGGCTCATCTCCTTGTCGATGCTGTAGTACCGGCCGGTCTCCTTCCAGATGTCGGCAGGGTTCACCAAGGGCATCAAGATTTCCTGGCCGCCGATTGCATTCATCTCCTCGCGGATGATCTGCTCAATCTTCTTGGTTGCATTGAAGCCGAAGGGAAGCAAACTGAAGATGCCAGCTCCCAATTGGCGGATAAAGCCTGCACGAAGCAAATACTCGTAGCCTTTGCTGTCAGCACCGTTCGGGGCCTCGCGAAGGGTTCTGGAAAAGAGTTTGGACATCCTCATCTTGATACGTCTCCTTGGTATTCGAACAGAGGCCATTGTAGCAAAACCCCTTGCGCATCTCAAGTGTTGGGTGAGGAGGGTTTTCCTTTCCTACGATACTCTGAACATGCTATACTCGCCGTATGGATATCAAACAATACGAACAACAGCGGCGGCAAGTCGCTTCTTTTATGACGCGCCTGTACGACCGCCAGCTTACCACGGCCAGCGGTGGAAACATCAGCCTGAGAATCAATGCCGACTTGTTCTGCATTACTCCGTCGGCTTTGGACAAAGGCCTGCTCACCTTCGAGGACATCGCAGTAGTCACCATTGACGGCAAGAACATGACGCCCCACCTGCGCCTGAGCATAGAGACCGAGATGCATCGCCTCATTCTCATCTCCCGCCCAGACTGTACGGCGATCGTTCATGCCCATCCTACCTATGTGTCGGCATTCACTGCCATCCAGAAGGATGGAAAGTGTGCAATAAACACCCACCTGATCGCCGAATCCTACTACATTCTGGAGGATCCGGTCCTGGTCGACTACCGCCTGATGGGTACGGTCAATCTTGCAGAGATTGCAGCGGTAAAGGCTTTCGACCACGACGTGCTGCTGCTCGAAAACCATGGGGCCGTCACCCTCGGACGCTCAATGCTTGAGGCTTTCGACAAGATGGAGTTGCTCGAACGGGCTGCTCAAATGACCGTGATCACAGCACAGATGGCAGCTTCGGGCTATGATGTCTCGGCCTTGGGAGAGAGTCGTTTGAAACAACTGATGCAGATGAAATACCAAAAGTAGGGGATGCATATGCTAGACATGAAAGCCCTCAAACAGCAGGCTCTGGAAATTCGCAGGCTTACGATTGAGGAAATCGGGAACTTTGGCTCGGGACACATCGGAGGAAGCATGTCCATCGTGGAAGTGCTTACCTATCTCTATTATGAAGCAATGAGGATCGATCCAAAGCATCCAAAAAAGGAAGACCGTGACCGCTTTGTCTGCTCAAAAGGCCACGCAGGTCCGGCAGTCTATGCCACCTTGGCCAGCAAAGGCTACTTCGATGTGGATCTGCTGAAAACGCTGAATAGTGGAGGGACCAACCTCCCCAGCCACTGCGACATGAACAAGACCGTCGGGGTGGATTTCACAGCCGGGTCATTGGGACAGGGGTTCAGTGCAGCGGTCGGCATCGCCTTGGGACAGAAAATCAAGGGCCAGGACGCCCGCACCTATGCCATCATCGGCGATGGAGAGAGCCAGGAAGGCCAAATCTGGGAAGCAGCCCACACTGCAAGCCAATGGAAGCTGGGCAACTTGATCGCCTTCACCGACTACAACAAGCAGCAACTGGACGGCTATGTCTCCGACATCTCCGATATGGAGTATATCGAGACCCGCTGGCTCGGTTTCAACTGGCATGTGCAGCGCATCAATGGTCATGATTTTGCTCAGATCGACCGTGCCGTCAGACGCGCCCAAGCGGTAACAGATCGTCCCAGCATGATCATCCTGGACACCATCAAGTCGTATGGATTCATTCCTGGAGAAGGGGTGACGGCCAACCACAGCATGGCTTTCGACCAAAAGACGGCCCGAAAGGCCATCGCCGATTTGTATGCTCGCGAGGGGGCAACGCTATGAGAGATTTGAGTACCTGTGAAAATATGCGTGATGCTGCAATGGCTGCAATCAACGACCTGGCTTCCGAACATCAGGAAGTGGTGATGCTCGATGCCGACCTCGCAAGCTGCCTTGGCTCGCTCTCCTTCTGCTCCCGCTATCCCGACCGTTTTTACAACTGTGGAATCGCCGAAGCGAACATGGTCGGTGTAGCCGCAGGTCTGGCCTCAATGGGTTTCGTGCCTTTCGCCCATAGCTTTGGTTGTTTTGCAACCCGGCGTGCCTACGACCAAGTCTTCCTCTCTGTCGGATATACCGGCCAGGTGGTGCATCTCATCGGCAGCGACCCGGGCATCACCGCCCAACTCAACGGCGGGACGCACATGCCGTTCGAGGATATCGCCCTGATGCGGCAGGTTCCCGGTATCACCATCATTGAACCAAGCGATGCACAAAGCCTCTATGAGTTGATTCGTCAGGCATATGAGCTGAACAAGGCCTCCTATACCCGTGTTCCCAGGAAGGGTGCGACCCACCGCTATCCGGTAGGAACTCCCATCGAACTGGGCAAAGGCATTGTGCTTGCCGAAGGCTCTGATATAGGCATCTTCGCCACCGGTGAGGTTATGGTCAATGCCGCCCAGGAAGCGGTGAAGCAGCTGCGGGAGAAGGGAGTGAAAGCGACCTTGGTCGACCTGCATACCATTCGTCCCCTCGACTATCCCTTGATCGAGCAGGTGGCGGCAAAAACCGGACGCATCCTTGTTTGCGAGAATGGACGGTATGCAGGAGGTGTCGGGGAAGCCATAGCCGCCCATTTGGGGCGAGTGCAACCCACCCGCATGGAGTTTGTCAATGTCGGGGAACGCTTTGGTGAAGTCGGGAAACTCGCCTACCTCGCTCAAACCTTTGGATTCACCGCTTCTGCAATCGCAAAGAAAGCTGAAGACTTGGTTGCGCTATGAAGCTGGAATTGGAGACCATTCCCGTATGGGATGGTGTTGCAAGCAAGAGCGAGTGCTATATCTGCGATCTGATGGCCGAGGCCCAAAAGGATGCGCTTTACTTCTACCTGGGAAACTCGGTCATGAACCCGGAGACCCGGGTCAAGGTCAACGAGAGCGGATTCTGTTCCAAGCATTGGCAGCTGTTGGCATCTGCCAACAAGCCCCAGGGCATCGCTCTGATGACCGATACGTATCTGGGTATGACACGTACCAAGCTGGAGAAGTCGATCAACAGCCTGCTGGGGAGCAAGAACCCGAGGCAGGCAAAAAAAGCCATCAAAGCCTTTAAGGAAGATATGGAAAAACGCGAGAAGGGGTGTCTGGTCTGCAGTTCCATGCAGCAGCGCCTCGAGCGGTATCTGTTCACCACGTGTTATCTCTGGGGTGAGGATCACTCGTTCCGTGAGGCACTTCAAGAAGGTAAAGGCTTTTGCATGCATCACTTCCAACTGCTTCTGGAGATGGCCCCTACTGTTTTGTCGGGTTCCTTGCTGGCGAAGTTTGTACATGACCTGACTCAGACGCAGGTGCTCAACCTCGACAGGATAGCCAAGGATGTCTATTGGATGACTCAAAAGTATAAGTCAGAAAATATGGATAAGCCTTGGAACGGGTGTGAGGATGCCCACAAACGGGGTGTCGATAAAATCACCGGGCGTCACCGTGTCATTGATCCTGTGTAGGAGCCGGCTTTTTCCGTGTCTTCCGCTCCTTGATACCCAATGAAAGTTGGCCGTCATCGGTCTCGCTCTCGACATCGCGCTGCATGAGATGATGTGTCGTACCATCCTGCTTGTTGAAGTGATAGTACTCCAGGCTCTCCTGCTTCGGGCTGTATAGAAGTACGTACTCCTTCTGCATCAGAAACGAGACACCCAGCACAAGCTTGAAGCCTTGCTCCTTGAGCTGGTGCAGGTGCTCCTGTTGCGGTCTTGAAAGGTAGTCGTATCCGAGAACAATGCCAAGCAGGTGTTTGCCCTTGCGGTCGTGGACCAGAATGTCGCATCCCTTGATCAGAATATCGACCTTTACATCCCCGGGCAGGGAGAAGAAGCCGGGGCTTGCGTTGTCCTCGCTCAGGCCGAGGACGCTTCTCAGGCTTCGTTGCAGTTGAGAAGCTAGAGAGTGTGCAACACTTGCCTTGGCCCGCGGCCAAGAGAGCACCTGTTCGTCCTCACGCATGAACTGCATGAGGGCTTTCTCAAATGCTTCGAACAAGAGGAGTGTGGTGTAGCGCCCGTTTCCTGCCATTGCGGTTACCTGAAATCCACGGACCAGTGCATCTCGCTGACGCCGCTGATGGTCTGGTAGATGGAGCAGTAGCGCGTTGCAGTCTCAAAGGCTTTGGTGAACTTTTGCTGGTTGTCGACTCCGGTCGCCTCCACAGTGATGGAGAGCTGTTCAAGCGTGGTGGGTACGGTATCACGCTTCTGTCCGTGTACTTCAAAACTGACATGCTCCCAGCCGACTCGCATTTTGACTGCAATCTCCTCAAAGGTTGAGAACAGGCACCCCGACAATGCTCCCAGCAGATAGTCATAGGGAGCGCTCTCAGGCCCTATGGTGAAGCTTGCTCCCTTGTCGGTTGTGAACTGGTA
This sequence comes from Sphaerochaeta sp. UBA5849, assembly GCA_002432715.1. GTDB lineage: Bacteria > Spirochaetota > Spirochaetia > Sphaerochaetales > Sphaerochaetaceae > Sphaerochaeta. Next base: position 622 of record DJGJ01000015.1, on the reverse strand, counting down.
GTGACCAGGAACGAAGTCAGCGCGTATATGTTTTTTATCACCCATGGATTACTCCTTGTCTTTGCTTCTTCCATCATAGCTTATACAAAGGGAATTTTCCATGCTGTTCAGCCCCTATTGCCCAGCTTGCAGCGCTTCTGCGCATACATGGATGCATCGATGTGTGCCATGAAAGCCATGGCATCGGTACATTGCGTGGGGTCGTAGAGAGCATATCCCATGCTCACGGAAAGCAGATACTGTCTCTTGGAAGCCTGATTGCCCATTGCGACCTCCAATTCAATCTTCGAAGCCAAGTCCTTCAGCTCAGACTCTGTTGTCTCATGCAGCAGAACGACAAACTCATCAGCTCCATAGCGGGCCACGATGTCCTTCGGTCCGGCGACTCAACTGAGAATCCTGGACGCTCCAATAAGCGGAATGAGTGAGGCTCCCAGCAGCAGAAACTGAACAACCGCATACCCGATGAACCAAGTTCGGCGGGAATAGACATTCTGTGCATCGATGTAAAAGAACCAGCCTGTGAGCGGGGCAGCGGGGGCGGGCAAGCCTGAACGGCATAATGAATAGCAAATTATCGTAACCAGACACCTCAATGGGCACCGGGCATGAAAGGGCCCAG
>DJGJ01000036.1 GCA_002432715.1 Sphaerochaeta sp. UBA5849 | reverse complement strand
CTGTGGGAATCTCATCCTCTGCTGGAATCTCATCCTCTGCTGGAATCTCATCCTCTGCTGGAATCTCTTCCCCGAGAGGATGTTCATCGTGATGCACATCAGAAAAAGGTGAAAGCCCGAGAATATCCTTTATGGCAGCAACACCCTCCCAATTGGAGGCAAGATTGGCGAGCTGCATGAAGGAGAGACTCAAAACATCGTGATCCATCGCAAGCGGATAGAGCATGGGATGCTTGGTATCGACAATTACCGTTCGCTTGCCCTGTGCCATCGCCAATGCTCGGTTTTCCAGCTCAGCCTTGAGAAAGATGCAATAAGCTTGTGCATCATCGAAAGGATTGAGAGATGCATAGGCATGCTCACGATATGGAACCTGTACGATGAGCTCTTTCTTTCCATCATCGAAGAGAGCGTTCAGTGTACCGCCTGGCACTGCAACATTACGCGTATAGTTCATGGTTCCCAGCATTGCAGTAAAGAATGTCACAGGAACGAGGGAGTGCTTCTCTTGTTCTATAGCATCCCACTGCGCAGCAAGATCAGGATTTTCCTGGCATACGGCACGCTTGATGCTCTCATATGCCCTCTGAAGCAACGATTCTGCATCGAAACAATAGTAATTTGCTCCAAATCGGAGAAAAGGAGACGCGTCTTGCAGTGAGCCATCAGTTAATAAAAAGGGAGCTTCCTCAGTCGGTCGGGAAGCAAAATTTCGGGAAAGCAGGTAGGCATCACGCTCGGAAAGCTTGGTATCCCTCAGGACATCGAACAGAGCAAAACCATCCCGTCGCTCTACGATGCTCTCTATCCAGGACTCCCATCCCTGCTCCTTGATGATGCGGTCCATGACTGCATCGAGATTCTCTACATTTTCTCCGCGGCTCTTATACATCTCAAGCTGAAGCATGCTCGCCTGCTTGAAAGTGGCGCTGTCCTCACGCAGTTGGTCGATTCCCTCGACCGCACGCCTGGCAAGCGTGAGAAACGAGGAAAGCAGACCATCGAGCTTGGCAGGAAACACCTCACCGACCAGGGCATTGAAAGGCTGCAACTGGTAACGCAACGCATTATAGGTTTGCTCAAGCAGATCAGCATCGACGATTTGGGGCAGGCAGAATTCGGTTGCTTCTTCCTGATAAGCCAGAAGAAGCTCATCCGAATCGATAATCTGCCGGGCTCTCAGCAGCAATGCCGTATTATCGACATAGCGGACGCTCTTCCTGCACAAATCCTCAAAGACTTGCGTAAGGCGTTTCCAATCCTTGCTTGCAATCTCACGATTCTGGGAAGGAGCGGCCTGCCAGTGAGGCAGGAGGGCGGCAAGGTAGGAGACGAGCCTCTGGGAAACCTGCTGGGCGAATGCATCCTGCTTTTTTACCGTCGCAATACGCCTGCGTTCCCAACATGCATATTTCAGCAGCTCGAATGGGTGGTAGGCGAAAACAATGCTCTGGATGACCCGCACATCATTTGCAAGAAATACCGAGGCTTCCTTCAGATTCTTCTGGATTTTTTCCGGAGAAATCTCTCCAATGGAAAGCAAATCCCAACCCTCACTACTTTTCACTGCAACCACTCCTTAGCAAAGAGCATACCACACCTTGCACAGGCAATCAAACTCGCCAATCGCTACTTCTTTCAGACCTTTTCCAACGGAGGTGTCGTCATTGTCCGGTAGAAGACAAAGCACAACAATGCCGAGGCCAGGGCAAAGAGCGAATAGGATAAGAAGAGGGTGCGATACCCAAACGACTCAACGATCAAACCACCCAAACTCGAACCGAGAACAGCAGGAAGCCCGGTACCCAAGGAGATATAGATGGATATTCCCAAGGTACGATGCGAACGCCTGACCCTTCGTGAAACAAAATAAATGGCTGCGGGATGAAAGAACCCATACCCAATGCTATGCAACAGCTGGCCCGCCAACACTCCAGAATAAGATGGGAGTAAAGCATAGATGATCAAGCGTACAACCATTGCAAACCCACTTGCAATGAACATGTGCACAGGAAGAACCTTCCTTCGCTGGATGAGGATTCCTGCAATGATCATGGCACCGAATTCGCTGCCTGCAGCAAGGGCGTTCATCAAGCTGATCGCATTGATCTTCAGCTCCTCAACCAGATACAACGAGAAGAAGCTGGAGATTGAGGACATGCTCATCCTGTTCAGGGCGATGATGAAAATACCCACCACAAAGGCCCGGTCGAACCAATGGCCCGTTTGCTCGACGCCGCCCAGGTCCTGGTTTCTGGGTCGCCTCGGCTCACGCTTCCAGCCCAGCACCAACAGAAAAAACACACAGCTGATAATCAGGGCGTACGTGCCGATACTGACATTACTCGTAAGATCCGGCTGATTGGTTGCCGCAAAAAGCAGGGAAAAGAACACAAAACCCACGGTTCCAAACGAGCGGATCAGGGTATATTTCTGGGAATCGCCGTTGAACAGATTATTGGCATACGAATCCAGGACAGGCATCAGCGAACGTAGGAAGAAAGCAAGCAGGACCAGACCGAGTACGGTCATTGCAATCGATGTGGATAGCATCAGGGCCGTCATGCCAAGTGAAGAGAGTATGGTGCTGAACAGGACAACACCCTTCATATTTCCCCGTTTGTCGACCTGCCGGGCAACCAAGAGCGGGCCTACAATGCCGGCTATTTCAAACAACGAAAGCAGCACCCCTACGACTTCGTAGGAGTACCCCATATTTCGCAGCATCACCTGCAGAAACGGGTTTACGATGGCATAAATGGAGTACATGAAAAAGAAGGAGGAATACAGGATGACCATAGCCCGCATTGTAGGCAATTGCGGGCACAGCAACAAGAGTAAACGGCTAGATTGTCAGGAAAGGGCGAGCCTTTTCGAGCACGGAAAACGGCAACTTCAAATCCTCAAGGCAAGTCAAGGGAGAGAGGCGGCGCTGGTTGACAATCCTGAGCACATACGTGGGACCGAGCCCGGGAACCCGCAAGAGCGCCTCCCTGGGAGCCCGCTTGACCGAGAGAGGGAAAAACTGAGGGTTGGCCTGTGCCCAAACAAGCTTCGGATCCCTATCAAGACAGAGATTTCCCTCTTTGGTGAACAACAGGTCTTCATAGGAGAACCCATACTTCCGTAAAAGCCAATCAGCTTGATACAAGCGGTGCTCCCGGGTAAGGGAGGCTTGGTTGTCCTCAGGGAGCAAACCGAGATCGAACAATTCAAGTTGCGGTCGCGGCTGCTGTCTCTGCTCTCCAGGCAGGCTTTGCTCACCAAGCCCTTTCTGGTATGCACTGAAATACAATCGACCCATATGGAGTTCCCGATACAATCGGCTGGTATAGAGCAAGATCTCCTTATCCAGCTCGTCACTTGCCCCGACGATGAACTGACTGGACGTATGAACCCGTTCATAGCGGGAACCTTTTGCGGTTTGGCTGGCGATGTACGTCAAGGGCTCCAGGATATCCTGAACATAGTTTTTGGTATCGGAAAGCTTGGCAACATGGTGCTCGCCGGGAGCCTCTATGTTCAAAGAAAGGGCCGAGGCATACTTGAGGGCCTCATCGATGCTCTCCTTGCTCGATCCCGGGATGACCTTCAGATGTATGTACCCCCGATAACGATAAGAGGTTCTCAAAATCCTTGCAGTATCAATAAGCATCCCCATGGTCTTTTCAGGCGAGCCAAGCACCGCACTGGAGAGAAACAGGCCCACGAGAGGGCGCTTGCTTTGAAACTCGTAAAAGAAGGAGGCCATCTCCTTGGGGGCGAGAGCAACAGGCCTGAAATCCTGATTGTTTCTCAAAGGACAGTACTTGCAATCGTTGGTGCAACGGTTGCCCAAAAGAGTCTTGAGCATGATACCCGGTCCGCCGCTGGCCGTCGTGGCGGGATAGAGCCACCCCGATCCTGTAGCATTACGCTTTCGATGCTCCTCGGGATTCTTGGTGCCACAAGCACAACTGAGGTCGTATTGCGCATCCCGACTTAAGATATCCAGCTTGCTTTGTGTATCCATTTCCTACCTCATTGCAGGAACATGGTAACATCAGTAAAGTAGTTTTGACAAGCTAGACTCCCCTGCTTTTATACTCGCTGATCAACAAGCCTGAGAGGGTAAGGGCCGTACCTATCGCATCGAGCTGCCCGAAAGGCTCGGAAAGGAGTGTTACCGCCACTGCGATGGTGATGAGGGGGCTGAGGTAGAGATAGAAGGAACTCTTGATCGCTCCGATTGTTCGCAACCCGAAATTCCAGGTAAGAAAACAGAAAGCGGAGGCGATGAGGCCGAGGAAAAGGAAATGATACAGGTAGGGAGTCTGGATCACCAGAGCAAGGGGAAGAGCTTCCCTGCTGATCAACAGAACAAGCGTATGGCCGATGAGGCCATAGAAGAACATGTTCCTGGTCACCAGCAGGTTCGGGTATCCTTTCCTGCCGATCACCCGGGTGAGCACCGTATAGAGAGCCCAGACCATGATTGCAAGCAATGCAAGCAAATCACCCTTGGGGTTGAAGGCCACCTCTTCCGTACTGGTGAACGTGAGCAGGATTATACCGGACATGGAGAGTGCCAAACCCACGAAATAGTTTTTCCTCAACTTCTCTTCCTTAAGGAACAGGTGGGAGGCGAGCAACGTGAAAAAAGGAGCTGTGGCAACGATGACCCCTACATTGCTGGCACTGGTGAAGAGCAAAGCCGTATTTTCAAGGAAGTAGTAGAGAAAAATGCCGCAAAACCCGGCGAGTGCCACCAATAACCGGTCCCCTCTCTGTGCATAGACCAAAGGCTTATGGTTTATGAGGGTCAGCACAAACAAGCCGAGCGTGGAGCGTACCACGAGAATCTGAGACGGAGTGAAAACAGCCAGCAATTGTTTTGAAGAGACATACGTGGTAGCCCACACGCTCATGGTCAACAACACCGCAAGATGCCCAAGAACGCGGGTTTTTTTCACGATAACTACTTCTTCCTGCATAATGGCCGGCAGTGTATCCCGATTTCTTCTGCAATGCAAGAAGCCGTGCTATACTAGTGATATCCGAGGAGGCGCCTATGATGACTTATCGTAAGGAACTGTGGTTTCACCTCAACAAACGACGCGGTCTGGTCAATATCACCGACGCCGTGCAGGAAGCAGTGAACGAGTGCGGGATCAAGGAAGGATTGGTCCTCGTCAACGCAATGAACATTACCAGCAGCGTTTTCATCAATGCAGTGGAGAAAGGCCTTCACGAGGACTTTGAGCTTTGGCTTGAGAAGCTCGCTCCCGAGCTTCCCTACGAACAGTACAAGCACAATACCGACAAGGAGCATAATGCGGACGGCCACCTCAAGCGGTCCATCATGGGCCGTGAGGCAGTCATCGCAATCACCGGGGGGAAACTCGATTTCGGCTCTTGGGAGCAGATTTTCTACTATGACTTTGATGGCATGCGCGACAAGCACGTGCTCATCAAAATCATCGGGGAGTGATCAGAGTTTTTCTCCCATCACTTCTGTTCGGTACACCTTCAGGCCTGCATCGATGCAGGCCACTGCTCGTTCGAGGTCGTGAGTGTTAAGCACATAGGCAATCCTGACCTGCCTTCTGCCGACTCCCTTGGTCACATAGAAGTCCTCGCAAGGTGCAACCATGACTGTCTCACCATGCAGGTTGAAATCCTTGAGCATGAACATGGCAAAGTTCTCCGCATTATCGACCGGAAGCTCGGCAACCATGTAGAAGGCACCTTTGGGCATGCTGCACTTCACTCCATCGATCTTCTTAAGTCCTTCGAAAATAAAGTTTCTTCTGCGTTCATACTCCTGGCGGACTTCAAGCAGATACGCATCATCCGTCTTCAATGCGGCACAGGCGGCAACCTGCTCGATATCGGGCGGGCAAAGACGGGCTTGGGCAAGCTTGAGAGCGTTGTCAAGGACATCCTTGTTTCGGCTGATCAAGGCACCAATACGGGAACCGCACATGCTGTAGCGCTTGGAAAAGCTGTCAACACAGATGACGCGGTCTGAAAACTCCGGAAAAGAAAGTACGCTGGTGAACTGTTTACCATCATAGCAAAACTCCCGATATACCTCATCCACTATCAAGAAAATGTCGTACTTCTTGCACAGGTTCAAGAGCTGGAGCATCTCGTCCTGTGTGTAGACATGACCGGTGGGATTGTTCGGGCTGCAAATCAGGATGGCCCCTGTTTTGCGGGTGATTTTCTTCTCAAACTCGGAGATGTCGGGAAGTGCAAAGCCATCCTCCATATTACTGGTGATCGGGACCAAGTTTACCATGGCTGAATGGGCAAAGGATGAGACATTCGTATAATACGGCTCGGGGATGATCACCTCATCATAGGGATCGCAAAGCGTCATGAATGCGAATTGCAGTGCTTCACTACCGCCGGTTGTGATAAGAATATCATCGGCCTTCACATCCAGACCATACTTGGCATAATACGCAGGGAGAGCTTCCCTGAGCTCCTGTCGACCCTCGCTATTTCCATAGGCAATGATGGTTTCATCGTAATGACGCACCGCATCAAGGACCTGGAAAGGCGTTTTAATGTCAGGCTGGCCGATATTAAGGTGATAGACCTTGATTCCGCGTTTGACAGCATCGCGGGCATAGGGTGAAAGACGTCTGATAGGGCTGCATTGGAAAGCGGAAATTCTGTGTGACATTTGCATAAGAGACACTCCAAGAACTCAGTTTGGATTTGTCGACACCATCCCCGATACAACGTAAAAGGGACAATGAAGTGGGATAAGCCCGGAGCCGCAACGATGATCAGTCGCGGTCCGGGTCACTAGCACTGGCCCCTGGCAGGGGAGCTTGTGGATTTGCCTGACTGTTGTCTATCAGGATTTGGATGAACTTGCGGTTATCAAGCAACGGGCTGATTGAACGCCCGTGATGGAGACGGCTGATGACTCGAGCGAACAGCTCGGTGATATCAGCTTGGATGTACCACTCCTTGTCCAACAGGTCATGACCATGGAACACGGCATTCGTGCCGATGATCCGATAGAAAATCCCTTCCTTGTACGCAGCATCGAAATCCTCGACGGCGTTGGCGTTGAACAACGGAAGACTGACCATGCAGATGATTTTCTTGGCACCAAGGTTGGTCAATTCACGCATGGCGATGATCATGGTTCCACCGGTGGCGAGCATGTCGTCGGCAATGAGGACGGTCTTTCCGCTGACATCGCCAAGGAGATTGATGCTCTTGATATTGGAATGCTTCGCATCCTTGCTGACGATGGAGTAGTCACGTTCCTTGTACAACATGGCCAGAGGCCTGTGCAGGGCTTGGGCGTAAAACTTGTTCCTGCTGATCGCTCCGGTATCGGGAGCGACAACCACCAGCTCCGGGTCGCTGAAATCGATGAGCTTATGCAGGGCGATCAAGGTCTGGTAGGAAGCATGCAGATTCTCCAGATGCAGATTGGAGAAGCTGTTCTCAATTTCACGGCTATGGATATCGAGCGTGATAATCCGCTCAACCCCGAGCATTTCGCAAATCCGGCCGAACATGGCCGCTGTCAGGGCTTCCCGTCCACCCTTCTTGTGCTGGCGTGAATATGGATAGGTAGGAAGGACCAGCGTCACACTATCGGCACCGGCAAGCTGGAGAGCGTTTATCGTGGTGAAAAGGAACATCAGATGGTCGTTCACCGAAAGACTTACCGGTTCATCCGATCCAGCCACCTTCACCGGTTCACTGTTGGATACATCGTAAATGATGAAAATCCTCAGCCCCCTGACAGCATCGAGAATCTCAGCCTTCTCTTCCCCGTTTGCAAACTTGGTATACTTTACCTTGATGGTAAAATCGGGACACTGGAACGTTGTTGGACATTTGGTCCTGGGAATACGCTTATTGTTCAAGTCATCCATAAGCGTAACTGTTCTCAGAATCTCTTCCTCACTCATTCCGTGGCGTTTGGCCAAGGCTGTGGAGAGTTTTTCGTAGCGCTCCAAATAGAGACGGCGAAGGTGCTTCACAACCTTGCCGGTGAAATATTCTGAACCAGGACCTGAGATAATCCCAAGCTTATGGGGTTTGATGATGCTCATGGCCAAACCATACAACAACAGGGCCTAAAGTTCAATCCGTTTTACTCAGTAGAAATGAGTTGCTTTGCTTAAGATTGGTGAATAAAAACATGCCCAACCACTTTACCAAGTCGCATCAAACTTGGTACGTTTGCATTGATATGAAAACCATTGTGATCTTTTTTCAGATTGCAGGCAGCCTCGGCCTCTTTCTCTTTGGAATAAAACTCCTCAGTGAAGGCTTGCAGAAGTCGGCTGGCGATAAGATGAAGGCTGTTCTCAAGCTTATGACGAAAAACCGGTTCGTTTCAATTATGACCGGGCTTCTTATTACCATCATCATCCAGAGCTCGTCAGCAACCACCGTCATGGTGGTAAGTTTTGTAAATGCCGGCCTGATGGGGCTGACCCAAGCGATCGGGGTAATCCTTGGGGCCAATATCGGGACAACGTTCACCGGATGGTTGGTCGCCCTGCTCGGTTTCAAGATGGATATCACTTCGCTCGCACTGGTTTCCATCGCATTCGCCGCTCCGATGATGTTCAGCAAAAAGACTAAAACCCGCGATGCCGCCGATGTATTGCTTGGATTTGGTGTCTTGTTCCTGGGGCTCAACTTCATGTCCCATTCCATCCCGGACATCACGGGAAACATCGAGGTCCTTGAGTTTTTGGCAACGTTCAACAGCGACACAGTGTGGATGAATTTATTATGCATCCTGCTTGGTACACTGGTAACCATCGTTGTCCAGTCATCCTCGGCTGCAATGGCCATGACCCTCACGATGGCTTACAACGGCTGGCTTGGCGTAACAGCTTCCGCCGCCCTGATCCTGGGCTCGAACATCGGTACCACCATCACCGCCTACCTTGCCTCGATCGGCACCAGCACCACAGCAAAGCGGGCCGCGTGGGCCCACATTATCTTCAACGTTGTAGGAAGTGTCATCGCCTTGATGTTCTTCCATCCGCTTCTTTCATTTGTCAATTTCATCACCCCGGGCGACATCTATACCATGGAAGGAACAACGCTTTCTACGCAGCTTCCCCTCTTTCTTGCAATGTTCCACTCTGTATTCAATATTGCCAATACAATTCTCTTCTTCCCCTTTGTAAGCCATTATGCCCGTTTCATCGAACGATTGGTTCCAGCTAAAGCCGAGTACGATGAGGGAACATACCACTTCAAATATATCGGTGGTGTATTCATCGACAGCCCGGAAATCTATATGATGGCAATCCGGGATGAAATCAAGAAAATGGCAAACCTTGCCTGCAACATGCTCACCCGCTATCGAGGGATGTTCAATAATCCAGGGGCGGATATTGAAAGCGACGCCTTGGCAATGAAGAGGGACGAAGACTATGCCGACCAGATGCAGGAACAGCTCTCCAACTTCTGTGTCCATCTGTTGCAGGACTCCCAGACTCCGACCAATGCTTCATCTTTGAACTGCCTGATTCGTGTCATGGATGAGTTGGAATCGGTGACTGACAGTTGCTACAATCTCACCATACTCAGCCAAAGAAGGTACCACCAGGGTTGGACTATCGATCCAGAAACCGACAAGGACCTCAGGGAGTATCAGATGCTTGTCCAGGAGTTCCTTGACTATGTTCGCGACCGGATGGATAAAACCCTCACCAAGGCTGAAATGCAGAAGGCCAATGAGTTTGAAGAACAAATCAACAACCAGCGCAACCGACTCAGCCAATTGGTTCAGGAAAGGCTCTCCAGCGGAAAAGCTGATGTAAAGGTAGAGCTGCTCATCCTCGAGAAAATTCGTCACCTCGAACATATCGGAGACTATTGCACGAACATTGCCGAAGCGTATCATCAGGCTGTCAAGCACACTCCAATGCTGCAAAAGCGTTCAGGGAAGAGTCAGCAACTTGCTTGATGATCCTGCCTCAGCCTCCCGACCGGGATGCTGTTGTATTTGAACTGTCAACAAGTCACTTAAAAAAGAACCGTCTGCACATTCTCTATGCCGCATAGATTGTAATATGCATCAAAGAAGCTTTGCAAAACTTCTTCGCATCCATTCCTCATCAAGGAGATGAACAGCTGGTCTTCATCGAGCCCGAGATTTCCGGTGGTACCCAAGCTTGTACGCTCCTCAAGGGCCTGGTACGGGTCGAGGGTGGTCAGATCCTCCAGATGCAAGCCCACTTCCTTGTAGGTGTCTCGAAAGTTCTTCCCCTCCAACACCTGTTTCAGCACCACATCGGTGGCATAGAGATCGGCAGTACATCCTTGTACCAACGCCTCGGGATGTACTTCAAGGCCGTCAATCATTCGCAGGAAAATCTGCACCAACTGCCAGGTGGCCTTGGTTCCCTCAAGCAGCGGCCCCTTGGTGTCCTGGAAGTCACGGTTATATCCCGAAGGAAGGCTGCGGATGATTGATTTGACCCGCATCGCACAGCTGCTGACCAACGCCGAGCGGCTTCTGGCAAGCTCCAGTCCGTCGGGATTCTTTTTCTGGGGCATGATGGAACTGCCGGTGCACAGCTGTTTGGGCAGCGAGAAGTATCCAAATTCCGGAAGGGTGAAGAGAATCAAATCCTGTGCAAGCTTGCTCAGCGTCAGGGCGATGTAGTCACAACTGTCCAAGAGCATTGCCTCGAACTTGCCGCGGCTGTTGTTTGCATACAATACATTGTTCTGCACTCTGGTAAAGCCCATCTGCTCGGCTGTGAACTGCCTGTCCAGAGGCAGGGGAACCCCATAGCTTGCCGCCGAACCGAGCGGACTCTGATCGAGTGTCCACGACAGCTGCATCAAGTGTTGTGCTTCATCGTACAGCTCTTCTGCAAAACTTGCCGCCCAAAGGCCTACCGAAGACGGCATGGCCAACTGCATGTGGGTTCTACCGGGCATGGGCGTACGCTCATGCACTCGGGCGAAGTCCACCAGTCGTTGGGCAAGTTCACCCGTTGCATTGCAAAGCTTGACGGAAAACTCCCGCATCCAGAGCCGCAGAGCGGTTTGGACTTGGTCGTTGCGGCTCCGCCCTGTATGGATTTTCTTTCCTGCCTCACCGACATGTTCGGTCAGATACGCCTCGATGGCGGTATGGCAATCCTCATTTTCCTTGGTAATCGTGAAGGAATCCTCGACCCTGAGCGTGATAACCTGTGCCAACGCCTGCTCCAGGCTGGAGAGCTCTTCATCGGAAAGAAGGCCGATGAGGTGGAGTCCGCGGGCATGGGCGATGGAAGCCAAGGCATCAGCAATTACCAACTGTTGATCGAGTAGGTAGTCATTGCTTACGGTGAAGTCTTCCATCAAGGAATCGAGTGTATAGTCTTTTTGCCAAAGTTTGCCCATGATCATCCTCCAGATAGTGCAAAACCAGTCTATTGGCTCTGTCCATGCCTGTCAATTGAAGCAAAGAGACCTTCCTCGATTCTCTACCTGGCATGACAAAATATTTGCTCATCCCACTTCTGTTTCTCTCGCTGCTTTGCAGCAGCTGCGGTTGCAGTCAGCCAGAAATTTCGCTGTACAACCTCTTCGACCAAGTGGACAGTTCACCACCGGTGTTTCTTTCTGCAACGATGCTCAACCAAAACACTGCAACGCTCTCTTTCAATGAGAGCATCAATGAGGACTCAGTTTCCCTATGGTGTGAGCAAAATTCAGTTGTTTCCTTCACTGTCATGGATAAGACGCTCACCTTGAGCTTGGGCAAGCCCCTAAGCTTGGCAAGTTCGCTTGCCTTGGAGGGAAGAGTTGAGGACAATCGGGGAAACAGCGTGCAGTTCGGTATTGTACTTTGGGCGAAGAACAACAACCCGGCTACCGTATTGATCAATGAATTCACCACCAAAGGGAGCGAGACCAACCCGGACAGAGTAGAACTGGTGGTTACAAGCAGGGGAAATTTGGCAGGCCTCACCCTCTATGCAGGTGTGGTTGATGATTGGACGGACCGCTTTGTCTTTCCCGATCGATGGGTCGAACGGGGGACCTATATCGTTGTATCGTTCAGTAAAGGAGAGCAGGACGTTGCATGGTATACTTCCGAGCAGCAAGCAGGATTGAGCTCCAACAATGGCTGCCTCTCCATCGCAATGAGCCCTGAATGGACAAGTCCTGTACTCGATGCCGTTGTCTGGGGGAATATGAGTACTTCCACGTTTGAAGGTTTTGGCTCCGCCTCCCTGCTCGCCCAAGTAAACAGCCTGTTTCAAAGCGGTCAATGGAACAGCAAGGAGAGCAATAAAGCGGTTGATTCGAATGCATCAACCGCCACCAGGTCCTTTTGCAGGGACCGCCTTACCGACTCCAACAGCAGTGATGATTGGTATGTGTGTGCAACCAGGAAGGCCACGTTCGGCTCACTGAATGCAACAGACCGATACATTCCCTAGAGATGCTCGACGACAAAGCCTTCAATAACGGACAATGAGGCTGCTCCCATTCGTTGATCCACCACCTCGCCATCCTTGAACAACATCAAGGTGGGAATGGAATTTACGCTATACATGGTCGCAAGTGAACCTGCTTCATCAACGTTGATTTTCGCGACTTTGAGCTTGTCGGCAAACTTCTGTGCCAATTGGGTGATTGCCGGGGCAATCATCTTGCAGGGGCCGCACCAGGGAGCCCAAAAATCTACCAATACCGGTTTGTCAGCCTTCAAGACTTCCTGTTCAAAATTAGCTTCAGTAACTATGATTTCACTCATGAATTCTGCTCCTCGTCTAGAAAGCATGGTAGCGGCAAACCGGCGAAAAGGGAAGAGCGAACCTACATCGCGACCTCTTGGTCAAAAGGGATTTCATCAGGCAACGACTCCTGCTTGTTCTTGTTGTTGCCATCGCTCCTGCCGAGCCGGCCTACAACCCTTACTCCACGGCCTTTCTGCAGATATTGCAAGCAACTTTTTGCAAGGGAGCCCCAGGCCTGGATGGTGATGAACATCACCTCCTCGACCGGCTCGGCCTGAGCATTCTTGAAATAACGGTTCACCGCAATGGAAAACCTTGCCATGATACTTCCATTTTCCCCTACAAGCACCTTTTCAGGATCACGGACCAGATTGCCTTCAATGACAACTTGCCCTTGATACAAGATTACCCTATGCAAGTGTTTGTTGTGCAAACACTTAATTTTCTGGAATTTTTCAAGTTCGTGCCAAGTCGTTAGTTCAGGTTTTGGATTATAGCGGAGAGGGCTTCTTTCTCGTCTTCAAGTGGCAAACCAGAGCTTGACGTCCTTTGCTTCAAAAGGCCGTCCTCATTCACTAGAACGATGGGCCCCTCGGAGGCTTTTACTGGATTGTTGAGCATATGCATACCATGGAAGATACCATGAAAAGCTGGCCTGTGGAAAATACAACATGTGTGAACACTATTTGAAAACCAGAATGGGAATCCAGGCAGATTGATTCTTGCACCGGTGCTCTATCGAACAAATATCCAGTCAGGACTTCAATTGGCAAGTTTTTTAGCGGTCTTTTCCATTCCCCTACAGATTGCATCTACAATTGAAATTGGAAATGAAGGAGGTATGCTTGTGTAGGTTGCTTCAATTACCGAAGGAATTTGGCTGATGATTTCTTGAAGGATATCTTCAACTTTTTGCTGGGACAATCCAACTTTACAACCTGTTTCAATCCAGTGCCTCTTTGCAATGGTATTCCATGAGTAATGGATATTCTTTCCATAAGCTCCCATCGCAAGTTTTAGTTTATTAGGGTTCAGAGAAGAAGAGGCCTTTTTGAACAACGGATAGGCTGACATGATGTCATATAAAGGAGTCAAGTGAAATAAACCTTTTTGCACGAGGGCGAGACTGAAGTTTTTTGCATGGCCATCAGGTGCAGCCATCAGATAAAACAGTACCTGTGCCTTGAAGAATAACCTTCTGTCTTCTTCTGCCCTGTTTGACCCCTGCAATAGCTTCATGATTTCCAGAATTCCGGGGCCTCCATCCGATTGATACTTTTGACTTGAGGGATATCCTAGAGCTTGACAGAGATCTTCTTGGGGGAGACGAATCAACTGTTTTTGATCTTTGCTCCACTGTCGGTCAAAGCGTTCGACTACAAGGACCTTTTGTTCCTCGAAATTATACATATCTGAGTTGCATACAGGAATTCCAAAGTGACGCATGATACGGCAAGAAAGCCATTCGTTTTCAATTGAATCGGAAAAGTCGATTAAGTCGTACAGCTTTCCCATAGGCAACTTGAAAATATGGGTTGTTGGGGTAGTTCCTTTGGGTATCATCCATTGTCCCTGGTACCTGAGAAAAGCGGTTTTCTCTTGTGCTCCTGCCACAGAGATTCGAAAATCACGCAAAGAGACGGTTTCTCCCTCTAGCTCCAAACCCCGTATAGCCCTCAGTATGTTGGCTATTTCTTGCTCATCGACAATGGTTCCTTCGATGTCAGGCGGTACAGAAGAGGCTTCAATTGGTTGTGGGACAATCTGAAGAGCTCCTACACAATCCCTTCCAATGTGTTCCAATAGCTCGAAAGCGCGGATAGAGGATGCCTTGAATCGGTTTTGGAGTTTTTTCTTCACCGCTTCGGATTCCGGGAGAAGGTTCTCGAAAAAAGATGAGACGTGCATCCCTTTATAGGTTATTTCTGATAAGGGAAGGGATAATGAGATTGCCCTGCCCTTGGGATTATGCAACCATGCAGGGTCATAGGTAAAGGACTGTTCCAAGGAAGGTGCTTGTTCCCAGGTTCCTACGAATAGACCGTTCATGTAGACAAAAAGTTTTTTATTCATATCTTGTCACCAATCAAACGCTGAAGAAGAATCGTCAATTTTTTCAACAAGTCCAAGGGTGTAGTTATAGGCTCCCAGAAGTGTCATGAGGCTGTCAAGCGTGCTTCTGGGCGATCCTGCTTCCAAAGCTGAGATGGTTTTGGGAAGCATTCCTACTTTTTCGGCTACTTGTTTTTGTGTCATTCCTGATTTTTTTCGAATTCCTTTCAAGACTGGCCCCAGTTGTTGTAAGAGGTTTATCGTATAGTTCATATCCCCTCCAAGGTATATGTGAATAATATCCCCTCAAAGGTATTAATTGTCAATATCCCCTCAAGGGTAAATATACAGAATATACCCTCTAAGGTATTTGTTTTTCTGATAAGATGTCTTCTTGTTTGGATCAGTATCTTCCAGATTTTCAGTAGGAGGTAGCGGAAGTGTGCATGAAGATTTTCCGTCTTTACAAGCAACGGGGAAGGTGTACAGTAGATGATTGATGAGATAGGAGAATACAAACGAATCAGGGGGATGCTGATGACCCTACAACCCTGCAAAGTCAAAGGAGTCCCCATACAGGAGAAAAGCTATTGGATATCCGCTACTGGTGGTGCCGATTATGAAAACCATGGTGGTAAAGCGTGTGGGTATTCATATCTGCTCACACAAAGCCTAAATCCAAAACGCTGATAATGCAACATTTTACAATGCATACCTTCTATTACTCATGGGGCTTCCTTCTTTCTTCACCCGGAGAGCCATCACGTAAAAGTGTCCATCAAACCGTACTCTGATTACCAACCTCCCCTATCTCATTCAGGGGAGGCTAAAAACCAACGTGAACACGATACTCTCAGAAAGCAATCTCCTGATCCAGATCATCAAGCTCTTGTGCTTGTTCCGTCTTGCTCGCATTATTTGGATCCGGCTTGAACTCCACATGTTCGGCCACCACAAGTATTCTTTCCTTGTTGCCACCCTCTTTGTCGGTCCAGCGCTCTTGCCTCAATCTGCCTACAACACGGACCCCCCTACCCTTTTGCAGATACTTCAGGCAACTTTCCGCTAAACCTCCCCAAACCTGAATGGCAATGAACATCACCTCCTCGACCGGCTCGGCCTGGGCATTCTTGAAATAACGGTTCACCGCAATGGAAAACCTTGCCATGATACTTCCATTTTCCCCTACAAGCACCTTTTCAGGATCACGGACCAAATTACCCTCAATGACAACTTGCCCATGATACAAGATTACCCTTTGCAAGTGTTTGTTATGTAAACATTTAATTTTCTGGAATTTTACCAGTTTTTCAGCTTTTTTTGATATTTTAGACTACTCAATTTCGTCAAATTTTACCAAAGCTACGCACACTCGTATTTTTAACAATACCGTTGATTCTTATGCCATTTAGTTTTGGGGTTCAGGGGTTTTCTTCGTCCTAGTCACAGCCTTCTTGGAGCTGTAGTGGGTGCTCTTTCTGACCTTGTTTCCGTGCTCATCGACCTCGATGTTGGAGCGTTTCGCCTTGAGTTTCTGAACGCGTTTGAACCGGCGCTCATGGATGATTGGGAGGTGATGGTTGCGTGACCGGTGGACCTCGAACGGGTCACGGGCTTTTCTCTTGGTGGAAGGGAACTCTGCAGACTCTGTTTCTCCATAGACTGAGGTGCCGGTATATTTCTCGTTGGTGAGAATATTTTCGATCGTCTTCACCGGCCATTTCTTCTTGCCCGTTGGTGAGGGAACCTTGAGTGCTTCCAGCTCCTTCTTGATCCTCACGATACTCCAGCCTTGCTCATACCAATCAAAGATCTTCAGGACGATTCTGGCTTCTGCGATATTGAGGATGAGGCCTTCCTCCTCATTACGATCATAACCATAGCACCTTCTTGAGAATGCAGGGGAGTCAGGATCCATAGTACTTCTTCTCAGACCCCACTTGATGTTCTCACTCTTGTTCTCACTCTCCGCCTGAGCAATGCCCGCATGCAGTGTCAGCAACAGCTCTCCTGCCTGACTGAGAAGGTGGATCTGCTCATTGTAGAAAAAGACATCCACCTTCAGTTCCTTGAGCCGCCTGAGCGTCACCAGAAAATCCACGCAGTTGCGTCCGAAGCGGCTGATGGACTTGGTGTAGATCATATCGATCTTGCCCGCCTCACAATCGGCCAGCAGGCTCAGGAAGCCAGGACGGGAACTTATGGTCCTACCAGACTTGATGTCGATATAGGTACCGACATACTCCCAAGCGGAATTATCCAGGATGTCCTCCTTCTCGAAGTCCATCTGGGCCGAGAGGCTGTGCAACTGCCGCTCCATTTGCGTGCTCACACGGCAATACAGCGCAACACGGAGATGCTTGAAATGTCGCCTGGCTGGGATGACATGAATGATGGGTTTTCTTTTCTCGTCCGGCATGGCTTTTTATAACACGAATGGAAAAGGATGGATAGATTATGTAGATAATAATGAGATTCTATTTCCACCCCAATAATTTATTTAATGCTACTTTAATACTAGTCCAAGAATTATTTCTGGCACAATGATTCTTTGAATGGTATACTACGTCTTGAATCAATAACTATGAATATATAAGAGGGATGCTAATGCCAATTACTATCTACAATAACCCACTTGAAGATGAAGTGTTAAGTGCTAAATATTTTGTTGGTTACACCGATTATTTATCTAGCATCCAAGAGTTGTATCCGCTGATACAAAGACTAAATATTCAACGAAATTTACAAAAAACAAATTTTTATGGGCGCCTAAGAGAAGATTTGAAAAAAGGATGCATTATACCAGCAATCGTAATTGCATTTATCAAAGATGAGGATGATGTAGTCGTGGATGAGTCATATATAAACGACAACATTAAAAGTGCTTTTATACTTGATGGTATCCAACGATTGAATGCAATAAAACAAGCCTATGAGGAATTGGCGGATAGCGAGAAAAGTAAATATGAAAAGCGGAGGCTACATCTAAATATTCTAATAGCTCCTTCCATGGACAAACTCCTATATCGGATGATTACATTGAATAATGGGCAGAAACCAATGTCGCCGCGACATCAAATTGATATTCTTTCAGAAACAATACTAGATTTTGATAAGCTCGAATTAAGAAACCAAACCCATAAAGCTAGACAGCTGAATGCCGATCGTTTAGCTATACATAGATCTGATATTGTTAAAGGATATATTGCATACTTATCAAAAACAACTGCTATTGATAACAAGCTGATAATTGAAGAAAAGATGGATGAACTCATTGCAGAGAAGATAATTCAAAGTGATATTGCATCTGATAAGTATGAATTTCTGGATGTGCTTAGAAAAATCGCATATCTCTGCAAAGATCCCGAAATCAGACAATGGTTTTTGGTCAGCAATAACTTCATCGGTTTTTGTGTAGCTTCTAGGCAATCTTTTGATTATATCAAAGAAATAGAGTACACCAATTTTCGCTCATTAATTGATAAGTTCGAAACTGTATTCGCATCATTTGATAAGAAAAAAATCAAAGTAGGTGATTATCGAAGAAAAATGACTGCAGAATTTTTTAGCCAGTTACATAAATATGAAATGATGGATATTTCAGATATAACCCTTGAATTGGGTACTAAATAATGTCAGAGTTCACATACATAGCTCCAAAGAAATTTATCAACTCAGTTTTTGGTGGTCAAAAACCTAATAATAAGGATAATTATAGGGTGCAATCCTTGTTATTGATCCTGGGGCTTGGCGAAATTATGAAGAGGAATTCAAGTGGTCCAATATCGCTTCATAATAATTTTGCATTAATCCCAGTTCAACCTTCAACAAGAATGACGATTCGTGAGATTATGAACCTTATATTTCCCTATAATTCAATTGGAGAAATTAAAAGATTCTTTACTAGTTGCTACCAAAAAAATTTTGCGTTCCATCAAAAGATCTGCAATGAATTACTAACATCCATAGGCTATATGGAGAAGAATAACCCTATTGCTTCTTTTGTCTCAATTTATCGTTTGTATGAACAAATCGCTCTTAGTTTACCAATAGTCACTCTAATTCGGAAAGCACAATTCCCGGTTACTTTTAATGATTATAAACAATTAATTGACAATAAAGCAAAATCCGATTTGAGCGTTCTAAAGAATTATTCAGAAAATATCTTGGACCCGAATATTGGTGATATAGATGTAGAGTTTGATTTCTCAAACACAACCTCTCCCAATAAATATGTTAGTTTGCTCGTGTCTCTAATCCCACATGGTTTGCGTAGTACACATATTACATTCAATACGCCTGTTTCATTGCGAATTAAAAACAAACACATGCAGATGATTGTTATAACATTCAGAAATCGATACTTTCATTATTTGTTTAATGAAAAGAATATTGACTATAATGATCTACCTTATCCTGAGGAATTCCTGGAGGTCTGCAATCCATTATTTATAAATTTTTATTCACAGATGTATTTAGACTTGCTTGGATCAGAACTATATATTTGGGGATAGAATGATGATCTCTTGAGGACAATTTTGAGAATAGACTCCAATTGAAAGTGGTATCTAATCCTATTTGCTTTCTTGTATATAATTATTTAGCCTATATATCATCAATGACAACCTGCCCATGATACAAGATTACCCTATGCAAGTGTTTGTTTTGTAAACACTTATTTTTTCGTTATTTTACCAGCTTTTCATCATTTTTTGATATTTTAGACTACTCAATTTCGTCAATTTTTACCAAAGATACGCACACTCGTATTTTCAACAATACCGTTGATTAATATGCCATTTAGTTTTGGGGTTTGGTGGTTTTCTTCGTCCTGGTCACAGCCTTCTTGGAGCTGTAATGGGTGCTCTTTCGGACCTCTCAACAATCACAATTTCTACACCGCCAATTACTAACGAATCAGGGTTTAAATCAACTAAATCCTTTTTTACTATAACGATATAACATCATTTTCAATTTTAAGATTACTTCTTCTTTCGTTTCTGAGCTCGCAAACCGATAAATATTATTGGAGAACCGATCTAGTTCTTTCATATGAAAATCATATAATGGCTCTTTACTTGAGTCAAAACCATAATCATAGAGTTTTGAAATGGAATAGCCAATTTCTCCATTAGGATATTTCGGGTAAAGAGAACAGTCTGTAGCAAGATCCACTATTTTCATCGCTTGAAGATTTTTTTCTATCTCTTTGATTACATCTTTTAATCTAACTTTATAGTTTTCTTCTTCCTCTTTGAGTTCCTGAATATCTAAGGTGGTGCTAAAAATTATTATCAAATCATCAAGGCATCCGTTGTAATAGTCACTATTAAAACGTATTTCTGATTCTTTTCTCAGAACATGTAAAAGCTCCAATGGATCAGATTTCTTTCCAATTTTTACCCTCTTATACCTCTCACAGAAATCCTCAAGTTGTTTATCAATTTCATTTATTAGAAATTCCAAGTGATTGTAATGCTTGATAGCAAACGCCTCTAGCTCAAACGCATTAATACCGAATGATAAATCATTTATCCCAACTTGGTTGCTATACAGCCTAATTTCAAAAATATTATTTTGTGATGAGAATGGCTCATGCGGCCAACTTGCAAACCAGTGTTTGCCATTTTTATGCTTCAAATTTACTGGATGGGCTCCAAACATTGCACGCAATTCTTTAAAGTACTCATTATCAGATAAAGCTAATTGGTTATTCAAGAATATTTCATTCTCACCAGTGAATGGTAATTCTTGAGTGTTGCATAAAACCCGATGTAATTGATTTATCGATTCAACAATAATATCTATAGCAGAGATCACAGAGAACAATCCCATGACTCGAACATCAATATCTTTATCATAATTGATCTCTGTCGTTAAGAATTTTACAGAAACAGTAATCCAATCCATACAAGAACAAATAAGATTCCAGTAGTTCTTATTATCAATATCCCGATATTTATTGTATACATAGCTTGAGTGACTATTTACTTTTTTGCGGAATGTATCTATCAGCGTAGCATTTAAATCCATCTTGTCCCTTTTTCCGAAGGCTTCCAAATACCATCTGCGAACAATTATACTATAAATAGTATTTAAATCGAAAATAAATTAGCCCACTGATTTTTTATCTCACCTAGAGAATTATACTCACTATTGGTATCTTACCTTATCTCTTAGTAAAGAGAACAGATAGGGTTTGATTGACCCCATAATAATTGCAGAGATTTTTCTTTGTTGTGCAGTTGAGATGCTATCTTTATCCCGCTTATTAAACATTCTTAGCAGGAATGCATAATCTTTCTCAGAGTCAAATCCATTGTAGTCATTCGCCTGAAAAACATCCTCATTATAGAAAAAGTTCAGAAGTTTCCTCGAAAACAAATCACTAGAGAGTATAATAAACTCGTTGTTCTCAATAGCATGAAGTAATTTAAATAACTGTTCTTTAATGGTGACATCCTCGTTTAGATCGTCTCGCTCAAATTTTTTAATACAGGAACTCCCTATCGGATAGAGAATATTTCCGTTTCTGGTGTTATGTATCGTAAAAAGATAACGGAGTTTCTCTTTCCCGCAAACGCAGGAAGATTGAAGGGTTTCATCCTCTTCACAATCAGAAACCTCCCACTCAAGCACGGCATTCTCCCAATCCGATGAAACAGATTTACCTATTACACAATGAATTAGGTTTCTGTAGTAACTGCTGTTATTGTTGAATTTCATCTGTTATCATCTCCTAATATAAGAGGCAACCTCATTCTACATCCCGCAATCTAAAAGCCTGTTCAATAATCATCATTGCATCTTCCAACTCATCTAAGCTATCCAGCCCCACTTCTACATCACCATTACCCCATCTACCAGAGTTTGTGATATCTTTGCAGATTCCTTTTGGGTCAATTACGTCGGCAAACTTCATATTGATTGTTAATCGTAGACGCGAGGACTGTATAACGACATCCACAAAGTTGGTATCAGCTTTATATGCGATATACATCTTCTTGAATTCCCTCTTAACATACTTGCTGAGGTTCAAAATCCGTGCATTTAACTTCTCAAAGAGAATGCGATTATAGGCATTAAGATACTGGTAGCTTTCAATGGCGTACTCTGGTGCGAGGACATCCTGGTTTCGATACGGAGCAAGTTCAGCATCCGTGAGAGTCGGATACAGCCATACCTTTTTTGCAATCTCTCCAAGTTGGGCAGCGCGTTCATTGACTTGAAGCTCACCCCAAGTGCTCTGAGTGACCACATACTTATTCAGTCGAAGTGCGCTTTGTTGGAAACCACCATCCATCGTCATTTTTTCGAAAAATGCAGAATCACTCATCTCTGGATTGTATGCCGTTAGCGTCAAGTTTCCGATAGTGTGTAGATATTTCTTTTGAATACCTTCCCATCCACTGCCAAGAGTGCTTACCCAACTAACAGGAAGATGCGGATTCTGTGGGATGATATGTTCGATGGTCAGGCTGTCCAAAATAACCGCAGACTTGTTGCCCCAGTTTTCAAGCCGCCTAAGGATATAGCTGCACCGGCTCATATGATAGATATCTCTACTTTGGAAGGTGTCGAGGAACCGTCTGTCGTTCGGGAATTCCTTGTATGAATCAAGTAAAATGAAAAACGCTCTAACTGAGTTCAGGTAATCATCTGGCTTGATGTCGTTTTTCATCGTTGCGAAAGTCTTGTTCAGGGAATTCGTTGGGATGTCGCAGACCGCACGGCGCAAGATATAGCTCACACACAATTGCAATACTTCGCGCATTTCCTCAATGGTTATCAATCCCTTGTCGTAATCATCGTGGACTTTTAAAAGAAATGGAAAAGCAACTTCCATTCGGATTGCCTTCATATCACTATAAAGCGATCTTAATACGGCATCGCCGCTCCGGATGAAATACATATCTGAATAGTACTTGGCAAAGCGATAAATATCTTGACAGAGGTCTCTAATGGTCTGATTACTGTCATTCTGAAAAATGCAAAACTCCTTGTACACCTCATTCTTGCGGGGGATCCTACCCAGCTTCATTGTAAGATAGTCACGAAAAAAGTTATCCAATAGTTCGCTTTGGTGTTCGTAGTCAAAAAGAAGCTCTGTCGGTCTCCAGATATTATTGTAGACATACATCTGGGTTACTGAGTCCAAGCCCATCAACAAGTGGTTGCGTATGAGATCGGAGTCCTTCAAGTCCATACCTGTAGAGTTAAGACTTTCGAAAATTGCCTGGGGATCGTCATACTGACGATCGAGAACGATGTCAACGATTTGCAGTTTACCGATAGAATCGTACAGGTCGGAAGGCGCAATTTCACCTTTGCTGATTTGTTCTGAGAAATAGTCGTAGTTGTCCAGAACATGGGATTTGGTCATATCAGAAATCGGTGCATTCTCAATCTTCTTAATCAACGCTTCTCTGTCAGACTGTGTAAGAAGCAACTTATATTTGGCATTGCCCGTTTCATACTGGTTCAGGAGAAGCGTATCTGTTATCTTGTTAGGGTTTACAGCGCAGTCGGGATGTGCTGCTGCGTAATCACGTAGGGCGATAAGAAGCAGGGTCAGCGTGGTAAGCCTCTGCTGCCCGTCGATGACCATCGCAAGAGTAGACCCTGCGGCTGAGTCTTCGTCAATGCGAACTATAGAACCGATAAAGTGCCCTTCCCTGTGCGTGGCGTTGAGGTTAACGATATCGTTCCAAAGGCGGGCACATTGCTCTCGCTTCCAACTATAAGTTCTTTGATACAGGGGTATTAAGTATTGACATGTCCCACCAAGATACTTGTAGATATTGCTTTTAAATGCGTTCATTGTTTTGCTCTCCCTTAACTATCCGTCCACATTTCGCATTGTCCAATAACAGTTAGGATTGCATCCTCCATCCCTTCTGGCGGGTACTTGTATCTTTTTAGTAGTTTCTTGACCATTCGTCGCATACCCGCGCGTGCGGACTCTTTCTTCTGCCAGTCAATGGTACGGTTCTTGCGGAGCATATCCGTGAGTTCGTGAGTCATCGCTACGAGTTCCTCATTGGCATAGAAGTCCTTGACTGCATTAGGACGGGTTAATGCATCATAGAACGCTAACTCCTCATCTGTCAGCCCCATCGCGTCACCCTCGACGGATGCCGTTGCCATTTCCTTTGCCATATTCACCAATTCGGCGATGACTTCCTCATTGGAGAGCATTCCATTGAGGTACGCTTTCACAGCGCGTGAGAGCATCTCCGAAAATTTCTCTGATTTGACAAGGTTTGTCCTGCGATAGAGAGACACCTGCTCGGCGAGGAGTTTTTTCAGAATCTCGACGGCTAGGTTCATTTCTTTCATCTTGGCGATTTCCTCAAGGAACTTGGGATCGAAGAGAGAGAAGCCCGTGTCCAAGTCGGAAAACAGATTGATAACGCCCTCGCTTTGAATGCTCGCTTTCAACAATTCGTTGACGCGGGCATTTATTTCTTTCAGCGACAGCGGCTTGCCTTCCCCGGCGATACGAGTGAGCAAGGTACGCACCGCCTCGAAGTAAGCGGCTTCAAACCGTTGTTCCGGCGTAAGGAGCGACCGGCATAGAGACAGAGCTTGCCGCAGAAGCATAGCTTCTTTGATGAAGGATTTCTTGCGATTCTTAGTGTCACCGTAGGTTATCGATGGCTCAGACCCCAGTGTATTTGTCCGGTAGTCGCCTTCATGCACCGATATTGGAGGTGTCGACTTATCTACAGCCGTCAAGTAATTCACACCACCGCTGATAGCCTTGGCACGTGTGAAATCGGTTGAGGTTTCGTTCATGAAGCCGGAATAATCATAACCGTGGAATAGATCACGGCAAACTTCCAGTTTCTCGATAAACTTCGGCAGGGCAGTTTTGGCAATGTCCTGTTCGCCGTAGTTATGCTTGTCACGGTTGGTGTAGTCGCTCATCGCTTGCTTTAAGGACCCGGCGATGCCTATGTAATCGACCACCAAGCCGCCTTCTTTATTCTTGTAAACACGGTTGACGCGAGCGATAGCCTGCATGAGGTTATGTCCCGCCATCGGCTTGTAAACATACATGGTGGCGAGCGACGGCACGTTAAAGCCGGTGAGCCACATATCCACCACAATAGCGATTTTCAGCGGGTCATCGTTGTCCTTAAACTTTTTCGCCATCCCGTCTTTGTGGCGTTTGTTGCCAATTATCTTGCGCCAGTCTTCGGGGTCGTTATTATCCGAAGTCATCACCACACCGAGTTTTTCTGTCCATTCAGGGCGCATTTCAAGCAGTTTGTGGTAAATACGCATGGCAATCGGGCGGGAATAGGCGACTATCATCGCCTTGCCCGTGAGTTCGTTCTGACGGTTCTCCTCGTAGTGCTTTACAATGTCCTCGCACAGGGCGGTGACGGTCTGTTCTGCACCAAGGACGCTGTCCATTTGACCGAGTTCCTTCTTACTCTTCTCGATGGCGTATGGATCGGCGTTAGCAGCCATGATATCGTATTCAGCGTCGATTAGGCGCAGGACATCCTCGTCCAGTTTGAGGTGGATGACGCGGCTTTCATAGTAGATGGGGCGAGTCGCGCCATCCTCCACGGCTTGGGTCATGTCGTAGATGTCAATGTAATTGCCGAACACCTCGATGGTGGAGCGGTCTTTGGACGAGACTGGCGTTCCTGTGAAGCCGATGTAGGTCGCATTCGGCAGGCTGTCGCGGATAATCCTCGCAGTGCCGAGATTCACGCGTCCCGTCTTAGGGTCCACCTTTTCCTCTAAGCCGTACTGTCCGCGATGGGCTTCATCTGCCATTACGATAACGTTGCGGCGATCGGAGAGAGGTTCGGAGGACTCCTCGAACTTCTGAATAGTCGAAAATATGATGCCGTTAGCCGCCCGCCCTCCGATCAGTTTCTTCAAATGCTCGCGGCTCTTTGCCTGTTCCGGGGTCTGACGCAGGAAGTTGGCACACTTGACAAATTGCCCGAAAAGCTGGTCGTCCAGATCGTTGCGGTCAGTCAGTACCACGATGGTAGGTGAGTTTAAAGCCTCCTGCAGCAGATGGGCGTAGAACACCATCGACAAGGACTTGCCACTGCCTTGGGTGTGCCAGAACACGCCACCGCGACCGTCCGTTTCGGTCGCCTTAGCCGTGGAAGCAATGGCTTTTTTGACCGCGAAATACTGGTGGTAGGCACCAAGGATTTTCGAGTTCGCCGAGAAGCAGAGGAAGTTCTTGATGATGTCCAGCAGCCGTGCTTTGTCGAACATGCCCTCAATGAAGGTATCGAACTGGGCATACTGCGTATTTTCGTAGCTACCGTCCTTTGTTTTCCACTCCATGAAACGGTCTTCGTCGGCAGTAATTGTCCCAGCCTTTGATGTGGCGAGGTCGCTCATCACACAGAAGGCGTTGTAGATGAACAGGGACGGAATCTCAATCATGTAATTGCGAAGCTGACGGAACGCCTCGGAAGCGTCCGTTTCCTCGCGGCTGGGTGACTTAAGCTCAAACAAGACCACTGGCAGACCATTCAAAAACACGATAACATCGGGTCGCTTCTCACTATTCTCGGTAATCGTCCATTGGTTGGCAGTGGTGAAGGTGTTGCGGTCTATGTTCTCATAGTCCACGAGCCGAACCAAAGCCGATCGCTGTTCACCTTTTTCGAAGAAGTTAACGTTCACACCGTTTTGGAGATAGTCCATGAACTGAGCGTTCCTCTGCAAGATTGTGCCGCCTTCGAAGTTGCGCAGTTTATAGACCGCCTCGGTCAAGGCACCTTCAGGTAGTTTCGTGTTGACACGCTGCAGGGCGGGTCGAAGCTCATCCAAATATAGCGGGTCGGCGTAGTCCCGCATAATATCGGGTCCGTAGGCGTAACCGTAGCCCAATGTATCGCGAAACACCTCTATCACCGCGTTTTCGTAGTTTGCCTCGGTATATGGCATTGGAATACCTCCTCTAATTTAGCAATTCTTTAACCACTTCCTTGGCCTTGCTTTTTGCTTCAACTGCAGAAAACATTTCTGCTAACACATTGGTTATTGAACGGCGTAAACCACTAATGACACTATCCTTAAGCTGCCAGTCAATAGTAGCGATAGCGGCATTAATCTCTGACCTCAACACTTCAATATGCTCTGCTTTAATTGTTGGTAACACTTTTTTAAGTATGCTATCAACATCTGGTGTTAATCTGTCAAACTCAACAGGTGTTTGCGAATATGTTCGGTACGCATATTGCATATATTCTTCAACTGTACCCACTTCCTGTTGAGCTTGTCTCTGAATATAATTCATTTGATGCTCCAGTTCTGGAAACAGCGTTGCTTCGTTGACATTAAAGAAATCCAGCTCGGCTCGGATATCATTTTTGGCTTTTGCAGGAATGGTATAGTATCCCTCAAACTCTATTGCAAGATTTGTTTTGGCCTTTGAAAGAATAGATGTTTTCACTTCAATGTTTGTTTTTATGTTAATGGTAGGGGCTAGTAAAAAGGCACCTCGTTGTTGAATCAAGCGGACATTGCTATTCGTTGATATTATATAACTATTTGTCTGGATGATTCGGATTATCTCCGAATAATCATCAGTGATTAGTCGTTCATATTCCGACTGTGAGATAGTACCTTGTTCTAATAGGTGTAAGCAGAACACCTCTAATGACATACTTTTTCCGAACTCAACAAAAGGAATCGACAGAGCGACTCTTATCTGCAAATCTTGCAAGGCGCACCCATTTACAAACCGAAAATAAACTATACCATCATGTTCACGACGACTGTATTGCCCATTTTTGTTCTCAATATATTCGTCTGACGGTTCAGTGGCAAAAAACAACGCAACAAGAGGGTTAAGGGTAACATCTAACAATCGTGTTCCTAAGCCGTAATGTTGCAACTTTGTTAGAATCTCAAAATTGTTAACGCAGTTGCGAAATTCGACAGGGTTCTGTCTTTGTGCACGCTCAATTAAGATATGTTCTGAAGCCAAGTCATCGTCACGGAATATGTAAGGACGAACTTCCCAAGCAGAATTTTTCTGCCCACGAAAGAACCATTCCTCAGCATTTGCTGCGATTCTGTTTCGGCGGAGAGAAGTTATTTCATCTACAAACATTTTTACTGATACTATTTCTTTTTCTTGGCTTCTGTTCGCCATTTAAAAAATCCTCCTTCTCACGTGGATAAACAATCATTTAGTGTCGCCGGAGTCGGCAATGGTTAGCTCGCCTGACATCAGTTTTGGAAGTAGACTATTGCGCAAAGACGATAGACGAAAAGACTCTTTAGCGTTATTGAGGAGGGCTTCATAAATGGGCTTAACATTTTTCTCAAACTCATTCACAGCATCAATGGGTGGAACAGCGACCATTTCGCTTTCAAAGTCTCTTGTGACTATTGCATCGAATACCGCCCCACTTGCTTTGTGCTTCAGATGTTCAACCGTTTCTAAAGCTAGGTGGTATACAAAATGCTGACCATAACCGTTATTGCCTACAAGTGCATAGCAAGACTGGTTCATTGCCATAGGGACACCTGCAATAGCGAGTTTGCCAACAGTGCCCCGAGCTGTAACAAAGACTGTATTAACTGGATAAAGCCGACTATTACATTTACTAAGGCCCTCTTCAGTCAATGTTTTTTCAGTAGTCAAAATATAAAGACTTTGAGTGTCCTTAGGCGTAAAGAACGGGATCGAACCGTCCCAGTATTCAGTCTTTGTTGTCTTTGGAGTACCACCGCCCAAGACTTGTACCACTTCTGTGAACGGTTTTGTTGGCTCGTAGTCCACGAAAGACGATTTGAAAATGGTATGTGCCAGTTGCTCTAAATGATTGTTTATCGCACGGTTTATGGCTATCCGAGCATCCAGAGCAGACAGCGTATCGGCGATTCCAATTTGAACACCTATCGGCAAGTCGGGGACTTCATACCGCATAATTGCGCCTTTGTCCCCGCGTGGCATCTTCGTTCCCTTTGCCGTCGCCGTGGCGTAGTCAAAGTAGTTGTCGTCCGAGAGCAGGTAGTAGAGAAACCTCGGAATGCAAACATCCTTCGCTCTCAGCACCAGCACGTCGTTAGAACAGCCTCCGTAACGGTCGGCGTACCAAATTTTCTTGAAGTATGGGCGAATGTTGGAAACCAACACGTCATCCACTTGGTAGGCCTGTGTCTGATTAGCAGTTGGCAACCCAGCCGAGCGGGTAATACCCTCCTTGTTTGGAAGCATATTCTCCGTGGAAATGTAGGTATCCATATCCAATTCGGCAACGGCGACTCGTCCGTCGGCTAAAGCACAAAGGTCGGAAAGTTTAGATGTCATACCCAATCGCTCCCAATCTTATTCTGATTTCGTCCTCCAACTCGTGGGAACGTTTGAACATTTTGGAGAGTTCGCCCGTCAGCCGAGCCATTTTCTCCTCGAACGGCTCGCCATCGTCCTCCTGCTCTTCGATACCGACGTAGCGTCCGGGAGTGAGGATGTAATCTTGATTGGCTATTTCGGCGGTGGTGACGGCGGCACAGTAGCCCTTCACGTCCTCATGCGTTCCAGCATCGAAGCCGCGGAAGGTGGCGGCAATCTTGGCGATGTCCTCGGTGGTCATCTCGCGCAGGCGGCGGTTAACCATCGTCCCCATCTTGCGAGCGTCGATGAAGAGGGTCTTACCCTTCTGCGTTTTATTACGGTTAATGAACCACAGCGACACGGGAATCTGCGTGGTATAGAACAACTGCGTAGGCATGGCGATGATGCCCTCCACAAGGTCGTCCTCCACAATTTTCTTGCGAATCTCGCCCTCGCCGCCGCTCTGGGAGGACAGTGAGCCGTTGGCAAGCACCATGCCGATTTTTCCGCTCGGTGAGAGGTGCGAAATCATATGCTGAAGCCACGCAAAGTTGGCGTTTCCGGACGGTGGCAAGCCGTACTTCCAGCGTGGGTCGTCATTTAGGCTGCCGTCGTTCCAATCCGAAAGGTTGAATGGTGGATTGGCGAGGATGAAGTCAGCTTTCAACGTCTTGTGCAAGTCGTTGTAGAACGTATCTGCGTTGTAAGCACCGAGGTCGGCTTCAATTCCCCGAATGGCGAGGTTCATCAAAGCCATCTTGCGGGTGGTCGGGTTTGCATCCTGGCCGAAGACGGATAGGTTATTAATGTTGCCAGCGTGGTGCTCCACGAAATCCGCAGATTGTACGAACATCCCACCAGAACCGCAACACGGGTCGTATACACGGCCTTTATAAGGTTGAAGTACCCCAACAAGTGTTTTAACCACGCAAGAGGGGGTATAGAATTCACCAGCTCGTTTACCTTCCTGATCAGCAAACTTGGCGAGGCAGTATTCATACGCACGGCCAAGGATGTCTTTACTATCACCATGTTCTATCATTTGGATGTTGGAAAAAAGATCAACCACGTTCCCCAGGCGACGTTTGTCCAGTTCATCACGGGCAAAGTTTTTCGGCAAGATGTCCTTCAACCTCTTGTTCTCTTTTTCGATGGCACGCATGGCATTGTCTATGACCGTACCGATTTCTTCTTTGTGAGCGGCTTCGGAAATGACGCTCCATCGTGCTGTAGGTGGCACAAAAAATACGTTCACTTCGGTATAAGCGTCTTTATCTTCCACATCATCGTCATCCGTGAGCAGTTCATGATAGCGAGCTTCAAACTTATCTGAAATATACTTCAAAAAGATGAGTCCCAATACGACGTGTTTATATTCAGCTGCGTCCATATTTCCGCGTAAAATATCGGCGGCTGCCCAGATCTGTTGCTCAAAACCAATTTCAGCTGTATTGCTCCCATTGTTAATAGCCATCTATTTTAATTCCTTCCTATCTTCATTGGATAGTTCCATGATATCGTTCAGATTACATTCAAGGGCTTCGCAAATCTTCACAAGGATTTCGGTTGTGATATTTTCTCCCTTTCCTAGTTTTGCGATGGTTGCAGTACTGATACCAGTCGCACTCTTGAGATCTCGTCGGTTCATTTTTTTATCAATAAGCAATTTCCATAGTCTGTTATAGCTGATGACCATAAAAAACCTCCTTAAGCATCGAGCATGTTCCATGCTCGGCCAAATAATTGACTCCCAGAGTCAGACAGCCTAAGGACAGCTGTCTGGTTGAGAATGGCACTTGTTCGTTTAGAATATGAGTCATCTTTATCCAATGCGATAAAAATCTGCTTGTGGCTTTTTAAGTACAATTCCATGATTTTTTCAATTGGAGCATCACCGATATTTTTAAGTATTACAGAGTCATGGGCAATTGCTGGAAGTGGCGTCATATAAAGAACGCTAAGGTCAAAAACTATCATGCTTTTACACGACGTCCCAGTCCCGGTGTCATCCGGCGTTTCGAAGCTGTACTGACTAGTGCTCTGCAAATTTAGGATTGGCGGTTTACGCGTCCCATCATAGATGAAGTCGTTAAGATGAGCCATCTGAATATTGATATCGTTTTGCAATTCTCTAAGCTCCTGTTCCTCCACAACCTCAAGTTCCTTAACTATATCTCTCTTCATTTCTCTAATTTCATTAAGTTTTTCATATGAATCATTTTGTTTTTTTAAAAATGCAATATGAATATTGAGTGAGGAGTATTTATCCAAAAACGCTTTGGACAGCTTAATCGGGAGGCCCAAAGCTCGTTGCCGTTTCTCCATCGATTCGATTTCCTGTGTAGCTCCTTCGATGAGCGTCTGCAAATTTGCTCTCTCTTCTTCAAATTCACTGATAAGGATATCCTGTAGCTGGTGATGAAAACTCTCAATTTTATTGATATGCTCAATATTTGCATTGGGGAAAAAAACTTTCAGCGAATCGATATCATCCTCATTGAGTCCTGATTGTTTTTGAAGGTTTGATTCTACTATACGGAGCTGTGATAAAAGACGACTACGCTGTCTTCTGGCAGAAGCAAGCTGAGCCTTAATCGCTGACGCCGTGTCTGCCTGCTCCATATCTGCTTTGGACAATAACTCATCTTGCTTCTCGAGCAATTCGCTAAGTTCAGACTCAAGGATTTCAATCTGCTTCTGCGTATTTTTATATTGAGTTTTATTCTTTGCAGCTGGAATGTATTCAAATTCAATTGCTCCGGCCAACGCTTTTCGATCGTCTTCAGTCCTTTTCCTGCGCGAAAGCAGTTCGTCGAATTTATCATACCGACCGAAAAGTTTGAGTAGCGCAGTTATTGCATTGGCACCACTCTCAGCCGCAACGCTATTAAGCGGTTTCGTTTCATTTAAATTGTCTCGCCCATAAATTCTAAGATAGCGGCCGATAATATTCCTGAAAGTAATACCATTGCGTGCAATCTGATATTTCTCAAATAGAAATTGATTGTATTTATCTAAAGCAAGAACGTTTTGAATTGTGTAATTTTCATCACAGCAATTGACCTCTCCAGGAGTCTTTGTGGTGCGTGAGAAATAAAACCTCTCGCTCTCAAACTCAAACCCAAAACAAATTGTGTGATCAAGTATATGGCGAGTGGCATCTGATTTGATATAGTCATCACCACCGAATGCAAAATCTACTATTAGCAAGAATGTAGTCTTCCCGATAGAGTTGCTTGCATTAATATCTCCGAGGATAGTGTTTAGACCTGAACGAAACTTCACTTTCGGACGTATCTTTCCATTATCCATGAATTTGTCACACCAAATTTCAACCAACATAAAGCAGATTCTCCTTATTATCATCAAACCGGATTCTACCAAGGGCATAAAGACAATCAAGCGCCTCGATATAAGCTCCGATGCTCTCCCAATAACCCCGTGTCAACTCATATAGCTGTCGTACGGGCATGGGTGAGTCAGACAGCATTTGCAGTAGCACGGGAAACTGGGCGATTATACTCTCGTCATATGAGAAAATCTTACTTGGCAATCGCATCAAAAACCTCACAACTCTGTACAAAATATGATATGACGGCCTCACAACTTGCTTGATCCTCGTGAGTCAAATCCTTCAGCCATCTTACCAAAGCGTCAAAGATCTCCGGCTGGGAACGTCCATTATCGTTTTCACCGATATAACAATTTCTGATTTGAACAGCTACCTTATCAAACCTTAGCTTACCTTCAATACTCAACTCTTGAAACACACCACGAGTAAACTCAAAATACATGGAGACGTTCCTAAGAACCTTCCGACGAAGTGCTTTATTGCCTTCTATGATTTTATTGATCACCATTTGCGGAGTATATGTGAGCTCCTTAAGTGCATCGTCACTTGCGTCAGCAATCCGTTCTAGCACGAGTCGAATTCCAGATTCGATCTTGACATCTGCTGCCACCTCGCGAGAAGACGATTCTCTTGCGATTTCCTTCTTAATCGCCTTCATCCTTTGTATTTCATTAAGTCCTGGGGATTGGCAATAAAAATCACTACACTTTGGACATAGGGCAATCAGATTGTTTGGATTCACAGGCGAGCCTTCAGGGTCAACTACAGTCGGAACATATCTTAGTTCTGCCTTACCGTCTTTCTTGAAGTACAGTGGCTCGGCACACCCGTCGTTTGGACAATAGAAACTAGCTTCGATTAAAAGTTGAAAACCGTACTTATCGTATAGATCTGTATTTACTTTAGTAGGGGCAATATAAGTCTCTGCAGTTTCATCACCTTTCACAGCATCAAGAAGTACCTGTACAAAGGTTTCAGTACATACTTCGTGAAAGTTGAACTTATTTGCTACAATTCCCTTCATTGCTAAAGTTGTCACAATACTTTCAGCGGCGCTTTCACTAAAGCCACATATATAGTCCTCGAATTTTTGCTTATCTATGTGCCCGTTTATATAAGAGACATCCGCTGGTTTGATTTGTTTGCTGCCGTTATACACTCGTCCAGCATAATCACGAGAATAACTCAATACCGCACAGTCATCTTCAGCATCATCTTCAATGATACTCTCAATCAATCTTATAACGAAATTATAGCGAGTCTCGCCGGCTCCGCATATGGGATAAAGCATTTTTGCAAATTCATAAAACTTCAAAACTCCAATCCCTCCTTAAAGCAATGGGTTTCAACAGCCAGTCCGATGTAGACCGTTCAAGACCGTAGTAGACCGTCGTTATGGATGCCCCTTTGGTTAAATAGTAAGTGTGATTTAAAGGTTTTTAAATGACCACTGCAAGAGGAGAGGGAGCATATCAGTATCCTATCATAGATTTTCGCAAACCTCGAGCAAAACTTTACAATAGTAAAATAATGGAGGTTAACAACTGAAAGAAAATCCCTAAGTCCGATCAAAAACGTTGAAATGAACTTGAAGCATTCAGAGAAGCAGATGTTCTCTGGACTGGACGCCGCATAGCGGCTTATTAAAACTCGAAAACAGGCAGCGCACCTGTAGCCGAGGACATGATCGATGGAGTGCTCTCTCGCAAAGAAGAGCAAGACTCGACAGTCCTTTGAGCATAGGTGCGTTTTTCTATAAACGCGAAAGGTCTGTCTTCCCACCGATTCATTGTCCTCGGCTTGGCGCAAGCCATCAAGGACAAAAAATGACAAGGAAAGACAATCTTGAATTCTTCTATTGCATCGACGGAAAACCGTACCGACTTACTCCAGGTAAGGACGGAATCACAGAGGAGATCATCACCGTTCTCCGTGACTCATACCATGCCGAGAAACTGAACGATCGGTATGAGGATGAACTGCAAGATGCAAAGTTCAAATTCTCAAAGACTCTTCACGATACCAATCCGGTAGCTCATCCTACCGACCCTATCGAGCATCTTGTGGATATTTCCCAAGCCCCAGAAGAGGTTCTCTTCCAGGAGGAGCTATCTCTCTCGATCAGGGATCAGGTACACGCGATCATTCCCCAATTGATCCCTGCCCAACAGGAGCTTTTCTGGAAGCTTTGCGAAGGCCGACAACTCGTCGATATCGCCCAGGAGGAAGGGACCACGGACAATGCGATCCGTAGCCGCCGCAGGAAGATGTTCGATCGCATCAGGGCTCTCTATGCCGAGGAGTTCGGGGATGCATAGTCCCCGAATTCTCCTCGGGGTACGGATTTCAGGTATTAGGCAGAGGATGTACACACGGGGTGATGCCACACCGAAACAGCCTCCGGGGAAACACCCCGTACAGCGATGGAGAAACACAATGAAACTTCAACACAGGGTCCAAATCAATGTGGCCCAAGGCGGGGAAGGAACCCAGGGGGTACTGGGTAGCCGTGGACGAAAGCTACCCGCAAGGTTGCTGCGATTCCTGTTCGGCCAGTACAGCGAAGTGCTTGTACTTACACCGGGCAAAACGGTCAGGAGCGTCGAGATACATGAGATGCAAGAAGGAGTGAATGAAAATGGAAGATAAAGCCCAGTTGTTGCTTGATGGAGCCAAGGGATTCAGATCCCTTGCGGAGGCGCTCGAGTTAGCCGCCGAAGTGCTTCGCACACAAGACCTGAAGAACCTGCTTGGACAAAAGAATATCCAACCAGACCTTTTTGAAGCACAGGACTCACCAACGATTCAAGAGCCCTCAAAGGATGAAAATCCTTTGTCGTTGATCGATGTGCGCAAGATACTCGCAGAGAAGTCACGTGATGGTCACACGGACCAAGTGCGGCTGCTCCTGCAAAAGTATGGAGCTGACAAGCTCTCCGCAATCGATCCCTCCCATTACAGAAATCTTGCCGATGAGGCTTTTTGTCTGGGAGCGACATTGGAAGATTTGAAGGCTGCCGTCGACGCAATCACCTCGAAGGACGAGGCCGATCAGCTGCCAGCCATCTTCGAACACCACTACGCAACCAGCCTTGAGGATCTGAAACCGGAATATTACCCGGGTTTCCTAAGGGATATCAGGAGGCTTGCCGATGAGTAGGCATTCCCTTCTCTCCCCCTCATCGGCCTCGCGATGGACGATGTGCCCTCCATCGGCACGCCTATGCGAACACATCGAGGAGAAATCAAGTGTGTTCGCCGAGGAAGGAACAGAAGCCCATACCCTATGCGAGTACAAGGTCAAGCTTGCCCTGGGAATCAACATGGAGGACCCGAGACCCACCCTGCATTACCACAATGAGGAAATGGAAAGCTGTACCGATGAATATGCCATATTCGTCCTCGAGGCATTGCAGCATGAGAAGGATGCCCGAAAAGATCCGTTGATACTCCTTGAACAACGCCTGGATATCAGCACGTATGTACCTGAATGTTCTGGGACCGGAGACTGCATCATCATCGCCGACAGGAACCTCCACATCATCGACTTCAAGTATGGACAGGGAGTCGAAGTCTCTGCAGACCACAATACCCAGATGATGCTCTACTCCCTCGGAGCTCTTGATATGTTCGGTTCACTGTATGAGGTGGAAGAGGTATCGATGACCGTATTCCAACCCCGCCTTGCAAACGTGAGCACGATCACCATGACTGCCGATGATCTAACCAACTGGGCTGAATCCTATCTCAAACCAAGGGCTGAATTGGCATTCCGGGGAAAAGGTGAATTCTGCTCAGGTTCACATTGCCGCTTCTGCAAGGTAAAAGCCACCTGCCGCAAGCGTGCCGAGGCAAACCTGGATCTCGCTCGCTACGAGTTCGCAGAGCCTGTACTCCTGGGAGATGACGAGATTGCAGAGGTCCTGAGGCAAGCTGACGAGTTGGCTTCTTGGGTAAGCGATATCAAGGGGTACGCTCTTTCGGTATTGGGTAGAGGAGGAAAACTGGAAGGTTTCAAACTGGTCGAAGGTAGATCGATACGCAAGTACACCGATGAGCAGGCCGTCGCTGAGGCAGTCAGCTCTTCTGGATTCGATCCCTACGAACACAAGGTACTGGGAATCACAGCGATGACCGAATTGCTGGGAAGAACACGATTCAAAGAGATCTTGGGCCCATTCATCTACAAGCCCAAAGGCAAACCGACGCTCGTACCGGAAAGCGATAAAAGACCGGCTATCACAATCAACGACTTTGACGACATGGAGGAAAAGTAATGTCAACAATCGCAAATCCAATGAAGGTAATCACCGGAAAGAACACCAGATGGTCCTATGCAAATGTGTGGGAGCCCAAGTCCATCAATGGAGGGTCTCCGAAGTATTCGGTCTCCCTGATCATCCCCAAAAGTGACAAGGCAACTGTGCAGAAAATCAAGGCTGCCATCGAGGCTGCGTACAAGGAAGGCGAGGCAAAGCTCAAAGGCAACGGAAGAACAGCCCCGTCCCTTGCATCGCTGAAGACTCCCTTGCGCGATGGGGATATCGACCGCCCGGATGACCCAGCTTACGAGAATGCGTTCTTCATCAATGCCAACAGTGCCACCGCACCCGGTATCGTTGATGCGGATTGCAATCCCGTGCTGAACCGCAGCGATGTGTATTCGGGTGTCTACGGACGGGCCTCGATCACCTTCTATGCGTTCAACTCCAACGGCAACCGCGGTATTGCGTGCGGGCTTCAGAACCTGCAGCTGATTAAAGAGGGAGAGCCTCTGGGCGGTAAGGCGAGTGCCGAGAGCGACTTCGCCACCGACGACGAGGATGATTTCCTTGCCTGATCTCTTCACAAGAGGACGGTGGCAATATGCTACCGTCCTTTTCGTACGTGCTTACTTGAAACCCAACTTTGTTACCAGGAGATCAGGATGAACTACCTTAGCATCGATATCGAGACATATTCTTCGATCAATCTAGCCAAAAGCGGAGTTTACCGTTACTGCGAGGCAGAGGACTTCGAGATCCTCCTGTTCGGTTATAGCGTGGACGGCGGGGAGGTGAAGGTCGTCGATTTCGCCCGGGGAGCAAAAATCCCCAAAAATATAATCAGGGCAATCTCAGACGATGGCATCATCAAATGGGCATTCAATGCAACCTTCGAACGCATTTGTCT
The DNA here is from genome assembly GCA_002432715.1 of Sphaerochaeta sp. UBA5849. Taxonomy (GTDB): domain Bacteria; phylum Spirochaetota; class Spirochaetia; order Sphaerochaetales; family Sphaerochaetaceae; genus Sphaerochaeta. The sequence goes on along the minus strand of DJGJ01000036.1, from coordinate 10,319 downwards.
TTCCCGCCATTTGGGGTTGCCGACAGGTACTTATCTCGATCCGTCCTCCTGGCGTTGCACGATGATCTGGTCGGCGTATCTGGGACTACCCCTATCGCTAATGGGCGTCGGTGCAGTGCTCGGTCTTCAGAGACAGAAGCTCTCCGAGGGCAAGGATCTGATCAGATACTTCTGCACACCATGCAATCCTACTATCACCAACGGCGGGCGTACCAGGAATGAGGCTGATGATGCACCTGACAAATGGAGACTGTTCATCGAGTACAACAAGCGCGATGTCGAGGTTGAGATTGCCATCCATCAGCGCCTCTGCCGATTTCCGGTTCCCGATGCCATCTGGGATGAGTACCGCCTTGATCAAGGCATCAACGACCGGGGTGTGTTGGTCGACAAGAATCTCGTGGGTAATGCAATCAAGATGGACAAACGTGCCCGAGAAGAGTTGATTGCGAGGATGAAGGAGCTCACTGATTTGGAGAATCCCAACTCGGTATCCCAGGTAAAAACCTGGCTGTCAGAGAACGGTCTTGAAGTCGATTCTCTTGGCAAGAAGGATGTGAAGGCAGCTTTGCAGGATGCCCCGCGCCAGATACAGGAAGTGCTCGAGCTCAGGCTTCAGCTTGCCAAGTCGTCGGTGAAGAAGTACCAGGCGATGGAAAACGCAGTTTGCAGCGATGGCAGGACTAGGGGCATGTTCCAGTTCTACGGGGCAAACCGTACCGGGCGGTGGGCCGGAAGACTCGTGCAAATGCAAAATCTACCCCAGAACCATCTGGTGGATCTGGAGACTGCAAGAACCTTGGTGAATAGCGGTGGGTATGAAGCGGTGCAGATGTTGTATTCCGATGTTCCCAACACATTGTCCCAATTGGTCCGTACCGCATTCATCCCCAGAAACGGATATCGATTCATTGTTTCGGACTTCTCAGCCATCGAAGCAAGAGTGCTCTCCTGGCTTGCAGGGGAAACCTGGCGCATGGAGGTCTTTGCGGGCAATGGCGACATCTACTGTGCATCGGCTTCACAAATGTTCAAGGTCCCTGTAGAGAAACATGGCCAGAATGCCCATCTGAGGCAGAAAGGGAAAATTGCCGAATTGGCACTCGGTTACGGCGGGTCGGTGGGAGCTCTGAAGGCGATGGGCGCTCTGGATATGGGCCTTGAAGAGAATGAGCTCAAGCCATTGGTGGATGTGTGGCGTCAATCCAATCCGAACATCGTCCAGCTTTGGTGGGATGTGGACAAGGTGGTTAAGGAAGCGGTCAAGGAAAGGATGTCGACCAACACACATGGCATCAGGTTCTCATATGAGAGTGGCTTCCTGTTCATCACCTTGCCATCAGGCAGACGGCTTGCCTACGTGAAGCCCCGTATGGGTACCAATGATTTTGGCAGCGATTGCGTAACCTATGAGGGTGTGGGAGCCACAAAGAAATGGGAACGCATCGAAACATATGGGCCCAAGGTGGTGGAGAACATCGTACAGGCAATCAGCCGTGACATTCTCTGCTACTCGATGCAGCAACTCAAGGATCATCGGATCTGCATGCACATCCATGACGAGATCGTCATCGAGGCACCTGATGAAGTGGAACTGAAAGACATCGAGGCTTCCATGGCGGCATCACCATCATGGGCAGAGGGATTGCTACTCAATGCAGATGGCTTTGAGACCAAATTTTACAAGAAGGACTGAATATGAATATACGCAACAAGGAAGGATATATGGATAGGACTCCATATGAGGCTATGAAGGCTATTGAAAAACAAGCCAGACCACATTTTGATTATCATCCCATGGTATATATCTGCTCTCCATATGCTGGAAATATCGAAGAGAATGTGTTCCATGCCCGACGTTACAGCCGCTTTGCTGTCGAGAAAGGTTATCTTCCGATAACCCCTCACCTGCTCTATCCCCAGTTTCTTAATGACGCGCTTCAGAGCGAACGCGACCTGGGTATGTTTTTCGGCATTGTGCTCATGAGCAAATGCTCGGAGGTATGGGTATTTGGAGAACGAATCAGTACAGGAATGCAAATTGAGATTGATAGGGCTCGCTGCAAGGGATACAAGGTGAGATTTTTCGGCAGCGACTGCCTTGAGACCGATCCCAGGAACATTTGATCATTTCAATTCCTCCTCTGTGGTTTCCCTTTCCCCAACTTCAAAGGGTACGGTTTTTCGGCAATAAGAAGGAGGAATAATTATGAGTCGAAAAACCTTACCCTGTTATAGTCAAGACCGGTGCAACAACGATGTGTGCCATTCCAGTGAAAGAGCATCCCCTTCATCAGATACGCTGATTCCCATCAACTATGAAACCCCGGTTCCTACGGTCAGTGCAAGGGACCTGCATGCAGCATTAAATGTAGTGACACCTTACAGGGACTGGTTTCCACGCATGTGCCGGTACGGATTTGAAGAGGAAAAGGACTTTCGCACAAATTTGCGCGAAAGTACCGGAGGCCGTCCGGGCATCGATCATGAGATCACCGTCGCCATGGCAAAGGAACTGTGTATGCTTCAGCGCTCTGAGATGGGCCGAAAATTCCGAAGGTACTTCATTGCCGTAGAGGAAGCATGGAACTCTCCCGAACACATCATGGAACGAGCACTGCAGATCGCACACCAAAAAGCACTCGAGGCGCAGCGACGGATCATGGACCTCACGGAGGAAAATGAAACCCTCGAGATCGCCTTGAATGCCTCACTGCAGTTCTACACTGTGGCAAAGTACAACAAGGTTTTCGGAAAACACTGGAATCTTGCACAATCCCAGGCCATCGGCAAACAGCTGTCGGCTTTCTGCCGATCACGAGCGATCGAGATACGTGCATGCGAAACGAACGATGAACGCTTCGGAACTGTAAACAGTTATCCGCTCACCGCTTGGACTGACTTCCTGAAGGAGGACCTATGAGAGATCTGAATATCGCCTATGGCAACAGCTGTCATGCGAAGACATGGAGCAACAAAACTACCACGTTCGACGCCCTATGCGATCGTCTGTCAACCACCATCCGCACGACCGAGTCCGTCCAGGAGTATCCCAAACTCCCCAAGACACAACGCGATCAGGTGAAGGACAAGGGTGGCTTCGTCGCCGGACAGCTGAAGGATAACCGGCGGCGGCGGGAGAACGTCGTAAGCCGATCGATGCTGGCCTTCGATGCGGACCGTGCGCGCATGGATTTCGTGTCAGCGTTCAAGACACAGTGCCCCTACGCCGCCTGCCTTTATACCACCCACGGACATACCCCGGAGAATCCACGAGTACGCATTCTCGTCCCGCTAAGCCGGGACGTAAGTTCCGATGAATACGTGGCAATCGCCAGGCACCTGGCTGCCGGGTGGGACATCGACCAATTCGATGAATGCTCCTATCGCCCCCATCAGCTGATGTATTGGCCGACCACTCCCTCCAACGGAGAGTACATATTCGATCGCATCGACGGTCCATGGCTTGATCCCGATGTGTTCCTATCATCCTATCCAGATTGGAAAGACTGCTCGCTCCTGCCCACCTCTTCCCGCGAAAGCACCGTGCGTCCGCCATCGGACAAGATGCAGGAGGATCCACTTGTGAAGGAAGGGCTCGTGGGAGCATTCTGCCGTGCCTACTTCCCTATCCAGGATGCCATCGAAACGTTTCTTGCACACATCTACGAACCTACGACCAGAGAGGAAAGATACAGTTACATCCCCGCCGACAGCACCTCGGGGCTGGCGATCTATGAAGGCAAGTTCGCTCAATCCTTCCATGCCAGCGATCCCGCTTGTGGACGGAGGCTCAACGCCTTCGACCTCGTGAGGATCCACCATTTTGGCGATGACGATGCGAAGAAGTCCTTCAAGGAGATGGCAGACCTGGTAAGTAAGGATGAGCGTGTGAAGACGTTGATCACCCATGAACGACGTGCTGAGGCGAATGTCGATTTCTCATCCGATGGCGACTGGGAGAAACAACTGCGCTACATGCCGCGAAGCAGTCTGTTGGAGAACAGTGTATGGAATTTGAACTTGATCCTCAGCAACGATCCAGATTTCGCAGGGTTCGCATTCAACGACCTGGCGGGGCGCATCCAAGTCACATCTAAGCTGCCTTGGGACAGGCCGGTGGGAAACAGCTTCTGGCGTGATGCAGATACGGCTCAATTGAAGTCTCTCATCGACTCCCGCTATCTCGCATTCTCAAGCCGCAATCACGATGTGGCGTTCACGAAGATCGCAGACGATCGCCATTTCCACCCTATCCGCGATTATCTCAACGGCCTTCCACCATGGGATGGCGTCAAGAGGGTCGAGGAACTGTTCATCCATTACCTAAAAACCGACGATACTCCCTATGTCAGGGCAGTGACCCGAAAGACCTTTGCTGCAGCAGTGGCTCGCATATACCACCCGGGAACAAAGTTCGACAATGTCCTGGTGCTCGACGGCGAGCAAGGTATCGGCAAGAGCACGATCGTCAAGGACTTAGTGGGAAGTGACTACTACTCGGAAACCCTCTCGTTGGCTGACATGGAGTCAAAGGCAGGGGCTGAGAAGCTGCAGGGAGTTTGGATCGCGGAGATCGGGGAGCTGGCCGGCATGAAGAAAGCCGACATCGAACGCGTGAAGGCGTTCTTCTCCACCTCCGACGACCAATACCGCCCCAGTTACGGCAAGACGGTCGAAAGCCACCCGCGCCAGAGCGTGATCATCGCGACGGTCAACGGCGAACACGGGTACCTGCGCGATATCACCGGTAACCGGCGGTATTGGGTCATCAAGTCGCACCTGGAACGTCACCGGATGGTGTGGCAACCCACTGAAGCATACCGAACCCAGTTCTGGGCGGAGGCAAAGGCCATCTGGGAGAGCGGGGAAAAGCTGTATCTCGAGGGAGACTTCCTTGATGAGGCCGAGGCCGTGCAGATAGGAGCTATGGAAAACGATGACCGTGAGGGTCTTGTCAGGATATTCCTTGATACCCTGCTTCCCGAGAACTGGGATGCGATGGATATGTATGAACGACGCGCGTTCCTCTCCGAAAGGAACACTGGCATGACGGCGAAGGGCACTGTCAGAAGAAGTACGGTTTGCAACATGGAGATCTGGTGCGAATGCCTGAACAAGGATCCAGCACTCCTGTCCAAAAACGAATCATACCTGCTTACCGCCATCATGCAACACATCGAGGGTTGGGACAGGGCCCCCCGAGCCCACTTCCCCATCTACGGGCGTCAGAGAGGCTACACACGGGACAGCTGCAACTCCGGGACAGCTTATGATGAAGGCTGTCCCCACACTGTCCAGTGATGCAATTCATTCACAGAAAACGAATAACAGGGGATTCGGGACAGATGGACAGCAACAACTCAATAAGAGTATGCAGCTGCTAGGAGAGGGGGGAATGCAACATGGGCACCCATACACACGCGTATACATATATAGGACACACTGTCCCGGCTGTCCACCTGTCCCGCATTGGAGGAGCAATGCTTGAGCAAGAGAATGGAATGCGGGGACCAAGATCAGCTGAGGGGAGTTCGAAAACAGGACCACCCAATTACTTCTTGCCGAAACCGTTCCCGCACATCTTCACCACAATACTGAGGTATGGATGTGCCACGCTCGATGAGAGCATGGCAGCTTTGGAGAACTCACCCTACATAGCAAAATGTCGCAGGACGCTGTGGGAACTCGGGGCACCGTTGACCGGGTGGCGTTGCGTCCGGGTCAGCGATCACGAGTCGGATGACTTCACCTGCGAACTCTGTGGGTGTACGAGAGTGCGGTATGTCCATGTGATGGAGCACCCAGAGTTCTCCCAGATGTTGAGCACGGGATGCATCTGCGCGGGCATCATGGAGGAGGACATCCTTGGTGCTAAAGAACGTGAACGCGAGGTTCGAAGAAGGAGCCAACGCAAGTCAAACTTCCTGAAGAAGGAGTGGGTTGAAGCATCTGAGAAACGATGGGTGTTGCGCTATAAGCACCGCAAATTCGTGATCGACACCGACAGTTTTCGCGGACGTGAGTACTACCGTCTTGAGATCGACGGCGAGGGATACCACTGGAAGGACAATGCGCGCATGACGTCCTTCCTAGTAGCCCAGCACTTCGCGTTTGACATCATGGACGGGGAATATGCTTGAGAAAGAGATCGAACTGCAGTTGGTGAAGACTGTGAAAAAGAAGGGAGGTCGGGCTGTGAAATTCATAAGCCCGGGCTTCGATGGGATGCCTGACCGATTGGTGCTGCTGCCCGGCGGGCGGTGCGGCTTTGTGGAAGTGAAGGCCGCAGGCAAAAAGATGAGGGCACTCCAACGGGTAAGGCATGAAATGCTGAAGGGTCTGGGGTTCAAGGCATACGTGCTGGATTCCAGAGAGCAGATAGAGGAGATCATCAATGACATATACACCGCATGACTACCAACAGTATGCGAGCGACTTCATAGAACAGCACCCCGTGGCGGCGGTATTGCTGCAGATGGGACTTGGCAAAACGGTCATCACCCTGACGGCCCTTTCCAACCTCCTGTTCGATTCTTTCCTGGTACACAAGGTCCTGATCATCGCACCCCTTCGAGTTGCACGGGATACCTGGCCTACGGAAATCGGCAAGTGGGATCACCTTGGGGATTTGATTCCGTCAGTGGCCGTGGGAAGTACCGCCGAGCGCCTTACTGCCTTAGGGCGCAAGGCTGACCTGTACATTATCAACCGAGAGAACGTGCAGTGGCTGATCGAAGAGAGCACCCTGCCCTTCGACTTCGACATGGTCGTCGTCGACGAGCTCTCGTCGTTCAAGAACCACCGCTCCAAGCGCTTCAGGGCTCTGATGAAGCGCCGTCCCGTGGTAAAGCGCATCGTTGGCCTGACCGGTACCCCGGCAAGCAACGGCCTGATCGACCTCTGGGCCCAGTTCAAGCTGTTGGACAAGGGCGTGAGGTTGGGAAGGTTCATCGGAGCTTACCGTGATGCGTACTTCTCCCCAGACAAGCGCAGCGGCCAGGTGGTGTTCAGCTACAAGCCCGCCCCCGGTGCCGAGGAAAGGATCTACCAAGCGATCGAGGACATTACCATCTCCATGAAGGCCCAGGACCATATCAGGATGCCTGAGCTGATCACCAATGAGTACCGCGTCACCCTCAGAGATGAGGAGCGGATGGTCTATGAGAAACTAAGGAAGGATCTGGTCCTGGATTCCTCAGGGGGACAGGTGACAGCGGCCAATGCCGCCAGCCTGTCCGGCAAACTGCTGCAGCTGGCAAATGGGGCTGTGTACACCGACGACGGGGCGACGATCGGCATCCATGACCGAAAGCTTGATCTATTGGAGGACCTCATCGAAGCAGCAAACGGACAAAGCGTACTGGTGGCCTATTGGTTCAAGCACGACCTTCAGCGGATTGCGGGGAGGCTGGAGAAGCTTGGCGTGTCGTTTTCAACTCTGGATACGAGCGAAAGCCTCAAAAAGTGGAATGAGGGAAAACTCCCGGTCGGGTTGATCCACCCCGCATCGGCAGGACACGGGCTGAACCTCCAAAGCGGTGGCAATTGCCTGATCTGGTTCGGACTGACCTGGAGCTTAGAACTGTATCAGCAGACGGTAGCGCGCCTCTGGCGTCAGGGGCAACAGTCCGAGACCGTGGTGGTCCAACATCTCATCACCGAGAATACCATCGATGAGCGCATCATAAAGGTTCTTTCAGGTAAGGCACTAACCCAGGATGCTCTGATCGAGGCGGTGAAGGCCGAACTTACAGGGGGCACTCGATGACAGAGTCAAGCATGAGACAGCTGGCTGCAGCAATCATAGATCGAGCTGTGATGGACTGGCACAAGGCGATGTCCCAGCTGGAGGACAACCCCGATTACCTATATGCATGGGCGACGAAGGATGAGATCGAGCGGTTTTTTGAGAGCGAGTGGTTTGGTTTCCTGTGTGACATCAACCCCGACTTCACCAAGATTCACCTACAGGAGGCAAGAGCATGAAAACAAAGGAATATCTGTCACAGGCATGGTATCTGGACAAGCGCATCAAGACCAAGGAACGCCAGCTCGATTGGCTCAGAAGCCATGCCGTCTACGTCTCCCCCAAACTCACAGAGGTCCCCAAGGCTCCGTCGATCCGTCGATCTCCCGTGGAGGAGGCGGTGGTACGGATCACCGAACTGGAAAATGAAATCAACACCAGCATCGCACAGTTGATGCGTCTCAAGACAGAGATCGCTGAAGCGATCCGGAGTGTGAACAGCATGGAGTGCGAGACGCTGCTGGAGATGCGTTACATCACCTTCCTAGGTTGGGACCAGATCGCAGCCCAACTGAATTACAGCCAGGACTACATCTACCACCTGCATAGGAAGGCGCTGGCGCTGGTGAGGGTTCCTTCTATATGATATTTTGTTCCACCCTATTCCTGGGTGGAATATTCATAAGCTACAGAATATGGTCTTAATTTTATCAAAATGATAGTCTAATTATTATCATCATCAGGAAAGATCGAAACTAAATGCCCATCCTTTACTTTGAATCCCATTTGAAGTCCCTTATCATCCCAATCAGGATTCTTGAATAATCTTGACTGAATAATGAAATGGTATGCGTTTGTATCTATTGATTTCAAATAGAGTCTATTCAGTAGAAAAAGCGCAGCAAGAGAACCAACAACTGATTGCAGGTTAGCAGCATCAAAGTTATTAATACGATCGTGTTTAACAGCATTGTAATTTTTCCACCAAACCATTGTTCCAGAAAGGTTTTCAAATGGCTTGATCTCACAGTTGAAGTAGTTTATTAGAATCCTTTCTGATTCAACAGAGGGAAATCGGCTTTTTATATCAACTGCATAATCTTTCATTGTTTTATTATTGGCTCTTGGATACCCACACATATCCTTGAGTATTACGTCGATCTCTGAACAAACCGTCTGTAAAAGTGCAACATACTCATTCGAGAACGTTCCATAATTCGTTTCATCGAAAGAAACATAATCTCCCGTGATCAGAAATCGGTTTTCTAGATGTAGATAATATCCCCAATAGACTTTCTCAAATTCTTTAATATTCATGGATCTCAATCCTTTTGTAGGCTTTTCAACAAAATCAACCCGACTGCCATTTCTTTCTCAGTAATAACCATAGAAAATTCTATTACTTAGGATAGCACAGATTATCGTTTCCTAAAATTCACAATATGAACCGTAATCACTCCAGGAACACTTGTATCCAATCGTTAAATTATCAGAAAATAACAGTTGTGCTCAGTTCGCGTTCCACGCTACTGTACACTCAGACAAGTCCAATCGAGAGCTCGGGAATTCCTCCCGGGCTTTCTTTTTGCCCCAAGGAGTACCCCTCATGCCCTACAAGCCCAAGCGACCGTGCAGCCACCCAGGCTGTCCACATCTCACCGACGGTCGGTACTGCGCGGAGCATGCGAAAGAGGCTGCGAGCACCTACGAACGCAACCAACGTGATCCCGGCACCCACAAGCGCTACGGATCCTCTTGGAGGAAGGCCCGGAAAACATTCCTTGAAGGGCATCCCTTCTGCGAGCTGTGCAGGAGAGAGGGACGCCTTACACGAGCGACGGTTGCCCATCATATCACTGCCACTAGATATGGTGGTACGGATGACGAGGAGAACCTCATGGCACTATGCAACAGGTGCCACTCAGCCCTCCACGGGCGCCAGAGAGACCGATGGAACGTTAAAAGGTAACTATTAGTAGCGCCAACCCTAGGGGTATCTGAATCTCTACACCATATGTGGTGTACAACGGGCAGGGGCAATCACGCGGAAAAATTGGAATTCAAACGGGGGATTGACCCCCCTCATCATACGAAGGCGGTGCGACATGGCAAAAGACGGTACCAACCGTGGCGGTGCCCGCGTCGGTGCAGGGAGGAAACCCAAGGCTCTCTCAGAGAAGATCCACGAAGGCAAAGCTGCCCGTGTGGTGCAGTTGCCCGAGGCTCCCGAGCTCGAGGGCGCGGACATGCCTGAGGTCAAATATTACATGACGGTCACCCAGAAGAGTGGCATCGAGCTCGATGCTGCAGAGGTCTTCCAGGAGACATGGGATTGGCTCAAGACCAGACGCTGTGAGAATTTAGTCAGCAGCCAGATCATACACCAGTACGCGATGGCTGTAGCGCGATGGATCCAGTGCGAGATGGCAGTCAGCGAGTACGGCTTCCTCGCTAAGCACCCGACCACCGGTGCTGCGATCGCTTCTCCGTACGTGGCGATGAGCCGTGAATACATGAAACAGGTGAACCAGATATGGTACCAGATCTTCCAGATCGTGAAGGAGAACAA